>CAISJL010000187.1 GCA_903885665.1 uncultured beta proteobacterium | reverse complement strand
TGAAGCGATTGACTTTGCAGCGGACAAATTTAAAAAAATTCAATCGCAATATGGAAAAGATTCGGTTGGCGGTATTACCTCATCTCGTTGTACAAATGAAGAAACATATTTAGTTCAGAAATTAGTTCGAGCTGCATTCGGAACCAACAATGTAGATACTTGTGCGCGAGTATGTCATTCCCCAACAGGTTATGGACTAGGTCAAACATTAGGCACCTCTGCAGGAACGCAGACTTTTAAATCTGTAGAGCATGCTGATGTGATTATGGTGATAGGTGCTAATCCTACAGATGCCCACCCTGTATTTTCTTCGCGGATGAAGAAGCGCTTGAGAGAAGGTGCAAAACTGATTGTTGTAGATCCTAGGAGGATTGACTTAGTAAAGTCGCCTCATGTTAAAGCTAATTATCATTTAGCACTTAAGCCAGGAACTAATGTTGCTGTTATTACTGCACTAGCGCATGTCGTTGTCACAGAAAAACTATTGGCCGACCAATATATTGCAGATCGTTGTGACGATCAAAGCTTTCTTGAATGGAAGGAGTTTGTCGCAAAGCCTGAGAACTCGCCAGAGACTTTTGAAGTTGTTACAGGCGTCCCTGCTCAAGATTTACGTGCGGCAGCTAGGATTTTTGCTAAAGGTCCGAATTCAGCTATTTATTACGGCCTAGGCGTCACAGAGCATTCGCAGGGTTCTACTATGGTGCTAGGTATTGCAAACTTAGCAATGGCCTGTGGGATGATCGGTCGTGAAGGCGTTGGGGTGAATCCGCTTAGAGGTCAAAACAACGTTCAGGGTAGTTGTGATATGGGAAGTTTTCCACATGAGCTACCTGGGTATCGGCATATATCTGACACAACAACTCGTGAACTGTTTGAGGCTGCTTGGGGCGTATCTATTAGTCCAGAGCCTGGTTTGAGAATACCCAATATGTTTGAGGCTGCTCTAGACGGTTCATTTAAGGGCTTATATTGCCAGGGTGAGGATATCGTGCAGTCAGATCCTAATACTCAGCATGTTATTGCTGCTATGACGTCTATGGAGTGTGTTGTTGTTCAGGATATTTTTTTAAATGAGACAGCAAAGTACGCTCATGTATTTTTACCAGGCAGTTCTTTTTTAGAGAAAGATGGTACGTTTACTAATGCGGAGAGAAGAATTTCCCGAGTCAGGCAAGCGATTCCACCTATGGCTACTTATGCAGATTGGCAAGTTACAATTATGTTTGCTAAGGCTCTCGGATATGAGATGGATTACGATCATCCGGAGCAAATTATGCAAGAAATCGCCGCATTAACGCCGACATTTCAGGGCGTGAGTTATCAAAAGATTGAAAAGCACGGCAGTCTACAATGGCCATGTAATGAGAGTACAGAAGATGCAGGCACTGCGATTATGCACCAGAATAAATTTGTCCGAGGTAAAGGGAGATTCTTTGTGACGCAATATGTCCCTAGTGATGAAAAGATTACTCAAAAGTTTCCACTGTTGTTAACAACTGGTCGAGTATTATCTCAATATAATGTTGGCGCTCAAACTCGTCGCACCCCAAATAATTTGTGGCATAACGAAGATAGATTAGAAATTCATGCGCATGATGCCCTTGACAGAGGTATTATCGAGGGCGATTGGGTAGGTATAGAAAGCAG
This sequence comes from uncultured beta proteobacterium, assembly GCA_903885665.1. Taxonomy (GTDB): domain Bacteria; phylum Pseudomonadota; class Gammaproteobacteria; order Burkholderiales; family SG8-41. Next base: position 15,622 of record CAISJL010000187.1, on the reverse strand, counting down.
GGCAGGTCGGACTGTGTTACGTGCATCAATAAGTGAGCGTATGCAACCGGGTGTTGTATATACAACGTTTCACTTTCCAGAGTCAGGGGCAAATGTAATTACTACTGACAGTTCTGATTGGGCTACAAATTGTCCGGAATATAAGGTAACAGCCGTTCAAGTTGTTGCAGTGTCTCAACCTTCAGATTGGCAAAAACGTTATGCAGTGTTTAATAAAAATCAACTGGATTTACTGGCTCATGCATCACACAAACTTGAATATGATGGGGTAAGTGTAAAGTGATTGTGTTTAGATTGTGTTTATTTAATGATTGACCCAAGAGATATGCAAAGTGTTTTACAGTCAAAATTGGTTGATAATTGGCAGAATAAAAATCTAATCAAAGAGAAAAAATATTTGGCTAATGAGGTACCTGTTGCTTTTGTATTCAATGGTATTTCGCATGCGGTTATGATGACTAGCCCTAGTGATTTACAAGATTTTGCTATTGGATTTTCATATACTGAGGGTTTGATTTCCAATCCTAATGATATTATTAATGTTGAATCGCTAGTCGTGTCTGGAGGAATTGAGCTACATTTAGAAGTTACTTCAGCTTGTGAGAAAAGATTAAAAAAATTGCGCCGTAGTTTGGTTGGAAAAACAGGTTGCGGGTTATGTGGTGTAGAAAATTTTAAGCAAGTAGATAAGGATCTTAGCCCAGTAGGCATGGTATGCGTGAGTCATAAAGCAATTGCTAAGGCTAACCGCCAATTACGAAAGTGGCAGAAACTCAATACAATGACTCGCTCGACACATGCAGCCGCTTGGTGCTCTCTACGTGGCGATATTCAAGTTGTTAGGGAGGATGTAGGTAGACATAACGCCTTAGATAAATTGATTGGTCATCTAATTCAAGAGCATATTAATGTCCATGATGGCTTTATTTTTTTAACGAGTAGAGCTAGTTTTGAAATGATTCAAAAATCGATAATGATTGGCGTAGGCATGTTAACGGCCAACTCGGCTGCTACTGCGTTAGCAGTTAATTTGGCAAAAAATAATAATATGGCCTTGGCTGGATTTGTCCGTCACAATAATTTAACCGTTTACACTTTTCCGGAGCGGTTTGGTTTCTAAATGTAATTTAAAGGTTCATATGGATATAAGTAATCTAGTGAGTATGGCTAATCGCATTGGTATTTTTTTTGAAAGTATGCCTGATAAAGATCAAGCGAAAAAAGATTTGGCTATTCATATCAGCAAATTTTGGGAACCTAGAATGAGAGAGGAATTGATGAGTCAGCTTGATACTCCTGCTACTTCTGATTTGCTCAATATTGTTAAAGTTGCTGTTTTAGAAAATAAACATATTTTAATTAGAAAGATTTAATTTCTAGTTTTATATTTAAGCCCCAATTAAACTTTAGATTTACTTATGTTTTCAGATAAAAATAGCCGTTTATATAAATTCCTAATACTATTTTTCTCTGTATTAATGTGCTTAGGTCTTTTTCTTAAGTTTACCTTTTGGAATGAACGACTCATGCTATTCGTGCATTCTAATCAAATGTTGCCAGAGAAATTTTGGATGGCTTTAACTGTTTCTGGATCAGCTTGGGTTGGATTCTTGCTGGTGAGCATCCTTGATAGAAAATATAGAGTTTATTCGTTAGCAGCAATATACTCATTAATTATTGGTGGATTAATAGTAACTTTTTTGAAGAAAATTATTGCCGCACCTCGCCCCCTCAGTGTATTAAATGAGCAACAATTGCATGTTATTGGGCAGTATTTGTATGGTTTTAATTCAACCCCTTCTGGTCATGCCGTCTCAATAATGGCAACGGTCACCATGTTAGTCTTTATGTTAAGAAGTAATCGCGTGAAATCTTTATTATATTCATTATTACTGATATTTTTGGGCTGCATAGCGGCTTGGTCTCGAGTTGTAGTTGCTGCGCATTGGCCAGCAGATGTATGTATAGGTGCAAGTTTGGGTATATTAGTTGCATTGATAAGCTTGAAGCTAGCTAATTGTTATATTGCTAGATATGGACGTCAGTCTCTGTATTGGGTGGTATCCTTAGAGCTAGTAGTAGGAGCCTATGCTATTTTAGAAAAAACTGGATATCCAGATATGTTTTATTTTCAGTGGATATTCTTTTGCTTTGCGATTCTCAGTGTTCTGTTGCGGTTTGATCGCATTAGACTGTTTATTAATACATTAATTACTCTACATAAATGCCAATAAAAACAAAAAAAATTCTTAAAATTGCATTACCATATATTTTTACAGTCCTAGCGTTTTATGGGTTAGTACACTTTACTAAAGAAGTAAATTTTTCTATTTTAATAGATACCGTCTTCAAGCTGCCAGTTTCGATATGGCTTTTCTCTATAATTGCATTTATAGCTAGTCATATAATAAGGGCTGGAAGAATTCGTTCTGAATGGAATGGACGGTTGAATATGCCTTGGCATGTAGCTTGGGCAATCACAGTACGTCATGCATCGTGGGTAATACTTTCGCCATTCAGAACTGGTGAGGCTATTTATGTTTGGATATTAAACCAGCAGGGCGGGGTGAGTGTCAACGTTGCAACAAAAAGCCTAATCGCTTTGCGTCTGCAAGATCTATTCGTTCTAGCGATCTATACAGCTGTCTTATTTGCTCCCGGTAACTTTCTTGAAAAGTTATTATATTTATTTATATTTATTGGTATGTTAGTGCTACTTATGCCTGCTTTGATTCGACTAGTGGGATCAATAAATTTATTGCTTAGTATTATTGAAGAATTTGATTGTCCAAAATATTCAATAAAGAGTTGGATTTATGCTGCTCTGAACTGGCCAGTCAAAATTTTTGCAATTAGCTTGCCATTGCTTTATCTAAATGATATTAATCATTTACAATCCATTGATGCTGCTGTTATTGGTGAGTGGTCTGCCGTAATTCCAGTGCAACCAATAGCTGGGTTCGGTACCTATGAGGCAAGTTTGTTACTAGGTGCTCAGTATCACGGTTTGGTAATGGGTTCTAATTTTTTAGCAACTGCGCTATGTGTGCATATGCTAATTTTGTTAATAACAATAACCAGCGCGTGGATTGCTGCCATTCTTAAATGGTCTAGTATCGACTTGCGATTAAAATTGATATCAAATAAATATTAAATATGAATTCTCTAACTTCAGAAAAACTAAATTGTAATAACAGCCATCAAATTTCTATTGTTGTTCCTATGTACAATGAAATCGATAATGTGAAGCCATTGTTAGATGCTGTGCAGTCTGCTTTGTCTGATTATGAGTATCCATGGGAGTTGATTGTTGTAGATGATGGAAGTACAGATGGAACAGCGAGAGCACTTGTGAATTATGCAAAATTAATTGGTGACCATGTATTAATAATTTCATTAAGTCGTAACTTTCAGCAAACGGCAGCAATGCAGGCAGGTATCGATGCTGCTAGGGGCGATATTATCGTTACTATGGATGGTGATTTGCAGAATGATCCAAAAGATATTAAAAGTCTTGTTAAAAAACTTATTGATGAAGATTTAGATTTGGTTGCCGGCTGGAGAGAGAATAGGCAAGATAAATTTTTCTTAAGACGCTTACCATCTTTGATAGCGAATCGCGTAATTAGAAAAGTTTCGGGGTTAGCATTCCATGATTTAGGCTGTAGTTTGAAGGTATTTAGATCGTCGGTTTTGCGTAAAGTCAGGCTCTATGGGGAAATGCATCGCTTTATACCTGCTTGGTTAGCTACAGTGACATCGCCCTCCAGAATGGCAGAGATGCCGGTTCAGCATCATCATCGTCAACTTGGTGAGTCTAAATATGGTTTGTCTAGAACATTTCGAGTTATTATTGATTTACTTGCAGTTTATTTCTTTTTGAAATTTGGCTCTAGGCCAGGTCACTTTTTTGGCGGTATCGGCTTAGCAATTGGAAGTATTGGTATTTCTATATTAGGATATTTAATGTTATTAAAATTTAATGGAGAGCAAGTTGGTGGTCGGCCTCTTTTATGGCTAGGATTTTTTAGTGTTTTGGCGAGCTTACAATTTTTAACAACTGGTATTTTAGCTGAATTAATGATGCGTATTTACTTTGATGGAGGGCATGCAAAGCCTTACCACATGTCTGTAAGTCATCAGCGCGCGCCTGATGGGCAATGGCATGCTATTTAGCCAATTATCAATTTTCAATAAATCTCAGAGAGCGCAAGATTATGGACTCTACTTAGCCCTGTTTCTTTTGTATGTATGGCAACTGGGAGGAACACCATTATTCGATGTAGATGAGGGTGCTTTCGCAGAAGCGAGTAGAGAGATGATGTTGTCGAAGGATTGGCTTCATACTACTTTGCAGGGGGTTGATCGTTTCGATAAACCAATTTTGGTTTATTGGTTGCAGACAGTATTCCTTTATATTTTCGGTATTAATGAATGGTCTGTGCGTTTGCCAAGCGCAATTTGTACTTTTATTACTGCTATTTATGTAGGTCATTTTATTGGCCAGCGAACCGACTTAAAGATTGGTTGGTCAGTTTCATTTGCAATTTCAACTTCACTTGGTTTCTTAACGATTGGCAGGGCAGCTACTGCAGACGGTTTGTTGAATATGCTTTTAGCTTTTATTCTTCTTACTTTGTGGCACTACGTTGAAACAAAGGAAAGAAAATTATTGCTTTTTTCATATTTATGGATGGGTCTGGGTTTGCTCGCAAAAGGACCAGTTGCAATCTTAATACCCATTGTAACTTTATTTATATGGTCTGTTTTTCAAGATAAAGGCAAAACTTTTTGCAGGGCAGCATTCGACCCTATTGGTTGGTTTATAGTCATTGCAGTTGCATCACCATGGTATTTGTATGCATGGAATAGACATGGAGATGCTTTTATTCAGGGTTTTTTTATAAAACATAATATAAGTCGATTCTCAGGAGCTATGGAGAGTCATGGCGGCAATCCATTTTATTATTTAACTGTATGGCCAATTTTATGCTTACCTTGGTCAGTATTGATTTTAGCGGTATTGCTTCGAATTAAATTGTTGTGGAAAAATCCATTTCATTCATATTGCTTGGTATGGTCTATTTTTGTTTTTGTTTTTTTTAGTTTCTCGGGCACTAAGTTGCCGCATTATATGTTGTACGGAACTATTCCAATGATTTTGTTAATGATGATTATATTGCCCACGTTATCAGAGAAGTGGTACAAATGGATTTTGTCAACACAAATTTTTGTTTGTGTTTTTTTTATAGCGCTACCATGGATTGTTATTTATCAATCCCATCTTATTCGCCATATATTGTACAAGCGATTAGTTGAATCTGCTGCAGCACCTGTTAATGTGACTTATTCCTTACTGTTCACTTTGACAGTTATTTTATGTTTAATGTTTAGGGGTGGTTTTTCTAAAATAACGAGACTAATGATTCCCGCATATTTAATATCACTTGTTTTTGTAAGCTTTGTGGTTCCGTGGTGGGCTAGCACTCTTCAAGGCCCCGTGCGAGATCTTGCAAATATTTCATTGGGTATCCATGGCAAGATTGTTCAATATGGTTTAAATCAACCTAGCTTTTCATTTTATAGGAAAGAAATAACGAATCATGATAAGCCCTTAGCTGGGGATTGGATTTTTTTACCTGAGCATCGTATGCACGAGTTTAATTATCTATCGAATAATGGTAATTTTTTAATTAATGGGTTTGCATTGATTCAATTGCCACCCGAATCCAAGTAGATCGATTTAAATTTTAACCTATTCTTTATAGTATGATTAATTTTCCAGCCTCAAAAAATAAGATTTTATTTTTCAGGCTAATATTTTTTACGATCATTACGAGTATAATTTTTTATTTATACCCAAGGCTTGATATTTTAGTATCAAGAATTTTTTTCTCATTACCTGATGGATTTTTAGCTTCACATAATATTTTGATAGCTAAGATTCATCAATTAATACCTTGGTTAGGCATTGCTATGTTTGTCGTGTCAGTCGCAGCTCTAGTCCTAGATCGTTTTAAATTAATTAGAGTTCGAAAAATTATGCGACTGAATATCACTTGTTTTTCTTTAGTCTTGTTTTTTGGTTTACTGATTGTAATTAACGGTGTTATTAAAGAATATTCGGGTAGAGCTAGGCCTTATCAAATTGTTGAGTTTGGTGGTAGCTTGAAGTTTACGCCCCCACTAAAATTTAGTGATCAATGCCATAGTAATTGCTCTTTTGTTAGTGGTCATGCTGCCACTGGTTTTGCGCTCCTTTCATTAGGTCTTTTCGGGTCGTCGATTTATCGTAGGAAATTGTGGTATTTTGGTATTTGTAGTGGGACTGTATTGGGTTTAATTCGAATCGCGCAGGGGGGGCATTTTTTAAGTGATATTGTTTACTCATTTATTGTAATTACCATGACGAGTGTATTGTTATCAGCATTTATGAGGATTCGTATTCATAAATCTTAGTTGTATTAAGTTTTTCAAATTATTCTAAATTTTTTCTTTTTAATACAAGTTAAAAATTTTTTAATATTATATATTTTTAGCAAGGAAAAAATTTGTTTAAAAATACTGTTATTTTTTTTCGAATCAGCGCTATTTGAATCATAAAGTTTATTTAATATTGACTTTAGTGATTTATGCTAATTATTTGTGCTTTGCTGAAAATGCACTTGATTTGAATCGTGGTTATCCTAATATATTAGTGCGTGTTGTTACGAGGTTCTCACCTGGGGGACCAGATCTTGTGTTGCGTATCGTTTGCCAGAAACTATCGGAAAGAATGCTGCAGCCCTTTGTTATTGTTTATAGTCCAGGTGCGAGTGCTACTATCGGTAGTGATTTAGTCACTAAGTCAAGTCCTGATGGTTGCATCTTATTGTTTATTACTGCAATATTTTTAATTGCTGCGACAACTCTGCAAATATTGCCGTTTAATTCATTGAAGGATTTTACTCCAATCGCTTATGTTGGAGCTGTTCCAGAGATCCTTGCTGTACACCCAACGCTACCGGTTTCAAACACTAAAGAGTTTATTGAACTTGCTAAATCAGACCTGATAAATTAGATTATTCTACGGCTGGTGCAGGGGTTGGGTATCATCTTGCAACGTTGTTTTTTCCTCTCAACATGGTTTGCGTTTTAACCATATTCCATATAAGGGTTGCAGTCCAGAAGTTATGGCTTTAATGAGTGGTGAGGTTTAGTTTATGTTTCCAAACATTATTGCAATTTCGCCTTATTTAGGAAAATATAGATTGAAAGCCTTGGCTATTGCTAGCGTATCACCTTCTCATTTGGCAAACAATTTACCCACATTTGCTGAGGCCGGTGTGATATCAATTAAAGAAGGAACTTGGTATGTTATCTTGTCCCCCATTGGTACACTTAGCGCTGTTGTTGTGAAACTAAATCATGAGATTTCAACCATAATTCAATTGAAAGATGTAAAGGAAAACCATGGGAAAATAGGGGTGATCATATCTTCTATGAGCACCCCTGAGCAATTCTCAGATTTAATCAAGGCTGATATTACAAAATGGGATAAAGTTTTAAAGCAATATAGTAATCTTAAGTTTGATTAAGGCTTATTTAGCGATTGAAATGAATCATTAAATGATGTTGTCATCAATAAGCTTCTTAATGTCAGACTTTGAAATGCCTAATAAAGTATTTAAAATGTACTCATTATCCTCTCCGTAACATGGCGCGCCTCGGTCAATTGGTCCGCCAGCATATGCAGGGGTTTTCGAAAGTTTCATGGGTAAGTCATATACAGGCCAACGGCCAATCTTGGTGCCGTTGACCTCGGTTAACCAATCAAGGGCAATTAACTGAGGATCGCTGTCATAACGATCGGCTGCAGTTTGGCATACACCCGCAGGAATTCCTCGTTTTTGTAATCTGACCATTAAGTCTTTTGCATCTTGCGTTTGAGTCCATGCATTTACTTTTGAGTCTAAAGTGTCTTGTGCATTCATGCGTTTAGCAAGAGATGCAAACATTGGATCATTGATAATTCCAGATTCCTCGCATAAAGCAGTCCATTGTTGATCATCAAAACATGCAATTGCAATCCAGTTATCTTCACCTTGGCACCGATAAGCACCATGAGGAGCGGCTAGCTTGTAAGGTGAGCGATTGCCGAATCTTTTCCAAGGCCTATTATTGGCTGACCAATCCAATACTGGAACTCCAGTTAGATAGATACCTGCCTCACATTGTGAGGCATCAATCCACTGACCTTCACCTGTTCTTTCGCGATGATAAAGTGCACCTAAAATAGCTAGTGCAAAGCTATAAGCACCTATCCAGTCTAAGTATGAATATCCCCATCCTGCAGGCATTGCAGGCTCGGGCAAACCTGACATTTCAGAAGTTCCTGCAAAAGCGGCAGCTACCGGACCTACCGTCCGTAAACGACCGTAAGTACCGTATTCGCCCATACCTGCTTGTTGTATATAAATGATGTTTGGTTTTATCTTTATTAGATCCTCATAACCTAGCCCTAATCGGGTCATTACGCCAGGAGAAAATCCCTCTGCAACAATATCTGAAATTTTAACTAGTTCCCTAGCAATTTCTAATCCGCGTGGGTCTCTGATATTAAGGGATAGCCCTCTTTTGCCCGAGTTTTTATTATTAAATTGCCCCCCCATATCTGGATCAGTTACACCTTTTAGAGGGCCAGTTGCTACATCTCTTGCGGCGCGTCCACCTAATGGTGACATTGCAGCCAGTCGAGTGTCTGGGTTTGCTTTCCATTCAACTTTTAGACTTTCAGCACCTAAGGCAGCCAAATAACGAGTGCCACCTGCAGATGCTAAGAACCATGAAAAATCAAGTATTCTTATGCCCTGAAGTGGGAATGGCTTACCCCTTGCAGATAGCGTTAGTTCAGCTTTTGCTGAATTTTTTATTTTAAATGGCTCTCGATTGTTTTTATTTAATATCGTAGCTGTATCTTCACCCAGTAATGGTGCTCGTCTTCCGATTTGCCATGAAGTAGAAGTGCTTAACCATTTACTTGTAGGATATAAAAAGGACTTTCCTAATTCGGGATGTTCAACCTGAGCAAATGTTCCTCGTTTTAACCAGTGTTCATCCAACGCATTTTCATGTGGTTTTCTTAGCGGTGCCCAAAGGAGCCCTTGTTCTTGAGCCTCTCTCCAGGGCGTGTTTTCGTAGGTATGTGCACGAATTAACCGTTGAACCATAGCCGTTGTGAGCAAAGAGTCATCGCTGCTAGTGGATGTTCCGGGAACTGCGCGTCCTTGAGTTTCTGGTGTTTTTACCTCTGGTTCTGGTGATTCAATTGCCATGCCGTAATTTTCGAGGAACGGCGCTAATGTGGTTCGCCCCCGAGCGGCTGTGCCTGATCCGTAAGTAATAAACCAACGTCCATCTTTGGTGTGGCTAATTATCGGCATATGATTAGGAGTTTCTTGAGCGTGTCTACAGGTTAGTCGCCATAGAGGTACTCTTCTCATAATCCAAGTCATGACATCTACTTCTGTGTTTTTCGATACACATTCGTGCACTGAACAAGATACCTCTTGGCCTTCACCTACGTTTTCTCGATGTAGTAAGGCGGCAACAATGCCTACTGCAAGTTGCTCTCCAGCAATATGGTATGCATGCCAAAGTTGGGGGGCTATTGGGGGTAAGTCGTATTTAAACTTTGGATCTGGATCATATCCGCAGCACATCATGACACCACCGAGCGCTAAGTGAATTAAGTCGGATCCGATATAGTCTTTCCAAGGACCGGTATCACCAAAGGGGGTCATTCGAGCTATTATTAAATTAGGGAATTTATTTGCTAATTCGGTTCTGTCTAAATTGATCGATTTATTGAGTAAGCCATAGCTTCCGTCAAGCAGTATATCTGCACTGTGTAGTAATTTGCTGATTTCTTTGATGCCAGATTCAGTTTTTAAATCAATAACTACCGATAGTTTGCCACGGTTGTACGTCCAAAAATGTAGTGAGCGTTCTGGATCGTTTATATCGTCAAGAAATGGTCCTATATTCCTCGTTAAGCTTCCTGAGGGTGGTTCAATTTTGATAACTTCTGCACCAAGGCCCGCTAATAGCAACCCGCAATACTCTGTCATTTCGTCGGCTATTTCAATAACGCGTAATCCCGCTAGCATGCCAGGCTTTAAAGTTGTATTTATATTTGTTACCATGAAGACAGACCTTTTTTCAAAAATAATTTAACAAAATTAATTGGTTTTAATTAAGAGGTTAAGATTTAAATAGATTTTTAGACCATAATTTGAAAATTTGATCCCATGAATGCTCGGATGCAATGGGGTTGTATGCATTTCGTTCTGAAAAACAATATCCATGTAAAGTTTTAGGTAAGACTTCAAGAGTATATTTGATTCCTGATTGATCTAGTGATTTCTTGAGTTCTGGTATGACATGAGAAGGTACAGAGCTGTCTGTTTCTGCAAATCCGTAGTAGAGCTCTGCTGAAATCTTATCCAGCAGTAAATGAGGCGAGTCCTCAAATTCGGTAACAATACCTACGCCATATAATGATGCTGCTGCTTTTATTCTATTAGGAAAGCGTGCTGCTACGGTCGTGATATATCTCCCACTCATACAATGCCCAACACAGCCAATTGGACCTGAAGACACTTTTTCTTGCGCGTCTAGCCAAGCAATGAAAGCTCCTGTGTCTTCTGTTACGTCGGCATTTGATAAACTATTCATTGCAGCTTTAATTACCGCAGACATTTGATCATTTCTTCTTGGTAGGTCGAATCTACATGTTCCTAGTCGATAATACATATCAGGTAATAGGCAAAAATAACCCTGCTTTGCAATTCTTCTTGCCATATTGCATAACTCTTCTCTAAATCCTGGGGCATCCATGTACAGTATTACTCCTGGAAATGTGCCTGGGGTGTCTGGGCAAACTGAAAAAGAAGGGCACTTTCCATGTTTTGTAGTGATTGCAGTATGTTGTTCAATTAATGGCATGTTTAATCCTTTATATCGCTTCGGTTGTCTTAACGTTCCTAGTCTGTTGTTTCGTTGTCCAATGCAGATAGTTAATTCTGATTAATTAATCATTCAAATGGTAGCCCTAATGTTTTTAATATGGACTAATTTGCTGTATAGTTAGAAGGTAAACTCTATACAATTCGTCAAACTTTGTAAAAATTTTAAGTTCCAAAATTGGCTATTAGTATATTGGCTATTAGTATATTTGTTGATAAGTATGCATTTTGATTATTAAATGCAAACTTTCCTAATATTGCACATGACCTTATTAATTGCAATTCTAAGTTGTTACAGTATTATTCTAAGATTTCAATTAGGTATTTTTTTCTGATTATCGATATATTTAATTCTCACAATATGGTCGATAGTGTTTGTAAAAATGATGAGAATTAATGTTAATTTTTGTGGAAATAAATTGTTATGATTAATATCACACTACCGGATGGCTCTGTTAGAACTTTTGATAAACCAATTACGGTAGCAGATCTGGCATTATCTATAGGCCCAGGCTTAGCTAAGGCTGCCTTAGCTGGAAAAATAGAGGGCCATTTGGTTGATTTAAGCCATGTCATTTCTAATGATGTTTCTTTATCTATTATTACTGCAAAGGATACTGACGGTTTGGATGTTATTCGGCATTCAAGCGCTCATTTACTTGCACATGCTGTGAAAGAACTATTTCCAGATGCTCAGGTTACGATTGGCCCCGTTATTGATGATGGTTTTTATTATGATTTTTCATATACAAGACCATTTACTCCTATTGACCTCGCTGCTATTGAAAAGAAAATGTCTGAGCTTGTTAAGCAAGACATAAAAGTTGAGCGCACATTAATGGAAAGAGATAAAGCGATTTCTTTTTTTAAAGATATTGGAGAGCACTATAAAGCCGAAATTATTTCCTCTATACCGGTAGATCAAGAAATTTCTCTTTATAAGCAAGGAAGTTTTGTAGATTTATGTCGAGGTCCACATGTTCCATCTACTTCAAAGCTTAAAAATTTTAAGCTGATGAAATTGGCTGGTGCATATTGGCGTGGTGATTCAAAAAATGAGATGTTGCAGCGAATCTATGGCACTGCATGGATTTCCAAAGAAGATCAGGATCTGTATTTGACTAGATTAGAGGAGGCTGAAAAAAGAGATCATCGTAAGCTTGGTAAACAACTAGACCTTTTCCATATGCAAGATGAAGCTCCAGGTATGGTTTTCTGGCATCCTAATGGTTGGAGCATATGGCAGGTAATTGAGCAATACATGCGATACCAACTGAATGATGCAGATTATCAGGAGGTTAAAACTCCACAAGTGGTAGATAGAGTTTTGTGGGAGCGTTCTGGCCACTGGGAAAATTATCGAGAGTACATGTTCACTACTGAGTCTGAGAAAAGAGACTATGCGGTTAAGCCTATGAACTGTCCTGGCCATGTTCAAATATTTAATCAAGGGGTTAAGAGTTATCGTGATTTGCCATTGCGTATTGCTGAGTTTGGTTCATGTCATAGAAATGAACCTTCCGGTGCATTGCATGGGTTAATGCGTGTACGTGCTTTTGTCCAAGATGATGCCCATATTTTTTGTACGGTTGATCAGGTGCAAAACGAAGCGGGAAGTTTTATTGATTTATTGCGCTCTGTATATGCGGATTTTGGTTTCAATGATATTTTAGTGAAGCTCTCCACCCGGCCATTAAAACGTATCGGGGATGAATCGACTTGGGATACTGCTGAGTCTGCATTGACTAAAACTCTGAATAATAAGCAGATTGTCTGGGAGTTGAATCCGGGTGAAGGTGCTTTTTACGGGCCCAAAATTGAGTTTTCCTTAAAAGACTCCTTAGGCCGTGTTTGGCAATGTGGAACCTTACAATTAGATTTTGCACTTCCTGAAAGATTAGGGGCTGAATATGTCGCTGAGGATAATGCCAGACATCATCCTGTTATGCTGCATCGGGCAGTTTTAGGCTCGCTTGAGCGGTTTATTGGCATTTTGATTGAACACTATGCCGGTGCTTTGCCTGTTTGGTTGGCCCCTATTCAAGTTGTTGTTTTAAATATTTCTGAGTCTCAGTCATCATATGCCTCTTTAATTGAAAAAACCTTGAAGAATTCGGGGTTTAGAGCGATTTCAGACTTGAGAAATGAGAAGGTTTCCTATAAAATACGCGAACACAGTTTGAAAAAGCTGCCATTTCAGTTGGTAGTTGGTGATAAAGAAGTGGCCGAAAATAAGGTTGCTGTTCGTACAAGAAAAGGTGAAGACTTAGGGCAAATGTCATTAAGTTCTTTTATTTCGTTGTTAAATGACGAGATTGCCCTCAAAGGACGAGTAGCTTAAAATTAACGTGCTTAGGGAGTTTGTCGCATAGCTCAGGAAAAAGAAGCCCGGATAAATGGTGAGATTACCTCTCCGGAAGTGCGTGTAATTGGTGCTGATGGTTCACAGGTTGGCATAATTACTATCGCAGCAGCAAATAAAATGGCTGAAGATGCCGAGCTTGACTTAGTCGAAATAGCGCCTACTGCTAATCCGCCTGTTTGTCGTGTAATGGATTATGGAAAGTTTAAGTATCGCGAAAGTAAGAAGCAGCATGAAGCGAGACTTAAGCAGAAGCAGATTGTAGTTAAAGAAGTTAAGTTTCGTCCGAGCACTGATGAGGGCGATTATAAGATTAAGTTGCGGAACTTGATTCGTTTTTTGGAAGAGGGTGATAAAGCAAAAATTACTTTACGCTTCCGTGGTCGCGAGATGGCGCATCAGGAGTTTGGTATTAGATTGCTAGAGCGTGTTAAAACTGACCTTTTAGATTATGCAGTTGTTGAACAATTCCCTAAAATGGAAGGTCGCCAGTTAGTGATGGTATTGAGCCCTAAAAAAGTTCAACTAAAACCAGCTACTACTAAGGTTGTTCCAGATAGTGTAGTTAAACCGGCAAGTATTAAGCAAACATCAATAAATGTGCCTGATGCTGATCCCTTGGTTGTTAATAGATAATTACTGTATTTCGATATTGAAATGTAGTGTTATGTAGTATGTAGATTGATTTGTTATTGTTAATAAGTAGTATTCAGGCTCAAAAGTTTTGCTAAACGCAAACGCCTGATGCTAAGCTAAAATAGGAGTTTGTATGCCGAAGATGAAAAGTAAGAGCGGCGCTGCCAAAAGATTTATTAAGCTTGGTAGTGGCGCCTTTAAGCGCGGTTCTGCGCATATGCGCCACATCCTCACTAAAAAAAGTACCAAACGTAAGCGTCACTTACGTGGGACTTCTATGGTGCATGATTCAGATCAACGTGCCGTTCGCGCAATGTTGCCTTACTGAAATCGAGGAGATAAGCGATGCCAAGAGTTAAACGTGGTGTAATTGCCCGTAAAGCACACAAAAAAGTTTTAAAAGCCGCTAAAGGATTTAGAGGCAGACGTAATAACGTATTCCGTATTGCAAATGAAGCGGTAATGCGCGCAGGACAATATGCATATCGGGATCGTCGCAATCGTAAAAGGGAGTTTCGTGCATTATGGATTACTCGTATTAATGCGGCTGCTAGAGAGCATGGTATGAGTTACAGCGTTTTTATGAATGGATTAAAGAAGGCTGCAATAGAAGTTGACCGTAAAGTATTAGCTGACATTGCGGTTGCTGATAAAGTTGCATTCTTGCAATTTGTAGAGCAAGCTCGGATTGGTCTGGCTGCTTAGGATGGGTTTGCTTTTAAAAGGAGGCTCATTGAGCCTCCTTTTTTTAATGTTTTTTAATGTTTTTGTACAAATTGTTTAGATAATTATGCAGGATATAGAGCACTTAGTGATAGAGGCTCAGACCCTTTTTGAATCTATTGAAGATCCAGATCAATTAGAGCACGCCAAATCAAAGTATTTAGGTAAGTCTGGTGCATTAACAGAGTTACTTAAAAGCCTTGGTCGGTTGTTAGCTGATGAAAGACCTGTTGTTGGTGCGCGAATAAATGCGGCCAAGCAGCAGCTAGAGCTTGCTCTTAATCGTCAGCGTGAAAAAATCAAAGACATAGCACTAAAAAATAAGCTTGCAGGGGATGCAATTGATGTCACTTTGCCCGGGCGCGGTAGAGGACAGGGTGGTTTGCATCCGATATCTTTAACTATGGAGCGCATCGAGCAACTTTTTCGAACGATAGGGTTTACTGTTGCTCAAGGTCCTGAAATTGAATCAGACTTTTATAATTTTACTGCCCTGAATCAACCTGAGAACCATCCTGCTCGGTCTATGCATGATACGTTTTACTTGAAGGGTGACAGTCGCTTATTAAGGACTCACACCTCACCAATACAAATTCGTTACATGGAAAAAAATGAGCCTCCGATACGTATAATTGCTCCTGGAAGGGTCTATCGAGTTGATTCAGATGCTACGCACTCTCCAATGTTCCATCAAATAGAAGGCTTATGGGTAGATGAGCATGTTAATTTTTCTAATTTGAAAGGTCTTTTGATTGATTTTTTCCAGAAATTTTTTGAGAACAGTCATTTGAAAATAAGATTCAGACCATCATTCTTCCCGTTTACCGAGCCTTCCGCAGAGATCGACATGAGCTTTGGAAATGGATGGTTAGAGGTTGGTGGTTGTGGCATGGTG
>CAISJL010000186.1 GCA_903885665.1 uncultured beta proteobacterium | reverse complement strand
CCGCATATTGTCGACATGATTAAAAATCGCGAAGTTAATTTGATTATTAATACCGTGAACAGCAATCGCAGCTCGATGCAGGATTCTTATTCGATACGCCATGCAGCGTTACAAGGGCGCGTGACTTATTACACTACACTGGCGGGCGCGCGTGCGGCCTGTTTGGGGATGCAGCACTTAACCGAGATGCAGGTGTATGATTTGCAATCGCAACATTTAAGGTTGGCAAGTTAGGACGATATTTTCAGAGGGAGAGAAAAATGAGTAAAGTGCCATTAACGCTAATCGGCGCAGAACTTTTGCGTAGTGAGTTGCACCGGCTAAAAACGATAGAGCGTCCGTGGGTGATTAACGCCATTTCGGAAGCGCGCGCGCAAGGTGATTTATCTGAAAATGCCGAATACGAAGCCGCCAAAGAACGTCAAAGTTTTATTGAACGCCGTATCATTGAGCTGGAAGGCAAGCTCAGTAATGCGCAGATCATTGATCCCAGAACGCTCAGTGCGGATGGCCGCTGTGTATTTGGCGCAACGGTCGTGTTAGAAGCTCTAGCCAGCGGAGATGTGGTGACCTATCAAATTGTGGGCGACGACGAGGCGGATATTAAGCAACGCAAAGTATCTATAGGCTCACCGATTGCCCGCGCCCTGATTGGCAAATACAGTGGCGACATTGCCGAAGTGCAGGCTCCGGGCGGGGTGAGGGAGTATGAGATTGTGAATGTGCAGTATATTTAGTCAGGAGCCGCTCAAGGACGCATATTACATGCAGAAGAAGGAGTTGCAATGGATTTAAGGCAGGTTGGCAACCCTTAGTCCACTGAACATTCAGTTCTAACTCATCAACTTCGATTGTAAATTTACCTGACACCTCAGCCGTGAAACCCTCCAAAACCAGCAAGCAGTGGATGCGTGAGCATGTCAGTGATCCTTATGTGCAGCGCGCGCAAAAGGAGGGGTATCGCTCGCGTGCGGCGTACAAATTGCTGGAAATTGATAAGCGCGATCATTTAATGAAGCCGGGTATGGTGGTGATAGATCTGGGTGCTACGCCCGGTGGCTGGTCGCAGGTTGCAGCCGCTAAAGTAGGTGGGACGGGCAAGGTGATTGCGCTGGATATTTTGCCTATGACACCCATCTTCGGCGTAGACTTTATTCAAGGAGATTTTCGCGAAGCGAGTGTTTTGGCGCAGTTGCAGGAACAATTACAGGGTAAGCAGGTTAGACTTGTAATTTCTGATATGGCACCCAATATAACTGGCATCGCAGTGACCGATCAGGCCAGCGCAATTTACTTAGCCGAGCTGGCCTTGGATTTGGCAGTGCAACAACTACAACCCGGTGGAACATTTTTGGTGAAGGTCTTTCAGGGCGCGGGGTTTGAGGGGTATCTGAAGTTAATGCGGCAACATTTCACCAAAGTTGTGACGCGCAAGCCAGATGCGTCACGGGATCGCAGCAGTGAATTGTATCTTTTAGGGATAGAAAAGCGTTAAGGCTATTGAGTATTCGCCGCATACGTAGTTTAATGGCAAGTAGTTTAATGGGCATCAAAATGGCAAAAATGCCAGCAGAGGAGTGAATGTGAATAATTTATTTAGAAGTGTTGG
>CAISJL010000185.1 GCA_903885665.1 uncultured beta proteobacterium | reverse complement strand
GGAAAAAAGTTTGGGACAAATGCCGTGAAACAAATTTGGGCCATTACTTATTTCACATCGGTATTAAAGCCACATGATGAATTTTAAAAATTGAATTATTTTAGACTATTGAATCAAAGGTTGCTGTTTTGAAAGCTAATGAACCTTAATTTGAGACCACAAATTTGTTGAATTAAAAAAAATAGTTATTCTTACATTCTTAATTCAATACAGATTTTATGCGTGCTCAAGTCATTCAAATACTTTTACTTGTTTTATTTTATTCAACTCCAACTGCGTTTGGTCAACTTTCTATTAACGAAGGTTCTAATAAAAACTATTCAACTATTGTTGATGAAGATGGAGATTTTCCTGATTGGATTGAGTTATACAACAGCGGAATAGACACCGTTGAACTCTACAATTATTCTTTGACCGATGATCCAGCGATCCCCAACAAATGGACACTTCCAAACATTATTATGCTGCCAGGCGAATACAAAGTTATATTTTGTAGTGATAAAAACAGAAAACCAATTTCAGGTTTTGTAAATGTGCTTAATCAAATAAATTACAATCCAACCGTAGGATGGAACAGTCATACTTTATCCACCCCATTTATTTGGGATGGAGTATCGAGCATACTTTTAAATACCTGCTCATACAGTTCTGCAGGATATACTTCCAATTCGATTTTTAATCAAAGTAATACACCTTACTATTCTACCGTTTATAATTTTCAGGACGGCAGTCCAAACATTTGTCAAATTGGCTATGGCACAAAATCAACCCTTAGACCGAATATTAAATTTAATACAACAACCATAGGAAGTTCGACACAACAAAACTCACCATATGATTATCCGGCTCCTTATGGAAATTGGTATTGGGCTGCCAAAAATCAAATGATTTTTCCAGCATCAGAATTATTAGCTGCAGGACTTTCAGCAGGACCTATCAATAGTATTGCTTTTGATGTTGCCTCAACCGATCCTAATACTTTTTATGATTATATCGATTTCTCAATGAAAATAGTGTCGCATACTGAGGTTACTAGTGCGTTTGAAATTGTTGACACAAATTTAAGATTACATACTAATTTTAAAATTGACTCCAATGGAGAAACAGTTTATTTATACTCTCCTGCGCAACAATTAGTAAGCTCTTTGTTTGTTAATTGCGCACAAGTAGATAATAGCACAGGATCTTTTCCGGATGCATCGGCTAACATTGTTTTATTTTCGACAGGAACTCCTGCAAACACAAACAATTTATCGCAGCCCTATAATTCATATCTTTTGCCACCCACAATTTCAGTTCCTTCTGGCATTTATAACGCTTCAATAACAGTAAATTTAAGCAACCCTAATGGACCGGGAAGCTTAATAAGATATACTTTAAATGGCGATGATCCTGACTCTAACTCAACACTGTATAACGGCAATCCAATTCAAGTTTTTTACTCGGGTGTTTTAAAAGCAAAAGCATTTTCTCTTAATGAATTGCCAAGTACAACAGCGGTTTCAAGTTATCTTTTTGGGATAAGTCATGTAACACCCATTTTATCTGTAGTTACAGATCAAGAAAACCTTTATGGCCCAAATGGAATTTTTTCTAATTGGCAATTTGATTGGGAGAAAGCAGCTTATGTAGAGTACTTTGATACTACTCAACAACTTATTTTCTCTCAACATGCAGGCATTCAGGTTGACGGTGGATTAGGCGGTAGTCGCTCCCATCCTCAGCATTCTTTTAGAGTTGAACTAGATGATCCAGTTTTGGGAGAAGGTCCAATCAATTATCAAGTAATACCTAATAGGCCTTTCAGAACAAAATACAGTAAGCTTTATTTACGCAATGGCAGTAATTATTATTTAACCTTACCCTATAAAGATGCTGCACATTTGGAGGGAATGGCAGCCGAAACAAACAATTACTATTCGGCATGGAGGCCCATTAGTGTTTATATCAATGGTGCTTACTTTGGTTTATATGAATTAAGAGAAAAATTTGATACGGAGTATTTTGAAGAAATAGAAAATGCTGATAAAGACTCTCTTGATTTGTTATCACTAAGTGCATGGCAGGGCTACGTGCTAAGAGCAGTTGAGGGTTCAGTTGATTCATTTTACACAACTTATGATGCATTTAATAATTTAAATCCTAGTGATACTAGTTATTGGAATGATGCAGATCATTATTTTGATATGAAATGCTATAACGATTATATTATTGCAGAAACTTGGGCTGGAAATGTTGATTGGCCTGGAAATAATATAAAAATATATAGATCTAATATAAGTGATTTTAGATGGAGATTTTGTTTGATTGATTTAGAAGGGTCGTTAGGCCCATTAGGATTTTCAACTGCTTACGATGATCATATTGCCTATGTATTAGGAGCAGACCCAAACAATCCTTTCATTAATGTATTTTTACAAAGTATTCAAAATCCAAAATTTAAAAATTATTTCATCAACAGGTATGCCGATTTGATGAATACTACCTATAAATACGATAGACTTTCTGCAGTTGCTAATAGCTTTTTCAATCAAACTGTAATTGAAATGCCAAAAGAATATGCACGATGGGGTGATCCTAATAACATCAATGGTCAAATGAGCTCCTTCATTAATAATCACCAAACTTTTTTATCGGAACTCTCTGT
The DNA here is from genome assembly GCA_903885665.1 of uncultured beta proteobacterium. Taxonomy (GTDB): domain Bacteria; phylum Pseudomonadota; class Gammaproteobacteria; order Burkholderiales; family SG8-41. Next base: position 86,038 of record CAISJL010000185.1, on the reverse strand, counting down.
AAGAACGGAGCAAGTTAGAAATCACATTCAAAGCAATTTCTCGCTCACCTCGCAGGTTGATGTAACGCTTGATGTATATCCCGCAGGTGCTGGCAAAATAAAAATAAGTACTATTATTCCTACCACTTTACCTTGGACTGGCGTATATTTTAATGGCAATCCAGTAGAAATTACTGCCATTCCAAATATTGGATATGAATTCGCTTATTGGGACACCAATGCCATATTTAACATGATTGACACCAACATTTCAGTTGTATTGAATATCAATACATCCACTTTGTTCAAAGCTGTATTTACACCAAGCAGTGTATTTGGAAACATTGCCATATCTGAAGTAAATTACAATTCAGACAGCACAAGAAATTCAAGTAATTGGATAGAGTTTCATAACTATGGTAACAGCCCGTTAAATATTTCAGGCTGGCATTTTACTGACAATACAATTTCAAATGATTATATATTTCCACCGAACACCATCATACCTACAGGTGAATATCTTGTTTTAGTTGAAGATACATCATTATTTCACTCTCAATTTCCTCAAATCAGTGCATATGGGCCACTGGGGTTTGGCTTTAGCAACTCGGGCGAATTACTTACTTTATCTGATAACAATAATTTACCTATACTAAGTATGCAATATTACGACAGCATACCTTGGCCAGAAGCTCCAGATGGATATGGCAGAACATTAGAATTGATTAATGATACGCTTGACCCTAATTTATCTTCAAGTTGGTTTGCAGGATGCATTGGAGGTTCGCCAGGAGGCCCCTATAGCGCTTGTAACGAAGACATTATTTTTAGTGAAATAAACTATAAGTCATCTTTAACTGCTAATGCAGGAGATTGGGTAGAATTACATAATATTTCCTCTAATGCTATTGATATTTCTAACTGGAAATTTAGAGATGACGATGATACGCACAATTTTAATATCCCATTAAATACTGTTATACCGCCATCTGGAAGACTTGTAATTTTATTTGACTCCCTACTTTTCACCAATAGATTTCCATCGGTTACAAATTTTGTTGGCCAATTTAACTTTGGATTAAGTAGCAATGGTGATGCTATTAGACTATTTGATGCTACAGGAAGATTATATCAATCTGTAATTTATGAGAATTTATTCCCATGGCCTCAAGGTGCTAATGGCAATGGATTTACCCTTGAATTAGTGAACGCGAATGGCAACCTTTGTGATGGCAGTAATTGGCAGAACGGCTGCCCAGAAGGATCACCAGGTTCAGAATTTATTTTTCCATGTTCGGTAGCATCAACAAGTAGTACCATCCTTAACAATCTAAGCTTTTTTCCAAACCCTACCAATGGACTTGTAAATATTCAGCTGCCTAATTTTAATGTAGCTGAAAAAGAAATTAAAATTGAAGTCTTTAATTATATTGGCGACAATATTTACAGCGAACAGTTAAAGAGCACTAGGAATAACTTTTCAATTGATTTACAAGGCCATGCAAAAGGCATTTATTTAACTAGGATAAATATTAATGGAGAAACAATTGACAGATTAATAATACTCAACTAACACCTAATTCGGCAACTTTGATAACGGCTATAAAAATTATATAAATAATAAGCTACAAAACTAACTATCATTGACTTTGCAACATAATTAACATACAGAAAACAATTTAATTCACGTTCAAAAATAAATTCAAAACACCTAACCAAATGAAAAATATTGCCTCTCTTTTATTTTTATTTTTATTTCAAGTAGCTGCAACAAAGGCTCAAACCAAAGCAGTTACCATTAACAATAAAAATAATTTATTAAAATCGGAAACTTTTAATGGTTTAAAATTTAGAAGTATAGGTCCTGCTTTAACTTCGGGAAGAGTAGTAGATTTAGCTGTAAATCCGAACAACTCAAAAGAATATTTTGTGGCTGCCGCTGCAGGAGGTGTTTGGAAAACTGTAAATGGGGGAATTACCTATGACCCTGTTTTTGAGAGTGAAGGTTCCTTTTCAATTGGCTGTGTAGTTTACGACCCTAATAATACTAATGTAATTTGGGTTGGTTCCGGTGAAAATAATAATCAAAGAAGTGCTTCCTATGGAGATGGAGTTTACAAATCGACAGATGGTGGAAAATCATGGAAAAACATGGGACTTAAGAATTCTGAACATACTGGAATGATAAAAGTAGATCCAAAAAATTCTGATATTGTTTATGTGGCTGCCTATGGCCCATTATGGAGCAAAGGTGGTGATAGAGGTATTTACAAAACAACAGATGGTGGCAAATCGTGGAAAAAAATATTAACTGTAAGTGAGTATACAGGCTTTAATGAAATACATATTGATCCGCGTTACAGTAATATTTTGTATGCTTCGGCGCATCAAAGATTTCGACAAGGATACTCTTACATTAGTGGAGGACCTGAATCAAATTTATACAAAAGTAATGATGGTGGTTTAACTTGGGACACCCTATCTAACGGACTTCCTGCAGGCGATAAGGGAAGAATTGGAATTAGCATTTCCCCTGCCAATCCTGATTACGTTTATGCGATTATTGAGGCTAGTGGAAAAAATGGAGGTGTTTTTCGCAGCACAGATAGAGGTTCTAGCTGGACAAAAATGTGCGACAATAATACTGCTGGTAACTATTATGGTGAAATATTTTGTGATCCCAAAGAGGTGAATAAAGTTTTTTACGTTGACTTTTGGGTAATGGTATCAGCGGATGGCGGTAAAACATTTAATAAAATTGGAGAGAAATATAAGCATGTAGATAATCATGCCTTATGGATAGATCCAATTGATACAGAACATTTGCTTACTGGCTGTGATGGCGGTGTATACGAAACCTATGACTTTGGCGACAATTGGGAATTTAAAGCCAATTTACCCATTACACAGTTTTACAAAGTTGCCATTGATAATGCGATGCCATTTTACAATGTGTATGGCGGTACACAAGATAACAATTCACTTGGCGGACCATCGAGAACAATTAATGCTAACGGTATAACAAATGCTGATTGGTTTTTTACCCAAGAAGGCGATGGCTTTGAATCGCAAGTAGATCCTGAAGATCCAAACACTGTCTATTGTCAATCGCAATATGGAGGTTTGGGTAGATTTGATAAAAAAACTGGTGAATTGATGGATATAAAACCAATTGAAGGCGCCAATGAAAAGGCCTATCGTTGGAATTGGGACAGCCCTTTATTAGTATCATCGCACAAGCATACACGTATTTATTTTGGGGCCAATAAATTATTTAAAAGCGATGACAAAGGTAATTCTTGGACTTGCATTAGCGAAGATCTCTCCCGTCAATTAGATAGAAATAAATTACCAATGATGGGTAAAGTTTGGAGTGTTGATGCCGTTGCAAAAAATCAATCAACAGATTTTTATGGACAGTTAGTTACCGTGGCCGAAAGTTATTTTGATGAAAATACTTTAGTGGTTGGAACAGATGATGGCTTAATACATGTTACCAATGATGGTGGAAAAAATTGGACAAAAATTGACAATATTCCTGGTGTTCCTAAAAACACTTATGTGAATCAAATTATTGCATCAAAGCATGATAAAAATGTTTTTTATGCGGCCTTTAACCATCATCGTTATGGCGATTTTAAACCTTATATTTTTAAAAGTGTTGATGGTGGAAAAACGTGGCTTCCTAAACATGGTGATTTACCTGTAAGAGGCAGTGTATATAGCTTAGAAGAAGATCATATTAATCGTAATTTATTATTTGCAGGTACTGAATTTGGGTTGTTTTTTACCCTTGATGGAGGCAATCAATGGATACAATTAAAAGGTGGTTTACCTACTACTGCTATTAGAGATATTGCTATTCAAAAAAGAGAAAATGATTTAGTTGTAGCCACTTTTGGAAGAGGTTTTTACATTTTAGATGATTATAGTGCTTTAAGAAACATCAGCACAGAAGCATTTCAAAAGGAAGCCTTGATATTACCAGTAAAAGATGCATTAATGTACAACGAATGGCGCAAGATGCTGACTGAGATGAGCGATTCGCATCATTATCAGCGCTATTTTCTCGACAATTAATTGCTCTGCGGATTATTACCTTATTGCGCAGCGCCGTAATATGTAGGTTTTGATATCGCTATGTCATGTCAAATATGTCGCGTTCATTTGAGTTTTTAATGATCTTTTTTTATTAGGTAATATATTAAATATGATGAATTCACTAATTATTACCCGTGTTGAAGCAATACCATTCAGCATCCCATTAAAGGCAGTATCTCGTTGGGGCGCTCACGGATCGCGCTCTGCTGCAGAGCATGTATTAATTCGAATCTACACGGATCAAGGACTGGTGGGCATCTCCGAGGGAGTGCCCCGCCCTTCTATTTATGGTGAGACTCAGAAATCTCTCACGCATATTGTTGATGCGCACTTCGCACCAATGTTGATAGGCATGAATGCTTTTGATCGGCAGGCGATACACGATAAATTAAATTCGATTCAGTGGAATCCAACAGCCAAGGGCGGCATTGATATGGCTTTGCATGATCTGGTCAGTCAGGGTTGTGAATTGCCTCTGGCAGTATTTTTAGGTGGGCAGTTGGCACCGTTGCCAGTCAGTTATATGTTGCCCCTAGGTTCTCTAGATCTGATGTTGAGTAGCGCAGCAGAGATGCAATCGAAATATGGAATTAATGCTTGGAAAATCAAGGCTGGGTCTGATCCCATTCTTGATATAGAGCGTGTAAAAGAGTTGCGTCAAGCAATGGGCGAATCTGCTTTTATTTTTATTGATGCCAATCAAATGTACTCACCAGAGGTGGCGATTCGTACTATTAATGTGATGGCAGAGTATGGTTTGCAAATGGTGGAGGAACCCGTGGCCGTATCTTTGGGTCGGCAACGCAAGCATGTTGCCGATCACATCCCAGTGCCGATATTGGGCGATGACAGTTTATTTTCATTGGCTGATGCGCGCCGGGAAGTTGATGCTGGCGCTGTCGGTGTGATGGGTTTGAAAACGCCACGCACGGGAATTTGGGAGTCCAGCAAAATCGTGCATCTTGCCGAAGCTTATGGCATGCCGTGTTGGATGGGATCGCAAGGGGTGTCGCAGATTGGTACCTTGGCGAGCGTGCATTTTGCAGTTGGCTTTGCAAAGTTATTTACGGTGCCTGCAGACTTGGGTAATTACGTAAAACAATTTGATGATCTGAATAGCGCACCGATTGAGATGCGTGATGGTTGTATTTATTTGCCTGCAACGCCAGGTGTGGGTGTGGTCATTGATGAAGATAAACTACACCGCTATCGCAATGATTAGGTATTCATTAGGGCGCCATAAGACTGATATGATTGCCTTGATTTTTTAATGTTAAGATATTGTTAATACCAATATCGTTGCGCTACTGAAGTGAGTGTTTGTTCGCTAAAGATATAGAGCCAGCGCAAGCTAATGCTAAGCAATTGAACACCATACGTCAGGTTGAGTTATTGAAGTGGACGAAAATAGTTCGACAATTGAATTTAAAGTTTGATGAGTCATTTAAATTACAAGTTAGATAGCGCTTGCTCTAAATCTGCAATCAGATCACTGGGGTCTTCTAGACCGATATGTAAGCGTAATATAGGTCCGCCAGGTTGCCACGGTTTGGCAGTGCGTATTGTTTCTGGGTTTGGTGCGGTGATTAAGCTCTCGTAACCTCCCCAGCTCGAGCCGATTCCAAATAAGGCTAGGCCGTTAACCAAGGTGGTGACTTGGGCGCGTGAATAAGGCTGAAGTATGACCCCAAATAGTGATGCAGCACCTTCAAAGTCGCGCTGCCAGATAGCGTGCCCAGGGTCGCTAGCAAGCGCAGGATAGAGCACGCGTAAGACCTTAGGGTGATGCTCTAACCATTGCGCCACACAGAGTGCATTTGCCATTTGCTGCTTCATGCGCACGCCAATCGTGCGAAACCCCCGGAGCGCGAGATAACAGTCATCAGGACTGACGCAAAAGCCAAAGTCGGCAACGGCTTTTCGTATTGGTAGCCAATAGCGTTCATTCGTGACAATCATACCCATCATTACATCAGAGTGGCCGGCGATGTATTTAGTCGCAGCATGAATTGAGATGTCAACGCCGTGGGCTAGCGATTGGAAAAAATAGGGCGTACCCCAAGTGTTATCTGCCAGTACTGGAATGCCATGACTGTGTGCAACCGCCGCAATCGCAGGAATATCTTGCATCTCAAAGGTCAGCGATCCCGGGGCTTCGCAATAGACGACTTTGGTATTGGGGCGAATCAAGCTGGCAATCTGCGACCCTATACAAGGGTCATAGTAATCTACAGCAATGCCATTGGCGCGAAGTTGAGTCTCACAGAAGTTTCGGGTTGGTCCGTAGGTGCTATCCGTCATGAGTAGATGATCGCCATGTTTGAGCAGCGCGCATAGCGCTGCAGTAATGGCCGCCAGACCAGAGGGCAGTGCAACCGCTGCATAACCGCCTTCCATTGTGGCTACTGCTGATTCTAGGGCAAAGGTTGTGGGCGTGCCGTAGATACCGTAGCGCATGATTTTGTAGTCGTTATGATCCCGAGTCTCGAACTCTTCTAGGTTCGGAAATACTACGGTTGATGTGCGATAGACCGGTGTATTGACGGTGCCTTCCGTTTTCGCGGGATTGCGACCAATTTGTGTCAGTAGCGTATCTTTTTTCATGGAATTAATCTGGTTATGTAGTAATTGAAAAAGCTTTTAATATTAGATACTTAAATCAAGTTAATAGGGTATGGTTAGCATTTGCTTTCATATCGTGGTCAGATCTGTTTGTGATGCCTAAATGAACTTTGCTTGTCAGGTGACTTTTTGCGTTATCCTATTCAAATTCCAACTCAGGGGAGCAGGGGTAGCCACATCAGTATTATGCGGCACTCGGGACAGTTATGGATCAACATCATGCAGAACATCATCAAGCTTTGTTTACTATTGGCGGTGCCAAAGTCAGTCGGTTTGAGGACTTACGTTTAATCAAAGGCGAGGGTCGCTATTCCGCTGATTGGGACTTGCCGAATCAGACCTATGCGTGTTTTTTACGCTCTGATCGGGCTCACGCTAAGATTCTCTCGATGAATACCGATGCTGCGCGTAGTGCACCTGGCGTGTTAGCGGTCTATACCGGCGCAGATGCTGTCGCTGCTGGACATGTGCGGCCGCTCAACTTATTGACCTTCCCTGGTAAAGACGGGATGAAGGGGCGCTTTCCTGACCGTCCAACCTTGGCTGATGGCACAGTGCGCTTTGTGGGTGATTTGGTTGCTTTGGTGGTGGCTACGAGCGCCTTGCTAGCGCAAGACGCGATTGAATTGATTGAAGTCGAATATGAAGACTTGCCAATGGTGATTGATCCAGCCTTGGCACTGGCGCCGGGCGCGCCGCAACTTCATGACAGTGTTCCCGATAACTTGGTGTTTGAGCAAGAAGTTGGTGATGCGGCCGCTGTTGAGGCAGCGTTTGCCAGTGCAGCCCATATCACGCGTTTGCAATTAGATTGCACCCGTGTGGCGCCAAATCCGATGGAACCTAGAGCCTGTTTGGTCGATTACAACGTAGCGAGTGGCGCATTTACTGTGCACGTGCCAGTACAGGGTGTCAATATGATGCGTACGCAATTAGCCGCATATACTGGCGTTGCCGAAGACAAAATCACTGTAGAAACTCGTGATGTCGGTGGTGGTTTTGGGCAGCGTAGCATTGCGTATTCTGAGTATTGTAGTTTGATGATGGCCGCGCAAGCGCTGGGCCGGCCAGTGAAGTGGGTGTCTACTCGTAGCGAGGGATTCTTAGCCGACTCGCATGGCCGCGCAAACTATGTGTTTGGCGAAATGGCGCTAGATCGTGATGGTCATTTTCTCGCTATGCGCTTGGACTGGATTGCCGATATGGGCGCTTATCTACATCCGGGTGGTCCGGTGAGTCCGATGCGTAATCCCGTGACTTGCTTAAATGGTGTCTATAAGACCCAGAATTTATTTGGTCGTTGGCGCGTGACGCTAACAAACACCACGCCAGTATCTGCTTATCGTGGTGCAGCGCGTCCTGAGATTGCGTTTGTGATTGAGCGTTTGGTTGATGAGTCGGCAGCGCAAATGAAGATCGATCCGGCTGAAATTCGGCGCCGCAACTTTATCCCGTCCACAGCGTTCCCTTACAAAACGCCAACTGGCTCAGTCTATGATATTGCAGACTTTCCTGCAGTATTAGAGAAAGCGCTTAAGCTCGCTGATGTTGATGGTTTTAGAGCGCGCGAAGAAACAGCAGCAGCTAAAGGTTTGATTCGTGGCCTTGGTATGGCAACAGTGATCGAGAATTCCGGTGCGGGTATGTATCCCAAAGATGAGGTTCAATTAGAAGTGGCCAGTGATGGTGTGATTACTGCATTTACTGTCGCACACTCGCAAGGTCAGGGTCATGAGACAACTTTTGCGCAAATTATTGGTGATGCGCTCGGCATACCGGCTGAGCGTATTCGTTTACGTCAGGGCGCGCCCGAGCGTGTGCTCATTGGTAACCACACCGGCGGTTCACGGACTATGGTTGGTGCCGGCACCGTGGGACATCTGGCGGCTAAAAAGCTGATTGAGATCGCCATTCCGTTGGCGGCAGAGCGCCTTGGGGTAGAGCCTTCGCAAGTGACTTATGCTCACGGTGAATTTAAATCGAACGCTTCAGATCGCGTGGTGACTCTGGGGCAGCTAGCAGACAAACAAACCTTAACGGCAAAAGGTGAGGGTAAGTTTGGTTCAACCTACCCCAACGGCTGTCATATTGCTGAGATTGAAATTGATCCGGATACTGGGGTGACGAGTCTCGTGCAATACGTGACTGTCGACGATTGTGGCAAGGTCATCAACCATGCCATTGTTGAGGGGCAAATGCACGGTGCTGTAGCTCAAGGTTGGGGTCAGATATTTGGCGAGAAAATGATTTATGACCCGAATAGCGGTCAGTTGCTAACGGGTAGTTTTATGGACTACCCAATGCCTAAGGCTGGTTGGATTAAGGAGATGACAATCGCTGAACACACAACGATTGGTACGGTTAGCCCAATTGGGGTGAAGGGTATGGGCGAGTCGGGTTGCACAGCCTCACTGAGTGCGCTAACTAATGCCGTTATGAATGCGCTGCGCCCGCTAGGCGTGCCGCCTATGGATATGCCGCTGACGGCCAATAAAGTGTGGCAAGCCATTGCTGCCGCTAAGAAAGGACACTGATCATGCAAGCATTTCAGTATCACAAAGCACCATCGCTCACCGCTGCAGCGCAAGCTTTATCTAAAGACCCAGAGGCCAAGCCCTTATCGGGTGGCATGACTTTGTTGCCTACTCTTAAAGCTAGACTCGCCGCTCCAACGCAACTTATTGATATTACAGGGATTTCTGAGTTGTCCGGGATTTTCCATCAAGGCGCAACGTTAAGCATTGGCGCTGCGACTCGGCATTATCAAGTGGCTAGTTCTGACATCGTGCGCGAGGCGATTCCTGCGTTGGCGGATTTAGCCGGTCAGATTGGTGATCCGCAAGTGCGTAATCGCGGCACTTTGGGCGGTTCGGTTGCTAATAATGATCCGGCTGCTGATTATCCGTCAGCGGTTCTCGGATTAGGCGCAACCATTGTCACTAACCTGCGTCAAATTGCTGCAGCTGATTTCTTTTTGGGCATGTTTGCCACCGCGCTAGAGGCCGGTGAGTTGATTGTTCGTATCGACTTTCCAATTCCGAGTAAAGCTGCATACGCCAAGTTTCCACACCCAGCTTCGGGTTACGCTATGGCGGGTGTCTTTATCGCAAAGACGACTGCCGGCATTCAAGTGGCGGTCACAGGCGCTGGCCCAGGCGTATTTCGTTGGGCCGAAGCAGAGCATGCTTTGAGTCAATCATTCAATCCTGGCGTGGCTGCGACTGCCGCGCTGGCGACTGACGATTTGAATGCAGATATTCATGGCACTAGCGAATATCGAGGGCAGCTGGTGCGAGTGATGGCAAAACGCGCAATTGCGCAAATGTCTACTTGATCGCAACGATTCACGGTGAGGCGATTGAATCTGTCGCGCTTACCTCAATACTCATTATGGCTACAGACTAACTAAGGGAAAACTCTGCAATGGCAACAGTCGAAATGACCGTCAATGGCGTCAAACACCGCGCGGAGGTTGAAGATCGCGTACTATTGGCTAACTTCTTGCGAGATACTTTGCATTTGACGGGCACTCATGTCGGCTGCGATACCAGCCAGTGTGGCGCTTGCACAATTCATGTAGATGGCCGTGCAGTCAAATCGTGCACTATGCTCGCGGTTCAGGCAAATGGCGCGACTATCGTGACGATTGAAGGCATGGCTAACGGGGACCAACTGCATCCAGTGCAAGAAGCGTTTACCCAATGTCATGCGCTGCAATGTGGTTTTTGCACTCCTGGGATGATTATGGCGGTTTCGGCATTCCTAAAAGATCATCCGCAACCCACTGATGAGCAAATCATCCATGGTCTTGAGGGCAATATGTGTCGCTGTACTGGCTATATCAATATTGTGAAGGCGGTTAAGCAGGCTGCTTCACGCTTGTCACATCAGTAAACTGGGCGGGGCCGTTCATTCATAGCGCTCAGGGGTTACGCTGTGTGCGCTCCAAGCTGAGCACTCCAAGATGCAGGCCCCGATTAAGCATTGAATAATACCTAAGCATTGAATATCTAAGCGTCGAATACATCAGGTGGATGCTAGCGTGCCAATCAAGAATAACGGTCCTCTCCAAGGCGTGCGGGTTATTGAGCTTGGTCAGTTGATTGCCGGCCCTTTTCTTGGCAAGACTTTAGGTGACTTTGGCGCCGAGGTCATCAAAATAGAACCGCCTGGTAAAGGGGATCCTTTGCGTAAATGGCGCATGCTCCGCCAAAATAATTCTGTGTGGTGGGAAGTCCAATCTCGTAACAAGCAATCCGTCACCCTCGACTTAAACCAGCCAGAGGGACAGAACATATTGCGCGAGTTGGTCAAAGAAGCCGATGTGCTGATTGAAAATTTCCGGCCCGGAAAAATGGAGGAATGGGGCATAGGCTGGGAGACGCTTAGTCAAATTAACCCGAGTCTGGTCATGGTGCGTATCTCAGGTTACGGCCAGACCGGCCCTTATCGGCAACGCCCTGGATTTGGCATTATTGCAGAATCAATGGGAGGCTTGCGCTATTTAACCGCAGAGCCTGGACGCGTACCAGTGCGTGTTGGCGTGTCGATTGGTGATACCTTGGCTGCATTGCATGGCGTCATTGGGGTACTCATGGCACTGTATCATCGGGATGCGCAGCCACTGGCAGTATTAGCGAAGGATGAGCAACTACAGGGTAATCGTCGATCACCACAACGTGGTAGAGGTCAGGTCATTGATATTGCACTCTATGAGAGTGTATTTAATTGTATGGAAAGTTTATTGCCTGAGTACAGTGCCTTTGGCGTGGTGCGTGAACCCTCAGGTAGCGCCTTACCCGGTATTGCGCCGTCGAATGCGTATGCCTGTACCGATGGCTGGATATTAATTGGTGGCAATGGCGATGGCATCTTTAAGCGCTTGATGAGTGCAATTGGGCGTGTGGATTTAGCGCAAGACCCAGATTTGTTTGGCAATGATGGACGCGTTAAACGTGTGGCCGAGATTGATGCGGCGATTACTGCTTGGACTCAAACCCATGACAAGCTGAGTGCCTTAGGTATTCTGGAAGCGCATGATGTGCCTTCTGGGGCAATTTATTCAGTTGCTGATATTGCCAATGATCCGCAATACGCTGCGCGTGAGATGATTCTCAATATCCAAACGCGAGACGGTGACCCCCTAGCGATCCCCGGGATAGTACCAAAGCTGTCTATGACCCCGGGTGCAGTGCGTAGCACAGCGCCACGACTGGGCGAGGATACGGAAGCGGTGTTGTTGCGTGCCGGGCTCAAGCCCGAGACTATCGCTGACTTACGAGATAAAGGGGTGATCTGAAATTACCCAGGTTTAGATTAAGGTAGCGTAGAGTGCTACTGGTGATTCATTAGAGATGATATGAAAGATAAAGATGCTTGAACGTTTAGATCATTTAGTGCTGACCACTGCCCAACCTGAAGTATGTGTACAGTTTTATACAGCAGTGCTGGGTATGCGATTAGAGATGTTTGGTGCTGGTCGTATGGCCTTACGTTATGGCGATCAGAAAATTAATATTCATGTGACTGGACAGCACTACCAGCCCAAGGCACATGCGCCTGCAGCAGGTACCTTAGATTTATGTTTTATTGCGGCAGTTCCGCTTGAGACAGTCATTGCGCGACTCAAGGAATTTAATATTGAGATTATCGCTGGGCCTGGTCCGAGATCGGGGGCTTTGGGAACAATTCAATCGGTATATATCCGCGATCCGGATTTAAACCTGATTGAAATTTCAGTCTATCAGTAGAGATTTATAGTTAACTTAACTTAACTTAGCTTACGTTACGTTGTGCTGGATGCTGCGATCATGCGGAAATCAGCGGTTCATTTTAATTACGGTGAGCGCATCCCAACCAATGCTGGGCACATCATTAGGGTGATTGTATTGTGAGAATTAATCTGGCCCCGATTCAACTATTGATTGAATCTCAAGTCGATGTTGAACAGTTGATTCGAGATTGTCGCGATTTGAATCGCTTGCCCAGTGTGGGTTGATTCAGCGGTCAGTTGATGCGACGCATGCGGCCTATGAACCCTATGAGCCTTTTACTCGACTAATCCGCACGACCTCCGGAATTTTACGTAAGTTACGCACGATGCGGGCAAGATGCATGCGATGTTTGACCTGTACGGTAAAGCGCATCACGGTATAGGTGCCACCATCATCAGGGTCTACGGTAACATTTTGAATATTGGACTCTGCTGAGGAGATTTCTGCCGCAACCGTGGCTAATACGCCCCGTTGATTAGCGACAACTAAGCGGATGCCCACATCAAATAGTTTGCTTGGATTCGCATCCCATTCCAAGTCAATTAATCGCTCAGGATCACGCTGATTTTTATTAATAGCCATGCACTCTTGAGTATGCACAGCCATCCCTTGACCTTTGCTGATGATGCCAATAATTTGATCGCCAGGGATTGGTCCGCAGCATCGGGCAAATTGTACTGCAATACCTTCAGAGCCACGGATAATCACCGGGATTGAGGAGCGCGGTGTGGCAGGTAATTTAGGATTGCTTGCGAGTAGTTGGTGCGCAACAACTATGGCTAGTCGTTTCCCGAGTCCAATGTCAGATAAAATATTGTCGCGATTTTTAGCGCCAGTATCACGGATTAATTTTTGCCATTGATACTCGCTGATCGCGTTGACATTGAGTGAGGATTGGTGCATTGCTTGTTGTAGTAGTCTCGAACCCAGCTGCACTGACTCAGAAAAATGTAGGGTTTTTACAAAATGGCGAATATGCGCTCGGGCTTTCGCAGTGACTACAAAATTAAGCCACAGTGGATTTGGTTTGGCATGGGAGGCGGTGACGATTTCAATTCGGTCACCATTGCGCAATATGGTGCGTAACGGCATTAAGGACTGATTAATTTTAACCGCTACGCAGCGATTGCCGATATCAGTATGCACGGCATAGGCAAAGTCGACTGCCGTGGCTTCTCGCGGCAGGGACAGTATTTTGCCTTTAGGGGTAAATACATAGACCTCATCAGGAAATAAATCGACCTTGAGATGCTCTAAAAATTCAATCGAGTCACCAGACTCGGTTTGCATCTCCAGTAGACTTTGTAACCACTGATGAGTTTTCTTTTGCAATTCGGACAAAGAAGAGTTTGCACTTTTATACAGCCAATGCGAGGCAACACCGGCCTCTGCAATTTTATGCATGTCGTTGGTGCGAATTTGAAATTCAATTGGGCTACCGACCGGTCCAAATAAGCTGGTATGTAAGGATTGATAGCCATTGGCTTTGGGGATGGCGATGTAATCTTTAAATTTGCCGGGGATGGGCTTGTACAAGCTGTGTAGCACCCCCATTGCGACATAGCATGCAGGCATATCTTTCACAATAATCCGAAACCCAAAAATGTCATGTACTTGTGCAAAAGAAAGGTGCTTCTCACGCATTTTTTGATACACAGAATAAATGTGTTTTTCGCGACCTTGTATTTCTGCAACGACGCCGTATTCGGCCAGCCGCTCTTTAATATTGGCAATCACTTTATTGACGATTTCTCGTCGATTGCCACGTGCCGTGCGCATAGCCTTAGTTAATACGCGGTGCCGTTCGGGGTAGAGGTTTTGAAATGCCAGATCTTCCATTTCTTGGTAGATACTGTTTAAACCCAAGCGATTGGCAATGGGTGCGTAGATATCTAGAGTCTCGTGCGCGATTCGTTGTCGGCGTTGGGCATCGACTGCGGCGAGGGTGCGCATGTTATGTAGGCGGTCAGCTAATTTGATGAGCATCACCCGTACGTCACGGGCCATTGCTAAAAGCATTTTTCGAAAGTTCTCGGCCTGTGCGCGCTCTACACTTTCAAACTCAATACGATCGAGCTTAGATACACCGTCGACCAGTTCGGCGACCGGCTTGCCAAAGCGCGATTCAATATTCTCGGTAGTGAATAAGGTGTCTTCGACGACGTCGTGTAGAAGTGCCGCGGTTAATGCTTGGGCGTCTAGATGCCATTGCGCTAAGATGCGCGCCACCGCTAAAGGATGGGCAATGTAAGGTTCACCGGATTTACGAAATTGCCCGCTATGCGCTTGCTCGCTAAAACGGTATGCGGCCTCCAGTTGGGTGAGGTCGCTGGCCTTCAGGTAGTCTAACCAATCACCAAACGGCGACGGTGGTGTCGCCGTGGGTGTTGGTGGTAGTGGTTCGGGCTTGCTCATGTACTCTTGGGCAGTGCTGTGACTGCGAACAAGATGCCAAGATCAGCCCGGAGCGGCATAGTGTGCTCTAGGTAGAGCTTTTGTTTAAGATTTCAGAGCCGTATTTGCCAGCAGCCAATTCACGTAATGCAACAACAGTATGCTTGTCGCGTGAGACTTCGATCATCGGCTGGGCACCATTAGCGAGTTGGCGGGCACGGAAGGTGGAGGCTAATGTCATATCAAAACGATTGGGTATGATTTTCATGCAGTCATCTACGGTAATACGGGCCATGGCGGTATCCTACTTAGAGTGGTTGATTGAGTTGGTTAATTAAGGTGCCGTGTCGTTGCAGCTGGCGCCAACTGCGCAGGCGTTCAGCGCGAACTATAGTTTGCAATTCTGCTGCTGCGACCGCAAAGCCGTCGTTAATGATAACATAGTTGAAGTCCGTAACATGGGCGATTTCGGCGCGGGCGGCGGCAGTGCGTCGCGCGATCACAGTGGCGTCATCTTGCCCCCTTGAAAACAGCCGCTTCTCTAGCGTATCTAGCGAGGGTGGCAGGATAAAAATACTAATGCTAGTGGGGACGATTTGGCGAATCTGCTCTGCGCCCTGCCAGTCGATTTCGAGTACGATATCGATCCCGGTAGCCAGTTGATTTTCCACCCATTGCTTGGAAGTGCCGTAGGAGTTCCCGTGCACTTGAGCAGACTCTAGAAATCCACCAGTGCGGGCCACTTCTTGAAACTCTGCGCTGCTGACAAAATGATAATGGGTGCCGTGTATTTCACCCGGGCGTGGTTGGCGGGTGGTATAAGAGATTGAACCTCGTATGCCAGCATCGGCATTTAGCAATGCAGCGACTAGACTCGTTTTACCGGCGCCAGAAGGGGCGCTTACGATATATAAATTTCCGTTCATGAATTACTCGATATTTTGGATTTGTTCGCGCATCTGTTCGATCAGTAATTTTAAGTCCATCGCGACTTGTGTAACAGTCATATCGGCAGACTTAGAGCCAAGGGTATTGGCTTCGCGGTTGAGTTCCTGCATCAAAAAATCTAAGCGTTTACCCGCAGCGCCACCGTGCTTCACAATGCGGGTAAGCTCATCTAAGTGAGTCGCTAATCGGGCCAGTTCTTCATCAACATCAATTTTATTAACGAATAGCGTAACCTCTTGGCGGATACGCTCATCATCGGTGCTGAGCATGGCCTCACGTAAGCGGGCGTTGAGTTTTTGTTGATAGCTGGCAATGATCTCAGGCATCCGCGGTTGAACAGTGGCAATGCGCTCACGCATGCTCGCTGTACGCTCTAGTATGATGGTGGCCAGTTTTGCGCCTTCACGGGCGCGGGCAGCGCTAAATTCGGTAAGCGCCTGGGTGATCAGTGATAGGGCTGAACTACGCAGTTCGTCCACGGGTAGCGTATCTAAACCCAGCATGCCTGGCCAGCGTAAGATATCGTTAACTGCGAGTGGTCGCGCCTCGGGCAAGGCCGCTTGGGCCTGCTCGTTGAGTTTGAGCACCTGGGCGAGTAGCGCAGGATCTAAGCCACTACTACCTTGGAGGCCTGAGCGCAGGGCATAGGCAACCCGGCATTCGACTTTGCCGCGGGTCATCACTTTGGATATTGCTTCGCGTAGTTGTTGCTCAATGGCGCGTAACTCGTCGGGCACCCGAAATGAGATGTCCAGATAGCGATGATTTACCGAGCGCAATTCAATACTGACTGAGCCCCAAGTAAGCTCTTGAGCAGCAGTTGCGTAACCGGTCATACTATGAATCATGTTTAGCACCTTATAATGTCAATCCCTGCAACATAGCATACGAAGGAAAATCGTGCGACCCAGCCAACGACAACCCCATGAACTCCGAGCGATTCGGATGACCCGTCATTTTACTTGCCATGCCGAAGGCGCAGTATTAATCGAGTTTGGCTCGACCAAAGTATTATGCACCGCTAGTGTATTAGAACGTCAACCGCTGCACTTGCGAGGTACCAACCAAGGTTGGGTAACCGCTGAGTATGGCATGTTACCGCGCTCTACACATACCCGCTCAGATCGCGAGGCGGCGCGCGGCAAGCAATCGGGGCGCACTCAAGAGATTCAACGCTTAATCGGCCGCTCGCTGCGTGCAGTGGTTGATCTCGAGCTACTAGGACCGCGCACCATCCACTTGGACTGTGACGTGCTACAAGCTGACGGGGGTACCCGCACCGCCAGCATTACAGGCGCCTATGTCGCGTTGGCTGACGCTGTGGCGGGTTTGTTGCGAAGCCAAGCCTTAACAGCAAATCCTTTGCGCCAAGCTGTGGCAGCGATATCGGTCGGTATTTATCAAGGTGTGCCGGTGTTAGACCTTGATTATGCAGAGGACTCTGCCTGTGACACCGATATGAATGTGGTGATGACCAGTGGTGGCGGCATGATTGAGGTGCAAGGCACGGCTGAGGGTGCGGCGTTTAGTCGTGCCGAGATGGCGCAAATGCTTGATTTGGCAGAACGCGGCATTACCGAGTTAATGGAGGCGCAGACTGCAGCCTTAGCGCAGCCCTAGAATGGAAACTCAGCGATGGGTGATTGCCTCTAATAACCCAGGTAAGTTGAAGGAGATTCGCCAACTGTTAGCGCCTTATGCCATCGACTTGGTGCCGCAGTCCCACTTAGGTGTTGCTGAAGCTGACGAACCCTATGCTACGTTTGTTGAAAATGCCCTCACAAAAGCACGTGCAGCAAGTCTGGCCACGGGCTTGCCTGCCTTAGCCGATGATTCTGGAATTTGCGTGGGAGCGCTAGGCGGTGCGCCTGGCGTGCATTCTGCCCGTTATGCGCCAGCCCTGGCCGGTAGTGACAGACAGACCCAAGATCAGCGCAATAACGCCTATTTGCTAGACGCGCTCGCGGGCATGACACACCGTCAAGCCCATTATTATTGCGTGGTGGTGTGGGTTCGCCATGCCGATGATCCGCAGCCTGTAATTGCAGAGGGCGAGTGGCATGGACAAATATTAGTGCAGGGGCGAGGGACTGCAGGGTTTGGCTACGACCCTTTGTTTTGGATTGAAGGGCTAGGGCGGACAGTTGCAGAACTGAGTGCCGTTGAAAAAAATCAATATAGTCACAGAGCGCAAGCTCTGGCCCAGTTGGTTAGTCGTTTGGTGGCGCGGGGTTATTTGCAGGGCACGGGTTCAGTGTGAATATCAAGCCTCTAGTAGCGACGGCTCAGAGTGCGACGAGTGTTGAATTCTCAGCGCTGCCACCTTTGTCTTTGTATATTCATCTCCCCTGGTGTATTAAAAAATGCCCGTATTGCGATTTTAATTCGCATGTGGCACGGGAAGCCTTACCGGAGACCGCTTACGTGAACGCGCTACTCGCCGACCTAGAGGCGAATCTGCCGCAAGTGTGGGGACGACCCGTGCACACCATTTTTATTGGTGGCGGCACACCGAGTTTGTTTTCTGTAGAGGCGATTACGCAACTATTGGCGGGAGTGCGGGCGCGCTTGCCCTTGCTTGCAGGGGCAGAGGTGACATTAGAGGCAAATCCTGGCACCGCGGAGGCGGTCAAGTTTGCAGGTTATCGGGCAGCAGGTGTGAATCGTTTATCGCTGGGTATACAGAGCTTTAACGACGACCACTTGAAGGCCTTAGGTCGTGTTCATGATGCAACCCAAGCGCGGCAGGCCATTGAGCTGGCGATGATGCACTTTGATCGTGTGAATCTCGATGTGATGTATGGCTTACCACAACAAACCGTAGCCCAAGCCTTGCAAGATATAGCGATCGCGCGCAGCTATGCACCAGAGCACTTGAGTGCTTATCATTTAACGCTAGAGCCAAATACGTATTTTCATCGCTATCCGCCGGTATTGCCCGACGATGATTGCGCGGCCGATATGCAAGAGGCAATCGAGGCAGACCTCGCCCAAGATGGTTATGTGCATTACGAAACCTCGGCCTTTGCCCGTCCGCAAGCGCAATGCCAACACAATCTCAATTACTGGATGTTTGGAGATTACCTGGGCATCGGCGCTGGCGCGCACGGCAAATTATCCTTTAAAAACAGAATATTAAGGACTTCTCAGGGGCGTCAGCCCAGTGCGTATGTGAGACAACAGCAGGGGGGTAGTGTGGTGAGCCAGTCGCAAGCGATTGCAATCGAGGCGCTACCGGGAGAGTTTATGATGAACGCCTTACGCCTGAATCAAGGTTGGGACTTAGGATTGTTTGCCGAGCGCACCGGTTTGAACGTGGTGCAAATTCTCGACGGGCTTTCGCAAGCGCAGACGCGTGGCTTTATTGAACGTCACCACCAGCGCATTGTGCCGACCCAACTGGGGCAGCGTTTTTTAAATGATTTGGTGCAACTGTTTTTGGCTGAGGAATGACCTGGGGAGGATAGACCTGAGTGATAGACCCACGGTATTGACTCATGGTGTTGCCTCAAGGTATTGACTCAGGGTATTAACTCAGGGTATTAACTTATGGTATGTGCATTAACGCTTGATTTTTAATTTCTTAATATTTAATGTGAACGTGTGAACGCGGAAAAAACTGCAATATCAATCACTTAGTTAGGCGGTTTTATGGGAATGTCTGGTTGGGTTGGAGTTTTAAAATTTTTCAAAAACAACCCCCAAAAAATTAATCAAATTCAAACAGCAATAATGATTAATGTGCTTGAATAATCAAGCCGGCGGCGACAGTGTGATTGGATGCCTCGTCAATTAAAATAAAAGCGCCTGTGCCCGAAGATTGATTAAAGGTATCCGCGGCAATGGGTTGTTGTAGGGTTAACTCAACGCGTCCAATTTCATTGGCTTTGAGAGCATGAATATCGGTGCCGTGCGATAAGGTTTCAATATCCAACACCCTTTTAACGCCTTTGATTTTTGCGGCTACAGTATTGGTTGTATGACGTAGTGCATATTTGCGGCAAAGGGAAAGCGGTTCCGTATCTAACCAGCACAGATCAGCGACAATTTGTTTGCTTGGTGTTGGGGGATTGGCATCTTGTGCATCAATAAAGAGTGAGCCTCTGGAGACGTCGATATCTTCAACGAGTTGAATCGTTACCGCATCACCCGTGTGCGCAGACTGTGTAGAATTGCAGTGTTCACCTTGGGAGTGATTAGCTAGGTAGATCTGACCGATAGTCGCCTCAACATGGCAAGGTAATACTTTGATTTTTTGGCCTTTGTACAGGCGCCCTGATTCAATTTGACCAAGATAGCCCCGAAAATCATCAGAGGCACTGCCGTCTTGACGTGCAACATATTGAATGGGTATCCGTAGTCCAAGCTGCTCTGATAGTGCGCGAGTATCTAAACCCTCAAGCCACGCGAGTAAGGTAGGACCTTTGTACCAAGGTGTCTGATGGCTTGGGCTCACTACATTAGCCCCCAACAAGGCGGATATTGGGATGATGCTTGGGTTTGTCAGGCCAATTTTTTGTGCTAAATCTTTGATCGATGCTGCAATGGCATTAAATCGCTGCTCTTCAAACTCAAATAAGTCCATTTTATTAACCGCAAAGACGACGTGACGCAAGCCTAATAAATGCACTATTGCCGCATGACGTTTGGTTTGCGCTAGTAGGGTGGCAGGGCTAGTACCCAACGCCACACGACTGGCATCTACGAGTATGACTGCCACATCAGATTGCGAGGCGCCGGTGACTAGATTGCGAGTGTATTGCTCATGACCGGGTGCATCAGCGACGATGAACTTACGGGTTGGTGTTGAAAAGTAGCGGTAAGCCACATCAATGGTAATGCCTTGTTCGCGTTCGGCCTCTAGACCATCTGTGAGAAGAGCCAGATCAAATCCGGCGTCGGCAGAGGTCACTCGGGCATGCTTCGTTTTGGAGAGTGATTCTAGTTGATCAACTAAAATAGATTTGGTGTCGTAGAGCAAGCGTCCGATGAGGGTGCTCTTGCCATCGTCTACACTGCCGGCAGTAATGAAGCGAACAACGTTGCGGGAGGTGGCGTGATCCATTAAAAGTAACCTTCTTTCTTGCGACGCTCCATTGAAGCCTCATTGGTTTGATCGTCCATGCGCGTAGCACCGCGCTCGGTAATTTCGGTGATTGCAGTCTCGGCAATAATGTCTTGCGGTGTTGAAGCAAAGCTAAATACAGGACAAGTGCAGCTAATATCACCCACTGTGCGAAAGCGAACATCTAACACTTCGCTCAGATTGCTAGGGGCCTTGGGTGTAATCGTGGTTACTGGAATGAGCAAGTTATTTTTACGCACAACCTCACGTTTATGTGTGTAATAAATCCTGGGCAGTGCGAGTTGTTCACGTGCAATGTATTGCCATACGTCTAATTCGGTCCAGTTAGAAATTGGGAATACACGCATATTTTCGCCTTGGGAAATACGTGCGTTGTACAGATTCCAAAGCTCTGGGCGTTGCGCTTTAGGGTCCCATTGACCAAATTCATCTCGAAATGAAAAGATACGTTCTTTTGCGCGGGCCTTTTCTTCGTCGCGGCGCGCACCACCCATTAACGCATCAAATTGGTAGTCGGCAATAGTTTCTAGCAATGTCACGGCTTGGTCAGCATTGCGTGAGTCGGTTGCTTTACGTAATTTAACAGAACCTTTGGCAATCGAATCTTCAACGAAGCCGACAATTAATTTAACCCCGGTTTCTCTGACCACTTGGTCTCGAAACTGAATAACTTCTGGGTAGTTGTGGCCAGTGTCTATATGCACAATTGGAAAGGGTAGTTTGATGGGGCGCTGACCAAACTGGAAGGCTTTGCGTGCCAAATGAAACATGACAATCGAGTCCTTGCCACCAGAGAACAGCATGGCAGGGTTGGCACATTGTGATACGACTTCGCGAATAATGTAAATTGACTCAGACTCAAGTCCATCAAGGTGGTCATTTAATAGGGTTTGTTCAAGCATGTTCAAATCATTCATTGCTAATGGGTAATTGATTATCATGAAGGCCGCACTCTTTGCTATTGCTGTGCAACCACCACCAGCGTCCAGCGCGTATGTCCTCACCTTCTCTGACAGGGCGAGTGCATGGTTCGCATCCGATGCTGGGGTAGCCCTTAAAATGCAAAGGGTGTATCGGGAGGTTCTGGTGCTTGATGTAGCTCCAGAGATCAATCTCAGTCCAGTCGAATAAGGGATTAAATTTTGTAATCCCCCTCGTGGCGTCAACTTCTTCAAAATTAATTGTAGTGCGAGTTGCGGATTGTTCGCGCCGCTGACCGCTTAGCCATGCGTCTGCGCCTAGCAAAGCTGCATTGAGTGGTTTAATCTTACGTGCGGCACAGCACGCATTTTTGGGCGCCTCACCCTCATAAAAACCATTGATCCCATATTCGGCAATGAATGCTGTAATGTCACGCTCGCTCGGAGCGACAGTTTGAATGTGGATGTCGTATAAATCAGATACGGTTTTTGCCAGATTGATCGTTTCTGGATGCAGGCGACCAGTATCTAGAGTAAACAATTTAATTTTAGAATTTGTTTTGGTAATCGCATCGGTGAGTACGATATCTTCAGCGGCTAGGCTGGTAGCAAAGCGAATGTCAAAAAAGCGCTCAGATATATCGATTAAACGTTGAGTTAAAATGTTTGATTTCGCAGCAACCGCATGTGCAGATATCTGACGCTCAGGTATTGTCCACAGTCTAGGCCGATCCGGATGAATAGTAGTGTGAATATTGCTCATGGGAAAACTTCTAAATTGTTATTAAAAAAGATAGTGCGGTCATTAAGAAAGTGCAGCCATTGGTTTTAAATGCATTACGCGCCAGATTAATCAATATCAACAGGAGTTACAGAATGCAGTGCTGATCTTATTTTGGCCTCATTGAGCTGCGGTGAGCAGAGTTCTAAAAACTGATAAGCAAAGCTGCGCAAAAAGTAACCTCTTCTCAAGGCGATCTGGGTGGTGTTGCTGTCAAATAGATTTTGGGTGTTGAGTGTTGTGAGTTTGGTGTCTCTTTCGGGCTGGTAAGCCATAGAAGCAATAATGCCGATACCTAGGCCAATCTCCACATAAGTTTTGATGACGTCTGCATCGAGCGCTGACATCACAATGTCAGGTGTGATACCGGCATTGGCAAAAGTGGCATCAATAGATTTGCGACCGGTAAAGCCTTCGTGGTATGTCACGATAGGATATTCGGCAATATCTTCTAGAGTTAAATTTTCTCTACCTTCGAGCGGATGCCCCTTGGGTGCCACAATGGTGTGCTGCCAAGTGTAGTAAGGAAATGTAATTAATTCAGAGTGTTGATTCAGTGCCTCTGTGGCAATACCAATATCCGCACGCCCATCTAGTAGCATTTCAACAATCTCTATCGGACTGCTTTGGTGTAGTGCAAGATGCACCTTTGGAAACCGTAGTTTAAATTGGCCCACTACACAGGGAAGGGCGTAACGGGCTTGAGTATGAGTGGTTGCAATTGTGAGTTGGCCTTTATCAATTTGACTATATTGCTCACCTAATTGTTTGATGTTCTTTGTATCTAATAAAATCCTCTCGGCAATGATCAGTAATTCTTTGCCAGGCTCTGTGAGTGCTAGCAGGCGCTTGCCCTTACGTACAAATAACTCGATGCCTAGTTCATCTTCAAGGTCGAGAATATGCTTGCTAACGCCAGATTGCGAAGTGGCTAAAGCGTTGCCTACTTCTGTTAGGTTGAAGTTGTGTCTAAAAGTTTCGCGAATAATGCGTAATTGTTGAAAGTTCATGGTGTATTGGGTTTCCAGTATGACTTTAATGAGCCTGTTGAGGCTGCTCAAAAACGCGTAGTTTAGAGGCAACAATCCGCACCAATTGACCTTCTGCGAGCCGTCTTCTAATGACTTCAGCTCTGGGGAGTTCTACTTCGTAGAATTGACGGGAATTTTTATCGCCAGGTAGGCTTGATGCCGATAATTCAATTTTTGCATTTGGTCCAATGGATAGGATTCGATCTATAGTTGCTGAGATACCGCGTGCGTGATCATTTGCAAGTTCGTTAATGATTTCAATGTTGAGTTCATGGGGCCGTGCAAAAGCGATCACAGAGGCACCTTGAGAGATAGATTGAGATTGCTGATGGCTGAGCTTGTCGTTACCAATTTGAATGCCTTCTCCATCCACGCGTCCATGGAACAGATTGACATTACCTAGAAATCCATAGACAAACGGTGTTGCTGGGTGATCATAGACTTCGTCTGGGCTACCGATTTGTTCTATATTGCCTTGATTCATCAGCACAATTCGATCTGCGACTTCTAACGCTTCTTCTTGGTCGTGCGTGACAAAAATTGAGGTGATATGTAATTCGTCGTGTAGTTTTCTAAGCCAACGGCGCAACTCTTTTCGTACTTTGGCATCTAAAGCCCCAAAGGGTTCGTCTAAGAGTAAAACCTTAGGTTCAACTGCTAGAGCCCGAGCCAGTGCAATGCGTTGACGTTGACCTCCGGAGAGTTGTGCAGGGAAGCGATCATGTAGCCAGTCTAGTTGCACCAGTGATAGTAATTTATGCACTTTATCGGAAATTTCGTCTTTACTTGGGCGTGACGAGCGTGGCTTAACTTGCAGGCCAAACGCCACATTATCAAACACTGTCATATGCTTAAACAGTGCGTAGTGCTGAAATACAAATCCAACAGAGCGTTCTCTGATGGGAGTCTTGGATGTGTCAATATCATCGAGGATGATGCTGCCGCTATCGGGGGTTTCTAAGCCAGCAATAATTCTCAGTAGTGTAGTTTTTCCGCAGCCGGAGGGACCCAGCAGTGCAACCAATTCTCCAGATGGGAAGTCTAAGGACACATTATTCAGTGCAGTAAAATGACCAAATGTTTTGTGAATGTTTTTGACTGTAATGCTCATATTGTGCCTTCGATCGCTGATGGTGCATTGGTTTCTTTTTTGAGGCGCCATTCAACGTAGCTTTTGGCGATTAAGGTAAGCAGTGCAAGCAAGGCTAATAAGGAGGCCACTGCAAAAGCTGCAACATAGTTATATTCGTTATATAGAATCTCAACTTGCAGAGGAATGGTGTTGGTGTATCCGCGAATATGTCCTGAGACCACAGATACCGCACCAAACTCACCCATAGCACGTGCATTACAAAGAATAACGCCATACAACAGACCCCATTTGATATTCGGCAGAGTGACATACCAAAAAGTCTGCCAACCATTGGCGCCTAATACGGCTGCAGCTTCCTCTTCCTCACGACCTTGCGCCTCCATTAATGGAATTAATTCACGCGCTACAAATGGAAAGGTGACAAAGATGGTTGCTAGCACAATGCCGGGGACTGCAAAAATGATTTGCAAGTCATTGTCTAAGAACCAGCTTCCAAACCAACCTTGCGCACCAAAAACCAGCACAAAGATTAGGCCAGCAATGACGGGAGATACGGAAAATGGTAAATCAATCAAGGTAATCAGCAGATGCTTGCCGACAAAGTCAAATTTCGTAATAGCCCACGAGGCGGCTACGCCAAAGATTAAATTGAGGGGGACAGCAATCGCAGCTGCCAGTAGGGTTAGCTGCATAGCCGACCAAGTATCTGGTTCTGTAATTGCATTGAAATAGTAGATCACACCTTTGTGTAAGGCCTCTGTAAAAACAGATAACAAAGGAAGCAGTAAAAACACACCAAAGAAGCTCAATGATAAACACAGAATCAGGGCTTTAATGAGCGCAGGTTCGCTGGTTGCCGCGCTACGTTCAAACCGAGTGGTCAAACTCATTGGCGAGTCCTCCCTGTTTGTTTGGCGCTCCAGGCTTGTAGGCCGTTAATGGCGAGTAATAGTAATAATGAAATAATTAGCATAACTAAGGCAATTGCAGTCGCACCCGCATAGTCATATTGTTCTAATTTGGTGATAATGATTAAAGGGGTAATCTCTGAGACCATGGGAATGTTACCCGCGATGAAGATGACTGAACCGTATTCACCGACAGCGCGGGCAAATGCCAGTGCAAACCCGGTTAATAATGCGGGTAATAAAATGGGTAAGACAACTTTGGTGAAGGATTGCCAGCGACTCGCGCCTAGGCTGGCGGCAGCCTCCTCGAGCTCTAATTCGATTTCCTCAAGAATCGGTTGAACAGTGCGCACTACAAAAGGTAATCCAATAAAAATTAAAGCGACTAAAATTCCCCAAGGCGTAAAGGCAATGTTGATGCCTAAGGGCTCTAGTTGTTTGCCAATCCAACCATTTTTGGAATACAGCGCAGCAAGTGCGATACCGGTCACAGCAGTTGGCAAGGCAAATGGTAGGTCTATGAGTGCATCGACTACATTTTTACCAAAAAATGTGTAGCGAACTAGCGCCCACGCTAATAGTAAGCCAAAAAATAAATTGATGAGGCCGGCCAATAGCGCCATCCCAAAACTGAGTTGAAAAGAGGCTAAAACTCGGGGTGTAGTGACAGCCGCAATGAAACTCGGCAGGCTCAGGCTGGTCGTTTTTAATACAACCGCAGACAAAGGTACTAAAACAATAATAGATAGATACACAAGCGTGTAGCCTAGGGACAGGCCAAACCCGGGAAAGATGCTGTTTTTATTGTTGGTAAACATGCAAGAATTCTAGGGTTTGGGTCTGCAAAAGGGAAACAAGAAAACTTGATTAACTTATATGGAAACTGTATATCGACAACTCTAGATACCCATCAGCCAGCACAATTTGTGATTTGCTGGACATGTTTTATGTTGGTCTTTAATGGCCTTACAGTTATTTCAAGATGATTTGATCGAAGATGCCGCCATCATTAAAGTGGGTTTTTTGTGCTTGCTGCCAGCCGCCAAACACTTCATCTATGGTGACCAGTTGTAATTTAGCAAATTGCCCAGCAAATTTTGCAGCTATTTTGGGATTGCGAGGACGGTAGTAGTGGCGCGCTGCAATCTCTTGCCCTTCGGCTGAATATAAATATTCTAGGTAAGCCGTCGCTACTTTTTTAGTGTTTTTTCGGGTGCTTACTTTTTCAACCACTGCAACAGGGGGTTCGGCAAGTATGGACAGGGCAGGGGTGACTATTTCAAACTTATCCGGCCCCAACTCCTTGACCGCTAAATACGCTTCATTTTCCCAGGCAATCAGTACATCACCGATGCCACGCTCGGCAAATGTGGTCAGTGCGCCGCGTGCACCAGAATCTAGAACTTGTACGTTGGCGAATAGTTTTTTGACAAACTCTTTTGCGGTTGCTGCAGTGCCGTTAGGTTGCTTTAAGGCGTAAGCCCAGGCAGCCAGATAATTCCAGCGTGCACCCCCTGAAGTTTTGGGATTAGGGGTGATGACTTGAGTGCCCGCTTTGATCAGGTCGTTCCAGTTCTTAATACCCTTTGGGTTCCCTTTGCGGACTAAAAAGACAATGGTAGAGGTGTAAGGCGATGCATTGTCTTTAAATTTTTTCTGCCAATCTTTGGCGACCAAGTTTTTTTCTGCCAAGATGTCAATGTCGTAGGCTAGCGCAAGTGTGACTACATCGGCATCAAGGCCGTCGAGAACAGCGCGGGCCTGCTTGCCAGACCCACCGTGAGATTGTTTGACAGATAGGTTTTCACCAGTCGTCTTTTTCCAGTGTTCAATAAATATTTTGTTGTAGTCTTGGTAGAGCTCGCGGGTTGGATCATAAGAGACGTTGAGTAGGACTGTTTGTGCAGCGCTTGCAGAGATTAAGCCTAGGCTGAACAAAATAACAATGGGTAATGTCTTGAGGTTAATTTTCATTGCAACTCCTTGTGGGTTAGGAGAGCAATGTAGTGAAAAATGCTGATACTGTGAACGAAGAAAAAGTGGATTGATTATCGTTTAATCGAATGAACGATGATTAAATCCTAGATGTTCAGCCTTGGATATTGCGATTTTATGAGATGTTTAGCGACTATGCTTTCGAAACAGAATGTCCCATACGCCATGACCTAGTTTAAGTCCGCGAGTTTCAAATTTAGTTTGTGGTCGATAGCTGGGACGAGGTGCAAAGTCTTGTGTAGTGTTCTCTAAGCCGGGCTCCGCACTGAACACTTGGAGAATTTGTTCGGCGTATTCAGCCCAGTCAGTGGCGGCGTGCAGGTAAGCGCCAGCTTTGAGGCGAGAGGCTGCCAATGCAATAAAAGGTGCTTGAATTAAGCGTCTTTTTTGTTGGCGTTTCTTTGGCCACGGATCTGGGAAAAATATATGCAGGCCGTCTAGGCTTTCAGGCATCAGCATGTCTGAGACCACTGCAACGGCATCGTGTTGAATAACACGTAGATTTGTGAGTTCTAGAGCTGCGGTTTGTTTGAGTAGGCTACCAACCCCTGGAGTATGTACTTCAATACCAATATAGTTGTTTTGTGGGTGTGCTGCGGCAATCGCTACCGTAGTCTCACCCATGCCGCAGCCAATCTCGAGAATGAGTGGTGCACTTCGCCCAAAAATAGCCGCACTATCGATGGTGTTGTTGCTATAGGCAATGCCTAGACTGGGGAGCAAAGTGTCGTGCGCGTGGCGTTGCGCATTCGAGACTCGACCTTGGCGCAAGACATAACTGCGGATCGCATGCGGTGCGGTCGGATGGTTTGTGGCATGGTCAGTCTTGCTCACGGTTTGCCGATCAGACCTGTAGTGGGCGAACTCGGTGAAGCTGAGTAGAGTTTTTTAGGCATGCGCCCAGCGCGATAGGCGTCACGCCCTGCACACACTGCTTGACGCATGGCGTTAGCCATTAATACGGGGTCATTCGCGAGCGCAATCGCGGTATTCATTAATACGGCATCGCAGCCAAGCTCCATCGCAATAGTGGCATCCGAAGCAGTGCCAACACCAGCATCAACCACCACAGGCACTTTGGCATTATCGATAATAATCTGCAGATTCCATGGATTGAGTATGCCCATACCTGAGCCGATTAAGGAGGCCAAAGGCATGATCGCGACACAACCGATTTCTTCGAGTTGTTTGGCAATAATCGGATCATCCGAGGTGTAGACCATGACTTTGAAACCGTCTTTGACTAAGACTTTGGCAGCAGCAATGGTATCGATGACGTTGGGGTATAGCGTGTGTGGGTCACC
Source organism: uncultured beta proteobacterium (assembly GCA_903885665.1). Classification (GTDB taxonomy): domain Bacteria; phylum Pseudomonadota; class Gammaproteobacteria; order Burkholderiales; family SG8-41. The sequence goes on along the minus strand of CAISJL010000185.1, from coordinate 57,102 downwards.
TAAGACTTCGAGTTTCACTAGGTCGTGACCGTCGAGCAATTCGCGCGCTAGTCGCAGCGTGCGCACGGCGTCATCTGCGGTATAGCAGCCAGCGGTATTAGGGAGCAAAGTGAATTGTGACATGGGTAGCGCATCCAACAGATTAGGCTCGTTGGCGTTTTGACCAATATTGGTGCGACGGATTGCAACAGTGATAATTTGTGCGCCACTCGCGTCAGCAGCAGCACGGGTTTGGGCAAAGTCTTTGTATTTGCCAGTGCCAATGAGTAAGCGTGATGCGTATTCGCGACCTGCGATGACAAAGGGGTCTGATGCAGCGATGGATGACATAGCGCTATTCCTTGGATTAGATCGTAGATAAATTGAATGAGGTATACAGCATCACTGAATTTTAAATATTGGATTTAACCGCCACCGACTGCAACGACAATTTCTAAGTGATCGCCATTCGCTAATATACAGGTGGGGTATGCGCTGCGCGGCACGATATCACCATTACGTTCAATAGCAATGCGTTTACCTGCGAGCTCTAGTGCGGTGACTAGCTCGGCGCAATTGAGGCTGTGGGGGAAGGTGCGGGCAACACCATTGATGGTGAGTTCAATCATGGTCTATAGCAAGATAATCAATAAAATCAAAAGGCCTGAGGAGTATGGTGCGCGCGCTCGTATTGTGCAAGAGCCGCACGCGTAGCAAGTGCTACAATCAGTTGCTAGCACGCCTCTGATTCGGCCCTGAATAATATAATTAACTAACTGAATTTATTGATATTTTTGGATTCCTGTGAGCGCCCATCAAACCTCAGATCAAACCCCAGATTTTTCAAATCGACGTCTGTTACAGTCAGTGGCTGTGTGCGTTGCCTTGGTCGTGATCTGGTTTTTGCTCCGACCGTGGTTACCCGCGCCGTGGCGCAAGCCTGGTAGCCCTGAGTTATATCTGCTTGGGGTGTTAGGCACGCTATTGTTATTAATGCCCTTGGTATTTACCGTGGCTAAGCGTAGCGGGCAAGCCGCGCACCCAATTTTTTGGTTCAACGCCCATGTCGGATGTGCCTTGCTAGGTATGGTGTTGATTGCTATTCATAGCGGCTTGTTGTTACGACGCGCACCCGCCTTGTTGTTATTGAACCTACTGGCGGTGTTGGGGTTGGGGGTGTGGGGACGAATTCGCGGTGCACGCTTGATGGCGGCAACGTTTGCCGGCGCTGCACCCACATTTGCAGCGCCGGATGCAGCAACTCGGGGGCGGTTGCAAGCATTATTGCGTGCGAAGCGGATGCTATTGGTGCAGTTAGCACCGCAGGCTTCGGAGGCGACCTTTCATTTGCGCGCTAAGCACTGGTTGCGGTCGCCTCGTTTGGCGCGAGACTATGCGCGTTTGGTTCAGCAAGAAACCCGTCTATTGGCGCGCCGGCAGGCGGTGAGTGCGCCTCAAGCGTGGTGGCGACCGCTACACATTGCCCTAGCCATGAGTTTTGTGTTGGGTTTAATCATACATGTGTTGGTGGTTACCTTTTTTGCCGGATATGTGGCTGCGGGTGAACCGATTGATTGGTGGCATTTACGCGAATGGTGATCCCATGACCCAAACCTTTAAACAAGTGCTCAATCAAAGCATTAGCGAAGCCGCCATAGACATGCCCAGTGAACGCTTGGCCTTAATGATTGATTTGGAGCGTTGCACAGGATGTAAGAGTTGTGAGGCCGCTTGTAAGACCGAGCATCGATTAGGGCCTGGGGAGTATCGGAATAAGGTGGTGTGGGTGAGTGCGCTAGAGCAAGCGGGTCTGGCGTTTTTAACCCATACTTGCCAACACTGTGAGCGACCTGCGTGTTTGCGCGCTTGCCCGGTTAATCCACCGGCAATTCATAAACATCCGGTCACTGGTATCGTCAGCGTTGATGAGTCGCGCTGTACCGGTTGTGGTGAATGTGTGATTGCCTGTCCTTATAGCGCGATGGGTTTTGATGCTGAGGGTCATCACGCTGTGAAATGTGATTTGTGTGTCGAGCGACGAAGCGCAGGCGAGGCGACGACCGCTTGTGCCAGCGTCTGTCCGACCCAGGCGATTCGGTTCGGTGCGCGTGATCAATTATTGGCATCGGCTGAGGCGGGAGGCCGCACTCCCAGAGATCAAGATCACTTTTTGCTTGGTCCTGCCACGATTTATTTAGAACCGATTCAGCGCGATGCCCATTCGATGGTGTTGGCGCAGCAGATTGCTGACGCGCCAAATGCGAGTGTTGAGACCGTAGCGCTGACTACTACGCTAGCGATACAAGAGATACAAGAGATACAAGAGATACAAGGGAAACAAGATAGTGCCGCGCAGCCTGCTGCACCTGCTGTTAATCCCGCCGTTGCTGCTGCAGTGACTCCCGCCATGACTCCTGCTGTTTCCCCGATGGCAGCGCTGCTTGCGCCTGAGCGCACGCGTCGCCCCAGTTTTATGGATAGTGCGATAGCGCAAGCGGCGGTGCAAGCACAGGCGCCTGCTTATCCATACCGATCAGCACGCGCTGATGTGGCGCCTGACCGTGTTGTGCCTGGCGGTTGTAATATTTGTTTTAACTGCTGTAGCACCAAATATCACTTTAAAGACAATCAGCTTGTCAAAATCACTGGTAACGATGAAGACCCGTTGTTGCAAGGTCGTGTTTGTCCCAAAGCGCAGATGGCTTTGCAGATGTATCACAGCCCGCATCGTTTGCGCTATCCGCAGAAGCGGGTAGGTGCACGTGGCGAGGGGCGCTTTGAGCGTATTTCCTGGGATCAGGCTTTGGATGAAATTGCAGCGCGGCTCGAAGCGGTGCGTGCTCAATACGGTTCTGAGGCGCTGGCGATGTTTATCGGCACCCGCACCGGTATATTGGATTATCGCGCTACGACCAAAATGTTTGCGCAGCTCTGGGGTACACCGAATAAAGATGGCACAGACCCCTTTTGTGCCAGTGGTAAGAATGTCGCGTTTGAATTAACTCAAGGTGATATCGGCAGCGGCAATAGTTATACCGAGAACGATTTAGGTTCGGCGCAGTTGTATGTTTATATGGGCGACAATCAAGCGGAAACACGCCCCGTCTACTTTGGCATGATCAACGACTGGCGGATTCGCAATGGCGCCAAAATGGTGGCGATTGACCCGCGGCTGACTGCCACCGCGTCTAAGGCGGATCAGTGGTTGGCGATACGTCCCGGTACTGATATGGCCTTGGGGTTAGCGCTGGCCTATCACATCTTGCGCGAGCAGTTACACGATATCCAATTTTGTGAGCGGTGGATCCTAGGCTTTACGCAGTGGCGCGACTTTATCCTAGAGCGGGCTTACTCGCCGGCATGGGCGGCCCCGGTGACAGGTATTTCTGAGAATGAAATCAAGAAGTTAGCTGAAGAGATCGCGGCAGCTGACGGGTGTGTGATTTTTGCGAGTCGGGGGGTAAACCAACATACCAACGGCACCCAGACGAATCGGGTATTGATGTTCGTTGCTGCGATTACGGGTAACTGGGGGCGGCGCGGCGGCACCTTCTTCAACATGAGTGCGGGCACCCCGATCGCCGCTAAAGTGCCGCCCGAGCGGGTCGCGCCGATGAATCGATTACGGGTGCGGCGCTCGCCTGCGGGTTGGACTGAGGCTATGCTCCATGGCAAGCCGTATCCGATTCGTGCCTTGATTACCTGTAACAACCCATTGGCGCAATGGCCTGGTCAGACGCAGGTGCGAGAGGCGTTTCAGGCCCTCGATTTGATGGTGCATATCGAGCTATTTGCCAATGAGACCTCAGCCTACGCCGATTACTTATTGCCGGCGGCCAGTGGTATCGAAAAAGGCGAGATCGGGCGCTCAAATGATGATAGGCGGATTGTCTGGATTGATCAGATGATTGATCCGCCAGGCGAAGCCAAGGCGGATACGTGGATTTGGATTGAGTTGGGTAAACGTTTGGGTTTTGAGGATGTGCTGCAGGAGCGCTATAAGGATCCTGCGGTATTCTGGGACGAAGTGTGTAGACAAAGCGATGGCCTCCGAGGCGTGACCCAGAAGCGCTTACACGCTACCCCTTATCGTTGGGTGCGGCAGCCGGTGGCGACCGAAGATGCGCCAGAGATTGAGACCCTGTATTTAGAGGGCACCACAGTGCCGCACGGTAAACCGGGGCGGCGCTTTCCAACCGCCAGTGGTTTGCTCGAGTTTTGGACGCCAGCACTAGAGCAAAAGTTCAATACTTTGGGATTAAGTGCGTTGCCGGAGTTCTACTCTGAGCGTGAGCAGTTGCTCGACTTGCCGTATATGGAGTTACTCGATACCGATGGTGAGTCTGGGGTAGAGTCGCCCTTTTGCTCGCCGCCCACGAGTAGCTCACGCGGGCGTATAGTCGCCCCCGATAGCACGCACCCTGGCATTGGCTTGCGGGCACAAGGCTTTGATACTGAGTTGGTGACTGGGCGCGCTTCGGCTGCACATTTTCATAGTTGGACCCATTACTTCTGGCAAGCCCAAGAGATGTGGCCCGACCTGTATTGTCAACTACACCCTGACAAAGCAGCGGCACTCGGCATTGTCGATGGTGAGCGGGTGCGCATCACTTCGGCCCATGGCCAGATTGAGGCGGTGGCGTGGGTGCATGCGGGGATTCGTCCAAGCGCGATTTTTATTCCTATTGGATGGGGCGAGCGTCAGCCCTATAATCCTTGGAGAAGCGTGAATTTCCTTACCGATAAGTCACAGCGTGATCCGATTTCTGATCAAACCAATCTGAAAGTGTTGTTGTGTCGAGTAAATAAGTTGGACTCGAGTGCGGCCTAGCGGGCCTAGAGGATCTGGTCCTGAAACAGCTAACTATTTGAAATTATTGATTATTTTTATTAACTTGCTAGAGGTGTATGGATGTCTTCTCTGAAACCCATTCGGCGCGCAGTCATCGGCGCAGACGCCCAAGGTCGGGCACAGATACAGTTTGATGGTATGGCACCTAACGGCCACCCCAGTTCGATGTCCTCAGGACGTGGACACACTGATTTATGGGTGTGGACGGCCTCACCGATGGCGCTGGCGGGCACGAGTGATGACAGCTTGCAGACGTACAAATTTCCGGGCGTGCCAGAGGGCGGTCATCTGCGGGTGGTGCAGTCACATGGCCGCACCCCTGATTACAACCCCGCTACGGATCCTGAAGTAGTGCCGTTTCATGATTGCTGTGTGCGGCCCGGTACTACGGGTACGTGGGAGCGTGGTGGGAATAGCATGTTTACTTCCTCTATGCATAAGACCCAAACCGTTGACTATGGCGTCTTGTTGAACGGTCAGCGTGACTTAGTGTTGGATGGTGCGCGCACCATGATGCATCCTGGCGATGTAGTGATCCAAGTCGGTGCTTGGCATCAGTGGTATTACCCGGTAGATGCGCAAATGGCTTTCGATATGATTGGTGCTGACTTTGTCGATGGACCGCAAGGCGTGGCGCAAGGCCAAGACAAGCCGCTGTCACCAGTGCCGGCTGTGCACTGGCCTGCAGGGGTGCGCCCGACGCGCCGAATTGTGACGATTGATGAGGCTGATTGCCGCAGTGTCATTGTCAGCGATGGTCCATCACCCGATATTGTGATTGACCCCGCACGCCCTGGTTTTGTAGCGCAACGGATGTGGGAGACGGACAGTGCACCTGCGAAGATTGTCTATGAGACCTTGCACTTGCCGCGGCGCTTAATCCCGACCCATGGTGGCACGACTTTCCGTGTTGATATTGTGCCACCCGATAGTGCGTGGCTACACCAAATTACCCCCCAAGCAGTGGCTGAGTATTTTGCGAGCATGGGCTCACCCCAAGCCGCATTGACTAGCCCGCGTCATCCCTATATGCAGCACACCGGCACGTTTGATTTCTGCACGGTAATAGAAGGTGAGTTGTGCTTAGTGCTAGAGCACACCGAGTTGGTGTTCAAGGCCGGCGAAGTGGCGCTGATTAAGGGAGTACCGCATGCATGGAGTAATCGTAGTCAGAGTGCAGCTCGCATTGCAATTAGTAGCCATGATGGGCAGCGCTAAGATGCGTTGCTTATTACCGATGGTGCAGAAGTTGTTGGTGTGCGCACTTTGCAGTTTAGTGCTCACTTTCAGTGGGATTGGGGTGAGTGTTGCTGCCGACAGTTATCCAAACCGAGGGATTCGGATTGTCATGCCTTATCCACCAGGCGGTGGTGGCGACACCATTGGCAGACCCATTGCTAAAAAAATGTCTGACCTGCTCGGGCAGTCGGTGGTGATCGACAATCGCGGCGGTGCAGGCGGCAATATTGGGATGGAATTTGCCGCGCGTTCTGCCCCGGATGGCTATACCTTGGTCATGGGGCTTACTGCGCAACTCGCAGTCAATCAAAGCCTATTTAAAAACACTGGCTATGACCCGGTTGCTGATTTTGAGCCCATCTCACTGATTGCCAATGGTGCGTATTTATTGGTGGCGCATCCTTCGCTACCCATCAAAACCATAAAAGATTTAGTGGACATTGCCACTAAGCGGCCCAATCAAATTTTATACGCATCCTCTGGTAATGGTTCGGGTGCGCACTTGGCCACGGAGTTAATGAAGACCATGACCGGTATAAAACTCGTGCATGTGCCCTACAAAGGCGGCGGCCCAGCCTTGGTGGACACCATCTCAGGACAAGCGCAACTGTTGTTTGCCACCCCGGTGGCGGCTGGCGGCCACTTACGCTCTGGGCGGGTGCGCGGGATTGCGGTAAGCACAAGTAAGCGGGTGCTGAGTTTTCCAGATATTCCAACGGTGGCCGAGTCTGGACTGAAGGGTTACGACTCAGGGGTTTGGTATGGCTTGCTCACGCCCAAAGGCACACCAAGTGCGATTGTCGGACGCCTGAACAGTGAGCTGAAGAAAACGCTGACTGATACCAGTGTCAGTAGTTTTTTGAGTCAGAATGGGATCGATGCGATTGGTAGCAGTCCCGAGGTCTTGACCCAGTATATGAAGTCTGAAATGACTAAATGGAAAGAAGTGATCAAAGCGGCTAATATCAAAATTGATTAATGGCTGATCGTTATCCCTTATACCTTATACCTTATACCTTAATCCTTCATGGCACTGCGCCCACTTAAATGCGTGCGTCATGCGGCCGGCATAATTTTAGGCTATTGCTGCTGTTCGGTATGTTATGCTTGAACATCGAAACATGAATAGTTAAAAGTAGAGGTCTGATGACAAACTGTACGCGCACCATGACCATAAAACACTCAATTTTTCTTTGGGTTGCGTTGCTCAGCGCGTGTGCTGGTGGTGGGGGTAGTAGTAGCACCACAACGACGACTACCGACTCCACTACGTATACCAAGTTGTTGAGCGCAACTGCAAATACCTCGACAAGCTATAGCGCTTACTCATTGGAGGATACGAGTGTTACGCTGAACTCCTCTGGGGTTGTGACTACGGATGCGCCCTCGACACCTGCTCTAAAATCCGATGGCTCACTAGCCGTCGCCTATAATAGTTCGGGTGTCCTCAATCAATTGACGATTACCGCTAATGCAACCACCACATTTAGTACCACATCAAGCGCTACTTTTGGTGTGCAGGTTGGTAGTGTAGATAGTCATGTGGCTGCAGTGTACAACAGCAATGTCCTTAGCTCCGCTACGGCTATAGCTATTTATCCAGTCATCAAGGATATGACTACAGCTTGGGAATATCAAACCTTTGGCGCCTGGGAGACTGGACGCACGACAACGAGTGCCACCGTTGGCGCAGCCTCTGTGGGTAGTGCGACGAGCTATGCGGGTATTCCGACTACCGGTACTGGCACGTATAGTGGTGTTTCGGGGGGCGTCTATGTCGACTCCTCGGGTGGTGTTAACTTTACCAAGAGTACGGTGACCTTAACTACAGACTACGCCAACAAATCGATTGCGTTTGTTACTGCGAGCACTTCATCGGTCAATACAACAACAGGGTTGAGTGCGACTGCGATCACCAGGACAAATTTAGATTTAACCGGGACTCTTAGTTGGTCTTCGAGTAACTCTTTTTCTGGTACTGTTGCTAACGCTTCTGGAACTTCTTTGAGTGGCAATGCTTATGGCCGTTTCTACGGACCTGCTGCTGTTGAGGCGGGTGGAGTTTTTTCAGTGAAGACAGCATCAGGTGTCGAACGCTACATTGGGGCCTTTGGTGCCACGAGTAAGTAGCCGCGGCTGGCGATGTCGTCTGCAAGCGCCGTGGGCGCTTTTTTTTATGGTATGCGTTGTTTGCGCCCAAGCAACAGATAGCCTAAAGCCATCTGTTGTAGCGCCGCCTGCTTTAAACCCACCTACCTTACAAACGCTTCCCCCCCAAGAGTATCAACGCACCTTCGATTTAGGTATATCTGCCATGGATGCTGAACCGTTGCGCGCGGCTACAATTTTTAAAGCGCTATACCAAGCCACTGCCAGCATTCGAGTAAAGTTAGAGTGGGCGCGTGCTTTATATACTGCACGTGAGTACGTGGCTGCGCGCCGTTTATTTCGAGAGATTTTAGACGAAGACTTGCCGATTCCTGTGCGCGATAAAGTGGAGGCCTATGTTGCCGAGATTGATGCCATTGAACGGCCATTTTCCTTAGGTTTTGGATTGGTGCGTGACACCAATCCGCGGGCCAGCCCCAAAGAGCAGCAGATTACTTTATTTGGTCAGACTTTTGATTACACCCCAGCAGTGAAGCAAAGAACTGAATCTGGTTTATTAACCAGCCTGGCTTATATCTCTCCCCAAGCCCAGAACAGTTGGGCTAGCTTTGCCGCTGAGATCAATCAATATGATTACCCGTCCAAAGCCAACGATAGAACCGTGAACAAACTGACAGCGATGCGCCGCCTGCCAAGTCTGCCGAGTGTGGGTGTCGGTGTTTCATATGAGGACACATTATTAGGTTATCAGTCCTTGTATCGTGCGCCTTCACTGCTATTGGATTACTCCCAAGCGCTATCGTTTGCTTGGAAGTTAGGCTTGGGCTATAAGCGCTCGTGGATAGAGTATCCAGAGTATTCGTATTTGAACGCCCAATCCGATACCTTTGTGCTGCAATTGGCGTGGGAGGTCGACCCTTACCTCAAGCTATTTGTCGATACCCAACGCGAGCTCAACCAAACGGCAGATGCTTTGTATACGTCGAAGGGCAGTGCTTGGGGCTTGGGTGCGCAGTGGGGAATACGGCGTAGCCCCTATCAAGTCACGGCAAAGGTAAGCAGTAATCGCCGCGCGTATGCTGATATGGATCCGTTTTTTGGGGTATATCGCAATGATCAGCGCTGGTCTGAGAGTGTATCCATCACTAAGCGTGATTTTTATGTATGGGGGTTTCGACCTTCAGTAGATGTGATGCGGGATGTGAACAGCTCCAATATCCCCATCAATAGTTATCAGAAGACCCTGATCACGGTGACAGTCAAAAAGGTGTTTTAGCGTAAAATAGAATGTCACAGGATAGAATGTCACAAAAAAACGTACCAGTGGTCTGTTTATCATAGATGGCTAAACTTTGGCGTACTTTGGTCGATACTCAGTGATTAGATGTATGTATTGATGTATTGATGTATTGATGTGTTGATTTATTGATTGATTGATTGATTGATTGGGATTAGGAATAAATATGGAAGACTCTGCCAAGCAGTTAGCGATTACCGCATTAAAGACCTCGGATTTTTTTCCGGGTGTAGATACCGAATTTCTAAATCGATTTCTGGCTTATTGCGAGTGGCGTGAGGTGCGCGAGCACGATGAAATCATTATCGAGGGTGAAGCATCGGAGTCGGCATTTTTAATTGTTTCTGGTTTATTTGAGATTTTGAAGCGCCAAAAAGGAGTGAATCGTTTGGTGGCGCAGACGGGGCCTGGCACATTTTTGGGTGAAGTGGGGTTGATTTGTCATCAGCCCCGCTACGCCTCGTGTCGAGCCATCAAAAATAGCGCAGTTGTAGAATTAACTTTGAAAAACTTCCAGCGCATGGAGGCCAATGATCCCGATATCTATCAATTGCTATTGACACGCATTTGTCGCATGTTGGCGGATCGCCTGTTTAAGGCAACCGATGTGATTTCATCCCTCAAAGAAAAAAATGCAATTGCCTTAGAGTTTTTGGATTATGCCAATCGAATTATTAACACCGCAATTATTACTTAATACCAATGCGTGCTTAAAGTTTTGAACGATTGATCCGATACCTAGCATGTGGCAGGTTAAAGCTGCGTGATCACGTCTATCGATTTGATCAGTCAGCAGCCCTATAAATGCGGTAACTATATGATAAATATGAAGAATTTATTAGGATTGACGGTGCTGTTATGCGCTAGTGTTGCGATGGCGGCGGAGACTGTGCCAGCAGCAGCTGTCGCTGCTGCTGCTAAAGCCGCAGCTACTGCAGCAGCGCTTGCGGCTATGCCTGCCACTACAGCTGTGGCTACACCTGCACCAGCACCTGTAGCTACACCTGCAGCTACACCAGCACCAGCACCTGCCCCAGCGCGTGCAGCCGCACCAGTAGCTAAGGCTGATCCTAAAGCGGACCTTAAAACCGATCTCAAAGACGAACCAAAGACCGCAGCAAAATTGGCAGTTAAAGGCTCAGGTTGTATTGTTGCTAATTTTAAATCGGTTGCACTGACTGTGCATGAGCCGCTCGCGCGCAGTGCTAAAGCATTTCAATGGCTGCAGCAAAATGCGGGCATCTGTAGTTTAGAACAATTGATGTTTATTCGTGATAACAGAGCCTCATGGTTAGGCACTTCGGACTCCCCCGCAATGGCAGCATTAATTGATGCGACTGTAGAAGCGAAAGCTGGTAATAACCCCGGTTTGCTTGCTGAGATTTACGGTGGAAGAGGTAAAGATGCTAAGTTGCCTCCGGACAACATTCGGATGAGTGTGGAACCGATGTTGCCGAATATGATGCCCCCGCCGGTGCAAGGCTATGGTTACCCACCGCTACCGCAGAGCGCAAATTCTTCACAATTCCAATACCCGAGTGGTCAGGCAGGCGCATACGGCTATCCGCCGCCTGGCTATGGGGCACCTCAAGCTTATGAGGCACCACAGGCTTATGGAGCATACCCGCCAGGCTATGGCCAGCCAGCGCAATTCCCAGCGCGCTAGCGCATTCATGGTGTGAGATGCGCTTAGCGATCATTACCTGGTGATACGCCAATGTTTTTTGGTGAGTTTGATTCTTGCGCAAGGCATTGACTCTAAACAAGACATGGATCTTAAATAAGACATTAACCCCAAGAGCAATGCGCACATTGCCTTGTTGACGACGCAGTGCCAAGCGCTCTATGTGCATGAGTATTTTCTTAAGCGCTATCACAAAGCGTTTGTAGTGAAATTAAATAATACGGCGCAGGTGATTGATTGTACCTATGCATTGACAAACAATAATGGCTCTCGATCTCAAGTCACGATTGAATACGTACAGCACGCAGCCTTACAAACATGTAGTAGCCTGAGTGGCCCTGGACGCTGCGTCCTCTTCGCTAGCAACGATCGGATTGTGGGCGCAGACGCGATTGCTCAATAGCCTCTTGTTATAATGCTAGAGTATGCGATTCGGCCGTGATAGCCGATGTTTAAATCAATGGATGTGCTGACTATTTGTTGGGAGAAAATAAGATGAGATTTATATTAATCGCTGGTATTACAGCTTTGATGTCACTGGCCTCGATGTGGACATCGGCGGCGAGTTTTGATTGTGCTAAAGCCAGGTCGCCTTTAGAAAAATTTATTTGTGCAAACCCCGACCTTGATACCGAAGATGCACGCATGGGCGAGGTGTTTAAAAGGCTCAACAAGTCGTTTCCATTGCCTGGGTTTATTCTGGCCACCCAAAAAGTATTTGTATCGGGTTATGCCTATTGCCTGCAAGCTGCCGGTAAGTCAGCCCCTGCTGCTGCGACACTGAATCAGTGCCTGCAAACAGTGCGTAGCCGGATTAGTGAGTTAGAGACTTATCAGTCAGCTAAAGTGTATTCGAATGCCAAGGCCAAATTTACCCCTGAGGATTTAGCAGCGTTGGTCTACATGGCGAATGGCAAAGAGAGAATTACTTTATGGGGTAATTGGATGCCTAACGGTAATCAACCTAAGCCATTCCCTGATGGCTCCTTGTGTGCGCTGGATGATCAGTTAAAGCCAGTGAAAGGGGGATTTAAAACCGAATCTACGGATGACAGCGTGATTAAAATAACAGATGCTGTATTGAATATCAGCGAGTTTGTATCGTGCACCCCTAGAAATGGTATTGCCGAGGGCGATTACAAGCGTTTTAAATAAGCCCCAGTCGATTGATAGGCAGACGCTGTTAACCAAGCGTCTGCCCACCTCGTAGTGATGGTGCAGATGGTGAGTGCTTAAGCGAAGCTAAGTTAAAATTAAGCTAATCTCAATCTTAATCTTAATCTATTAAGCACTGAACTCTTGTGCTGTAGATGGCCAGCCGCGTGGCACCTGCGTAGTTAATAATAATTCGATATCATTATTGCCAAAACGCTGTCCCACTTCTATGGGTGTCGCATTGCGCAGACGTTTAATCATTTGGTCTGCTTGATGAATGTGGCCATGATCATAGGCCGTGTAGTACTCAGTGTGTGATTGCTCGGCGCGTTGTAATACGGTAGCGTGTGCAGTCATGAGCAATGCATCGCGGTATTGTTTAAATAAATCGGGGTGATCCGTCATGAGCGCTTGAATCTGGGGTGCCATCGGATGATTACCGACTGCCAGTCCATCGGCACTCACTTTAAAATCAATCGGCGGATTGAGGCTAATGCCGGCTGCATTGAGTGTGGATTGCACTTGCAGCGCTGTGTCCATAATGGCGAGTGATGCTTTGTCGGCTAATCGACTAGTCATCATCGGTTCTCCTGTTTGAATACTCCAATACGTATTAGAGGTTTGTCGTGCGTTGCTCGCCAATTGCGTATGACTCAGCATATTTCGAGTTGCAGTGCTGCTTGTTTTTTGAAGTTGTGCTGCTGGTGTTTCAAGCGCGCGCGCTAAGTTGCGAGAGAAGGTATTGTTGGGGTTGCTATTGAGTTTGGTGTGTGGTGGTGTGGAGTTGTTTGTTATAGCGTTTGGTGTGATGTTTTTAGGGCTACTCGGTATGTCCATAGTATTACGTATACAATCGTGGTGATGGTGAGTGAGTCAGCGTGAATAGCAAAAGAGAGTGCTAATAGATAAGCTATCTATACAGTTAAAATAAAACAGCAAAACAGCAAAACAGCAAATGTTCAATACAGATGCTAAACAGATATACCAAACACATAAGCGAAATTCATACCAACTAAAATACGCTGAGTTTTAGCGTGTAATTACAGAAAAATTGTATAAAATCGCGAGTGATTTCGGTTTGTTAGGCAACACCTTGCCAATAGCTAGGCACTCACTTGCCGCGTATTGCCGCCAGAGCTGCCGCCGGTATTGCCACCTGCATTGCCGCTAATGTTATGAAGATACCCGTTGTTTTTTAGCCGCCTACAATAGATCCTAGAATAATAGATCCCAACGCGTTAGCGATGGTGATGGCTATGTCATACGGCTATGTTTACTGAGTTTGTGCAGGCGCGCTTTAAGATTGAGCGGATATGAGCAGCAATGTCTTGTGGCTTTTCAGTCGGGGTAATGTGGCGGCCGCCGGTTAACACATGGAGCGAAGCGCCAGAAATTGCTGCTTGTAGGGCTTCTGCCATGGCAACAGGCGTGGCGTAATCTTCTTCGCCCACGATAACCATTGTGGGGATTTGTAGCCTGCTGAGGCCGGCGCGTAAGTCGGCATCGCCGAGCATGGCACAGGTCTCGGCATAGCAGTCGACATCATTGGCGGTAAAAATTTGAGTCAAGCGTTCAACGATGGCAGGGTGCGTGCCGCGAAAGGCATCACTAAACCAGCGTTCGGTTTGAAAGGCAACGAGTGCGGCCATGCCTTTGGTCTTGCCGGTGGCACCACGTTCGCGCCATACCGTAGGGGCATCTGCGCCATACCAAGCGGTGGTGTCGATTAACACCAAGCCCGCGCAACGATCGGGGTGCTCGATGGCTAGGGCTTGGGCAACCAATCCGCCCATCGAGCAGCCGGCAATCACCGCTTGCGACCACCCAATATGCGCCATGAGCTGGTTGACATCGCGGGCGAAGAGCTGGGGACTGTAGCGCATGTGCGGGCGGTCTGAGCGGCCATGACCCCGACAGTCAAGAGTAAGAATTTGGGTGTCTGCTTCGAGGGCGGCGACCACGCCGTCCCAGATGCTGCGGTCTAAGGCGAGGGAGTGTATCAGCACCACGCGCGGTGCTTGGGCGCCGGCAGCAGCGTGAAGGGTGTAGGCTATGGTGCAACCGTCAGTGGTGATAAAGGGTGAGCTCATCGGTATGGGTTGCAGTCTAATCTTTGGCCAGTATGGCTTGAATGTCCGCGACCGGTACTTTGATAGTGACACCAGCACGCTCTTCTTGAAGCAGCATGGGCACACGCGAGTCACGCTCGCCCCAACCGCGATTCAGTGCCTCAGTCATGTCGGCGTGCGCCAGATTAGCGACTCGCATGGGCACACCGAGTTCGCGTCCAAGTTCGGTGGCGAGGGCGACGTCTTTAAGGGCGAGCTTGAGGGCAAAGTCTGGTGGCTCGAAACTGCCTTGCAGGAATTGCTTACCCAAGCGGTCAAAGGTGCGTTGACGGCCGAGCGAGCATTGACGCACAGCGTTCCATAGCGCTAGTGGTTCTACACCGGCTTTAACGCCTACGGTGAATACTTCTGCTAAGGCGGTTTGGATGGCATAGCCTGCGCAGTTGTGCACCAGTTTGGCTACAGTGCCGGCACCGATAGGGCCAATGTAGAGGACTTGGTCACCAATCGCATCTAGCACCGTACGATATTGGTTAAAGGTAGCTTCATCACCGCCAACCAATAGCGCCATTTTGCCGCTTTTAGCACCACCAGGGCCGCCAGAGACAGGAGCATCTAACATATTGATACCCTTCTCAGCGCAGGCTGCGCTGAGCGCGCGCACCACAGTTGGTGAGTTGGTGGTGACATCAAACCACACGCTGCCGCGTTTTAGACCAGCGATTAAGTCAGCACCTACGGCCTGCGCTTCGAGTGGCCCCGGAAGCGAGGTCAGTACCACGTCAACGGTTTGGGCTAGCGCCAATACCGAGTCTGCACGTTTGGCACCTGCAGCGACTGGGCGTGCAGCCATTTCCGGGCGAATGTCGTAGACGGTGAGATCAAATCCTGCGCTACAGAGGTTCAAGGCCATTGAGCCACCCATGGTGCCAAGGCCGATATAGCCAACTTTCATATCCATATCCTCTTCATGTCGACTGCGGTTATTGGCATGCTAGAGCTAAAGCCTCTGCGCACGCCCAATCGGCGCGCGTAGAGGCTTGTGTTAGCGCTATTTTGATGCAATAAAATCAGGCTAAGAAAACATTCAACTAAAACGCAAACAGCGTGTCTGTTCTGTTTGACTTTACTGCAAGGGCGAGAATGCTGAAGGCACTACAATTTTATTTTCTTGAGCAACTAGAACGGCGTCAGGGATACCTTCTTTTTTAGCGACTGCGGAGGGTGGCCAGACGCCGGCAGCAGCGGCTTTTTCGCGCGCGGCATTACGTGCATCCAGTGTAGGGTAACCCCAAATATGGGTGAAGCGATTTACGCTGCCGACTTCGGTATACCAGAGCGCTGCGAGCGGGCTGAATTTAACTCGATCTGGTACGGCTTTATTCCAAGCCGCCATCAGCTTAGGTAGTTCGCCGGGTGCAAAGGTGTAGGTGCGCATTTCAAAGAACGGACCCATTGTGGTCGGTTGCATGTTGGGTGAGCAATCAAACGGCAAGCAAATTTCGGTACGCATATTAAGTATGAATTCACCAATCTTCGGTGGCCAGTGACCACTGGCAACGGCCTCGGCACGGCAACGGTCACGCTCAGCCATATTGGCATAAGGCCAGACGTGAATAATTTGATTGAGTGGGCCGATCTCGGTGTGCCAGAAGGCAGCGAGCGGGGAGATTTTTTTGCGATGCTCATAGGCTTCGCCAAACCGTTTTTCAACTTCAGCAAGTGATTTGGGTTTGATATCGTAAGTGCGTACTTCGTAGATCATGGCATCCTCCTGGGATAGTTTGGTAATCGCTGGGTTGGTCATGCTCAATCAGTGCATCTGGATGAGTAAGGCTGATTAATCAGCGCTTAGCTAAGCAGAGTGAATATTGAATATTAAATAGTGCATAGTGCATTGGTCAGGCCTTGGAGCCCGTCGCTGAGTGCGACATGCTTGCCAGGGTCATGGTGGAGTTTACCAGACCCCGAGGCCACGGTTAGGGGCTTCGTGGATCCCTAGGCGGGATCCGATAAAAATCGGTAACTATTTGATTTTATTTATTTTTTAAAAATGATGGTGGACGCGTCACCTAGCCTTTAGTGGCGGGTTTCGCTGCTCTCCAGCTTGTCGCGCGCCCATTCGAGGATGTGGGTGAGTCTGGGCGGTAGGACATCCTCGGCTTCGTCACAGGTGACCCAGCGCCATTCGTCATGGGTCAGGCTGCCTTCAGGGTGAACAATGGCCAAATCGACCGTGCTGGTGTGGGTTGTGGCTAAGAAGTAGCGAGTGACCGTGCCGTGGCCATACGCAATGGTTTCTTTGAAGGACTCACCGAAGTCGAATTGCAGATCTTCGATGCCCGTGCTGTGCTGAGTGATGGTTTTGGCAATTTCGAGTTCGTCAGCATCAGCGGCACTGTTGCCTGTGACAAAATCCCATGTCTTGGCCCGGCGTAATACCAGTAGACGCCACTCCCCCTTGCTGCGGCGAGCCACTACAGTTCCTGCGAAGCGTGGCGTCATTAGGGTAATTGGATCTTGCCGCCGGGGCCGCCCAATCCGCCCACACCACCCATGCCACCCATGCCACCTTGGGGCACCACAATCGAGGAGGATGCTTGGCGCCGTAGGTCTTGTAGTTCGCGCACGGTGCGATCGACTGCGGCCTTGGCAGCTTCTCCAAATTTGTCGACGGCCTCGGTTAGGTTGGCGGCTTCAATATCAAAATTAATCGGCAGGGGGCCGGCATTGGTCATGATTTGTGCTTCGCCCACGTAGAGCACCGGTCGACCAGCGTCGTCGCTGCCATCGCTCTTGATCGGCGTGAGTCGGCGTAACGAGCCTACCTTACGATCAGTGATCATATCCTCACGATACAAGGCATCGACATCCATTTTGGCATTATTCAGGGCTTCTTCAGGTCTTTGAGACATGGTCTTACGCTCCAAGAAAAATTAGAAAAACGAGAGGGTATCAAAAAGCCGTGATGCTGGGTGCGCTGAATGCGATAATAAATGCATGTCGACGATTATTTTAAGCACAATTAACGCCCGCTACGTGCATGCCGCCCTGGGTTTACGCTATTTACGCGCCAATATGGGGGATTTACACGATCAAACCCAGTTGATGGAGTTTATTTTAGGCGATAGGCCAGCTGATATGGCAGAACGCTTGTTAGCCCAAGCACCAACAATTATTGGCTTTGGCGTGTATATCTGGAATGTGGAGGAGACCACGCGGCTAGTGGCCATACTCAAACAGATTGCACCGCAGATTGTGATTATTGTGGGCGGCCCCGAGGTTAGTTATGAGTGCGAAGCGCAACGGATCTGTAGCTTGGCTGATTATGTGATTACAGGTTGGGGAGAGGTGAGCTTCTCGCAGTTGTGCGCTGAGCTGTTGTCTGGGGTGCGGTCAGCTCCTCATGTGATCAAAGGCGTGCAAGCCCCTCTCAAGGATATTATTGCGCCCTATTACGAATACACCGAGGAGGATATTACTCGGCGGTTTATTTATGTCGAGGCCTCACGCGGTTGTCCGTTTAAATGTGAGTTTTGTTTATCGGCCCTAGATAAAACCGCGTGGCCGTTTGAGTTGCCGCAGTTTTTAGCCCAACTCGAAGCGTTATATCAGCGTGGCGCTCGGCATTTTCGGTTTGTTGATCGTACTTTTAATTTAAAAATCAATACGAGCTTGGCGATTCTGGAGTTTTTTCTGGCGCGCATGTCTGCTGATTTATTTGTGCATTTTGAGTTAATCCCAGACCACCTGCCTGATAAGCTGAAAGCGGCCATCATGCGTTTTCCAAAGGGAGCGTTGCACTTTGAAGTCGGTATTCAGACGTGGGATGTAGCCGTGCAGGCACGTATTTCGCGACAGCAGGATAATGATTTGGCCATGGCTAATTTGCGCTGGTTGCGAGAGGCTTCGCCGGCGCTTATTCATGTCGATTTGATTGCCGGTCTGCCGGGTGAGGACTTAGCTAGTTTTGGTCGGGGTTTTGATCAACTGTATGATTTGAGACCGCACGAGATTCAGGTGGGCATTCTGAAGCGGCTACGCGGCGCGCCCATTGATCGTCATACTATCGATCATGCAATGCGTTATAGCCCAGATCCGCCCTATGTGATTTTGAGCACGGACGTGATGAGTTTTAGTGACGTGCAACGCGTGGTGCGCTTTGCGCGTTTCTGGGATTTGGTGGGTAACTCGGGTCGCTTTCCGCGCGCATTGCCGCTACTCCTGGCGACCCAACCGTATCAGCGCTTTATGCAGTTTAGTGATTGGCTGTATGGGTGTACTGGCAAGACTCATCAATTTGCATTAGAGAAGTTATGCGGATTTATATATATTTTTTTAACGACGGTAGTGGGGATAGAGGCCGAGCTAGTGAGTGCCGCGGTGTGTGCGGATTATGAGGCGAGTGGTGCCAAAGGCCGCCTGCCATTTATGAGTGTTGGTGTGCGGCCAGAGCGTGCCGCTGGACGCGCTAAATTACGCCAAGCCCGTCATGTGACAGCGGTTGAATCGACACCTGGTTAGTTGGGGTGTGTTGCCATGATGTGCGGCAGTGATCGTTGATGGACTGTGAGATCTACATATCGAGTTTCTATTGATAGAGTGTCTAAATAAATAAGAGGTGTTTTAAATGCGACGATTTGATCCGCGCGAACATGCGCGAAATGTGTTGGGAGAGCCACTAGCCAGTTGTAGTGAGCAACCAATGACTGGTTTTTTTCGTGACGGATGTTGTCATACTACGCCTGAAGATATGGGTGTACATACGGTTTGTTCAGTGATGACTGCAGATTTTTTAGCCTATAGTCAATCGCGTGGTAATGATTTGTCGACGCCCATGCCAGAGTTTGGTTTCCCGGGGCTTCAGCCTGGCGACCGTTGGTGCTTGTGTGCGCCGCGTTGGCGTGAGGCCTTAGATGCTGGAATGGCGCCACGGGTGGTGTTAGCCGCCACTCATGAGGGATCATTAGCTTTTGCTAGCCTGGCCGAGTATAAGGCTCATGCTGTAGATTTATCCTAAGGCTAGAATAATCTGATGGCTGACTATGATGGTGAGACCTTACAACGACTGCCTGAGCCACAATGGGTAACCTTAACCCATGTAATTTATGCGCTCCATGCCTTGAGTGTGATTAGTGGTTTGAGTAGCGCGTTGATTGTGACCGCATTTTTAACTGGTTGGCCTTCGATTGTTGCAGTGATTCTGAATTACTGGAAGCGCGATTGCGTGCGGGATACTTATTTAGAGACCCATTTTGTGTGGCAGATTCAGACTTTTTGGCGAGCAGTGTTAGCCACCGTAGTCGGTTGGTTATTGATCTTAAGTATTGTGGGTTTTTTCGCCGGTCTTCTCGTGCTCTACGGCGCTGGGTTGTGGGTCTTATATCGAATTGTTCGTGGCTGGTTGCGTCTGCTCGAGCACAAACCGATTGGCCAGCATTGGGTGGATGTGCGAGTGTGAAGGGGTTATTGAAAACTAATCTTGAAACACAACGTATCGATAAATGGTTGTGGGCGGCGCGGTTTTTTAAAACGCGCGCTCTCGCTCAGCAAGCAGTTGACGCAGGCCATGTGAAATGGAATGCGGAGCGCGTCAAGCCAGCCAAGGGTGTGCGCGTTGGCGATCGACTAGCCATTCAAATCGGCAACGCAACGTGGCAGATTCAAATTGCCGCACTCTCAGAGCAGCGCAGTGCAGCCCCGATTGCACGCACCTTATATGATGAAGATCCTGCAAGTGCTGAGGCGCGCACAGCGCAAGCGCTATTGCGGCGCAGTGTGATCGAGCCAGCAATGGCGCGCTCAGGCCGTCCGACCAAGCGCGACCGCCGCCAATTGGTGCGTTGGCGTGAGTCTTAGTTTGGTTTGCGCTGTACCAATTTAGTGCCCTTGTGGTATTTGATTAATGGCCTAGTTGTGGACTCCGGACAGCACAAATCGTGGCAGCCCTCTATAATCAATTCCATCAAATACGGCGAATCAAGCCGATGCCAACCGTTTCAGTTTAATCTGCTTTAAACCCATTGGAGGCGCCTTCATGAATGGTGCAGAGAGTTTAGTCAGGACATTGGTCGAGTCTGGGGTGGATACTTGCTTTGCTAACCCAGGCACCTCAGAGATGCATTTTGTGGCGGCGCTCGATAAAGTTGAAGAGATGCGTTGTGTATTGGGTATGGCGGAGACTGTAGTCACTGGTTGTGCCGATGGCTATGGGCGTATGGCTGAGAAGCCCGCAGCAACCCTTTTGCATTGCGGCCCCGGTTTTGCTAATGGGATGTCGAATATTCATAACGCACGACGTGCTAAGACTCCGATGGTGAATATTGTCGGAGATCACGCAACATACCATGTGGCCTATGACGCGCCGCTGACTACCGATATTGAGGGGATGGCACATACGGTTTCCAATTGGGTCCGCACCACCCCAGAATCTGCCGCTGTGGGTGCAGATGCAGCGCTAGCAGTGCAGCAAGCGCGTAGTGCGCCTGGCCATATTTCAACCTTAATTCTACCGGCGGATGCTAGTTGGAATGAGGGTGGTGTGGTGGCTAAGCCCCTGCCCATCCCTGCGCCGCGCGCCGCCGATGCACCAGTGGTGGCGGCGGTGGCTGCGGTATTGCAGCGGCGTGAAGTCAGCGTGTTGTTGATGTCGGGCCGCGCGCTCACCGAAGCGGGTTTGCTGGCTGCGCAACGGGTTGCACAACATACGGGTGCACGTTTACTGACCACCAATCAAGTGCCTCGTATGGCGCGTGGTCGCGGTCGGGTGCCAGTCAATCGCTTGCCCTACGCTTTAGATGCGGCCTTGAGTGTATTGGCTGATGTGCAGCATGTGATTTTGGTTGGCGCAAAACCACCAACACAATTTTTTGCCTACCCCGGTCGTCCTAGTTTGACCGCACCTGCCAATGCGCAGATTCATGTCTTAGCAGAAGGTGCTGTTGATGAGGTGTTAGCATTAACTCAATTGGCAGAATCCTTAGGTGCGCCCAAAACGGTCACTGTGCCAGTGATTGGTGAAGCGCCACAAATTGTGCGCGGTCGATTCTCGCCTGAGGCGTTTGGTACGACGCTCGCTGCATTGATGCCAGAGCAGGCGATTGTGGCCGAGGATGCGGTGACATCAGGTCGCCCCTTGTTCGCACAAACCTATAACGCTCAGCCGCATGATTGGTTGCAATTAACTGGCGGCTCCATCGGTCATGGCTTGCCTTGTGCGGCGGGTGCTGCAGTGGCTTGCCCAGATCGCCAGGTCGTGTGTTTGCAAGCCGATGGTGCGGGCATGTATCCGTTGCAAGCGTTGTGGACGCAGGCGCGCGAACAACTCAATGTGGTGAACATTATATTTGCTAATCGGGTCTATAAAATTTTGCAAGGTGAATTGGTGGCTGTTGGTGCGCAACCTGGCCATGCGTCTAAAGCGTTGTTTGATTTGGCTAGGCCGGAATTAAATTGGGTAAAACTAGCGGCAGGCATGGGTGTTGAAGGGGTTAGAGTCGACACCCTAGAGGGCTTCGCTGATGTATTCTCGGCTGCATGTCGGCGTCGTGGGCCGTTTTTAATTGAGTTAATGATTCAAGCGTAGCAATATAAGGTTGTAGTGCTAGTGAGGCAGCTGCAGTGGTAGTATTGGTCGCTACTCATAATAAAAAATAAAAAATAAAAAATAACAATAACAATAACAATAACAATAAAAAAAACGATAACACTTAAAAAAACCGCTCATAAGTTCGGTGTTGTATGTGTTGAGTTAAATGGTTTGGATGTGTATAGGCTGACGCACGGACGGCCAGTGCAGATGTTGCATGTATGGCTGTCTGCGCGTTGAGGTATTCACCAACCGGGGGAGGGCAGCAAATCATGTCAGACTATAAGTGGCAGTGTAGGGTGTTGAGTGGTCCAAAGTTATCCATGGCAGTTATGGCATCCATAGCATCCATGGCATCCATAGCATCCATAGCATCATTGGCATTGGGCATATCCATACTGCTCATGGTATCGATCATCAGCAGTCGGGATGGCAATGCGGCGCAGACTGCAGCGCAACAGTATCCTACGAAACCTATTCGTATGATTGTGCCTTATCCGCCAGGTGCAGGCACCGAGTTTACTGCGCGTGAAATTGGCCGCTCGATTACCGAGGCAACGGGGCAGCCGGTGGTGATGGATCATCGCCCAGGCGCGGGTGCGACATTAGGTCATGCGATTGCAGCGCGCGCTGTCCCAGATGGCTATACCTTGATGTTAGGCACGATTGGGGGCTTGGTCTCTGGGCCGGCTTTGTTAGGTAACAAAATTCCCTACGATCCCTTAGTGGATTTCTCGCCGATTGGACTAGCTACTTTTGTACCCTATTGTTTGATTGTGAATAGCCAATTGCCCGTCAATTCGGTGCGTGAGTTCATCACCTTGGCAAAATCGCAACCCGGAAAATTAAACTTCTCCTCCCCAGGTATTGGTACGCCCAATCATATTGGTGGGGCGATGTTAATGACCTTGGCCGGTTTAGATTTAGTGCATGTGCCTTATAAGGGCAGCTCGATGTCTTTGGCCGAATTGATCAGCGGCACTATTCATCTAACGATTACCGGATTGCTTACCGTGCAGCCCTATGTGAAGTCAGGGCGTATGAAAGTATTGGGTGTGGGTCATACCCAACGCATTAAATGGGCGCCAGACTTACCAGCGATCAATGAAACGATCCCCGGTTACTACAATACTGGATGGTGGGGTTTGGTAGGGCCTGCTAAATTACCCAAGCCGATTATTCGAAAGTTAGGTCCGATCATGACGAAGTGGTTGCAAATGCCAGAGACTGTGTAACGCTTTCAGGTGGTTGGATTAGAAGTTGCCACCACTTCGCCGGAAGGGTTTCAAGAAATGATTAAAAGCGACTTGCAGACGTGGCGTAAGCTCATTAAAGATTCAAAAATCACTGTAGATTCAATGCCTTAATGTATATTTCTTTAAGCCGCACTAATTTAAGCCTCAGTGTTTTAAGCTTCACAGCTTTTAAGCTGAGACATTGTAATTCTGGGTAAGTTTTTAGTGCTGTGCCGCTTACCCGCGCTGCGGACCAGCGCGGCCATCGACTACCGTATATCGAGCTAACTCGTAGGCCTCAGATTGCGGATCGCGCGGGTTGGTGACTGCCCGATAACGAGTCTCCCATTGTTTAGGGGTGATGGTGAATTGGGTGTAACCGCGTTGTGTGCCATTGGCAAAATGAATATGCGGATTATTCGCAACGAGCGCCTCTGTGCGGCGTTGGCTTGGGCCGTAGGCGGTAATCGAACTGGTCACAAATTCACTGGCAATCACGGCGCTGCGGGGATTTTCAAAATCAATCTTTAAGTCGCTGGCAACTGCCATGTGCACGTCGCCACCAATGACGATAGGGTTTCGAATTTGCGTTTGCGTAATGGTATTCAAGAGTTTTTCGCGCGCCAAGGGATAACCATCCCAGCCATCGGTATAGATCGCACGACCTTGGGTGGTGGCACGGTTTGATTGCGCCACCAGGGTGGTTTGTGCAATCACATTCCAACGTGCACTGGATTGTGACAGGGATTGGGTGAGCCATTGTTCTTGTGTGGCACCGAGTAAGCTGCGGCCGGGCTGCAGGCGTTCGGGACAGTCGTTGATGTCTACCTGATTGCCACCACCACGCCCAGGGCGTGAGCAAACGTGATAGTCACGATATTGCCGCATATCGAGTAATTGAATTTGTGCTAACTGACCAAATTGATGAGCGCCATAAATCTTTAAATTGGGGCCACCTTGATATTGCTGTGGCGCGAGCGGCATATGTTCGTAATATGCTTGATAGGCAGCAGCGCGCCGTCGTAAGAAGGCGGCAGGTGGATCAAGATCTTGCGAGCGATCGTTCGCGTAGTCGTTATCGACTTCGTGATCATCCCAAATGACTAACCACGGGCACGCCGCGTGTGCGGCTTGCAACTGTGGGTCTAGGCGGTATTGTGCATAGCGATTGCGATAATCGTTTAAGGTGTAGGGCTCCTTGCTGTGATGGCTGCGCACGCCATTGCGACCCCATGAGCTTTCATAGATGTAATCACCGACATGAATAAAACAATCGATAGGATGTTGCAACATATCGCGATACGCACTGAAGTAACCGTGTTCGTAATGTTGGCAGGAGGCAAGGGCTAGTTGTAGTGTGCTAACCATATCATTGGCAGCAGGGGCGGTGCGCGTGCGGCCAATAGTACTAATGGCGTCTCCCGCCATAAAGCGATACCAATACCAGCGAAACGGCAATAGACGGCGGGCCGTGACGTGAACAGCGTGGGCGGATTGTGGTGTAGCCAGCACCTCGCCGCGATCGACAATGTTGCGAAACTGCTCATCACTAGCGATCTCCCAACCTACATTAACAGCGGCATTGGGCATGCCGCCTCCATTTAAGGGGTCGGGCGCTAGTCGCGTCCACAGCACGATTTGTTCGGGCTGGGGCAGCCCCGAAGCGACACCAAGAGTGAATGGATTGGTCTCAAAGCGTGGCTGAGCAATCACCCGTTGCGGCAGTAGTGCGGCGATGCTCAGTGCTGCGCTATAACGCAGGAAGTCTCGGCGATGGGTAGTCATGATCGTTCAACGAATCTTTAAGGTTGTTGGTTGACAGCGGAATGCTAAGCAATTCCGACGGTTATTGAACAGAGGTGTCTAACGCTGATAGGGGGCAACCAGTTCGGCCTTGAGTCGATAGCCAGCTGCACCTAAGCCGGTGTTAGAGCGGGTAGTCTCTAAAATGCCGCTGACCCAGACGGCTTCCATCATGTCATTTTTGATGGGTTTGTTTGGGAACACATGAATAATTTGATTAGCGGGTGGGGGTGGTGTGTGTACGCAAGCGCCGAAGTAGGGCACCAATAAAAATTCAGTAATTTCACCACGCTGATTCTCTAGAGGCACCAAGAAGCCAGGGATACGGATTCTCGCGCCATTGAGTGCGCTAACCACGGGCGCATTATCGAGTGCAGTTTGTAGTTGCGAGAGCGCTTTAGCAGCACGCGGATCAGCGTCATCAAGGGCGCTTAAATTCAGGGCGTTGAATGCTTTGCCCGGGTTCCAATCTTTGGGCATGAGGTCATCCCAAGCCGTGTCTTTAAAGGCGCTGGTGCTAGGTTTTTTAGTCGGTGCTAAGCGTTCACCAACCCGATATTCAACACGCCCTCCTGCGATACTCTCATTAATCAGGACGCCAGGGTGCACATGAATTAAGCCGCCACACAGTATCAGTAGCATCAATCGGGTGAGTTTGGTGTGATGTATTAAGTGATGTATTAAGTGATGTAGTAAGTGCCTAAGTAAGCGCCTAAGTAAGCGCTGTAGGAGGTGTTGTGGTAAGTATTGAGGTAAGTGTTGTAGTAAGTATTGTAATAAGCGGTATAGCAAAGGGAATCGAATCATGGTCGTCCTTAGAGACGTGGAGTGAGACCATCGGCCAGCGACATCCGATAGGCGCGATAACCTGGGATGATACTAGCGAGTAGTCCGATGCTAATAATACCAATGACTAGGGCGATTTCATTCATATTGAGCCAGCGTAATGTAATTACTAAACCATAGTGTGATTGTAGCCAAGGACTGAGGCTGATTGTCAGCAGGGTCAGGAGGGCGACACCGCTGAGTGCACCGACTACCGTAATACCTAGCCCCTCAAGCGTTAACAAAATAAATAAGTCGCGCGGGCTAGCGCCGACTGAGCGCAAGATCGCGAGTTCACGTCGTCGTTCGTTTAAGCTGGCCAAGATGACTGCAAGTAGTCCAATCAAACCTACGATGACGACCATAGTTGAGACCGCGAGTAACAATCGCTCGACTACGCTGACTACCTGCCATAGTTCATCGAGTGCCAGTGCTGGCATGATGCCGATTAAGGCATCGGCTGGGTAGGTGTTGACCCAGCGTTGCATACGAAATACCGCGGCGCGTTGTTTCAGTCCCACCAATATTGCGGTTATGGTTTTGGGAGTGAGGTCAAATTTACGCACGTGCTCAGGACTGATGCTGACTCCAGGTATTGGTGCGCCACCTTGCCAGTCAAGATGAATCGCTTCGATGGCTTCAATGGGGATGTGTATGGTGCGATCAACCGGTGTGCCAGTTGGCGCTAAGATGCCAGTCACGGTAAAGGGTTTGTCTGCGTGTTCGGCGTGTGCGAGATCACCTGAGCCGTGTTGTAAGGTGATTTGTGCCCCTACTCTTAATTGGAGTTGTGCGGCAGCTTGCGCGCCCAGCACCACTTCGAACAGTTGCTTGAATGGCGCGCCCGTATTGAATTGTAATGCTTGCTTATGGCCATATTGAAAATGTTCAAAGTAGGCGCTTGTGGTGCCAAGTACGGGATAGCCGTGAAACGAATCCCCTAGTGTAATGGGTATGGTCCATGCGACTAGTGGATGTGTCGACAGCTCCTGATAGCTGGACCATCGCATATTAGTGGTGGTAGCACCGATATGAAATATGGCGTGTAGAAGCAATTGCACGCTACTGGTTCTAGCCCCAATAATCAGGTCTGTGCCAGATACAGACAGGGCGAAATTTTCACGGGCATCTTGACGTAGTCGTTCTACGCCTAACAGCAGTAGCGTGCTAAAGGCGATGGCCGCCAATGTTAAGCCAAGTGTCAGGCGCCGATTCCACGCGCTGCGGCTGGCCAATTGTATTAAGTGCTTCATACGCTGTGGGATGCCCTGGTAGCGGCATGGTTTAAAGTGGCTAGATCTATACTACGGTCAAAGTTTGCGGCAAGCCGTTGATCGTGACTGACGCAAATTAGGGTGGAGCCAGCAGTTGCACACTCATGCATTAATAGTGTTAGGAAATCTTCTTGGAGGGCTGCATCCAGCGCTGAAGTGGGTTCGTCAGCAATGAGTATTTCAGGTTGGCCGATGAGTGCGCGGGCTGCAGCAACTCGTTGTTGTTGACCCACGCTGAGCGTAGTGACGGGGCGTTGCCATAAGTGTTGGTCGATATGTAAGCGCGTTAGCAGGCGTGTTGCTTCGGCCTCTACAGTGGCGCGTTCGGGAGTGGCAAGTTTACGCCGTCTATCAGAGAAGTGGGTGGGTAGAATAACGTTATCGATCACCGATAAATACGGCACCAGATTAAATAATTGAAAGATAAAACCAATGTGATCGGCACGAAAGCGGTCGCGCTGAGTCGCAGGCAGGGTGGGCAGTGATTCACCCAGCACCCGCAATTCACCAGCTTGCGGGGTGTGCACCGCACCGAGCATTCCGAGTAATGTACTTTTGCCGCTACCACTAGGGCCGTGTAAGAAAATTCTCTCACCTGTGTGGATGGTGAGCGTTTCAATCACTAAGCAGGGGCTGTTTTGCCCCGGCCATGTGTAGTGTAGGTTGCGCAGCTCAATGATGGCTTGAGCAGATATCATCGGAGAATTAGTTTGAAGGCTTGGCAGTTGCGCGATCTTTTTGCAGCTGCTCTAGATAGAGTTTTTCGTAGCGCTCTACTTTGGCTAAGTAGCCTGCAGGATCGACAAATCGGTTTGGATCGTAGGCATCGCCCGGCTTGTATTTGTCGTGCATATTAAAATGCCCGGCATGGGAGGATACCCAGACATCTGGGCGCATTTGTTTTTGTTTAGTCAGTGTGGTGGCGTAAGCGTCGGTGATTTTGGGGAAGCCAGGCATAAAGCCAACATTCACCCCAGGGTTAATGGTACCCATGTTGATAATCAGCACTTGATATGGACGACCGTTTTCTTGTGTGGTGTAGGTAAAGCTGCTAGACCCTTTGGTATGGCCCGGATGATGATGAATGGTTAATTCGACATCGCCTTGTCGGATGGTGTCGCCATCTTTGAGCCGACGATCAACTTTGATTGGTTCATAGATTGCACCGCGCCCCTGGGGGAAACGGAAGTCGTAGCCACCGCCAGTCTCTAGTAATTCTGCATCGTCCTCATGCATCATCATCGGTGCACCAGTCATACGCTTGATCTCTGCCATGGCGGCGACATGATCCCAGTGACCGTGCGTGCCTAAGAGTAGTTTGATGTCGGAGAACTTAAAGCCAAGCGCTTCAATGTTGGCTTTGATTGGGGCAGTGGAATTATTGACGCCGGTGTTGATTAGGATATGACCATTACTTGTGGTGATCAAATACACCGCGAGGTCATAGGTGCCGACATAATAAAGATTGCTGATGATATGCACTGGGGGGAAAGGTTTGGCGTAGCCTTCGATAGTGATTGGTAGCTGACGATAGGTCGCAGGCGCTTGTGCGAAAACTGTGGTTGAGAGTAATAATGTAGTAAGTGCTGTAGTGATGACTGCGTAGAGCACGTGTATTAATCGATTGTGGATCATCATCGGTAGTCTCCTCGAGGCGATGGTGGTAGATAGTGGTAATGAGGCCAGGTATAACACATTGTAATTACGGATCGTTGAAGGCGTCTGTCCGTGTGGTTTTCGGAAAGTATACACTAGCCATCCCGCGCATTGATTTAGGCGGATAGTTTGTTTTGTAAGATGATGAGCGTCAGGTATACAGTAAATGGAAGAAAAGATGCCAATGCAAGAGAAGATGCCGATAGAAGATCGTAATGCGAAGCGCACGTTGAATGTGATTGGTGCAGGTCGAGTGGGATGTTTAATTGGTCTTTTGTGTCGCTGGCATGGCGTGGCGCAGGTCCAAGATGTGTTGGGACGAGATCGATCTCGAACGCAAGCCGCAGTGACTCAAATCGGCAGCGGAATAGCGGTTACTGATATCACGTCGATGCGTCCCGCCCGTCTGTGGTTGGTGACTACGCCAGATGCACAGATTGCACCGCTGGCAGCGCAGTTGGCTAAGGCTGCACTGGTGCGCGCTGGAGATGTGGTCATACATTGCAGTGGTGCTTTGGGTTCGGCGGTACTGGCACCATTGCAAGCTCAAGGCGCCTTGATCGCTAGTGTTCATCCGCTAAAAAGTGTTGCCGATGCACTGACTGCCGCAGATACTTTTGCCGGTACGTTTTGTGCGCTTGAGGGCGATGCAGCTGCTTTGGCAGTTGTGCAGCCTTTATTCATCAGCTTGGGAGCGCGCTGCGCCATATTGAGCGCTGAACAGAAATTACGGTATCACACCGCGAGTGTGCTGGTGTGCAACGGTTTGACTGCACTCATTGAGGCAGGTTTGCGCACTTACCAATTGGCTGGTATTAAGCGTAATGCTGGAATGGCTTTGTTAACCCCGTTAATGCAAGAAACGCTTAGTCATGCCAATCGATTGGGAGCAGCGCGCGCGTTAACGGGGCCAGTCGCGCGCGGGGATGCGGGCGTTGTGGCGCAGCAATTGACCTTGTTGCGGCCGCTAGATCCTGCGGTAGCGGCGATTTATCAAGCTTTAAGCGTGGTAGCTTTGGATCTGGCCAAAGTGCAAGGCGTCGCATCTGTGGCAGATCTCGCAGCGGTGGGTGAGGTGTTAGCGCAGGCTGCGGATGCCGAGTGTGCTCCTCCATGCATCCTTAAAAAATCACTTTAAAATCAATAAAAGTATATATTTATCAGTAAGTTATATACTTCTTGCGGCGTTACCGTAAAGTCTTTTGCTACAATGCGAATATGAACACATTTAATACAAATACGATGCCGGTGTCATCGTCACAATCTACACCCGCCCTCCAGACTGCTGATTTCATCCGTGCCCAAGTGTTACGAGGCATTGCGCTCAATCGCGAGCCCGGGTATCACTTTTCTGGAAACTTCCTCGATTTGTCTTTTGATCATGTTGATCCAGAGTGCGCTGAGCTCTCGGTAGATGTCGCACCACATTGCGCCGACCATAGTGGCCAGCTCAGTATGGGTGGCTTAGCGATATTGGCTGACTTGGCGATGTCAGGCGTGATTCGTGCGGGTTTAGAGCCGTTTACCCGCTTGGCTACGGTAACGATGAACTTGCAGTTCTCAGGCGTGCCGCGGGTGGGCCGCGTGATTGCGCGAGGGGCCATGCACGGTTTTGTGCAAGATGTGAATGGTCGCCAAGGCATGAGTACTGTGAGTATTCTTGGCGACGCAGGTGTGGTGTGCCAAGGCTCGGCTACTTTTATGGTGTTACCGCCGCCTAAAGGGGTGACTTTGTATCCGGTACCCCATCGTAAGCGCGGCCAGAGTCCGACACCTGAAATTCCTAAAGGCCGACTTACTGCTGATGAGAAAAAATTAGTAGCCCGTGCAGAGCAAGCCTTAACCCAATCCGCTACTGAGGGGGGTGCGTTTGTTGATTGGTTTTGGGGTGTGCAAGCCAAACCGATTCGCGGTGGCGTGCGCTCTTTAGTGCAAAACGGTATGCACATTGGTAATCGTGTCGGTCATGTTCAAGGTGGCATTATGCTGAGCTTGGCGGCTTTGAATGCGATCGCTGCGCTCTCCGACCAGTGGGCATTGACGGCAATTTCTGCGTGGTTTATCAGCCCAGGCGAGGGTCGAGTTTTAAAAGTAACCTCGAAGATTGTGCATCAAGGGCGTTTGGTTGCTGTTGTGCGCACCGAAGTGATTGGTAAGTCTGGTCGTAAGGTATTTGAGGTGGTCACCACCCACGCCTCTAAACGGAATAAATAGTGTCCCTAGAATGACGCTCATTGAGCACTTGGTGAGATTGCTATGGCCCATGAAGTCGCCTTATATATAGATGAATTTCTTGCTGGCTATGGGTTTCCCGATGGTCATCCGTGGGGTGTCGACCGTCAACAGGCGTTCTGGAGTGAAGCCCGGGCGCAGGGGCTAGATCGTGATGTATTGATTTGTCCGTCGCGACTGGCCACAGTTGCTGAAGTTAGTCGTTTTCATACCAGCGAGCATGTGGCGCGCGTGCAGCATTTGTCTTTGACCGGCTATGGCAGTATTGATGGTGGAGATACGCCAGCGTTTAGTGGCGTCTATGAGGCTTCAGCCCATGTGGTTGGTGCAGCACTCGAGGGTTTGTCGTTAGTCATGGCAGGTGAGGTTTTGCGTAGCTTTCAGCCAATCGGCGGTTTGCATCACGCCACTCGCGAGCACGCCGCTGGCTTCTGTGTCTTTAATGATTGTGGTGTGGTGATAGACACCCTACGTAGCTGTTATGGGATTGAGCGCATCGCTTATGTCGATATCGATGTGCATCACGGTGATGGCTTGTATTACCCCTATGCCGCAGATCCGCATTTAATTTATGCTGACATTCATGAGGATGGACGGTTCTTGTATCCCGGCACTGGGGCGGAATCCGAGCGCGGTAAAGCTGAGGGGCTGGGATTGAAGTTGAATATACCGATGCCTCCAGCTGCAGATGATCAACAGTTTCGGCAAGTTTGGGCGCAGGTTGAGGCGCACCTCATTGCGCATCAGCCCGAGTTTATTATTTTCCAAGCGGGTGCCGATAGTATTGCGGGCGATCCGTTGGCGCATTTATCTTACACTCCAGCAGTCCATGCATATGCTGCAAAACGCCTCTGTGCTTTGGCTAATCGCTTCTGCGAAGGACGCATCATGGGTTTTGGCGGTGGTGGTTACAATCGTCAAAATCTTGCGTTGGGTTGGTGTGGGGTGTTGAACGCTTTTATAAAAGCTTCAGAACAATAATACTTTTTTATTTTTAGTTATAAAAAAATAAATAAAAATAAATAAAAATTATCTTAAATCAATTTTCTGATAATCCAGTATTGGCCCTCTGCTCTTGGTGTTTAGGCATTGACTACGCAATTGTTGTGTTGAAACTCAAGACGCTTATAAATATTTTTATTATTTTGTAAAACATGTCAGCCAGGCTGAAATCTCCAGCGTTATTGTGTTTGTAGGAAGAGTTGTTATGTAGATACAACATAATGAGCATTGATATTTTTTAACGTTGAGGAGATGGTGATGAAAAAATTAATGGCAGTCATGATAGCTGGTTTGTTTGCATGCGCATCGGTTTACGCTGGGGATAAGGCGCCTGAAAAAGACACTCAAAAGGTTTCTGCAGCGGAGAAGAAATCAGAAGCCAAGGATGATGCTAAGGCCGATAAAAAATCCAACAAGAGCACTGAAAAACCTAAAAAAGAACCTAGCGAAGCACAAAAAAAGCAGCAAGAGCGGATGAAAGATTGTAATGCCAAGGCCAAGGAGCAAAATAAGTCAGGCCCGGAGCGTAAAGAGTTTATGAGTGCTTGTTTGAAGGGCTAGTTGAGTTTTGAGTTAAGTTAGCGGGAATGATTTCTGTCTCGCCACTAACGAAAACAAGAAATGAGTATAAGGGCGTTGGCAACAGCGCCCTTTATTTTTTGAGTCAAATATAAAATATTGATATAAATCAATAAGTTGCGATTCTAAGTGACTCTCCTCAACCACCGCAGTGATTAGGATGGTTTGGTCAAGGCAACATCCCTAATGAACATCAGGATAAGCACCAAAACAAGGCGTATATATCCATGTGTGCACAATTGCATGGCACGTTTTTGATCATGGTTGGGACATTTCAGGGGCAAGTTGTGGTTGTGACGGTATGGCATGTGTATTGCTCTAAAAAAGGCAAGTGCACCATTTGGTGCGTTGGAGAGAACATGCCTTGGTCGAAAATGTTGGATTTGTTGGCGAGTGGTCAGCAGCTCTCGGGACAAGAAGCGGAGCATATTTGCTCGGCTGTATTTGATGGCGGGGTGCCTGATCTGGAGCTCGGCGGGTTACTAACGCTATTGGAACAGCGCCCCATGCAGCAGCAAGAGTATCAAGGGGCGCTGGCAGCCTTGCAATCGCGCGTGTTTCAGTTGAGTCAACCTGATTCGCATTGGCGACCCGTGGTGATGCCCAGTTATGGCGTGATGCGTGATCAGCCCAGTGTGTTACCCCTATTAGCCTTGAGTCTGCGGCGTTTGGGGATTCCAGTGCTCATTCATGGCATGTTAAGTGGCGGTCAGTCTGGCGTGGCTTATGTATTGCGTGAGCTTGGTGTGATGCCCTGCGCCACCCTCGCTCAGGCGCAACGTCAGTTGCAATCTGGACAGTTGGCATTTGTGCCCACGGGTGCGCTCTCCCCAGCGCTTGCCCATTGGTTGTCCTTGCGCGCGCGCTTGGGTGGTGGTGCGGTCGCCCGTCGCTTAGCCCGATTTATAGATCCCTATGGAGGATCTGCAGTGCAATTGTTTCCAGTAGAAGATGGGCAAGAGATCTCCGCTATGTCCAATGTACTTTGTGATGCGGCGCAACGCGCACTTTTTTTTGTTAGTGCTGATGGCGAAGCGGTGGTCAATGTGAATCGTCGTCCTGCGATTGATATGGCACTCGATGGTGTGGTGAGGCGGCTGTTCGAAGCCGAAGGGTCTGCATCGCGGACGTCGGTACAGGCGTTGCCCGCAGAGCCCAAGCAGACCGCGCAATGGATTCAGAGGGTGCTCGCCGGACGTTTGCCGATGCCGGTGCCGATTGCTAATTTATTCGCTTGTTGTTTGTATGCCACAGGTTATGCCCAAGATATGCACCAAGCCAAAGCTATTTCTGCAGTAGAGACCGGAAGTCTGGCGGTGGCCTAAGTTTTTTAATATGTGAAAATCGAATGAACGAAATACGCTGTTAATCAGCATATCTGCACAAAAAAGCGCACTATGATTTGTTAGTGTGGTGGGTGCTGTTGCGCCAATTTTCCAATGCTGTGCTAGACTCTACCCCGCATCGTTCTGGGCGCTGGTGTGCTCAGCATATTTTTTGGGGTTAATCAAAGCACGATCTGTTTATAAGGAGTCTATATATGGCAGCAATATTTCAGTCACTGGGTCGCACTATTCTTGCTGGTTTTGTCATTTTGGCAATTCTTTTGTTAGCTGCCGGCAATCTGGGTGCCGTGTCTTCTAATCATGCATGGTGGGCATTTGTCATGCGTTGGTTGCATGTGATGGCTGGTGTGATGTGGATTGGTTTGTTGTGGTACTTCAATTTTGTGCAAATCCCTTCCATGCCTAAAATCCCCGATGAGCAAAAGCCAGCGATTGGTAAAGTGATTGCACCAACTGCCTTGTTTTGGTTCCGTTGGGCTGCACTGGCCACTGTGGTGACTGGTCTATTGGTGGCTAGCATGAATGGTTACATTGATTTGGCTTTGAAATTGCAAAGACCATTCTTGGCGATTGGTATCGGCATGTGGTTAGCCTTGTTAATGGCCTTTAATGTTTGGTTTATTATTTGGCCTAATCAGAAGAAAGCCTTAGGTATCGTTGCTGTAGAAGCTGAAGAAAAAGCGGCCGCAGCACGCATGGCGATGTTGACATCGCGCTTTAACACCATGTTGTCTGTGCCTATGTTGTTCTGTATGGTTGCGCAGCAAAACGGTGGTCTATAGCCTAGACCGTTGGCAGATGTGGTGCAGGCTGTGAGGTAAGCCTATAGACATCGTTGATATCAGAGTCGATCCAAACAAAAGCCCGGTCTATGCCGGGCTTTTGTTTGGGTGTGCGTATTTATTTAAAGAATTTATTTAAAGTATTTATTGTGAGTATTAATTGTAGATATCTATTGCGGTTGTGGTGCGAGGGCTAAGCCTTCAATACGCATGCCAGGCGTGATGCCGTGGCGCCGGAACCAACCTAAGTTCATCTCAAGTGCATAACGCACTGGCCGACTGGCATTGTGAGAGTCTCGAGTATGTGGTTTCATATCCTCGATATTGGTGATGACGCCTTGATCATCAATGAAGGCTACAGATAGCGGGATATAGGTATTCATCATCCACATCCCATGAAGGCTAATTTGATTAAATATAAAAAGCATGCCACGGTTCTCAGGCAGCATGCGTCTGTGCATCAGACCTTGCATGCGATCTGGGTTGGTGTAGGCAACCTCTGCATCAATAGCTACTTGGTTGGCAGTCAGCCTCAGCCGTGGCATCTCTGCGGTGGCACCAGCGCTAAACAGGGTCAGCAGTCCAATTGCGAGTGAACACACCAAACGATGAAGAGGATTGCTGAGGGTGTGTGTCATTTCAGTGTTCCGGTATAGAGGAGATCAACCAGTCAGCAATTGCCTCGCGTAGTGCAGGCACGTCACCAATAGCCTCTAGGAGCGTGAGTTGTAACTGAGGGTGATCGAGGACAATGGCCGCCAGTAGTTTCGGCACGTCGTTTTTAAGATGACCACCTTGCGCCATAAATAACGGTGCGATGTGAATCGACTGATGGCCAGCGCTAACTAATTCGTTAATCCCGTCGCTGAGGGTGGGCGTTTGAAACTCCAGGAACGCTAAGCGCACACTGAAATCAGGTCGTAGATCTGAGACGCGTTTGGCAATCGTACGAAACGGCTTTGCCCATTCAGGGT
This sequence comes from uncultured beta proteobacterium, assembly GCA_903885665.1. Classification (GTDB taxonomy): domain Bacteria; phylum Pseudomonadota; class Gammaproteobacteria; order Burkholderiales; family SG8-41. The sequence goes on along the minus strand of CAISJL010000185.1, from coordinate 21,422 downwards.
CACGTGCGCCATGGGCAAATAGCACTAAACCCTTGCGTGATAGGTTGGATGGTGTTGTTGCGCTCACGATTATTGTTTTCCCGTGCTACCAAAGCCGCCGCTGCCGCGATCGGATTCGTTAAACGCATTCACCACATTGAACTGCACTTGCACAATCGGTAACACGACCAATTGTGCTAGGCGATCTAATGGCTGGATGGTAAACGCAGCGTTGCCACGATTCCAGGTGGAGACAAATAGTTGCCCTTGGTAATCGGAGTCGATCAGTCCGACTAGATTGCCCAAAACAATACCGTGCTTATGACCCAGTCCAGAGCGGGGCAGAATGATAGCAGCCAAGCGAGGGTCTTTGATATGGATCGCCATACCAGTCGGAATGAGTTCAGTCTGACCTGGTTCTAGAGTAAGGGCGCTGTCGAGACAGGCACGTAGATCTAGTCCGGCCGAGCCTGAGGTAGCATAGGTCGGTAGTTGAGTGTTGAGCCGAGGGTCGAGAATTTTGAGGTCTATAGCAGTCATGGTGAGTATTGTTATAAAGTGGTAGTGGTATTGAGGGTTGATCAGTGGCTGATTCAGTGAGTGTTCTATTGTGGCGCTTGGATGATTGCGGATGATCTGAGTATACCCGGGCGATCAGCCTTTGATGATCATCGTTTCTGGCGCAGGTAGCGTTCAGCTATGTGGCTGATCAGTTGCGAAGCGATAGCGGTTTTGGCCGCGCGTGGTAAAGTCTGGCTGCCAGTATCATCAATCAGCGTCACTTCGTTATCGTCGGCGCCAATCGCGGTTTGCGCTAGATTGGCGATGATTAAATCGAGTTGTTTACGCCGACGCTTGTCATCCGCATAGGCATGCACATGTTGACTCTCAGCGGCAAACCCAACGCAGAATGGACGCTCAACTTGTTCGGCAACCCATTTTAAAATATCAACGTTGGGCACTAGCGATAGGCTTAGTGTATCCGTATCGGTTTTTTTGATTTTGTGGGCTTGGGGTTCGCTCACCCGATAATCAGCAACCGCGGCCACACTAATAAAGATGTCAGCGCCTGCTACTTCCTGTTGAACGGCAGCAAACATTTGGTCGGCGGTTTCAATGGCAATTACATGTGCGCCAACCGGTGCCATCAGACTAACTGGGCCGCTAATTAGGGTTACTCGAGCACCAGCAGCAATGGCCGCTCGGGCAAGGGCGTAACCCATTTTGCCCGAGCTGCGGTTGGTGATGCCGCGTACTGCGTCTATGGGTTCGAAGGTTGGGCCGGCAGTCATGAGTAAAGACACACCAGCTAAAGTTTTGGGGGCGAGATAGGCGTTGATCGCTTCGGCTAACTCAGCAGCCTCTAACATACGCCCCATCCCGACCTCGCCGCATGCTTGGTCGCCACTTGCAGGGCCTAACACCGTAATGCCGTCGGCTTCTAGTTGCGTGATATTGCGTTGTGTTGCCGGATGCTCCCACATTTGGCGATTCATGGCCGGGGCGATTAGTAGCGGGCACTCACGCGCCAAACACAAGGTTGAGAGTAGATCATCAGCTAAGCCGTGCACGGTTTTGGCAATAAAGTTTGCGGTTGCAGGTGCGATAACGATAGCTTGTTTATCACGGGTTAGATCAATATGTGCCATACCATTATTAATTCGGGGATCCCACAAATCGGTATAGACAGGCTGTCCAGACAAGGCTTGGAGTGTGGCTGGTGTAATAAATTCGCAAGCCGCAGCAGTCATTACGACTTGGCAGTCAATGCCAAGGTCAGCAAGGCGGCGCACTAATTCAGCGGCTTTGTAAGCGGCGATGCCACCAGTTAGTCCTAACAGGATCTGCGGGCGCTTCGGCTGAGGGTGTGAATTGGTCATAAGGGCAGTCTAGCAAAGTGCGTCGCGCTGGGCGAGCGGGGGCAAGTTACGGGATAGTCTGAAGTCAGTGTTTACTAGCAGTTAGTCTATAGCAATGGGGCGGCAGAACGAAACTTAAATAAAGGTAATTCCTCAGGCAACCAGAGTTTAACTGTAATTTTAGTATTGGGTAAACCGCCCCGCATGTTGCGGCGTTTTAGATCAGCTTATAAACGAAATAGCTTACTCGGCTGCAATGGGAGGATGTGGAATGGCAATTACAGATTGGCCGGCGGCTGAGCGACCACGCGAAAAACTTTTGGCTAAGGGTGCGCATAGTCTCTCGGACGCTGAATTATTGGCGATTTTTTTGCGTACAGGGATTAAGGGTAAAAGTGCTGTCGACCTCGCTCGCCTCCAACTCGCCCGGTTTGGTTCGTTATTGGCGCTGACCAGTGCCTCTGTTGAAGTGTTTTGCGCAGAGCCGGGACTGGGTCAGGCTAAGTTTGCGCAACTGCAAGCGGCCCTTGAGATCTCGAGGCGCACTCTACAGGAGCAATTGCAAACGGGTACGGCATTGAATGCGCCGCAGGTGGTGGAGGATTATTTGCGTCTAACGATGCACGGCTTGCCGCATGAAGTTTTTAGGGTGGTTTTTTTGGACGCTCAGCATCGGGTGATTTCCTCTGAGGAGATGTTTCGGGGTACTTTGACTCAAGCCAGCGTCTATCCGCGCGAAGTGGTCAAAAGAGCGCTGCACTTTAATGCCGCCGCCGTAATTTTGGCGCACAATCACCCCTCTGGTGTGGCTGAACCTAGCCGGGCAGATATGGGGCTGACTAATTCACTTCAACAAGCTTTGGGCTTGGTCGATGTGCGTGTGCTGGATCATTTTGTGATTGCGGGTGATACTGCTTTGTCGTTTGTGGCCAGAGGGTTAATGTAACATCCTGATTTAAATGGATTTTGTTTTTTTGTGCGGTGATTGGTGGCATGTATTCTTTTTAGCATAATATTCAATAAAGGTTGAGTTGGCCGGTCAATCCAGTGTATGATTCGCCCTTTTCAGAATTTGCGGAGTACTGCTATGCCACGCGTCTGTGACGTCACCGGTAAGAAGCCAATGGTTGGGAACAATGTTTCCCATGCGAACAACAAGACCAAGCGTCGTTTTCTACCTAACCTGCATAAGCGCCGGTTTTGGGTTGAGAGCGAAACGCGTTGGGTGAGCTTGCGCGTATCGCAAGCAGGATTGCGCACTATCGACCGTAAAGGGATCGATGTCGTTTTAGCTGACCTGCGCGAGCAGGGCATGAATATTTAACTGGGGTTGCCATCATGCGTGAAAAAATCAAACTCGAATCAACTGCTGGCACTGGTCACTTTTATACAACGACTAAAAATAAGCGAACCATGACTGAAAAGATGGAAATCAAGAAGTTTGATCCGATTGCTCGTAAGCATGTTGCTTACAAAGAAGCGAAGATCAAATAAGTTTCAATTAACATAGTCCCGATGTCATTTTTTCGATGCCTTTGATCTGGGGATCGATATTGCAGGATCAAAGACCGTAGCAATAAATGAGTTTAATAAAAAAGTCCGCTAAAGCGGACTTTTTTATTGGCAGCTTTTAAGCTGCGCTATGCATAACAGCGTAGACGCTTAGAAAAGCGTTCTAGCGCTACAATGCCACTGCTCTCGGCACGATGGCACCAGTTCTCGAGCTGCTTCACTAATTGATCTGTCGAGGCATTAGAGCGTTGCCAGAGCTGAGCAAGTTCTTCGCGCATTTGATAGATAGTCTTTAGGGAATTGCTACTGCTGAGCATGAGCTCGCGTTTGGCTTGTTCGGCCTCAGGCAATGCTGCTTTTTCAATCCGTAACCAACGCTTGATCATAGCGGTATCAATGCCTGCAGCCTCGCCTTTAAGGGCTTGTAACTCAGCCACACAGGTATCTCGTAGCGTGCTTGAATATTTGGCAATGACTTCATAGCGGTGCGTAGCAATCGCTTGTAAGGTTTCGAGGTCGCAAGTGGTTTTGCTAGGATTAAGGCGTAACTTTGGCGCTACTTTTTTCACTCGCGCCAGGCCAAAGGTCTCAAGGATACGAATATAGAGCCAGCCGATGTCAAATTCATACCAGCTATTGGAGAGCTTTGCTGAAGTTGGATAAGCATGATGATTGTTGTGCAACTCCTCGCCCCCGATCAATAGACCCCAAGGCATGATATTGGTGCTAGCGTCCTCTGGCTGGAAGTTGCGATAGCCCCAGTAGTGACCAATGCCATTAATAACACCGGCGGCCAGTAGCGGAATCCATAGCATTTGTACAGCCCAAATGGTCAGGCCAATCGGGCCGCATAACAATAGATTAATTGTCAGCATGGTATAGATGCCGATTCGGTCATGGTTATAGATATTGCGCTCTAGCCAATCATCGGGTGTGCCGTGGCCGTAACGCTCTAAGGTTTCTTTGTTGCGGCCTTCATTCCGATAGAGCTCTGCGCCGCGCAGTAAAACGGTGCGAATGCCGTAAAATTGTGGGCTATGTGGATCTTCAGCAGTTTCGCATTTGGCGTGATGTTTACGGTGGATTGCTGTCCAGTGTTTGGTGAGCATCCCGGTGGTGAGCCACAGCCAGAAGCGGAAAAAGTGTGCAGGTATTGGGTGTAACTCGAGAGCACGATGTGCCGAGTGGCGATGAAGATATATCGTGACTGAAGCGATTGTAATATGCGTCACAATCAGGGCGTAGACTACATCACCCCACCACGATAAATTCAGAAATCCGTTGAGCATTGCATCTTCCTATTGTTGTAGTTGCGCAGATGATTGCACAACTTTAGTCCCCTAGAGTGTACCGAAGTTCAATCGCAGGGGATAGTGGGCAAGTGGCGGCGCTTGTGAAACTGCAGTAACCTACTGAAATTAAAGGATTTATTTTGATCGGGCGGAGTTTTTTTCTGCCCTAATTAGGCGTATATCACGCTGCGGGTAGGGAATTTCGATACCTTGATTGCGAAACTCATGCCAAATTTCGGTGTAAATGGCAGAGCGCAAAGCGGTATATACATGATCGCTATCCTCCACCCAGAAACTCAATTCAAGGCTAAGCCCATGATCAGCAAATGCTAATACAAAGACTCGGGCTTCTGGTTCACGCAAGGCGCGATGTTGATGATGCGCTGCAGTTAACATAATCGTCTTAGCGAGCTCGAGGTCGGCGTTATAAGCAATTTGGACTGGCATCGCAATGTGTACACGGCGGTCGCTATAGGTATGATTAAACACCGTTGAGGTAATAATTGTTTCGTTGGGAATGATCGCCTCCAGACCGGAATTGTGGCGCACCACCACATAGCGAGCAGTCATTTTCGTGAGTGTGCCGGTATGGCTACCAATGGTGACTAAGTCACCAATGCTGACGGCACGATCAATCAAAATAATAAAGCTGCTCACATAATTGGCCGCAATTTTTTGTAAGCCAAAACCCAGGCCGACACCGAGCATGCCGCCGAACACTGACAACACAGTCAGATCAATACCCAGAACTGGCAGGGTAAGTAATAGTGCTGAGACAATCAGTATGAATTGAATGAGCTTGGTGAACATGACCCGCAAATTAATTTGCAGGCTGAGCGCATTCATAATGCGTGCTTCAGCTACCCGTCCCAGCCATAGTGCAATTAGCATTGCGGCAGTTACTGCTAATCCACCTTGCAACAGTAGCAGCAAAGAGATTTGATACTTGCCAATGCTAAAACCAATATCTTGCAGTGCTTCGCGTAATACCGGCCACAAACCACTGGTGTAGATAATCACGCCTAGCCATGCTGCCCAACTTAACCAGCGCTCAGAGGCCAGTAACCAAGGCCCCGACGCGAAGGTGTGACGCATAATGAATGCGGCGCTACGGATCAAAGCTAAGGCAATGAGTAGTGCACTAGCGAGGTTAAGAATTGGAGCTTGTTTATACCAATGTAGTAATACCCCTTTGGCTATTAATACTAACAGTAATGAAGACAGGGGAAACAGCAGGCGCTGCAAGCCGGCGCGACTAAGCGTTTGGGTAGTTGGTGCGGTGCGCGGAGCAAAGTAATGGGCAAGCAACGCACCCAGACCTAGACATAGTCCAAGAGTGGCCAGTTGCCAAAGCGCTTGCACGCTATGTAACTGCTGCCATAATTTTGAGATCAGACCCTGTAATTCAGATAATTCAACCATATTGTCGTTACCGATTCGCAAAGAAAATCAGTGTGTATAGAGAACGCCTAAACTGATCGGCTGGCGTTGATTTTGGGTGGCGTCTCTAGGCGTTGTAAATCTTAGCATGCATGGCGTGATTATGACGCGGCGCGTTGCATCGCTGCTGCAAAAAAGCCATCGGTGTGGTGGGTTTGTGTCCACAGTTGCAATCTCGGGCCACACGCAATAGTGATGTCTTGACGTTGCAATAAGTCTTCACAATCAAGTGCTGTGAATTCAGGGTGTGCTGCGAGAAATGCATCGATAATCGCATGATTTTCTTCGGCCAATAAACTACAAGTTGCATAGACTAAGCGGCCGCCTGGTTTTACCAAGCGAGCTGCTGCATTAATGATTGCGGTTTGTTTGGCCACCAACTCAGCAACGCCCTCCGGTGATTGGCGAAACTTCAGGTCTGGATTGCGACGCAAGGTGCCCAAGCCGCTGCACGGTGCATCGACTAAGACGCGATCGATTTTGCCGGCTAAGCGTTTTACCTTCGTGTCGTTTTCATGGGCAATGACTAGCGGGTGTAAATTTGATAGTCCTGAGCGTTTGAGGCGGGGCTTGAGATGATCGAGACGTTTACGCGATACATCAAAGGCGTAGATCCGACCCTGTGAGTGCATTAACGCACCAAGCATTAAGGTTTTGCCACCGGCGCCGGCACAGAAATCAACCACCAAATCAGTGCGCCTTGGCGCAACTAAGTAGCCCAATAGCTGACTGCCTTCGTCTTGCACTTCAAGCGCGCCCGTCGTAAATAGCGCTAGGCGATTAATGGATGGCTTACCTTTGACGCGAATGCCGACTGGGGAATAGGGCATGGGCCATGCTTCAATCCCATGAGCATTAAGTTCAGCTAAGGCGATTGCGCGCGTGGTGCGAATAGTGTTGACGCGTAGATCAAGCGGGGCGGCCTCTTGCAGTGAACGTCCGAGCGCGCGTATAAACTCAGCGTCGTGTAGTGGAAGTAAGCGCTCGACAATCCATTCCGGCAGATCAGCTTCGACTGATAAGGGCAAGGCATCGGTGGATTTTGACTTGGTGGTGGTCAGCCACTCAGCTTCATCTTTAGAGCATACGGTTGCAATGTCTTTACTGCTAAACCCGGCGATGCGCGTTAGCCACAGCAAAATTAATTGTCGAGGGCTGGCATCGGGGGCGATGTAATCGAGTAAGAGTTTGCGGCGTAATACGCCAAACACCGCTTCTGCGACAAAAGCGCGATCGAGTGGACCTAGGGTATGACGTTCGCGAAAATAGCGATTTAATACCGCATCAGCGGGGTAGGTCATGGTGAGGACTCGTGCTAATGCGGTAGCGGTATCTGCTAAGCGTGCACTGGTTGGCAGGCGGGCTGCAGACTCAGGAACAGGGGGCTTAGCGGATCTAATAGGTCTGATGGATTTTGTTGGTTTCATGGTGTGCTAACTTGTAATGAGGTGACGAGTTGTTCGCCAGCCAAATTGCCTTCGCGGTTATAAAAATGGATGCGTATGGGTAGATGGTGATACTCGGTCGCTAGCCAAATAGCAATACTTTCAGTGTTAGGAGTGCGCAATTGTACGACTGGAATTGCATGTAGCGCACCTAGCGGGGTATGGACCACTTCGGGCGGGCGCACATCGAAGTGCGCCACATCAATCTTTCTGCCCAAGGTATAGGGTTGTTGTAAGCGCCCGATTGTAGGCGGTTGTAGGGCTAATTGATAGATCAGACTGATTAAGTCTTGACTGTCTGGGGGTAGCGGTAGCGTGTTGATGGTATGGCTAGTGTTGGGTTGGGAGATGTGTATCTGGCTGGCAGTCCAGTTAAATTGAATGTGTGAGCCACTATTACGACTGCCGCGTTGCTCATCAGCAATAAAATATTCGGGCTGGAGGCGACGACCTGCCACCAGCCCGCTGCTACGGTAATTAAAGCGATGCGGCTTAAAGAGTTCGACGAGCCCAGAACTCTCGGAGCGACTTTGTACCTGATAGCGCTCACCATCCGAGGACCAAGTTTGCACAGTGTGACCTACTGTAAGGACCCCCATAGACATCCGGTAGTCAATGCGGATGTGGCGAGGGAATTGAAACTCGGTCGTGGGTGGGGTGGATGGTGAGGATGTAGAGGATGAAGAGGTTTGTGAGATTGAAGGGGTTTGAGAGGTTTGAATGGGCGTGGAGACGGTTGCTACTGCGGTTGACACCGATTCGGTGGCAGCGGTTTGAGCGTTATTCTCCAGTGGGGGATTTAGGGTTCCTGTTGTATCTGTTTGGGCGGTTGTGTTGGCTGGCTTGTTGTCGGTGGCAGCAGGGTTGTTGGTGTCGATTGGGGCGCTCGCAACGCTAGCTTGCGAAGCAGGTTGCAGTGTAGGTGTGCGCGTTGGCGCCGTTGGTTTCAAAGGTACAAGTTGTGTGTTCAGTTGTGCATTAAGTTGAGGGTTAATGCTGATCGCTGATGCGGCATCTCGAGCGTCTGAGCGTAGCAAGGGTGCAGCGCTAAATAGCGCGTGTACAGCAATAGACAGCAACAGTGCAACAGTAAAGCGGCGCCCAGCAATATGCATAGCGTGCGTAGCCATGTTAGTTTAGAGCTGTAACTTTAAGCGGCTAATCAGTTGTTCGTAGCGACTGCCATTGCGCTCGATGATACGCATTTTAACAGGCATGAGCTGTTGATCTTTGGCTAACCACACTTCTACTACGGGTTCGTTATTGGGGCGTTGTCGCACTAAGTGTAGAACATGTAGCTTGCCTAAGGGGGTGTCGATCTCTTGGTCGGGCCCGAGTTGATAGTGGTAGGTCTCTACATTACGACCGTTTGTCATCTCAAAGCTTAGATTGGCCACTTGGGCTGGACTGAGGTATAAAAACTGATACATCACAGAGAGTCTATCTTGAAGTCCGGCGCTTAATACGAGTTGTTCGCTACGGCCATTGTGAGTGATCTGTAGGGTAAGCGTTTTCCAATCAAATTGGGCGCTTACGCGTTTCGATTCGGCTTCACCAATGCCACCTTCGAACTGCAGTGGTTGCAGTCCTGTACGCAAAACGAGTCCGACACTTGTGACTTGAATTGGATTGGGTTTAACGATGGCGAGTAGACCACTGGGCCGTAATTCGCTAAAACTTTGATATTTGTTTTGCTGCACACTAAAGTGCTCATGCAAGGTGGCAATTGTCATGCCATTCATGCTGACTTGATATTCGGCTTCGACCGCAATTGGCGCAGCTTGAACCACTGTGATTTGAGGCGATGCTGTGCATAACAACAGGATACACATTGCCCAGTAATCCCAGTAACGTTTGTAGCGTCCGCGCATTGTATTGTGGATGGAGGTCAGGGCGAATAGAGCATTTAAAATATTAGGCATAGGGTGTAAGCTCTAAAACAAAGAACAAAAAACAAAGAACAAAGAATAAAAATCAAACAAACAAATAAATAAACATAATAAGCTGAGGATGGCTCGCCATCGTGCGGCACAATAAAAGTTGCGTTAGTTAATCTGTGCTATAGCAGGCGACTGTAGCGCCCCATGTGGCGCTGAGGCGTTAGCGATATCTACACCACCTTGGGCGTTAATCGAGACTCGATCTGCACACAGCCACCGTAATACTTGCGGATAGATTTGATGCTCTTGTTGCAATACGCGTGCAGCCAGTGAGTCCTCGGTGTCATTGTTGTGTACCGCGACTGCAGCTTGTGCAATGATGGGGCCGTGATCGAGTTGGGGGGTGACAAAGTGCACGCTACAGCCGTGAATGCGGACTCCGCTTGCCAAGGCTTGGCGATGCGTGTGTAGCCCTGGAAACGCGGGTAGTAGTGAGGGGTGAATGTTTATCAGCTTGCCATAGTAGCGATTCACAAACTCTGCAGTTAGCACGCGCATGAAACCAGCGAGTACGATGTAGTCTGCTTGGTATTGATCGAGGGCCTGTGCTAACGCCACCTCAAAAGCGGCGCGAGTCTCGAACTGACGGTGATTGATCGCGAGTGTTGCGATACCTTGGGCCTTGGCTGTGACCAACCCGCTGGCAGCGGGGTCGTTACTTATCACCAATCCAATCTGGGCTGGTAGATTGGCGCGGAGCAGGGCTTCCATGTTGCTACCGCGCCCAGATATTAGTATTGCGATACGTTTCAGGGGGCACCCTTTAATACGTGAAGTTTGGGACGAATTAGCCAGAGACTTGGGTTTGTGCTTCGGTGCCGCGTCGGCGCCGCACAGTGCCAATTGGCCACACCGACTCGCCAGCGCGCGCGAGTAGTCGTTGAGCGCGCGCCGCATCGGCGGCAGCAACCACAACAATCATGCCAATACCGCAATTAAAGACGCGATGCATTTCGCTATCGGCAACATTACCGTGCTCTTGTAAGAAGCTAAATAATGGAGGCATGGGCCAGGCATTGCTCTTGATTTCAGCGGTGAGTTTGTCACCCAAGATCCGTGGAATATTATCGAGCAGACCGCCGCCGGTAATGTGCGCTAGACCTTTGACCGGTAGAGTCCGCATTAGTTTGAGAACCGGTTTTACGTAGATGCGGGTAGGTGCCATCACTAAATCTTGGAGCTTTGCACCCCCCACGCGCATGCTGGGATTGATCCCAGGCTGGGCAATGATTTTACGAATTAATGAATAGCCATTAGAGTGCGCACCGTTACTGCCCAAGCCTAAGATAATATCGCCGGGGCGAATATTGCGACCATTAATAATGCTTTTTTTCTCGACGACGCCAACCGCAAACCCTGCTAAGTCGTAGTCGCCCGTGGAATACATGCCAGGCATCTCAGCGGTCTCACCGCCAATCAGTGCGCAACCTGCCATCTCACAGCCACTGGCAATCCCTTTGACAACAGCAGTGGCCGACTTTACATCGAGTTTGCCGCAAGCATAGTAATCGAGAAAGAATAAGGGCTCAGCACCTAAGGTCAGGATGTCATTGACGCTCATGGCGACCAAGTCGATCCCAATGGTATCGTGGCGTCGCCACTCTACGGCTAGCTTGAGTTTGGTGCCTACGCCATCAGTGCCTGAGACCAGAATGGGTTCGCGATAGCCTTTGGGGACGGCAAACAAAGCGCCAAATCCACCAATTCCAGCCATCACGCCAGGGCGCATGGTGCGTTTGGCAAACGGCTTGATTTGCTCAACCAAGGCTTCGCCGGCATCAATATTGACCCCTGCGGCGCGGTAGGTCAGGGCTTTACGAGTGGTCGAATGGGGTTTGGTTTTGGTGGGTGGCATAGGATGCGGTCATTGAGGTGTGGGTAAGCAGCTGAGTGTATATCCCAAAGCCCTGCTAAGATACGCACTCTCTAAATTCAGACAACGTGGATTTTATCTTAAATGGACCCTACAAAACGCACTGTGCAACAGATTGGGCTGTGGATATTGCTGGTTTTGGTGGCTGGCGGTGTGTTATACGGCCTGAGTTCAATTCTGATGCCTTTTTTATTAGCAGCAATTCTGGCTTACATCTGTAATCCATTAGTAGTCATGATGACGCGCTATCGTTTACCGCGGGCGTTTGCCGCAACTTTGGTGCTGATCTTGTTGGTGTTTTTATTCGTTGTTCTATTGTTGGTGGTGCTGCCTTTGTTGATACGTCAAGTCAAAGGTATTGCCGGTCAGCTGCCACAGCTAGCGACTTGGCTGCATACCGTGGTATCGCCCTTGTTGCAGCATTATTTTGGTTGGAATGTAGAGACTGTGGTGTTGCGTGACTGGACCGTCTCTCACAGTGATGAAATTCGCGATGTATTGTTAAAAGTCTTGCCAAGTATTAAAACTGGTGGCTTGGCGATCTTTGAGCTGCTTAGCGTGCTGGTGTTGGTGCCTGTTTTATTGTTTTATTTTTTGCGTGACTGGGTAACCTTGGTTGCTAGTGTTGAGCGATTGATCCCTAGGCGCTGGCATGCAGCGGCGCGCACCATCAGTCTCGAAATTGACATGGTATTGGGTGAGTTTTTGCGTGGGCAGTTATTAGTGATGTTGGCGATGGCGATGTTCTATAGCGTTGGTTTATGGTTCGCTGGTCTAGACTATGCGCTGTCTGTAGGCATGATTGCAGGTTTGGTCACGTTTGTGCCTTATTTGGGCGTTATTATTGGTGTGGTATTGGCTACGCTGACAGGTTTTTTACAGTTTCCAGAATGGACGCAATTGTTTTGGGTGTGGGGCGTGTTCGTTGTCGCTAATGTGTTAGAAGGTTCGATATTGGTGCCGTGGTTGGTGGGTGATCGGATTGGGTTGCATCCAGTGGCAGTGATGTTTGCCTTGTTGGCGTTTGGGAGCGTGTTTGGATTTTTTGGCGTGTTGTTGGCCTTGCCCGCAAGCGCTGCATTGTGGGTGTGGGGTCAGCATATTGGCCACCAATACTTAGAGAGTACCTTATACCGTGATTAATGCAGCAGTGAACAGTGGTGCGCAATTGCTAAAGTGGGCAGAGTGATTTAATGCAGCAATTGGTATTAGAGCTTGCGCATTCGCCGCAACCGACACTGGATAATTTTGTGGTCGGTGATAACGCTGAATTAATGGCGACCCTGATGGCTTTAGCGTCAGGTACAGCTACTGAGCACTTTGTTTATTTATGGGGTGGCTTCGGTAGCGGTCGCACGCATTTGTTAGCTGCACTAGCGCAGGCTTGGCAAAGTGCTGGTCGTAGCGTCCATTGCTTTGGCGCTGAGTCCCCGCCGAAGGCTGCGTTAGTTTCTGATGGTGCGGCGGTGTGTGTAGATGACGTAGAGTCCATGTCGGACCAAGATCAAATAGAATTATTCAATATTTTCAATAAGTTAAGAGATTCCTCGGGCTTCATGTTAGTCACTGGTGGCGTCCCTCCAGCCAGCCTGAGTGTACGCCCAGATGTCTTAACCCGCCTGGCTTGGGGCTTGGTCTACGAAGTGCGTTGGCTCAATGAGGCTGACCGCCAATCAGCCGTTGTAGAGTATGCGCAGGCGCGAGGCCTAACCTTGTCGCCCGAGGTGCTGGCGTACTTACTATTGCGCACACCTCGCGATTTAAACGCCTTACGCTTGATGGTCGATCGTCTAGATCGCTTGTCCTTGGCGCAGCGCCGCGCTATCACCGTGCCGCTAGTGCGAACCTTGCTGCGCTCGATTTAATGGTATGCATTTTTATTGCAAGAGTTTTTATATTCGGACCTCATCTCATTTTTTAAATACTGTTTTAAATCAATAAGTTAAATTAATTGACTGAAAAGGATGCTGCAGCCTAGGCGTAGCAATATAACCATGAAATTAGCCTTGTTTGATCTGGATAACACGTTGTTGGCTGGAGATAGTGATTTTGAGTGGGCGCAATTCTTAATCGACCAAGGCGTATTAGAGCGTGCCGCTTATGAGTCGCGAAACCTCGAGTTCTATGAGCAATATAAAGCCGGTACTCTCAATATTTTTGAATTTCTAGACTTTCAACTGCGCCCCTTAGCGCGTTACCCGCGCCACGTACTCGATGCGTGGCATCGTCAATTTATGACCGAACGCATTCAACCAATGATTCGTGACTCGGCGCGCGCTTTGGTGGCGCAGCATCAGGGCGAAGTGCGGGTGATTATTACTGCTACGAATCGATTTGTGACGGCGCCGATTGCGGCGGCCTTTGGCATTGAGTATTTAATTGCCACTGACCCCGAGGAGCGCGCTGGCCAGTTCACTGGCGGTGTGAGCGGCACGCCGTGTTTTCAGGCCGGTAAGATTGAACGACTCGAAGCGTGGCTGGCAGAACGTGGCGCAAGTTTAAAAACAGTTGAAAAATCAACGTTTTATAGTGATTCACGGAATGATTTGCCATTATTGCAGGCGGTGACGCATCCGGTTGCGGTAGACCCCGATGAAACTTTGCGACAGCACGCCATGGCGCAAGGTTGGCCGGTGATGAGTCTAGGTAACTAGACTCGCAGATGTATAATTGCGCAGCCTGAGCTTGTGATGCAGTGTATTTATGGAGCGATCATACTGCCGGCCCGAGTCGAGCTCATGGGCAAAGTGCTTTGCTGAGTCGTGACGATTGTGGCGTGTTTCCTAAACGGATTGTGGATGACGCCTATACCCGTGTTAGCCCATAAAGGCTTGCTTATTTCTACCCTATTGAATTATTGAATGATAACCAAACTGCTTGGTCGCGTCTTTAAAGCGCGGATGTTCAAGTCCGCAAAACCCCGGATTATTGCGCTGGCTGCGCACGGTATTCGCCGTGAACAGATTGGAAGTTGTGCCCTACGCGTCTGTGATGGTCTGCAGGAAGCAGGCTTTAGCGCTTTTGTGGTGGGCGGGGCGGTGCGCGACTTAATCTTGGGCCGAGCACCCAAAGATTTTGATGTGGCCACCAACGCCAAGCCAGAAGAAGTGCGTGACATTTTTCGCCGCTCCCGAATCATCGGCAGGCGCTTTCGGATTGTGCATGTGATGTGCGGGCGCGAGCTGGTCGAGGTGTCGACCTTTCGAGGTCCTGCGACCGAAGCCGATTCAAACACTCAAGTCGAGGACGAGCATGGACGCTTGTTGCGGGACAACGTGTGGGGCGATCAGGCGCAGGATGCAACGCGACGCGATTTTACAATTAATGCTTTATTCTACGACCCAGCTAAAGAACAGGTTTGGGATTACCACGGTGGTGTTGCTGATCTTGGGCATAAACGCCTGCGCATGATTGGAGAGCCGGTGCAACGTTATCGTGAAGATCCGGTGCGTATGTTGCGCGCGGTACGATTTAGCGCCAGCTGTGATTTAGACATCGAAGCGAGTACGCGGCGACCGATTCAATCGCTAGCTACCTTATTAAACCATGTGCCTAGCGCACGTCTGTTTGATGAGTTATTGAAGTTACTCCTATCAGGACATGCGGTAGATTGTATTCAGCGCTTGCGACAAGAAAAACTGCATCAAGATTTATTACCATTTTTAGATGCAATCTTGGGACAAGACAGCGGCGAGCGTTTTGTGATGCAAGCCCTTAAAAATACTGATCAGCGTGTGCGCGTTGGCAAGACGGTATCGCCCGCGTTTTTGTTTGCCACCCTGACCTGGCACGAAGTGCGTAGTCGCTGGCAGGCCATTCAAGCGCGTGGTGTCCCCAGCATTCCCGCGCTGCACGAAGCCATGGATGGAGTGATTCAGGAGCAGACCAAGCGTATTGCTATCCCTAGGCGCTTTACTTCTGACATGAAAGATTTATGGTTAATGCAGCAGCGTTTTGAGCAACGCAGTGGCCAGCGGCCGTTTCGTTTGCTCGAGCACCCTAGGTTTCGGGCAGGTTATGACTTTTTATTGCTGCGTTGTGACAGTGGTGAGCTCGACCCAAGCTTGGGCGAGTGGTGGACAGCCTTTCAGGAGGCCGATACAGATGCACGGGTAGCCATGCTAGTGACAGAGACTAAGACTCCGAATAAAAAGCGTCGGCGTCGGCGTAAACCTGCAGCATCTGCTGCAGCTGCGATTGTGGCCGAGGGTTAGGCCATGCCGACTGTTCCAGTGCCTAAAGCTTCGGTGATTGCTACCCCGCCATCTATTAGCGCTGCCTCTATTACCCCTGTTTCTATTAACCCTTTATCTATTGCCCCTTTGTCTATTACCCCAGCCACTATAGCAACACTAATGCCTAAGGAGGCGGCAGAAGAGGCGCCTTGGTCCCATACAGGGATAGTGACTCGCGCTGCTATTGCCTTGGGCGCCAATATTGGTGAGCCTGCGGCGCAGATTGCGCGAGGTGTGCAAGCGCTAATGCAGTTGCCACACACGCGAGTGATAGCGAGTTCTGGGTTATATCAAAGTGCTGCAGTGGGCTACACCGCGCAACCAGATTTTTTTAATGCAGTGGCGTTGATTGATACACAGATGTCAGCCCCTGATTTGTTAGCGGCGTTGCTAGAGATTGAGCGCCAGCAGGGGCGGGTACGTGACTTTCCCAATGCGCCCCGCACACTGGATTTAGATTTGCTCGTATACGGCGATACGCAATGTGAGTTGCCAGGCTTGACGATACCGCATCCGCGCATGCTGCAGCGGGCATTTGTCTTGGTGCCATTGCATGAGATTGCTGCACAATTACAGATACCTGAGCATGGTCAAGTTAGGGACTTGCTATCTTTTGTGGATGTAAATAGCGTCCAGCGTTGCGGTGATATTGTGGATGCCCATTTGTTAGCGCCAGTGGTGGTGTGTTGATGTTGGCGAGTAAGTATCGATATGTCGTGGTTGAGGGGCCCATTGGTACCGGCAAGACCACGCTCGCGCGACGGTTGGCAGCGCATTTGAATGCCAGCACTTTGTTTGAAGACCCGGATTCCAATCCGTTTTTGCCGGGGTTTTATAAAGACCCTAAGCGCTATGCATTACAAGTACAGTTGTTTTTTTTATTTCAACGCAGCCATCAAGTGCAAGACTTAGCGCAATCTGATTTGTTTCGTGGACTGACAGTTGCAGACTTTATGCTTGAGAAAGATCCGCTATTTGCACAACTTACATTAACGGACGATGAGCTATCATTGTATCGGCAAATTTACCAACACTTAAAGCCGCAGAGTATAGTGCCAGATTTGGTGATTTACTTACAAGCCAGTGCGGATACACTAGTGGAGCGGGTGCGGCGGCGCGCTACAGCGTATGAATACAATATATCAGACGACTATTTGAAGCGACTAGCAGATACCTATGCACAATTTTTTCATCACTACACAGCAGCACCCGTATTGATTGTGAACTCCGATCACTTGAATTTTGTAGATTCGGCTACCGATTTTGATTTGTTATTGCAACGGATCAACGCCATGCGTGGATCACGTGAATTTTTTAGTTTAGGCAGTTAGCGAGGAGAATGCCATGCGGATCACATTAAGTGGATTGCAAAAGATGAAGCGTGATGGTGAAAAAATCGCCATGTTGACTTGTTATGATGCCAGCTTTGCCAATGTATTAGATGCTGCAGGGGTCGATACCGTACTAATTGGCGACTCATTGGGTAATGTGATTCAGGGGCACGACACCACATTACCGGTCACCTTGCGCGATATGATTTATCACACACAATGTGTGGCGCGTGGTTCGCGGCGTGCATTCATTGTAGGCGATATGCCTTTTGGTACTTTCCAAGTCAGTCCGCAGCACACCTTTAGCAATGCTGCAGAAATCATGGCAGCCGGAGCGCAGATGGTCAAAATAGAAGGTGGCCAACCGATGTTGGAGACCATGCGTTTTTTGACAGCGCGCGGAATTCCAGTATGCGGTCATTTGGGGCTCACTCCCCAATCTGTACATCAACTCGGTGGTTTTAGGGTGCAAGGTAAGCTAGAAGCTGATGCGCTGCGTTTGATTGAAGACGCGCGTAGTCTTGAGCAAGCTGGCGCGGGCATGATTGTGCTAGAGGCTATTCCCGCAGTGCTTGCTGCACAGATTACTGCAGCGCTCAGTGTGCCCACTATTGGTATTGGTGCGGGCGTTGACTGCTCGGGGCAGGTGTTGGTCTTACATGATATGTTGGATATCTATCCTGGCAAGAAAGCCAAATTTGTGAAAAATTTTATGAAAGCAGCTACTGGGTCAATCCAAGATGCGGTCGCACTCTACGTGCAAGAGGTTAGAGCAGCTACGTTTCCTGCCAAAGAGCATATATTTTGAAGAATCTGTTGTCTTTTAGCCACTTCATTGATGAAGATGCGCCGCACAGCGGGTCTGTGATGTTTATAATGCAACGTTTTCATTCTAGCGGTTTATAACAGGTTCTTATGGACGTCATTCACTCTGTTCCCGAGTTGCGGGAGCGCTTAAGGCGTGAACCCGATAATGTGTTCGTGCCTACCATGGGTAATTTGCACGAAGGCCATATCGAGTTAATGCGTATTGCAAAACCCCGTGCAGCTTGCACGGTAGTGAGCATATTTGTTAATCGCCTACAATTTGGACCCGTAGACGATTTCGATCGTTATCCGCGCACCTTGCAATCAGATTGTGACAAGTTGCGTGAAGTGGGTGTTGATGTAGTGTTTGTGCCTGATGAACGCGCTATCTACCCTGAACCCCAAACCTTTGTGGTTGAACCCTCGGACTTACAAAATATTTTAGAAGGCGCGCATCGCCCCGGACATTTTCGGGGAGTAGCAACTGTAGTGCTCAAGCTATTTAATTTAGTGATGCCGCACTCAGCGATTTTTGGTAAAAAAGATTATCAGCAATATTTAGTGTTGCGAGACATGGTGCACCAGTTTGCCTTACCCATTGAAATTATTCCTGCTGATACTGTGCGTGCTCCTGATGGTCTTGCACTATCGTCA
This sequence comes from uncultured beta proteobacterium, assembly GCA_903885665.1. Classification (GTDB taxonomy): domain Bacteria; phylum Pseudomonadota; class Gammaproteobacteria; order Burkholderiales; family SG8-41. The sequence goes on along the minus strand of CAISJL010000185.1, from coordinate 3,055 downwards.
CGTAATGGCTATCTATCTGACTATGAACGTGCAGAAGCGCCCCGTTTGTATCGGGTGCTAGAACAAGTCCGAGACGAGTTATTAGCGGGCACTCATGACTACCAACGTCTGGAGTTGCATGGGATGTCAGTGCTGGCTGATCACGGATGGAAGCCCGATTATGTGGCGGTCAGACGGCGTACTGATTTACAACCACCAGTCAATGGAGAAACCGATTTGGTCGTGCTCGCAGCAGCACGCCTTGGTGCAACACGACTAATTGATAATATTGAGCTGGATCGGCTGCCAGTATAGTGCGAGATGTTGGCCGTTCATGTAGCATACTGATTTCAGAATTAAATGAAGTAATAACAAAATTGGCTAGAGCATCATCTAAATCATCTAAATGATCTAAATTGCCTGAATCACTTTATAGAACTCAGGTGGCCACCGTCAGTATTTAATTTTTACAGTCACAATGATACGAATGGTATCACCCTCACTAGAGCGCCCTGTACTTAATCACTATTCGAATGCACGTTGTTAAAAAAATAGCGATCTGCCTAATTGCCGTGCTATTAACAGCACCGATTGCCTATGCGAAGCGGGTGGCATTAGTCATGGGTAATGATCAATACCTCTCGGTAAGCAAGCTCCAAAAAGCAGGGAATGATGCAGATGCTATGGCACGCGAGCTTAAAGCAGCAGGCTTTGTGGTTCAGTTGCAAAAGAACTTGAACTACCGATCCATGGTTAGAACTATTGAATCGTTTGCCAATAATATTGCAAGTGGAGATGACGTTGTAGTGTTTTTTGCAGGCCACGGCGTACAGATTAAAAGTGGCAATTACATACTACCAATAGATATTGAAGCCGAAAGCGAGAGTGAAATTGAAAAAATGGCGTATGGGCTCAACGAACTCACAGAAAAGCTGAGCGATGCCAAAGCGGGGTTTGCATTGGTCGTCATCGATGCCTGCAGAGACAACCCGATGAGAACTAAAGGTCGGAGCATTGGTGCAAATCGAGGATTAAGTCCCGTAGAACCTGCCAAGGGTCAGATGGTTATATATTCGGCCAGCAAAGGCCAACAGGCCCTAGATCGATTACACGAGCGCGACACCAATCCCAATGGCGTGTTTACGCGTGAATTTATTGCCAGAATGCGTAAGCCCGGTATGCGTATTGAAGAATTGGTACGTGACGTTCAGGATGCAGTAGAGAGTCTTGCGAAAACCGTGCGTCATGATCAACGCCCTGCGCTCTATAATGAGGCTAGAGGTAACTTTTACTTCTATGGCCCGACCGCAGTGCAAATCGTCCCACCAGTGTATGCAGCCCGCGTCTTGTCTGAAGAGCAGAAAGAAGAAAAGTTCTGGGATGACACTAAAGCCGCAGGCAATAAAGAGGCTTACGAGGCATATCTAGAAAGCTACCCTAAAGGCCGTTATGTGAGCTTGGCTAAAGCAAATATTGCGCGGTTTAACCCTTTGGCAATTAACACAACCACAAAACCTGATGCATTGTTGCCGACTAATCCTGAAACCTTGCGGCTATATAGATTAGCCAACGAGCAAAATGATACGGATGCCCAAGTCAGGCTTGGTTTAATGTATATGAATGGCACCGGTGGGGTAGTTAAAGATGAAGTCGAGGTCGTTCGATTAATTAAATTAGCGGCCGCTAAAAATCATCCGCAAGCACAAGTTATTCTTGGTTTTATGTATGAAAATGGACGGGGTGGATTGGTTAAAGATGAGGCAGAAGCGGTATACTTTTATCGGTTATCTGCTGCGCAAAATAATGCCTTAGGTCAAACCAACCTTGGCTTAATGTATGAGTCTGGTCGAGGTGGATTGATTGCGAATCCAGCTGAGGCAATGAGGCTCTATAAATTAGCAGCAGACCAAAACAATACTTCAGCCCGTAATCATGTAAGCCGCTTGCAAGCTCAGGCGGTGGCAACGCAAGTGCAATCATCAACAGCACAGTCTGCCACGTCGCCACATATTGGTTTGACAAATTATCCGATTAAACCTGTCAAAATAATTGTGCCGTATCCGCCCGGTGGTACTACTGACGTAGTCGGTCGGGTGATTGCACAAAACATATCCAGTGTATTAGGGCAGCCATTTATTATAGAAAATAAAGCAGGTGCTGCAGCCGTAATTGGAACTGAAGCGGTTGCTCGCTCAGCTGCAGATGGTCATACACTACTGATTACTAATACGTCGTATGCAACAGTTGCTAGTGTTAATTTAAATATGCGAAGAGTTATCGTGCCAAACATGTCATCGGTTTCGATGTTAACCAAGGCGCCCCTTATACTGGCTATCAATACAGCATTACCAGTAAAAGACGTTAGGGAATTGATTGCTTACGCAAAAGCAAACCCCGGCAAGCTTACTCATGCATCAGGAGGCAATGCAACTTTACCGCATTTTGTTGGAGAGTCGTTTCGTTTAATCGCCGGGATATCGATCAGCCATGTACCACTCAGAGGCACAGCGCCAGCTATTGCCACTTTATTAAATGGTGAGCAAGCAATGATATTTGCTAGTGTTGCATCCTTAGCGCCATTAATTGCATCTGGTAAGTTGCGTGGTCTTGCCGTGACATCGCTGGAGCGCACTCCGCTATCTAACCTACCTACACTACAGTCAACCGGAATCAGTAGTTTTGATTTCAATGATTGGAATTCGCTAATGGCGCCTAAAGGTACGCCGCAAGATGTAATTGCCAAATTAAATCAAGCACTCAGGCGGATCTTAGATACCGCAGAGGTCAGAGAAAGAATTGAAAAGAATGGGTTTGGTGTTTGGCCGAGCACAACAACAGCAGCAGCAATAGCATTCGTAGATTCTGAAGTTGAGAAATTTAGTCGAATTGCCAAGGCAGGTAATATTGTCAGTGATTGAGCATCATCATCGTTGATACAATGCGGTGATTATTTGGCTTGTAAAACATCTTGAACTAAAGAATAAAATGACACAAGTAACGCAATATTTTTTACGCGAATCTTTTATGTGCGCTCGCAAATGCTAATTTTAAATAGACTATTTAAATTATTTAAAAT
>CAISJL010000184.1 GCA_903885665.1 uncultured beta proteobacterium | reverse complement strand
TTGTGAACGCGCTTGTTCGAGCATCACTCTAGCCTCTAGGCGTTGCAACATTTCAGCATACTCTTTGTCACGCTTCGCACTATCCTCTGCTTTTTCATTAGGTTCAGGCTTACGCGTTTTTGAAGGGGTTCCCGAGACTTGGTATTGCAAAGCATAATCACCAGAGTCTTGTGGGGTCAGTTTAATTTTATAATTTAACTGATCAAACGTATCAACCGTCAATAACAACGGTTTGCCGCTCAAAGCTTTGTCATCCACAATCACATCAGTGAAGGCGAGGCCCTCAAAAGCTTTATTGATTGCAGCGCCTGCATTCGGATGTAAACGACCGCCACCAGACGCGAATTTCCATTGCCCCCATTCTTCGTCGCGTGTGATTGCCCAAGCGACATCGCCTGCACCAGCTACCTGAATAGTTTTAATGCGATCAGCTTTGAAGAAATCTTTGGCTACCCATGCACCCGGTCTGGGGATCGCCTTCTCTAGCGGGTCCGTAACCACAACAACCTTCTCACCTTGACCAGCAACTAGAATATGACGGCCTGCCGGCACACCATCTTTAGCATTTGGTAACGGGTTCATCGGGTCTTTCTTCATCGCTACTTTACCCAGAACCATACTGACTAAAGGCTTGCCATTGGGGTCACTTAACTCAACCAAGGTACCTAGGCCTTCTTTGACATCACCACCAGGAGCGACTAGGTTAAGACGTGGGTGTAAACTCACTCCAACCATCTCAGATTGCGTTACTTTGACATCGAGCAGCTTCAAAATCAAACCGCTAATTTCAGCAAAATCAGCAGGGTAACCGCCACGTTGCTCGACTCGCCAGACCTGATCTTTAAGGATCAGTGTTACTTCGTTTTGGCTGTCTTTTATTCTCAATTTAGCGACATCACTCACCTTTATATTAGTGAGTAACGGTGCACCAATTTTTGCACCACTATCTTTATAAGCAGTTAAATCGCGCCAGAACATGCCCAAACCAATACCACCAAGTACAACCACTGCAAGCATTAACCAAAGAAATTGTTTGCGATTCATGATTGACGTATCCGTTGATGAGCTTGGCGGCGCCGAATGACAGCCAAGGTAATGCCAAGAGTCATCACCAACAACGGCACTAATGCAATGTTAATGACCTTGGTCCAGAGCTGTAAGGTTTCAGTTTCTTCACGTAGATTTTTACGCATCTCTTTGAGCTCTTTACGTGTTTCTACAGACTTCTTACGGAAGTTATCCATCTCCGTCTGTTGCTCAGGCGTTAAGATGGCACCTCCAGTTGCCGTTCCTGATGGGCGGCCTTTCTGCAACGCTTGTAGTTTTTCAGTAGCCTGACTCAGAACATCCTCTAGCGCTTTAATCTTACCTAAAGACGCTTCTTGCGCTCGCGCTTCCATCTGCCGGATCACCGTTAGAGGACGGCTAAATGCGGCCCGACTACGCAAATTAATCAGCGCGCCATCACCTGCCATCTGCTCAACAAGACCTTGGGCAAATGCCAAATTACCATTGCGAGGCACAGCAACCCGTTGCCCGAAAATCTCTTGCACTTCAACAGCTGCACCATCAGTAAGCATATCTACGTCCCCCACGACGACCACCGTATTCTCAGCTACGGATTCACGCAAATGGGCTTTACGATCCAGCTCAAATTGCACAGGGTCTTCTGGTTTACCGCGTTGAAATGGATCAGCAGGCTTACCATTAGGGAATGCGGTCTTAAATTTACCTGTCAAACGCATCGCAATAGGCTCTTCTTGACCTGAAGGCTGAAAACCGCGCGTTGACGGCTCACCCGACAGTGTCGCAATAATCAGGTCAGCCAACATCGAATTCTTGGATGTATGGATCAAGGTCGTTTGCTTCAACCATTCGGGGAGCTTTACAGTAAAACTAGCACCAAATGGAATTAACATCGTACCTACTTGACTAGTCACAGGGTCATCTAAATTGAGCGCATCATTGGTGAGCGCTAATAAAGTTGGCAACAAGCGCGGACCTTCACCACTGGCGAAAGTCAAATCAGCAACAACCTTTCCTTGACTGGGTTGCACACCCCAGGCCTTAAACAAATTATCCAGACTTGATTGCCCTGCTGCACTACCACCAAACGGATTCTGCAAGTCTGGTTGCTGATCAAAATAAGCGTAGCTGTCGACAAAGGTAATTAATTTACCGCCACGCATCACAAACTGATCTAGCGCGTATTCGGTTGGCTCCAAAATATCGCGCGGATGAATCACCAACAGCACTTTAATATCATCATCAATCTTGGTGGCATTCAGCTCAACTTTTCGCACATCAAATATACGCTTTAACTCTTGCGCCAATACCCAAGGTTCGGTTGGCTGCTGTTTCTTTACTGGATCGAGCGAACGGCCCAGAACCGGCAAATGACTCATCACTCCCACGACCGGTTTCTTGGCTTGGGATACCTGAGAAATCGAGCGGGTAATGTCATACTCTAACAAACGCTCACGATCTGCGGTCAGCACAGGAATAGCAGATTTTTGATCAAGGAATGACACTGCCAAACCTAAATAAAATTTCTCACCGCTATTCGTGGTTTGCCCCTCAACGTTATCCAGTGCCGCTGACTCTTCAGCATCCGAATCCGGCTCAGGGTTAAATTTCTCGATAATCACCTTGCCTTTGGATGCCGCTTTATATTCATTCAATAAATCTTCGACACGACTGGCAAAGGTTTTAACACCGGGCGGCACTGCCGCACTGCCTTGCGTGTAGTAGAGCCGAATCTTTACCGGCGCCTCAAGCTTGGACAATATGGATTTAGTACCCTCGGACAAGGTATACACCTGACCATGGGTTAAATCGATACGCGCATTAAAAGCACTAAAAATAAAATTAGCTGCAATTAAGACCAAGGCTAGTGCTAACACACCACCTGCTGAATACATTAATGTTTCAAGATTTTTATTTTTCATAACATTACCCCGAACGCTGATTACGAATAATGACGCCGGTCGTAAACAACATAAAACCGATCACGGATATAAAAAATACTAAATCACGGCTGTCAAAAACGCCGCGCTGAAAACCTTCAAAATGCGTCATGACCGAGAATGCTGCAACCACATCGACAACAGCAGGGCTAGCGATGCGCGTGAGTAAATCAGTCACTGGCGAATAACCAGCAAGAATAAAAAACAAGCAGATCATCACAGATAAAATAAAACTAATGACTTGATTGCGTGTCAATGCGGAGGTCATACAGCTAATCGCCAAATATGAACCTGCCAACATAAAGCTGCCAAAATAACCAGCCACAATCAGACCGTTATCTGGATCGCCAAAATAATTCACGGTAATAATGACTGGGAAGGTTAGGAGTAATGCCAGAGCCAAAAACAACCACGACGCTAGAAACTTGCCAACGATCGCTTGCCAACTGGTGATCGGCATGGTCAGTAGCAATTCCATAGTGCCAAGGCGGCGCTCCTCTGACCACAAGCGCATACCCACAGCAGGCACCAGAAATAAATATAGCCATGGATGCCAAGTAAAGAACGACACTAGAGAGGCTTCGCCACGCTCAAAAAAATTACCAATCGTAAAGGTAAAAAAGCCCGTGAGTAACAAGAAAATCACTAAAAATACATACGCGATCGGAGATGTAAAATAGCCCGAGAGCTCGCGCTTCATAATCGTTCTGATATTCGCCCATGCGTTCATGCGTGTGTCTCCACCTTAACTGTATCTGGCAGCGTAATTGCGCGGAATACATCATCCAACTTACCAAGCGGTGAACGCGCTTGCAATTCAGCAGGCGTCCCATTAGCAACGATACAACCCCGATCGATAATAATGACGCGCGAGCAGGCCGCTTCAACTTCTTCGAGAATGTGAGTCGAGAAAATAACGACCTTGTTCTCGCCTAAACGCTTTATTAAATTACGAACTTCATGTTTTTGATTCGGGTCTAGGCCATCGGTCGGTTCATCTAAGATAAGGATGTCGGGGTCATGGATTAAAGACTGCGCCAAACAAGTGCGATGTTTATAACCTTTGGATAAAGTATCAATGCTTTGATATAGCACCGACTCTAAAAAACACAATTCCACAGCACGATAAACTGCGCGTTTACGGGCATCACCTTGCAACCCACGTAACTCTGCACAAAAATTTAGAAATCCATTGACGGTCATGTCTGCATAGCCTGGGGCATTTTCGGGCAAATATCCGATCAAGCGTTTCGCCGCTAACGGATCTTCGACCATGTCGTGACCACCAACCAGAATCCGACCAGAAGTCGGCGGGTAATAACCCGTGATCATGCGCATTGTTGTTGATTTTCCTGCACCGTTAGGGCCTAAGAATCCAAGGACCTCACCGCGCTCTACGCTGAATGAAACATCATTCACCGCCAACTTTGGGCCAAACGCTTTGACCAAATGCTCAACAGTAATCAAGCCACATCCCTCCATTAAACACCAGAAACTACATAATCTTAAATAACTTGGGTTGTTGTCAACGTGTTACCAATACACCGAAGTATTCTGACGCTAATCTCACGTTTAGCTATATTGGGTTACATACCCTAGAATTCAAGCCCCCTGGATCGCCTAGGCACGACATCGAAATGTATTCGTAAAACCTAAAGTCAATCGCAATCGTCTACTCACTATTATTCCGCCTAGATATTATTACGTCTAGAGTTTACCTAGCATTTTACGAACATGCGGAATTATTTTACTTAATTTATGCTAAGTCGTTGTTTTTTATTGGTGCCGACAGTCTGAATCGAACAGACGACCTACCGCTTACAAGGCGG
>CAISJL010000183.1 GCA_903885665.1 uncultured beta proteobacterium | reverse complement strand
GAGTCTTAAAATTACCAGATATAGTAAAGATGTTGCAATCAGCCGGTCAAGACGCTACTTGGCATGAGTCTCCAGAACGTTTTTATGAATTTTTAAAAAATGAATCAGTAAAATGGTCAAAGATCGTCAAAGCAAGTGGCGCTTTGATTGAGTAATTCGGTCTAAATGAATTATTTTTTAATGAATTCAATTAGGCGGCCACATTGAGTCTAGCCCATCTATCGGGGTAGCGGAAATTGTTGTGCGCACCATGTGCCTAGGTTCATTGATCCCCCAAGGTCTGCCTCGATGCATCGTTGCACGATTGTCCCACATCACCACATCACCGTCGGACCAATTATGGGTGTAGATGAATTCTTTTTGTGTTGCGAATGAAATCAGTTCATCAATTCTCTTTAAAGATTCTTCAGATGACATGCCTGTGATACCTGAGGTATGAGATGCAATATAGAGAGCATCTCGACCATTGGTTGGGTTGCGCCAACGCATTCGCCATGACACTGGTGGTAGCGTATTTTTTTCTCGTTCTGATGCTAAATGAGGCGCTATTTTTCCTCTAGAGTGGGCATAGTCATGCCATGCGTAAGAATGTTCAAGTTGTTGTTTTTCGGTAGGTGATAGCTGATCCCATGCGAGTCGCGTAGAGGTAAATTGAGTTTCTCCGCCATTGCGAGCAACTACGCGACCTGTTAATACAGATGCCAGAGCTGGCGGAATCTTGAAGCAACTGTCGGTATGCCAAAGTTGGTTAGCTTTCGCCCTTAGATCTTCTTTGTGGCCAGGGGGCATTATGGTTCCATCAGGGTTAATATTAGTTAATATACTAAATGGTGTTCCTTCGCCTAAAGACGCTGCTTTAGCGGTTTCTAGTGTGCCGAAGCATTGAGAGAATGCTACTTGTACATTATCAGTAATGCTCTGATTTTTAAATATAATTACAGAATGCTCTTCAAAAGCTGCTCGTACTGTTTGGTAAATCTCTTTATCCTCAGCAACGTCTTGAAGATTGATGTTACGTATTTCAGCGGCAAACCCTGGACCAACTTGGACAACTTTCATATCGTTCTTCCTTAGGTGATATGTCTTATATTATTTTTTTTACTTCAAACAAACTGTTATATTTTGAAAGGGATAATATATGGAATTTTTTATGACTTTTTTTTCGCTCTAAAGCTAATAGTGCAAGATCTCTAGTAATTAAATAGTCCGCATTTGAGACTATGGAAAGCTCAATAAATTTTTGATCACTTGAATCAGCGCAGCGAAGGGTTTTTGAAAGCAATTGGTTCTTATTATTTTCAGTTATAAATTTTGTAATCTCTAAGCATTTGGCTATAGCTGTAATTTGCTCTTTTTGATTCAACTGTCTCTTTGCAAATGAGTATCCGATTACTTTTTGAAGTTCCTCAAGACAATGTGAATTGATAACAATTTGTAAAGATTCTTTGGAAATTTGATTTTTTAAAATTTGCACGCTCGGGTCGGAAAAAACAAACCAATCTATCCATATATTGGTATCTATGACGATAATAGGCCGGCTATTTTTTTTGATGAGCACGAGTTTTATATATGCAAGTAAACTAAACTTCTTTTGGTTTTAATGATTTCCATGTTGAAGTGGCAAATGCGATCATTTCTCCATCGGCGTCAACTAATTCAGATCGTAAGAACGATACACTACGCCCATGCCTGATAAATTGCGAGGTGCATGTGAGTCTTCCAGCACGAGCGGCCGATAGATATTGCACTTTCATTTCTAGTGTCGTTCCAGGCCCACTGGTTTTGCGTAATAAGTGCCCCATAGAAATATCTAAAACCAGAGCGCTGATACCGCCATGTAGACCGCCTTGTGGATTAAACATGAAATCTTTAAGTTCAAACTCAATACGGCAGGTTTCGTTTTCGTATTGTATTTCGAAACCAAATAGTTTCATTAAGAAAAACTTGCCAAAATCTTGTTCATAGTTTGCTAATGCATTTTCGAATGCTAACCTGGCTGCCTGCTCATCCATTATATGCTGCTCCATCTATTGGTTAATAAATTTAGTGTCGTATTAATTTATGACTGAGGTAAACGGAATAGTTTTTTCTCATCATCAGTCATTTGTGCCATTAAACCGGTTTCCCATGATAAATAAGCTTTCATCGCTTCACGATTCCCGGCATGCCTATCATGAACAAAAAATAAGTAGTCAACGCAATCGTTATCGCTTGGGTACTCAGAGGTTGATTCTGTTGGATAGCCTTCGTGTGTCCAGGACTGAAATCCACCATCAAGTATTTTTATATTTGTTATTTGCGCATTTTGTAAGTCTAGTGCAACTAGTTCTGCTAACAGTATTTGATCTGCAAATAGAATTATTGGTATTAATACTTAATTGATAATTTTGGATATGAGTGAATTTTTTACATCTGTTATTATTCTAGTGCGCCAACTCCATTGGCTTCCTGGAATATGCGCGTTACGGTATTCCATACTTGATCGTATCTCGAATATGATGCAATCATTTTGACTTAAGTTTATAGATAATTGCTTGCTGGATATAAGGGGAAATTTAGGAAGCTTAATCGGTTCCAATTCTTTTATTTTTAACGTTGATTTGATCCCATTTTGCAATACATAAACCTCGTGTCCTAGTTGATATAACCAACTTGCCACGACTGGAGCTCGAACCATTTCACCGCTATCAATGAGTACAATTCTGGAGCCTCTTAAGCCTACCCATTGGTCTGTCGCTTGTATGAGTTGCCCGCCCGGACAGTTTTGAGAGCCTGGTATATGGTTCTCTGCAAACTCTTCAGGAGTTCTTACATCACAAAAGTAAGTGGTTCGATTGGTTTCTTTTTGCCAATCATTAATCGTGTTTGTATCAATCGTTTTGATTTCAAATCGATGCATCAGTGACTCAGCAGCGTTTTTTTGTTTTGGTAAAAGTGTTGCATCAACCGTGTCAGAATATCGTCTATTGGCGCCATACTCTAATGGATAGTCTGCTAGGAACCAGCCTTGTGTGCCATTCTCAAGTGCAAAAGTAGGGTTTGGGATGCCAAAATTGATTAGCGTTTGTGCCCCTAGAATTGATCGTGTGCGCCCAGCACAATTTACAATTATTTTTGTATTAGGATTTTTAACAATAGTGGGGACGCGGTAGGGCAATTCTGCATTGGGTATGCATATACTTCCTGGGATAGTCATTTTTTGATGCTCATTCACTGGTCTGCCATCAAACAATACAAAATCCTCACCAGATTTTTGAAGCTGAACTAATTCATCAGCGGTAATTCTAGGGGTGTCATATGCGTGCTCTACCAGCTCTCCAAATAATTTGCTAGGTACATTCACACCTTTAAACAGTTGGTAACCTGCATTTCTCCAACCGGTAGTGCCACCTTCAAGAATTTCAATTTGAGAATATCCTAATTGATTCAGGCGCATTGCTGCGCACTCAGCGATTGCGGATTTTCCATCATCACACAATACAATGTGCGCATTTTTTCTTGGTATAAGCGATTGAATGCCAATTTCGAGTCGGCTATAGGGCAGAGGGGTAGCAAATAATAAATGATTCTCACCAAACTCTCCGTCCTCTCGAACATCTATGATGGCTATTTCAGAGTTTTCATGTATTGCATTATTAAGTGCTGTAGCACTAATCAATGGTATGTTTTTGATGTTCATATGAGGTGTATGTTTTTGCTGATTAAGGAAGGTTAATTTAAATAAACTTATATTACATTCAATTAAATTATTTTAAATTTTATTTGATGAGTAATGGTATAGCACTAATTATTAATATGACCGCGACTAAACGTTTGAAGGAAGTGTCATTCAGATTGGCTTGTAATTTATTTCCAATAACAGTGCCTAAAACCATCATAGGGATTGCTAATGCGCAGGCATTTTGAACGTCTGGAGTAAATTCTCCAGTAGCAATATATGCTGTTCCTCTTAATATGCCTAATGCAAATAATATAGCGGCTACAGTCGCCCTAAAGTGATCGCGTTGTGGCTTTAAAAGGTCGAAATATATTGCATAAAATATGCCTGCCATAGAGCCAAAAAGTGTGCCTACATATCCTGCAAGAGTTCCGGCGAAAGGTGTGATTAATTGCATGGGCAATTTAATTTTTTTAATCGGACGGTAAGTTATAATGAAGGCATAGGCACCATAAATAAATACAATGCATCCTAGAATTCTAGCAATCGTCAATGCATTTAACAGTCTGAAAAAATATATCCCAAGTGCAACACCAATGGCAGTCCATGGTAGTATTTTTTTGAGATCATTCCAAAGAATAAGTCGGTATTCAGTTCTTATAATTAGTGCTGATGATATCAGTCCAAGAAAAGTCACCATTGGAATAACGGTTTTTAATGACAATATCCAAGCTAACAAGGGTACTGTTATCCCTCCAAAGCCAGCACTACCTCGAATTGCATAAGATATGGTAATAATTAAACAGAAAAAAATGAGTTCAGCCAGGTTTAACGAGTTCATATTTTCATATTTTCGTTTTTATCCAATGCTTACTTAATGATTTACTCCACCTATTGATTTTTGAATTATAAAGGTGTTTATTTTGATTTTGTAAGAAAGCCACCTAATAAGGCCGCTTGCGGTTGGTGTTGATTCGGTTTAATTGAATTTGGCAAATTCGGTTTAGTGGATTCAATAGTAGTGTTTTTGGGAACATAGGGTTTATTAAAGTCAAATCCATCAGCTGCAATGGATGGCGAGGGGGGAGTGCGCTGGCTCTTGCCGATTCGATCAGAGTTGATCCTTGAAGGTATGCTCTCTGATGAAGGATTTTGATTTGATCTGTAACTGGATTGATGCTTACTTTTTAATTCAGGTTGTGGTTCGATATTGAACTCTGATGTATCTTTTCGTGTGATCTTTCGTTTAAGTATTTTTTCAATCTCTATTAATAGCCGATCCTCTTCAGGTGAAACAAGTGAGATGGCTTCACCAAGCATGCCGGCGCGCCCTGTACGTCCGATACGATGAACATAGTCTTCCGGGGTATAAGGTAGCTCATAGTTAATCACGAATGGCAATTCGGCGATATCAATACCGCGTGCTGCAATATCTGTAGCAACTAGGACGGTTGTTTGTCCCTCTTTGAACTCTTGTAATGCAAGTTCTCTTTCAGCTTGAGTTCGATCACTGTGAATGGCAGTTGCTTTTATACCATCCCGATTGAGCTCTCTGGATAGTTTGTCGCAGTCTTTTTTCATCCGTAAGAATACCAAGACTTGCTTCATATCACGGCTATGTATTAAGTGGGTTAATAGCGCTCGTTTTTGAGACGTAGCAGTAGCATAGACTTGGTGATCTACCAAATCTGCTGGTGCATTATGTTTAGCGACTTCTATTAGCTGGGGATTTTGTTGTAATTGGTTGGCTAACTTCTTAATGTCATCCGAGAATGTGGCTGAAAATAGTAGTGTTTGTCTTTTGCTAGGTAGCAGTGCCATAATTTTACGGATATCAGGTAGAAAACCCATGTCTAACATCCGGTCTGCTTCGTCTAATATCAGAATCTCTACTTGATTTAAGGCAACACTTTTTTGTTGGCTATGGTCAAGCAGGCGTCCAGGTGTTGCGATTAAAATATCAACCCCTTCCCTTAAAGTTTTGGTCTGTGGTTGCATATCTACACCGCCGTATACCACAGTCGATTTTAACTGTAGATATTTACTGTAATTTTTCACACTTTCACTGACTTGAGCAGCGAGCTCTCTGGTTGGTGTGAGTATCAGGCCCCGTACTGGATGCCGTGCTGGAGATGGGCTAGAGTTTGCATAGGGTGCTAATAGTTGCAATAAAGGCAAGGTAAAACTGGCTGTTTTTCCTGTGCCAGTTTGGGCGCAGCCCATGATATCCCTGCGGGCAAGCGCGGCAGGAATTGCTGAAGCTTGTATGGGAGTGGCTTCGGTATAACCTTGCTCGGTAATTGCGCGTTGTATTTCAGAGATTAGATTTAATTCGGCAAAAGACATAGTGCTAACGATAATATGGACACATTAAAAGACCATTAAGTAATTATGGGTAGGTTTAATATTATTCCAATGGGGTTGATCTATATATTCAACTAATTTTCATTTCTATGGAACAGAATACGTGTAATGATTAATTTAAAGTCAAATATCTGTACATTGAGTATAGCTCAGGTAGACCTAGGCCGACCATTTTAGTTTGGATGTTTAATCCCTCTGTATAAATATGAGTTATATTGGAGACTTAGCCCCTTTATTAAGGGATATATAGGCATTTTGAAAATCTTAATGCTCGTTCTAAAGGGTTTTTTTAGTAAGATTCTGTTTTAAATTATGAGTTTCTCAAAATCTGGACGTATTGATTGCTTATTGTGATGAGATGCTAAGAACTTTACCCTTAATTCTGACCTTAGATGTTCAAGGTGCGCCGCTGAGATGGATTTCTTGGCAACATGCGTGCTTTTATTACGCTAAAGACCAAGTGGCTTGGACCACGGGTGAGCATGCGTTTACCGTGAACGGTGGGGTCAATCGTATTACAGGCGAGCGCTCTACCTTGAGTGCGGCTAGTATTATTGCGATCAAAGGCAAGGCAATGGGGCAACGAGCATTTCGTCAGGTTCCCCCTTTAAATAACCGCGAATTGTTTCATAGAGATCGTCAAATTTGCGCCTATTGTGCCCAACAATATCCATTGCTGCGTTTAACCCGTGATCATATTGTACCTTTCTCTAAAGGTGGTTTAGATCATTGGATGAATGTAGTCACCGCTTGTCGCGCTTGTAATGAACGAAAAAGCAACCGAACCCCTGATGAGGCGCGGATGGAGTTGGTCTATTTGCCCTATGTTCCCAATCGTGCAGAATATTTAATACTGACTAATCGGCGGATTTTGGCAGACCAGATTGAGTTCTTAGCACAGCACGTTCCAGCGCAAAGCCGCTTATATAACGTGCCCACAACAATTGATTAACATTGTTTTTTAAACTAAGTTCTGCTTCGCCAGCATGTATTTTGGTGTAATATTCTATCTTATTGATTTTAAATAAATTTTCATAAGCCGCTTTCAATGATTGTCGATTTACACTGCCATTCCACCTGCTCTGATGGCCTATTAAGCCCTACTGCTTTGGTAGAGCGGGCAGCTATGAACAAAGTAGGGCTCCTTGCGTTGACAGATCATGACGAAGTGTCTGGTCTAGAAGAGGCGCAGATAGCAGCTGCCCAATGGGGGCTTAGGCTAATCCCAGGGGTTGAGATTTCAGTGGAATGGGAGTCGACGACTTTGCATATTGTCGGTCTAAATATCAATCCTCTTGATGAGACATTGGTGATGGGATTATTGGGGATTCGACAAGGTAGAGAAGAGCGAGCGCAGCGTATGGACAAAAGTCTGGAAGCTGCTGGAATTTCTGGAGCGCTTGCAGGTGCTCGTCGCTATGCTAAAAACCCACAATTATTGAGTCGATCCCATTTCGCACGTTATTTAGTTGAAGCAGGTCATGCTCGTGATACTAATGCGGTATTTCGAAACTATTTAACCCTCGGTAAACCAGGTTTTGTAGCGCATCTGTGGACAACCTTAGCTGAAGCTGTCTCTTGGATACGTCTAAGTGGCGGTGTGGCGGTCATTGCGCATCCGGGTCGCTATGATATTAATCAGCAGAAATGCGACCGATTACTCAATGAGTTTATTGCCCTAGGTGGAAAAGCAATTGAGGTCGTTACCGGTTCACACTCTCCCGAGGAGTTTGTGGTTTGGGCGAAGTATGCAAAACGGTTTGGACTGAAAGCTTCTGTGGGTTCTGATTTCCATGGGCCTGGCGAAGGCTATCGGGATATTGGTAATGTGCCCGTGTTACCCGCTGGATGCGAACCGATCTGGACAGAGTTTTAGTTTTAGCGCTATTTTTTAATACACGATTAACATGGCTCAGTTTTTTGTGATTCATCCAGTAAATCCTCAAGCCAGGTTGATTCGTCAAGCCGCGCAGATCATTCGTGACGGTGGTGTGGTGGTTTATCCAACAGACTCTTGTTACGCTTTAGGTTGCCATTTGGGCGATAAAGTTGCTGTTGAGCGGATTCGCGCGATTAGGAACATTGACGCTAGATATCATTTAACCTTGATATGCCGCGACTTATCCGAATTGGGAAACTATGCTCGTGTGAATAACCAGCAATATCGATTATTACGTGCGGCAACTCCAGGAAGTTATGTCTTTATTTTAGAGGCTAGTCGCGAGTTACCTAAACGCTTGCAGCATCCTAAGCGCCGCACGATTGGCTTGCGAATACCGGATCACCCCGTTGTTGCTGCATTACTCACGGAATTAGGAGAGCCACTGTTGTCTTCTACCCTAATTTTACCCGGGAGCGATTTGCCTTTAACAGATGCAGAAGAGATCCGCGAACGTATTGCCCCCTTGGTAGATCTAATATTAGATGGTGGTTCTTGTGGAGTCGATCCCAGTACTGTGATTGATTTGACGAGTCCGACTCCAGTAGTTACACGAGTTGGTAAGGGTCCGTTAGGTATTCTCGGTTTGTAAGGTTGCCCATCTCTTAAATTGATCCTCGGTTAAATTATTTGTATAATACCTCTCGTAATTACCTGAATTTATTGATTTTTATTGATTTTTATTTTTTTAAAGTTGTTTGCATTTTATGTTTAGTCTGAAACAGTACAATGCAAGCACCGTCATTCACAAGGAAGCTGACTAAGCTCATGTTTGAAAATCGTGTGTTATCGGGTATGCGTCCAACGGGAGCCCTACACTTTGGGCATTACCATGGTGTATTGAAAAACTGGATTAAATTGCAGCACGAGCATCAATGCTTGTTTTTTGTGGCGGATTGGCACGCATTAACAACCCATTATGATGATCCCTCAGCAATTGAGCAGCATACTTGGGATATGGTTATTGATTGGTTAGCGGCGGGGGTAGACCCTGC
The DNA here is from genome assembly GCA_903885665.1 of uncultured beta proteobacterium. Classification (GTDB taxonomy): domain Bacteria; phylum Pseudomonadota; class Gammaproteobacteria; order Burkholderiales; family SG8-41. The sequence continues at coordinate 73,743 of CAISJL010000183.1, read as the reverse complement.
GCAAGCGATATTGTTTATCCAATCGCGAGTACCCGAGCATGCAGAGTTACATTTGTTGCTATCAATGATTACCCCCTTATCTTGGCTAGAGAGAGTTCCGACCTTTAAAGACCAGCAAGAAAAGCTTGGTGATAAAGATTTGGCAACGTATGGTTTTCTTGGTTATCCACTTCTTCAAAGCGCTGATATCTTGATATATCGCGCCAATTTGGTGCCAGTTGGCGAGGATCAAGTTCCTCATGTCGAAATAACCCGTGAAATTGCCCGTCGCTTTAATCATGTATTTGGGCGAGAGCGTGGATTTGAAGCTAAAGCAGAAGCTGCAATTTTAAAACTAGGCGCTAAGCGCGGTAAGCTGTATCGTAAGATGCGTACTGACTATTTGGAGCAGGGTGATATATCTGCGCTAGCCGCTGCTCGTGCACTACTCGATGAGACTCAAAACTTACCACTTGGTGATCGTGAACGATTATTTGGATATATCGAGGGTGGTGGAAAAATCATACTCACAGAACCGCAGGCGCTTCTCACGGCGGCGTCTAAAATGCCTGGGCTTGATGGACAGAAGATGTCAAAGTCCTATAACAATACAATTGCGTTGCGTGAGACCCCTGAGAATGTGACCAAAAAAATTAAGACAATGCCAACTGACCCGGCCCGCATTAAGCGCACAGATCCAGGAGACCCCTCCAAATGTCCTGTTTGGCAGCTACACCTTGTTTATTCAGATGATGCTAAAAGAGGCTGGGTTCAGGAGAACTGTCGAAGTGCCGGAATTGGATGCTTAGAATGTAAACAGCCTGTAATTGATGCAATTATTAAAGAACAAGGTCCTATGCGAGAACGCGCTGAAAAGTATTTGGACGACCCAACTTTAGTAAGAAATATTATTGCTGACGGTTGTGAAAGTGCGAGAAAAATGGCCCAAGAAACCTTGCGCGATGTTCGTGAGGTTATGGGCCTTAATTACTCGTGAAATGAGTTTTTTAACAATAAAGTAAATAAAACTTATTTCATAAAGACGTAATGACTTGACAGTCTAATGTAATAGGCGTTCAACGTAAGCTGTTCGAAAACGCTCAGTCAGAGCGTTATTTAAGTCTAGTTTAATCGGGCATTGTGCTGCATTACTGCGACCATGTTTTACGGATATCACAGTATGCCCATCAGACTTGCCAACTTGTAAGCGTAATTGTGCATTGTTAATCGGTAATGTGCGGCGGTTTCTGAAGATCACAACCATACTGCCACTGTTTGAAGCAGCTGCATTTAAGCGTTCTAGTTGATCCGGCTCAATAGCGTCTATCCACACTAATAGTGCACCGCAACGTCCAGTCCCTAATATTTTTTCACAGGTGCTTATTATTGTTGTGGAATCATTACGTAAAATCATTACTTGATCAAGCTTTACCCCTTGCGCAACCATCGACTGAGGAATTGGCTTGAAAGGTGGATTGATCATCGTAAACCAGCGTGATTTTTTAGTTAATTGGACAGCGATCGGCATAAAAAGTTGTAGCTCACCAATATTTGGCCTATCTATAATGACTTCAGTAAGTGCATTGAAAATCCATGAGCGATTTTGTAAATGTAAATCAAGCTCTGGGTAGCCCGTGCCACTAACGTCATTCAGACCAATGCTAGCTGGGTTTAATTCCCGTTGCATTGGTCGACCAAGCCATTTGCCATTTTTGCTGATTACAGCTGAACTACTATTTTGATTTGTTGATGATGTGAATAACATGTGGTTAACTCCATTTTCCGTTACGTATTACACCTACAGCAATGCCTTCAATAGCAATTGGGTCTCTTCTTAAGTTGACAACAATTGGTTTGAAATCAGGGTTTTCTGCTATCAGTTCGACAATGTCGCCATTTCGTTGGATTCGCTTCACTGTTACTTCGTCCTGTAATCGAGCGACGACAATTTGACCTGACTTAAATTCTGATGTTTTGTGGATTGCAAGTAAGTCATCATCTAATATTCCAGCATCTCTCATACTCATACCTCTGACACGTAGTAGGTAGTCTGCGTTTGGCTGGAATAGGCCTGGATCTAGCCGATATCGTTGTTCAATATTTTGTTCCGCTAAAATTGGACTTCCCGCTGCAACTCGACCAATGACTGGCATTGTGTTGTGTTGTTTAAGACGGATACCTCGAGAAGCTCCAGAGGTCATTTCAATAACGCCTTTGCGGGCCAATGCCCTGAGGTGAGTTTCCGCTGAATTAGGAGAGCTAAAGCCCATGGCGCTACATATTTCTGCTCGAGTTGGGGGGAAACCTGACTCTTCAACATGGCTCTCGATGAGCTTTAATATTTCTTCTTGCCGGGCGGTAAGGCCTTTAAGATGTTCTTCCGTCATGATTATTCCTATTAGGAGACTAAATTCGTTGATTAAGGCTAATGCCAAAAAACTGAGTAATTTTTTTCAGCCCATCTGGGTGTTTTGGTAGGTCTAACCAAATACTGTGATTAATGACATGGTGTAATTATATACAGTAATTTTGTCTTGTTCAAACCATTTACTCATTATTTGGTAGTGCATCGTAGAGTTAAATACTTAAGTATATGAATATATTGATTAAAGTATGATAGTTCAAAAGCTTAGCAAGATTCATCTGCCAGAGCCACGTTATTAAAAGCTTTAATCTCGCTTTTTTGTTATAATTCAAAGCTCTGTTATGCGGGTTAATCAATAAGTTTTGTGCAAGGATGGGCGTTTCGCCCATTTTTCGTTTGTGGCGTTGATTTTTATGGATTTACAAGGATTATTAGAGCAGACGTTAGCCGGTTTAGGCTATGAGTTGGTGGATTTAGAACGATCCGCTAAAGGCGCTCTATTGCGTATTTTTATTGATAAGCCAGAAGGCATTACGGTAGATGACTGTGCTTTAGTTAGCCATCATTTAGGACGTGTGTTTACAGTTGAGAACGTTAGTTATGACCGTTTGGAGGTGTCTTCACCTGGTTTAGACCGGCCTTTACGAAAAGCGTCAGATTTTGAGCGTTTTTCTGGTCAGCAAGCGAAGATTAAGCTGCGTGTTGCTCTTGCAGGACAGCGTAATTTTGTGGGTATTTTGCAACGAAGTGAAGTTGGCAAAATAGGGCTAGAAGTTGATGGTTCGATGTTGTCTTTTGATTTGGCTAATATTGATAAGGCACGGCTTGTGCCGGTGCTTTAAGCGGGAGAAGGTAATGGGTCGTGAAATTTTATTGTTGGTCGATGCGCTTGCTCGTGAGAAAAACGTGCCTAAAGATATTGTTTTTGGTGCGCTCGAACTCGCGCTTGCTTCTGCTGCTAAAAAACGCTTTTCAGAAGACGTAGACGTTAGGGCTTCTGTTGACCGCGTGAGTGGTGCTTTTTCATTCTTTCGCAGATGGGAAGTCGTTAAAAACGAAGACATTGAAGTGCCATCACGTCAGTATAAATTTCATGAGGCTCAGGAAGAAGATACTAGCCTTCAAGTTGGTGACTTTAAGGAAGAGGCATTGCCAGACCTTGAGGTCGGTCGTATCGGTGCGCAAACCGCCAAGCAAGTGATTGTTCAAAAAATACGAGATGCTGAACGTGAGCAGATATTAAATGACTTTTTAGCCCGCAAGGAATTCTTAGTTACCGGGGTGATTAAGCGGATGGAGCGCGGTAACGCAATTGTGGAGTCCGGCCGTTTAGAAGCGATTTTACCTAGGGATCAAATGATTCCAAAAGAAAACTTACGACTTGGTGATCGAGTGCGCGCCTTTGTTTGGAAGGTTGACCGACTGGCTCGTGGCCCTCATTTGATGCTTTCCCGTACTGCGCCTGAGTTTTTATCTAAATTGTTTGAGTTGGAAGTTCCAGAGATTGAAGAAGGCATGCTTGTAATCAAGGGTGCAGCGCGTGATCCAGGCTCTAGAGCAAAAATTGCTGTGCATTCGAAGGATGCTCGTATTGATCCCATAGGCACCTGCGTTGGTATGCGCGGCTCAAGGGTCCAAGCAGTTACTGCTGAACTGGCACAAGAGCGTGTGGATATCGTTTTATGGAATGCTGATCCTGCGCAATTTGTGATTAATGCACTAGCACCAGCTGAAGTGAGCAGTATTGTGGTTGATGAAGAAAAGCACAGCATGGATATAGTGGTTGACGAAGAAAATCTTGCTCAAGCAATTGGCAGGAACGGGCAGAATGTCCGCCTAGCTGGTGAGTTGACCGGTTGGGAATTGAACTTAATGACTGAAATTGATGCAAAAAAGAAGAGTGATGAAGAGTCTACTCGTTCCCGCCAAGAGTTTATGGAGAAATTGGATGTAGATGAAGAAGTCGCTGAAATTCTAGTGCAGGAAGGTTTCGCCACATTAGAAGAGGTTGCATATGTACCTATCAATGAAATGCTTGAAATTGAAGGTTTTGATGAAACCACTGTCAATGAACTTCGTAGCCGTGCGCGTAATGCATTATTAACACAAGCTATTGTTAGCGAAGAGAAGGTTGAGCACAACATTGAAGATTTAATGAATGTTGAGGGAATGAATAAAGAGATAGCCCGGCAATTAGTTTCAAAGGGCATTGCTACACAAGAAGAATTAGCAGACTCGGCAACAGACGACATTGTTGATTTAATCGAAATTGACGCTGAACAAGCCAAAGCTTTGATCATGTCAGCTCGCGCCCCTTGGTTTGCCAATTCGTAAAACCTAATAACCATTCAGATTGCCAAAGTAATTATCAATGTCCCAAATAAAAGTTAAAGAATTTGCTCTAGAGTTAGGCGTTCCGCAAGAATTGCTTTTGGAGCAATTAATTGCTGCCGGCGTCTCTCAAGCTGAGAGCGCAGATGCTTTGTTATCTGAGAAAGATAAAACTCAGCTTTTAGATTACTTGCGTGGTATTAAAGGTGGTAAAGATAGCAAGCAAAAAATCACGCTTACTCGACGCCAAACAACCGAGTTGAAACAAGCTGATGCCAATACTGGTAAAGCAAGGACAATTCAAGTCGAGGTTCGTAAGAAGCGCGTTTTAGTGAAGCGTGAGGTTGTAGAGCCTGTTAAGGTTGAGATTCCCACGCAGCGACCCGTATTAGATGCTGCCGAAATCGCATCCCGTGAGGCTGAAGCAAAACAACATGCTGAGTTGGCTAATCGACAAGCTGAAGATGTCGCTCGAAAGGAAGAAAAGCGCAAAAAAACACAGCCGCTCGTGGAGCCTACACCTGTTGCAACTGAGCCAGTGATTTCAATAGAGCAATCGCCAACTGAATCGCGTGCGTTAGAAGCTACACCTGCAGCAATCCCTGGAGAGCAATCGGGTGCGCAAACATCAGAAATTTCTGGTGATACTGAGGTTGTTGTCGATGGTACGATTCACAAGACGGTTACTCCAGCTGATTCTGCTACACCAGCAAAGAAAAATCCTAAAAAAGCAGTCAAGCAAGTCGTGTGGCAAGACCCAACTGCTCGTAAAAGAAGCATTAAAACTCGTGGCGACACCACAGCCAGTGTTGGTTGGAGAGATCGCAAAGTTCATAGAACCTCACACAAACAGCATGATAACGAACAGCATCATGGTTTTGTTGCGCCAACTGAACCCGTAGTTAAAGATGTATTGATTCCTGAGACCATAACTGTTGGTGATTTGGCGCATAAAATCTCTGTCAAAGCTGCTGAAGTCATTAAAACGTTAATGAAATTAGGCACAATGGCTACAATTAATCAGGTGCTTGATCAGGATACTGCAATTATTCTGGTCGAAGAGATGGGGCATGTTGGGAAACGTGCAAAATTAGATGAGCCTGATGCTTATTTGATAGATGCAGCACAAATTACTGAAACGTTTCCAAGGGCGCCTGTAGTAACCGTAATGGGCCATGTAGATCATGGTAAAACCTCGCTCCTGGATTACATTCGAAGGACTCGTGTGGCCAGTGGGGAAGCCGGTGGTATTACTCAGCACATTGGTGCTTATCACGTAGAAACTTCACGTGGCATGATCACTTTTCTGGATACCCCTGGTCATGAAGCTTTTACCGCCATGCGAGCGCGCGGATCAAAAGTCACTGATTTAGTCATTTTGGTGGTGGCTGCTGATGACGGTGTAATGCCTCAGACTGCTGAAGCGATTCATCATGCGAAAGCGGCAAACGTACCCATGATTGTTGCTTTGAATAAGATTGATAAGCCTGAAGCTAATCCTGAGCGTGTAATGCAAGACTTGGCATCGCATGAAGTGGTTCCCGAGGAGTGGGGCGGAGATACTATGTTCCAGCAAGTCTCAGCAACCACAGGTCAAGGTGTAGACGCATTGTTAGAACGTATTTTATTGCAAGCTGAAGTGTTAGAGCTAAAGGCATCGAGAGATACGCCGGCTAAAGGAATTGTTATAGAGTCACGGCTAGACAAAGGTCGTGGTCCGGTTGCTACTATGTTGGTACAATCGGGAACGTTGAAGCGTGGCGATGTGGTGTTAGCCGGTTCGGTTTTTGGTCGCGTGCGCGCTTTAATGGATGAAACGGGTAAAGCAATTGAATCTGCTGGGCCTTCGATGCCTGTAGAAGTCTTGGGCTTATCTGACGTGCCTGCGGCTGGTGCAGAGGTGATCGTATTAGGTGACGAGCGTAAGGCTCGCGAGATTGCATTATTTCGCCAAGGTAAGTTCAGAGATGTTAAGTTAGCAAAGCAACAGGCTGCTAAACTAGAAAACATATTTGATCAAATGGCTGAGGGCGAAGTTAAATCTTTGTCATTAATTATCAAAGCGGATGTTCATGGTTCTTACGAAGGCCTTATTCATGCCCTCAGTAAATTGTCTACAGCTGAGGTTAAGGTGAATGTGGTGCATGCCGCCATTGGTGGTATTACAGAGTCTGATATAAATCTTGCTTTGGCTTCAAAAGCTGTAGTGATAGGGTTTAATACTCGAGCTGACGGGATGGCTCGAAAGCTCGCTGAGAGTAGTGGCGTGGACATTCGTTACTACAATATTATTTACGAAGCGGTAGATGAAATTAAAGCGGCACTTACAGGGATGCTCTCGCCAGAACGCAAAGAAAACGCAATTGGTATTGTAGAAATTCGCCAGGTATTCCGTATTTCTAAGATTGGCGCTGTGGCTGGTTGCTATGTTCTAGAAGGCTTGATACGTCGTGGCTCTAAAGTGAGAGTGTTACGGGACAGTGTGGTTATACACGAAGGGGAATTAGACTCCTTGAAGCGTTTCAAGGATGATGCGCGAGAGGTTAAAGCAGGCTTTGAGTGTGGCTTATCTTTGAAAAACTTCAATGATATTAAAGAAGGCGATCAGCTTGAAGCTTTCGAAGTGGTTGAAGTTGCAAGAACCCTATAATCTATTTTAGTGCATCCCAAATTTTGGGTTATTTAATGGTAGAGCTATAGGTGCAAATTTATGCCTAAGGACTATTCTAGAGGTCGTCGTATTGCTGATCAAATTCAGCGTGAGTTATCAGAAATAATCCGACTCGAACTAAAGGACCCGCGAGTCAATCTAGTCACTATTACGGATGTGGAGGTGACTCAAGATAATGCACACTGCAAAGTTTTTTTTACAGTGCTTGGCGATGTAGAACAGCAAAAAATGACGACTAAAACCCTTGAGGGCGCCTCTGGTTTTTTGCGTAGCGCTTTAGCTAAGCGACTACAACTTCGGACTGTTCCGCAACTACATTTTCATTATGATATATCCATAGAGCGTGGTGTTAGATTGTCACAGCTTATTGATGTGGCTGTATCTGGAAGTTCGGGAAACACGACTCAGTGAAGCTTGCTCAAACTCGAGATGTTGTAGATGGTGTTTTGTTACTGAATAAACCGAGAGGTTTATCCTCCCAGCAAGCTGTAGGTTGCATTAAGCGTTTATTCTCAGCTAAAAAAGCAGGCCATACCGGAACGCTAGATCCATTAGCAGATGGGCTGTTGCCGATCGGCTTGGGTGAAGCTACCAAATTTACCCAGTTTTTATTGGATGCTGATAAAACTTACCTTGCGACGATCGCTTTGGGTGCAGTGACCACAACAGGCGATGCTGAGGGCGAGGTGCTAAAGGAGAGGCTGGTGGACCTTTCTAGAGAACAAATTGATCAAGTCATCCCTAAATTTATAGGTGCTATAACGCAGGTTCCGCCTATGTATTCGGCGATTAAGTTGAACGGTAAACCCTTATACACCTATGCACGAAATGGTCAGTCAATAGATAGAGAATCTCGATCCATTTTTATAAATAGTTTAGAAGTTATTGATTTTATTGGAAGTTCTTTAACGGTAAGGGTTTCTTGTAGTAAAGGAACTTATATCAGAGTGTTAGCAGAAGATATCGGTGATGCACTGCAATGCGGAGCTCATTTGGCGAGTTTGACAAGAGAACAGGCAGGACAATTTCGCCTCAGTGATGCCATAGGCATAGATGAACTTGAGCGCTTAGACCTTCCTGCTCGTAGAGTTTTGTTGAAGCCTTTAGATTCTTTTGCTGATACGTTACCCGTACTGAAGCTGGTTGATGCTGATAAGTCGCGTTTGCTAAAAGGTCAGTCAGTAACAATAGAGCAAATTATAAATAGTCAGTATCGCTTATTTGGATTAAATGGTGAATTTTTTGGAGTAGGTGCTGTATTGGATGGTGTTTTAAGTGCTCAGCGGCTGCTGAACACCCAATTATCGATAAAATCACTAAAAGAACTTGAATAAACATCTGGTTAGCGGTTAAAATTAGACAATTTTTTTCGTTGGAGATAAATAAACATGGCTGTAACTACTGCTCATAAAGCACAGGTTTTACAAGACTTTCAGCGCGCCCATGGCGATACTGGATCCCCTGAAGTTCAAGTTGCGTTATTAACAGCGCGCATTACAGATCTGACTGGTCATTTTAAATCGCATAGCAAAGATCATCATTCACGTCGTGGCTTGTTGCGCATGGTTAGCCAGAGACGCAAGCTGCTTGACTATCTTAAGAGAACTAAAATGGCTCAATATAAAGCATTGATTGAGCGACTTGGTCTGCGTAAGTAATAATACCCAATGCAGGTAGCTTTTGGTATTTATGAATTTGGGTTTCAACAAAGCGTAAGCTATCAGTTATTGCTGGAGGGCAATGACTGTTAATCAAACATACCTCCGGAAGACCGCGTGTGCGGTCTTTTTTTGTTTATGAAAAAGGGAAATTATTTTGAATTCAGTTAAAAAAACATTGCAATGGGGTAACCACCAATTAACGTTAGAGACTGGAGAGATTGCTCGCCAAGCCTCTGGCGCAGTAATGGTGACATTAGATGATACCGTTGTCTTAGTGACTGTTGTGGGTGCTCGTAACTCTAGGCCAGGTCAAGACTTCTTCCCATTGACTGTTGATTATCAAGAAAGAACTTATGCTGCCGGAAAAATTCCTGGTGGCTTCTTCAGGAGGGAAGGACGACCATCAGAGAAAGAAATCCTAACATCTCGTTTAATAGATCGTCCTATTCGTCCGTTATTTCCAGAAGGTTTTTATAACGAAGTTCAAATCGTTGCAACAGTAATGTCGTCCAACAATGAAGTGGATGCAGATATCCCAGCGATGGTTGGTGCGTCTGCGGCTCTTGCCTTGTCTGGAATGCCTTTTGGCGGACCAATTGGTGCGGCTAGAGTTGGTTATCACAATGGTCAATATCTTTTAAATCCAACTGCTACTGAGTTAAAAACATCGCAGATGGAATTGGTGGTTGCTGGTACTTCAACAGCAGTTTTGATGGTTGAATCCGAAGCTATGCAGTTGCCTGAAGATGTGATGCTCGGTGCCGTAATGTTTGGGCATGAGCAAATGCAAGTTGTAATTAATGTAATTAATGAAATGGTTGATGAAATCGGTGTGCCAGAATATATTTGGGAGCCGCCGGCCAAAGATGAGGCGATGATTACTCGTCTTACTGAATTGGCAGAGGCTGATCTTCGTTTGGCCTACCAAATCAAGCAAAAGCAGGCTCGCACTGTTAGAGTTAAGGAAATCAGCGCCAAAGTCATTGCTGAGTTGCTTCCTGCAGATGCGTCACCTGATTTGGTTAATATTGTTAAGAACGAATTTGGCAATATAGAAGCCAAAATTGTCCGCAATCAAATTCTTGACGGTGAACCACGTATCGATGGTCGCGACACGCGCACCGTACGCCCTATCTCGATCCGTACGGGCTTGTTGCCCCGCACTCACGGCTCTGCCTTGTTTACCCGCGGTGAAACCCAAGCCATTGTTGTGGCCACGCTAGGAACATCACGTGATGAACAGGTTATTGATGCGTTACAGGGTGAGTATAGAGATCGATTTATGCTTCACTACAATTTTCCTCCATACTCAACGGGTGAAACAGGACGTGTTGGTTCGCCTAAGCGTCGTGAAATTGGTCATGGACGATTGGCAAAGCGTGCCCTAGCAGCTGTGTTGCCCAGCGCAGAAGAGTTTGCTTACTCTATACGTGTAGTATCTGAAATTACAGAATCAAACGGCTCAAGTTCCATGGCATCAGTCTGTGGTGGTTGCTTGTCATTAATGGATGCCGGCGTGCCACTGAAGGCACATGTTGCGGGTATTGCAATGGGCTTGATTAAAGAGGGCGGCCGTTTCGCAGTGTTGTCTGATATCTTGGGCGATGAAGATCACCTTGGCGATATGGATTTTAAAGTCGCCGGTACAGAAAATGGTGTAACTGCGCTACAGATGGACATTAAAATTACAGGCATTACAAAAGAAATTATGCATGCTGCATTGAGCCAAGCCAAGGAAGGGCGTCTGCATATTTTAGAAAAAATGCGTACTGCGATGGATACGCCGCGTACAGATTTATCTGCATGGGCGCCTCGCATGATCACGATGAAAATTAAGCCAGAAAAAATTCGTGATGTCATTGGTAAGGGCGGGGCTGTGATTCGTGCAATTACTGAAGAGACAGGCACGACTATTGATATTCAAGACGACGGTACAGTGGTGATTTCATGTGTATCATCTGAAGGTGGTGAGAATGCTCGTAAGCGCATTGAAGATTTGACTGCTGATGTAGAAGTCGGTCGTGTTTACGAGGGTACTGTTTTAAAATTGTTGGATTTTGGTGCCATCGTTAGCGTGCTTCCTGGGCGTGATGGATTACTCCACATTTCCCAAATTGCGAATGAGCGCGTCAATAACGTCTCTGATCATTTGAAAGAGGGTCAGTTAGTTCACGTTAAAGTATTAGAGGCTGATGAGAAAGGGCGCCTGCGTCTATCTATGAAAGCTATAGATGCTGATCCGCCAGCTGCAGAGGGTGCTCCAGCAGCTTAAGGGTGTGTAGCAAAAGGCGATCTAAAATCGCCTTTGTTGCGCATGTTAAAAAAGGGACTAAACGTCCCTTTTTTAACATTTTCATTCTAATAAAAATTAATTCAAATCATTAAATAGTTTTGTTAAATTAATTTATTTGGCTACTTGTCTTTCGCGCAACTCATCTAAAGTTTTGCAGTCAATGCACAATGTAGCGGTAGGTCTCGCTTCTAAACGTTTTAAGCCAATTTCTACACCGCATGAGTCACAAAAGCCGTAATCATCAGCATTAATACGAACAATTGTCTCGTCAATTTTCTTGATGAGTTTCCGCTCGCGATCACGATTGCGCAATTCTAGAGACATATCTGATTCTTGACTGGCTCTGTCATTGGGATCTGCAAAAATAGTTGCTTCGTCCTGCATGGTATGCACTGTTCGATCAATGTCTTGAGACAGACCTTTTTTCATCTCAAGCAACATATCTCGAAAATGGGCGAGTTGACGAGTATTCATATACTCTTCTTTACCCTTAGGTTTATAAGGGGTGAAGTTTTTAAGTAGTTCAGATGCCATAGTGAGTGATTTATGCTTTTATGAAATATGCTTTAATAGCAGAATTATCTAACATATGCAAGAGTAATAGCATTTGCGATTGTTTGAGTATGAAGTATTCATAGACTGAATTGACGTATTCATTCTAGAACGGTATATTAGCAGGCTGACATCTTAGCGGGAAATACTTTCTCTTCCTTCTGCATCTTGTGCCCGTAGCTCAACCGGATAGAGCACCGGCCTTCTAAGCCGGGGGTTGTGGGTTCGAGTCCCGCCGGGCGCGCCATGAAATGAAGTGCATTTGATAAAGTTTCGTGTAGGTGTTTGAAAGTTAAGTGGTTTTCAAATTTTCACTTTAGCCTTCGGCATAAGTTACGATTTATGTTTAGTATTAAAGTTAATTTGAACGTAGAGATTTTTGAATCGGTGGTGGCTGTAGCTCAGTCGGTAGAGTCCCGGATTGTGATTCCGGTTGTCGTGGGTTCGAGCCCCATCAGCCACCCCACTTATCAAAAATGAATGCACTAGTAATCATTAGATATATTGGCTTTATTAGTAATATCAACTAACACTCCAATAAAGTTTTGACGCATTCTCATCTACACTTTGCCTCTAATCATGCGTTGTTGTTCCCGTTGCCACTCTCTGTCTTTTTCACTAGCTCTTTTGTCATGCTGCTTTTTGCCTTTTGCTAAGCCAATTTCGAGTTTAATTCTGCCGCGCTTAAAGTGTAAGTCTATGGGCACTAAAGTATAACCTGCGCGTTCAACACTGCCGATCAGGCGTTTAATTTCTTCTGCATGGAGTAGTAGTTTACGAGTGCGAATGGGATCAGGTTTAATGTGTGTTGAGGCAGTAGGCAATGGGCTAATGTGGCAACCGAGTAGCATAAGTTCCGAATGCCTAACGATAACGTAGGCTTCTTTGATTTGAGCTCGGCCTGCACGAATGGCTTTAACCTCCCAGCCCTCCAAAGCAATACCTGCTTCATAGCGATTTTCTATGAAGTAGTCAAAAAAAGCTTTTTTGTTTTGGACGATACTCATTGCGTTACAATCCTAGCTCTAGCTTTCATATTGATAAATGACCTAAACTTTACTTGATCAAACCGTGGAGTTGATGCTTTGAATGTCTCTCGATCAGCCCTTGTACCATTTTCTGCAACCCAGATGTTTCAGTTAGTGGATGATGTGGAAAATTATCATCGCTTTTTACCTTGGTGTGAAAGCGTTGAGTTAATATCAAAAAACCAAGATATTACTGCGGCGAGACTCAACATTAACTATCGCGGTTTACGGCAAAGTTTTGCGACTGAAAATCATAAAAATGGTTTTAATAAAATAAATATGCAGTTGATTGATGGACCATTTAAGTCATTATACGGTAGTTGGCAGTTTATTCCATTAACGGATACCGCCAGTAAAATTGAATTTAATTTAAATTATGAGTTTTCCAGTTTCATTCTTCAAAAAATAGTAGGTCCAGTTTTTGGACACATTGTGAACAATATGGTTGATGCGTTTCAACAGGAAGCGGAACGGCGTTACGTCAGCCAATAAAGGATATTTTTGATTACAATCAAAGTTGCTTGGGTGAGCATTCAGGATCAGGGTGAAGATGAATGGGTGCTTAAATCCGGTTTTACAGTATCAGATGCCCTGGGTGTTTTGCAAGAAGACCCGTACATGTCCAGTATATTGAAAAAACGATCTGGAGGAGTAGGTGTTAATGGTTGTGTTGTTAGTGAGCAAACGGTTCTCGAAGAGGGCGATCGATTAGAGTTTTATTTGCCTTTAGTGACCGACCCCAAGTCAGCAAGGCGCCAGAGGGGTTTACATAGAAAACAGATTACTTAATTGCAGATTGTTTTTATAGCCTCCTCTGCTTTTGATAACGCATCATCGCGATCTTGATCGCTGTAGTAAATACGCTCGCCTGTTTGAGGATCTATGCGTACGAGTCTAATTCCAGATTGAATTATTTTTAAATTTGACTGCGCGCTTGCACAATTTTGCGCTTTTTCTTTAGCTAGCTTTTCTTGGTCAACCGAATTAATAGTGATATTTTTATTATCAAGCCCGCCTTTTATGTTGTTATCTGTTGATGGATATCTAGGAGGGTTAGGTTTTACCTCAATAGTTTTAGAGCCAGTGTTGTTTGAATAAATGTTGGTATTTGTGGCTTTTGAACCAATAGGGCAAAAAGTGGCAAACTCTGTCTTTCCTTTGGAGTCCACACATCGAAGAATTGCCGTCTGAGAGTAGCAAATGCTCGAGATGAGTATCGTGAAGACAGCCGTAAGTATAACAATCAGTTTCTGCATGCTGAGCCTCAATAAAAACCATTATTTAAAAAAATTTATCATGTAAAAGATTAAACATTCTATGTTTTTTAGCCGACATATTTACATAAATTTTACTAAATTATTATTTGAATATCTGACTAGTAGATCATAATGCTTGTACCCATTAAGGTCTAGAACATTCTATAGCGATTAAAATTACAGTATGAGTGCTTAATATTTACTCAATTCTGCGTAAAAATAAGACTTTTTAGTGGCAATATAATTTGATTTCATTTCTCTAGTTTACCGATTAAAGATGAAGGACTATAATCCGCCCTTTGCGAAGGACGCCGATATGCGTGTAGTGCAAAAAGCTTTAACTTTTGATGACGTTTTGTTGCTTCCAGCACATTCAAACGTTTTGCCTCGAGATGTGAGCTTGAAAACTCAACTCACGCGAGGAATCCCTTTGAATATTCCTTTGCTCTCTGCAGCAATGGATACCGTTACTGAGTCTCGTCTTGCGATAGCGATGGCGCAAGAAGGTGGGATTGGAATTGTGCATAAAAATATGACAATTCGCGCTCAAGCCACTGAAGTCACAAAGGTTAAGCGCTTCGAGAGTGGTATTGTCAAAGATCCAATCACCATTAACCAAGACATGAGTGTGAAAGAGGTGATTGCGCTCACTAAGCTGCATCGCATTTCCGGGCTTCCGGTTGTCGAATCTGATGGCAAGGTTGTAGGGATTGTCACCAACCGCGACTTGAGATTTGAGAGCAAGTTAAATCAACCAGTCAAAAATATCATGACTCCGCGTGAACAGTTGATCACAGTTCGCGAAGGCTCATCTCGTGAAGAAGCTCGTAAGCTTATGCATAAGCATCGCCTAGAGCGGGTATTAGTGGTTAATAAAAATTTTGAATTAAAAGGTTTAATCACTGTAAAAGATATTCTAAAGTCCTCTGAGCATCCTAATGCGTGTAAAGACTCATTGGGGCGTTTAAGAGTTGGTGCTGCTGTGGGAGTTGGTGATGGCACAGAGGAGCGAGCAGCTGCCCTGGTTGAAGCGGGTGTAGACGTCATTATTGTAGATACTGCACATGGACACTCTGAAGGCGTATTAAAAAGAATTCGTTGGCTCAAGCGCCAATTTCCTAATTTGCAAGTGATTGGTGGAAACATTGCAACAGCATCTGCTGCTAAGGCCTTAGTTGATCATGGTGCTGATGCGGTTAAAGTAGGTATTGGACCCGGCTCCATTTGCACAACACGGATTGTGGCTGGTATCGGTGTTCCACAAATTACTGCCATTGCTAATGTTGCTAAGGCACTCCAAAAAATGGATGTACCATTAATTGCAGACGGTGGAATACGTTATTCAGGTGATATTGCTAAGGCCATCGCTGCGGGTGCACATACCGTCATGGTGGGTAGCTTGTTTGCGGGTACTGAAGAGTCCCCTGGAGATATTGAGTTGTTTCAAGGCCGCTCTTATAAGTCTTATCGTGGCATGGGCTCATTAGGTGCTATGCAGCAAGGTTCTGCTGATCGATATTTCCAAGAAGTTGATGAAATGAATACTGAGAAATTAGTACCTGAAGGTGTGGAAGGCCGGGTTCCTTACAAAGGTGGATTGACACCGTTGGTTCAGCAACTGATGGGGGGGCTACGCTCCAGCATGGGATACTTAGGTTGCAGTTCCATTGATGCGGTTAGGCGAGAAGCTGAGTTTGTCGAGATCACGTCATCGGGCATTCGTGAGTCTCATGTTCATGACGTTCAGATCACTAAAGAAGCGCCAAATTATCGTGTAGATTAATTTTAAATTTGGTGACTGGCTTTAAGTAAATTATTGAAGGTTCACTTTGAAAATTAATCATGCATAACAACAGTATATTAATATTAGATTTTGGTTCGCAGTATTCACAATTAATTGCACGTCGAGTGCGTGAGTTAAATGTGTATTGTGAGCTGCATCCCTATGACGTCAGCGAGGCGTTCATTCAGGAATTCTCTCCTAAAGCAATTATTTTATCTGGCGGACCTTCGTCAGTATGGGAGGAGAGCACGCCTCGTGCTCCGGAGATCATTTTTAAATTAGGTGTGCCCGTGCTGGGGATTTGCTATGGTATGCAGACCATGGCCAGTCAACTGGGTGGTACAGTAGAGATGGGCCATGTTCGAGAGTTTGGTTATGCGCAGGTGCGCGCACGTGGTCATACCCGCTTGTTGAATGACATCGCTGACCATACTAATACGGAAGGTCATGGTCTTCTGGATGTATGGATGAGTCATGGTGACAAAGTCGTTGATCTGCCTACAGGTTTCAAAGTCATGGCGAGTAACGATAACTGTCCTATTGCGGGGATGGCAGACGAACAAAGGCAATTTTATGCCGTTCAATTTCATCCTGAAGTGACCCATACAAAACAAGGCGCATCAATTATCAAAAGATTTGTGCGAGAAATTGCACAGCTCAATGGTGATTGGACAATGCCCAATTATGTTGCTGTGGCTATAGCGCATATCAAAAAGACAGTTGGGCAAGATGAGGTGATACTCGGATTGTCTGGTGGCGTGGACTCCTCTGTGGCAGCAGCGTTAATCCATCTTGCGATTGGAGACCAGTTAACCTGTGTATTTGTCGATAATGGGTTACTCCGGCTGCATGAAGCAGAGCAAGTCATGGCGACATTTGCAAATAATCTTGGTGTACGCGTGATACATGTTAACGCTACAGAGCAATTTTTAAGTTGCTTGGAAGGTGTGTCTGATCCAGAGCAGAAACGTAAAATTATTGGGCGTGAATTTGTTGAAGTCTTTCAAAAAGAGTCAGCAAAGCGACCGCACGCAAAGTGGCTTGCTCAAGGCACAATTTATCCGGATGTGATTGAGTCTGCGAGTGCTAAAACCAAAAAAGCGCATACGATTAAATCGCACCACAATGTTGGGGGCCTACCAGACACATTGCATCTCAAACTCTTAGAGCCTTTGCGTGAGTTATTTAAAGATGAAGTGCGAGAGCTTGGTGTAGCACTTGGTTTGCCGCGTGAGATGGTATACAGACACCCGTTCCCCGGGCCTGGTCTTGGAGTGAGAATACTAGGCGCGATTAAACCAGAGTTTGCAGACTTATTGCGTCGAGCGGATGCTATATTTATCGATGAATTGCGGCAATTTGGATGGTATGACAAAACTGCGCAAGCTTTTGCGGTTTTTTTACCTGTTAAATCAGTGGGGGTGATGGGTGATGGCCGTACTTATGAGTATGTAATTGCGTTAAGAGCTGTTCAAACAACAGATTTTATGACTGCGCATTGGGCTGAGTTACCCTATGATTTATTAGCTACAGTATCTAATCGTATTATTAACGAGGTGCGTGGAATTAATCGGGTCGTCTATGATATTTCAGGAAAACCACCGGCTACTATTGAGTGGGAATAATAACAATTTATCAAGGAGTGAAAAATATGATCATTACTGACTCACAAGTACATATATGGGGTGCCGATACACCGCAACGGCCATGGCCTAAGCGTGCGCCACCGCAAAGACCAATTCCCTTGGAAAAAGATGAATTGCTTCAAGAAATGAATGCTGCCGGGGTTAACCGTGCGATTATTGTCCCTCCATCATGGGAAGGCGATAGAAATGATTTAGCGCTTGAAGCGGCATCGCTTCATCCAGATCGTTTTGCGATTATGGGACGATTAGATACAGACTTGCCTGAGTCGCACGGCTTAATGCGCACTTGGCGTGAGCAGCCTGGGATGCTGGGTATTCGAGTGTTGTTTACGACTGATGTATTGCGTGAGCCGCTTTTGGCTGGTCGTATGGAATGGTTTTGGGCTAGTGCAGAGCAATTGAATATGCCGATTATGGCGTTGTTTCCGTTTCCATTGATGCACTTGGCTGAAGATGTGATTAGTCGTTATCCCAACTTACGATTAATTATTGATCATATGGGTATGACAGGACACGCCAAAGGGGCAGCTGCATTTTCTGGTATTGAAAATTTACTGGCATTGGCACGGCATCCGCATGTCGCTGTTAAGGTGAGTGCATTACCAATTTTTGCAGAAGATGCCTACCCATTCAAGAGTATTCACACTTATATACGTCAGGTCTACGATGCTTTTGGCCCTCAGAGAATGTTTTGGGGTTCGGACTTGTCGCGTCTTACCTGCCCATATCGCCAATGCGTCACTTTATTTACTGAAGAGTTGACGTGGCTAAGTGAAGCAGATCGGGAATGGATTATGGGTCGTGCAATCAATGAATATTTAGGTTGGTCGTAGTCGATTATAATTTTTTTGATTGATTGATTCATTGATTGTTTGTTTGATTTATTGATTTATTTATGGATTTATCTTTTTATTAACTTTATATCTTATTTAAGATGTGTTGGTTTTGACAGTTTAACTTTGTTTAAAAGAATTTATTTCATGACTTTTTACCATGTGGTTTAAAAATGCAGTGATCTATCGAGTTCCAAATGATTGGGTCGCTAATGGAGATGATTTAGAGCAGAAACTGTCGTTGCAACCGTTGCAGCCCTGCGGCGGTTTTCAAATGGAGAGTCAGGGTTGGACTTTTCCCCATGAAGACGGCGTTTTTTTATATCAACAAATGGGTCATTATCTGATCAACTTCGGGGTTGAGCAGAAGTTGTTGCCTTCTACCGTTATTCGGCAGCACACTAAAGACCGTGTAGCCGAAATTGAGAAGCAGATTGGCCACCCCTTAGGGCGCAAACAAATGCGCGACCTCCGAGAACAAGTGACGACTGAACTCTTGCCCAGAGCGCTATCTAAGCGCGCCTCGATGGCTGCTTGGATTGATGTGAAAAATAAATTTTTAGTTGTCGATACAGGCGCTGATAAAAAATCTGAGTCATTGATGGAAGCCTTACGCCGCGCTGACGACACTATGCAGGCTAAACGTATTGATACTGAGATGTCTCCAGGTAGTGTGATGTCGCAATGGTTATTAAGTGGCGATGCACCTGGGGTATTTACCATAGACCAGGATTTAGAGCTCTGTTCTCTAGATGCCAGCCGAGCCACTGTGCGCTATGTAAGACATTCTCTTGAGGGTAAGGAAATTAAAGATCATATCCTTGCCGGAAAAAAAACCCTGCAATTGGGTTTGACTTGGAATGATCGTATTTCTTTTATTTTGACTGATCAGCTCCAAATTAAAAAAATTAGTTTTTTAAATATTTTAAAGCGTGAATCAGATGCAAAAATTGAAAATGATTTAGAGCAGTTTGAAATGGATTTTGTATTAATGACTGGAGAGCTATCGTTGATGATTGCTGATCTGGTATCAGTCTTAGGTGGCGAGAAGAATCAATCATGAAAGTGCTCTTATGAATACCAATGTTACCAATGTGGTGAGTGATGTACAAATTAAAATTGCCCAGGCAATTGCCACAGAATTAAATATTAAAGTTCGTCAAGTTGTTGCTGCGGTTGAATTGTTAGATGATGGTGCTACTGTTCCCTTTATATCGCGTTATCGTAAAGAGGTAACTGAGAATCTGGATGACACCCAATTACGCACGCTTGAGGAACGCCTGGCTTATTTGCGCGAACTCGAAGATCGGCGTTCAACGATTCTGGCTTCAATTGAAGAGCAGGGTAAGTTAACTGATGAGTTGCGATTAGCGATAGGAGCAAGCGCGACGAAGCAAACGCTAGAAGACCTATACTTACCATACAAACCAAAACGGCGAACCAAGGCGCAAATTGCCCGTGAAGCTGGATTAGAGCCGCTTGCAGATGCACTCCTCCAAGACCCCACGCTGGACCCGCAGGTTGAAGCGCTACGCTTTATTCGAGTTGAAGCAGCAACCGAAGCTAAAGAGGCTATTAATATTGCAGATGCAAAAGCGGCATTGGATGGAGCTAAAGATATTTTATCTGAGCGCTTCTCTGAAATTGCTGAGTTACTCTCTACGCTAAGAGATCGTTTGTATCGGGAAGGGTTCCTGGTCTCTGTGGTGATTAAGGGTCAAGAGGGGGCAGAGGATGAAAAATTTCGCGATTATTATGAATACAGGGAACGTTTAAATACAGTACCTTCGCATCGCGCGCTGGCATTATTTCGAGGTAGAACTCTTGGTATTTTAAGTTTGCAATTAAATTTAGGTGAAGAATTAGAAGCTTTGTCTCCTCATCCATGCGTGATGATGATTGCTAAATATGTGGGTATTTCTGACCAAGGGCGCGCAGCCGATTCATGGCTGATGTCGGTTTGCTATTGGGCATGGCGTGTGAAAATTCATGTGCATATCACTTCGGATCTATTGATCCAATTACGTGAGTCTGCCGAATCCGAAGCGATTAAGATTTTTGGGCGCAATCTGCATGATTTATTACTTGCTGCACCTGCTGGCCCTAAGGCAGTTTTGGGACTCGATCCAGGTCTGCGAACGGGCTGTAAATTAGCTGTTGTGGATGCAACCGGTAAGTTGCTCGATACGGCAACTATTTATCCACATGCCCCGCGTAATGACTGGGAGGGGTCTTTAGCTGTTCTAGGTCGTTTAGTTGTTCAGCATCAAGTGAATTTGATTTCTATTGGTAATGGTACTGCCAGTCGAGAAACTGATAAATTAGCTGGGGAGTTAATTAAGCGTATTAATACAATTGCACCCACCATTAAATTAACCAAAGTGGTTGTGAGCGAGGCTGGTGCTTCGGTGTATTCAGCCTCTGCATTTGCAGCAGCTGAGTTTCCAGATTTAGATGTGAGCATCCGTGGAGCGGTTTCTATTGCCAGACGTATCCAAGATCCTTTGGCTGAGTTGGTCAAAATTGATCCTAAAGCGATTGGTGTGGGGCAATATCAACATGACGTAAATCAACGCGCGCTTGCAAAGGCACTCGATGCAACGGTTGAGGATTGTGTAAATGCAGTTGGTGTGGACGTGAACACCGCATCATCTGCATTGTTAGCAAGAGTGTCTGGTTTAAATGCCACACTAGCGCGCAATATCGTGGAGTATCGTGATGCTCATGGTGCGTTTCCTAATCGCGATACCATCCGTAAGATACCGCGTATGGGTGCTAAAACATTTGAGCAAGCGGCTGGTTTTTTGCGTGTGAGTGGTGGTGATAATCCGCTAGATTTTTCTGCTGTTCACCCTGAGGCTTATCCTGTTGTAGAGCGAATTTTGTCGCATCTGGGTAAAGGTATTATGGAGGTGATGGGTGAATCTGGATTGCTGCGCAGTGTTCCTGCGGAGTCTTTCGTGGATGATCAATTTGGTCTGCCTACGGTGCGGGATATTTTATCTGAGCTTGAGAAGCCGGGTCGGGACCCTCGCCCTGAATTTAAGATGGCGATCTTTCAAGAGGGTGTTGAAAAGTTAACCGACCTACAACCAGATATGATTCTAGAAGGTGTGGTCACCAATGTTGCTGCTTTTGGTGCGTTTGTAGATATTGGTGTACATCAGGATGGTTTGGTGCATGTTTCTGCGTTATCGCATCGCTTTGTGAAAGACCCGCATGAAGTGGTTAAACCAGGGCAGATTGTGAAAGTGAAGGTGCTCGAAGTTGACCCTAAGCGCCAACGGATTGCATTAACAATGCGCTTAGATGACGCTAGTGAGCCCCGCGCAAATACATCTCGTCATCCAGGTGATCAACCTAAATCTGCGGCACGGTCTGCATCAAATGGTGGGGCACAGAATAGAGCTAACCACCGATCAAGTAGTCACGGTAACACCGTAGTGGCTGAGGCTCCCAATGCTATGGCACTTGCTTTTGCTAAACTTAAGCAACGAAGCTAGCGCGCTATGACTCAAGCTCAGAAACCCACGATTTACGGTATACGCCAGTGCGATACGATGAAGAAGGCGCGTTTGTGGTTAGATCAACATCATATTGATTATGCTTTTCATGACTATAAGTTGTTGGGTATTGATCAGGCAACACTGCGTAATTGGTGTGCAGTCTTAGGTTGGGAAATGGTGATTAATCGGAGCGGTACAACGTTTCGCCGTATGCCTGAAACCGAACGCAACAATCTGAGTGAGACCTTGGCATTGCAATGGATGGTGTTGCAACCGTCGATGATTAAAAGACCTGTGTTAGCGCATCAAGGCAAGCTGATACTGGGTTTTAAAGCAGAGCAGTATCAGCAGTTCTTTATTTGATGTCGTGCGGTGTTAATTTGAATCACTTGGCGATGATATTATTTTTTGCGGATTAATGTTCTAACTTGTCTCTAGAGGGTGCTGAATTTGAGCGATATTCAGTTTATGCAAGCCGCGCTGATTCAAGCAGCACACGCCGCCTCTGTTGACGAGGTTCCGGTTGGCGCTGTGGTGGTCAAGGATGGTTTTATCATTGGCTATGGATTCAATCAACCCATATCCAACTCAGATCCAACAGCCCATGCCGAAATAATTGCACTTCGGATGGCGGCTCAACATTTGCATAACTATCGACTGGTAGGTTGTGAATTATATGCAACGCTAGAGCCCTGTGTGATGTGTGCTGGTGCTATCCTCTCAGCGCGAATTCAGCGAGTGATTTTTGGTGCCCCTGACCTGAAAGCGGGTGCCTGCGGTAGTGTGGTTGACTTATTTTCCGAGCCTCGATTGAATCATCATGCAGCGATTACAGGGGGCGTATGTAGCGCGGATTCTGTCCAACTATTACAATCTTTTTTTGCTAGAAAGCGGAAAAAGATATGAAAATCGTAATTCATATTCATTCACAACTGCTTGAAATTATTGATAAAAATAGTTCAAAGCGCTATTCAATATCTAGTGCACGTAATGGGGTTGGACAACAATCTGGTAGCCATTGTACTCCCACAGGCCGTCATATTATTCGTGCAAAAATTGGGACAGATGCACCAGAAAATACGGTGTTTGTGGGTAGGCGCCCGACGGGTGAAGTATACAGCCCTGAGTTAGCTACGCGCTTTCCGGATCGGGACTGGATTCTGACGCGCATATTGTGGTTGTCTGGGTGTGAGCTTGGTTTTAATCGTTTGGGTGATGTCGATACCATGCGTCGATATATCTATATTCACGGTACGCCTGATTCAACGCCATTAGGCGTTATTGGCTCGGCCGGATGTATCCGTATGGGTAACTCTGACATGATTGACCTTTATGAGCGCGTTGCGGTTGGTGTTCCAGTAGAGATTAATCCTTAGCATTACCATTAGCTTAGTCTCTACAGGGTATTGGCGAATTTAATTGTGCATTGCCGCAAAATAAGATAAATTGTGCACTGCGACATTTTTTACCGCTGTGCTTCAGAGAAAGGTCAATATGCGACTCTTGAATAAAGTGGCCATGATTACCGGTGCAGGCCGGGGTATTGGGCAAGCTACTGCTTTAAAATTTATTCGTGAAGGTGCTAAGGTTGTTGTCTGCGATATTAAACAAGAATGGATTGATGAGACGGTTGCTTTGTGCCTGGCTGAAGGTGGCTCTGCCATAGGTCGCATCGCAGATGTCAGAAACAGGCCCGAGCTAGATGCTTTAGTCGAGTTCATTGTAGCGCACTGGGGCCGCATCGATATTCTGGTTAACAATGCTGGAATTGTCGCAGATGCCCAACTGAAGAATATGACCGATGAGCAGTTCGATCGTGTCATTGATATCAATCTCAAAGGTGTTTATAACTGCACCCGCGCTGTGGTCAATCAAATGATATCCCAGCAATCGGGTGTGATTTTGAATGCTTCATCAATTGTTGGCTTGTATGGCAATTTTGGCCAAACCAATTATGCAGCGAGTAAATTTGCGGTCATCGGCATGGTAAAGACTTGGGCCCGCGAGCTTGGATCAAAAGGTATACGTTCAAACGCAGTTTGTCCTGGATTTATAGCAACCAGTATTTTAGGCGCTATGCCCGAGAAAGTTGTCGAGACTTTAGAGAAACGCGTGCCGATGGGGCGCTTGGGTAAACCTGAAGAGGTCGCTAATACATTCGCATTTCTAGCCTCTGATGAGGCAAGTTATATCAACGGTGCAGTGCTAGAGGTCAGTGGCGGTTTGACAATTTAGGTTGAATTACTCTTCACTAGATGCGTTTAAATGGCATATCAATTCTGCTGTTCGCATTGAGAATATCATCGTAACTATCTGATTTTAAAGGCCCTAGCTGTTTCGCCTGCAAATCTTGCTTGCGGTCCAAAACGTTTCTCATGCACAAACACTTCTCCTGACGCGGAAACAATGACCACCATGGAGTTTCGCGTGCCATAGTGGTCGCCCATGATAAAGGGCGGCGATAAGGTTTTTTCCAGTTGCAAGGTGACTCCGGTCTTGGGTAACTCAGTAATCCGCGCACGACGCTGGTCAGCCAAGGTATTCAATAATGTCTCAATAATCGTATCAGGGTCTTTACAGTGATCCAGGGCATTGAGGGTATCGCAGCCTAACTTCACTTTGGGCCAGGGCGTATCTAACAAATGGTTGCTCAAGCCATGAACCCCCGGAGTCACTGGGCTCACACCGCTGCCTCGGTTTGAGAGATACCATAACTCCTCTAGGTTGCCTGCAATTAAATTAAACGGATTGTAATTGAGTGCATCAGCGGCGAGACTGTTTAAATAATCTTGGCCAGACAAAGATCCCACCAAATAATCGCTGACCAAAGTGCCTCTGGAGCGCACATCAGTGCGTCGTGGTTGTGGTTCTCGGTAATTAGTTAATGCGGAGATTCGGCCATTGGTAGTAATACCTAACCAAGTACCACCGTCTTGAAGATCGCGTCCGGCATATAGATCTGGGTGATCATCCCAAAATCCGGCATCTGCTGTGGGTCGCTCATGTCGCTCATCACGATTTGATCCAATGATGAGGGGGAACTCTTTGTTAGACTTAAAACTCAATAAAATCAAGCACATATATATCTATTCGCTGAAGCATTCTATGTGGCGATTTTGCCCTGCTTGTAGGTGTGGTTGTAGTTGACTATTGGATACTGCCTCTGCCAAAGCCCATTCAAATTCAGCTTCAGACTTTACGTTCTCGTAAACTTCCATCCATAAGTATGGCTCCTTTCGCTTCTTTAATACCCGGCCCTGAATTCCGGTGGCAGCGTAGACTGCCGCAAGAATTGCTGTGCACGCTTCTTGGCATTGGAGCAAGTGATCGGGATTTACTCGATAGTAAACGTAATAGGCATAATTCATGGCGTATTGGGTCGCTTAGGTTCGTGAATATTGGTAATGATAGGGCCATGGTTAGAGCCCAAGTGGTAACTGTGTTGGTTGATGACGTCGGTATGTAAAACGGCCAACAATTCTGCAGACCCTTGTTGATTGCGCGCGCTAGTGATAATCCGACCGCTGATTTGATCGCCAAAGTGTGCACAATACAAGGGGTCACCTGTTTGAGGCATTGAGTTAACTTCACCGTGATACATACGCTGCTTGAGTTTGCCGAGATAATGTGTTCGCGCCACGATTTCTTGTCCGGGATAGCAACCTTTAGTGAAGCTCAAAGCGCCAATCAAATCTAAATTCACCATTTGTGGGGTAAATTCGTCTTGAATTTCTGGCGTAATCCACGGAATACCCGCTTCAATATCAAGCAAGTTCCAAGCATCTTCGGCGCCTGCCAGATGATCTGCTGGGGTGGTTTGCGGTGCAACGACGAAGTAGCGATTCGGGTATAGATGGGTAATCCAAACGCTATCTTGTTGTGAAACGGTGTTCGGAAGATCTGGTAGGGCTAAGTGATAGGTATCCAGGTGTGTTGTGGCATCCGGCCCGTATACACCTATGCAAGCATGGCTGAGGCTTAAGTCTTTTAGCACAACCTTAGCCCGCAATATATACATTGACAAACGTTTATGAATACTACTTGCTATAGAGCTTGGTAGGATGAGTAGGAAACTTTCAGCATCTGCAATGAGAATGAATGTCGCTAATAGCCGACCTTTAGGGGTGCAATAACCGCCATAGGTGCTGGTGCCAGGCTGGAGGGCTGCTACATCGCAGGTCAATTGACCATGCAGAAATTGGCTGGCATCAGGTCCGCTACAGCGCAACGCAGAGAATCGTGTTAATTGCAAAATGGGCATAGGTGTGAAATTGTGTCCTAGAA
The DNA here is from genome assembly GCA_903885665.1 of uncultured beta proteobacterium. Lineage (GTDB taxonomy): Bacteria > Pseudomonadota > Gammaproteobacteria > Burkholderiales > SG8-41. Next base: position 47,555 of record CAISJL010000183.1, on the reverse strand, counting down.
ACGGTTGGCGGTGCTGAATGGAGAATCCTGATTAGATTGCTAGAGTCTAATCGACTATGCGTACTTTTCAAGGGTTTATTGAGGGACTCTGTTTGGATTCAAGGAATTTATTCTAGAATGCTGAGTAAATCATGCTGTCGCTGTTGTAATTCTGGAAATTTAAAATTATCAATTTAATCAGGTAGATATAATTTAATGATGGGTCTAATGTTAAATCTAATGTTAGATCTAATGTTGAGTCTAATCATGAGTCGTGTATGCGAACGCAACTACTGCATGTGATCGTCAAACCATCCTACCAGCTCGCTATTATTTTAGGGGGTATGCATATCGTAGTGATTGTCTTGATCAGTATGTTACCAATCCCTGTTTATGTTTACTTAGTACTTGTGATGGGATTAGGCTATAGTGCTTGGCGCTCGATCATGCATTCCGCGCTTCTTCGACCCTCGCGGGCACTGTCAAGCTTAACATTTTTTGATAAAACCACATGCCGCCTACAACGCCGAAATGGCGCCATTGAAGAAGCAGCTATTTTAGGAAGTAGTGTTGTTGGTCCTTATTTAACTGTTTTAAATATAAAAACTGGGCACGCTAGACGTCAGGAGTATTTGGTAATGTTGCCCGATCGACTAGAACAGCAAGCCTTTCGGCGCTTACGGGTGTTGCTGCGCTGGGGGCCTATTCCAGACGGGGAGGAGAATATTCAAAATGGGGCGAGCCTTTAGACTACAATACGAAAGATAATGCTGATTCCAGGCACTCACAGCCTGAAATCACAGTAACTTATTGATATTAATGATATTTTACAAGGCGGACTGACGATGATCGAACTATATACTTGGCCTACTCCAAACGGTCATAAGATTCACATTATGCTAGAAGAGGCTGCTATTCCGTATCGCGTGCACAGCGTCAATATTCGCACCGGAGAACAGTTCGCACCCGAATTTTTAAACATCAGTCCGAATAACCGTATCCCTGCCATCATTGATCCTGAAGGGCCTCATGGGGCGCCCTTAGCATTGTTTGAGTCCGGCGCGATTTTGCTGTATTTGGCTGAAAAAAGTGGATGTTTTATGCCACAAGATACTGCACATCGGTTTACGTGTTTGCAATGGTTAATGTGGCAAATGGGTGGAGTTGGCCCAATGTTTGGCCAAGCCAATCATTTCCGTCGTTATGCCAAAGAGCAACACCCCTATGCGATTGAGCGCTATACCAATGAAGCCAATCGACTCATGGGTATCCTAGACCTGCAACTTGGAAAGAATAGTTTTATTGCAGGGGAGGAATTCACTATTGCAGACATGGCTATATTTCCGTGGACACGTCATGCCGACCAACGTGGCATTGACATGCTTGAGTATCCGCATGCTCAACGCTGGTTTGATGCGATCAACGCTAGGCCCGCTGTACAGCGCGCTTTGCAGGTGTTAGCGGCCGAATCGAATCCGGCACCGATAAACGATGCAACTCGCGATATTATGTTTGGACACGCCCAATTTCAAAAAAGATCTTCCGGTGCGTAATTACTTCAAGGCATTGACTTTAGCGGAAGATCAAAGAAATGTCGCGCTGCTCGCAGCAACTCAAGCGCTATTATTTACCAACAATACCATCCTGATTTCTATTAATGGGCTCGCTGGTTACGCGCTGGCTTCTGATCGCTCTCTCGCTACGCTACCGGTTACGGCCTATGTTTTAGGTGCTGCATTAACCACCTTACCCGTGTCTTTTCTAATGCGTCGGATTGGACGTATTAATGGATTTACTGTAGGCACACTGATTGGTATTGTAGGGGCCAGTATTTGTTGTACGGCAGTGTATGCGCATCAATTTTGGCTATTATGTTTTGGCACATTAGTGATGGGCATCTACAATGCATCTGGACAGTATTATCGATTTGCAGCGGCTGATGTGGCGCCTCCAGAGTTTAAAAGTCGGGCGATATCCTTAGTACTTGCGGGCGGACTCGTGGGCGGTATTTTAGGACCCGAAACGGCGCAATACACCAAAGATTTACTATCTGCTGAGTTTATGGGTAGCTATCTGGTGTTAATTTTATTTTGCACAATTGCAATTATTCTACAGCGACAGCTCCGAATACCGCGACTCACGATTGCAGAGCAAAGCAACAGCGGTCGATCCTTGCGGCAAATAGCGAAAGATCCAACATTTTTGGTCGCCGTCATGTGTGGCATGGTGGGCTATGGTGTGATGAATTTACTGATGACTGCTACGCCACTAGCGATGAAAGCTTGCCAGTTTTCTTTTAAATCTACGGTGTTTGTCATCGAATGGCACGTCTTTGCCATGTTTGCGCCATCGTTTTTTACCGGCACTTTAATAAAACGGTTTGGCGTATGCACCATACTCAGTATTGGTGTTTTATTCTGTTTAGGATGTGTGGCAATTGCACTCTCCGGCATTGAAGTGATGCACTTTTGGTTTGCTTTAGTTTTAATCGGTATTGGTTGGAACTTTTTATACATCGGTGGAACAACACTGCTAACCGAAACGCATACTATTGCAGAGAAAGCTAAAGTGCAGGGAGCAAATGACACGGCAATTTTTCTGACTATGGCAGCAAGTTCTGCGACCTCTGGCTGGTTGTTTAGCGCGAGGGGTTGGGAAGTGATGAATTATGGCGCCATACCATTTCTGATTTTTACCGGTATTTCTATCCTGTTACTGGCTAAACGGCGGACGTTAACAGGTATCGAGAGGCAGTAATTTAGTGTAAAATATGGAATTACTCGAGGATTTACGTTGGATTAGTTTTAGATTGTATTAAGAATTTTTGCCCAATTCTTATGCAACTTAATTTTTCCCGCCGACGAGTAAAAAGACTATTCAACTTTGATGTAGTTTTTTACATTAAAAATCAAATAATTAGGTAATTAGGAGTTATAGATGAGCAATTCCACTGCCCAAATCATGGGCGCCTACAGCGGCGATATTTCAGCCCCTGCGTATGTGATCAATGAGCCATTGAAAAAATGGGTCATGGAAGTTGCTGCGATGACGCAACCCGACCGTGTGGTTTGGTGCGATGGTTCTCAAGAGGAATACGACAGACTCTGTAACGAAATGGTCGATGCTGGAACCCTAATTCGACTGAATCAAGAAAAGCGCCCTGGTTGCTTTTTAGCGCGCTCTCATCCAGACGATGTTGCGCGCATGGAAGATCGCACCTTTGTATGCAGCCATAACAAAGAAGATGCCGGCCCTAATAATAATTGGATGCCGCCAGAAGAGATGAAGTCGACCATGAGTAAGCTATATACCGGTTGTATGCGTGGTCGCACCATGTATGTCATCCCATTTAGCATGGGACCGCTCGGCTCACATATTGCACATATTGGCGTAGAGCTGACAGACTCCGCTTACGTTGTGGTCAGCATGCGTATCATGACGCGTATTGGCCGCCAAGTGATCGATATTCTGGGTGCCAACGGATCCTTTGTTCCGTGCTTACATTCGGTAGGCATACCATTGGCACCAGGTCAAAAAGATATCGCTTGGCCAAGTAACAAAGAACATAAATTTATTACACACTTCCCAGAAGAAAAATTAATTTGGTCATTTGGCAGTGGTTATGGTGGTAATGCGCTATTGGGTAAGAAGTGCTTTGCCTTGCGTATCGCCTCGATTATGGCCAAAGAGCAGGGCTGGTTAGCTGAGCATATGTTGATATTAGGCATTCAGCCTCCAGGTGGCAAAAGGCACTACATTGCAGCCGCCTTCCCTAGCGCCTGCGGTAAAACCAATTTAGCGATGTTGATTCCTCCCAAAGCCTTAGAAGGCTGGAACGTCACCACAGTTGGCGAAGATATTGCTTGGATTAAACCAGGCCCCGATGGCAGACTTTATGCGATTAATCCTGAAGCTGGTGCTTTTGGTGTCGCTCCAGGCACCTCAGTGGAAACCAATGCCAACTGCTTAGCCTCATTGAATAGCAATACGATATTTACTAATGTTGCACTCACAGACGATGGTGATGTGTGGTGGGAAGGCTTGAGTAAGCAAGCGCCACAACACTTAATCGACTGGACTGGTCAGTCATGGACACCTGATTGCGGTCGTCTAGCCGCGCATCCAAACTCACGCTTTACGGTTCCAGCATCTCAGATTCCTTCAATGGATGCGGACTGGGAAAATCCCGCAGGCGTGCCTATTAGTGCTTTCTTATTTGGAGGTCGCCGCACCACAACCGTGCCGTTAGTCACAGAGGCTAACAATTGGGAGCACGGCGTCTATCTAGCCGCTACTATGGCCTCTGAGACCACTGCAGCGATTGTCGGTAAAGTTGGGGTTGTGAGACGGGACCCCTTTGCGATGTTGCCATTTTGTGGATATCACTTTGGGGACTACTTTAAGCATTGGTTAGAGGTTGGTGCGAAAGCCAAACAGCAGCCAAAGATTTTTGCGGTGAACTGGTTCCGTCGTGATGCCGATGGTAAGTTTATGTGGCCAGGTTTTGGCGATAATATGCGTGTACTGAAATGGATTGTTGAGCGTTGTGACAATGCCGTGCCAGCCCTAGATACTCCAATTGGAAAAATGCCACGTTATGAAGATATGGAATGGAGCGGATTGACGAGCTTTAGTCGGCAAAGTTTTGATGCGCTTACCCATATTGATCATGATGCATGGCGAGTTGAGGTGAAAGACCATTTGGAACTTTTTAGCAAATTGCAATCTCGTCTGCCGTCAGCAATGACAGAGCAATGTAAGGCGTTGGAGAAGGCGCTATAAGTATTCGTACATTAGTTGTTTAATAAGCGGCGATAGCGTCTCAGACACTATCGCCGTTTTTCATGAAAGGAAAATCTTAATGGCCCAGCCTAATTATGGATTTGCAAAGCGCCAGCGCGAACTTGCTAAAAAGCAGAAGAAAGATGAAAAGAAGGCTAAAAAGTTAACTGATACTCCAGACACCCTCAATGAACCAAACTCAAGCCTAATACCTGAAGAGTTGAAATCAATTCCGGTTGAAAGAAAAGAATAATCGTTAAAGTTAATTCTTTTGATTTTAATTTTTTATGCTTTTTATGACTCCAATATCTTATATTGTCCTCTTGAATACACTAAGGTGGGTGAGCCGTTGTATTGATAATTAATTACTTGACCAATAAAAATAACATGATCACCGCTGTAGTGTCTGGCTTCAGTTCGGCATTCGAAATACGCAGAGATACCATTTAACTGGGGAAGTCCTTGTTGGCTCTTTTTATAATCAAGTCCTTCAAATTTATTCGAATTTGACCGTGCAAAGCGATCTGAGATATCTGCCTGCTTATCCGATAAGATATTCACCAGAAAATGCGTAGCTTGTAGATAGTTTGAAAGGTTTGGCGAGCGCAGAGAGAGGCTCCACAACACCAATGGTGGTGATAGAGAAACCGAGCTAAATGAATTTGCAGTTAATCCAATCGGCTCACCACTGGTATTGAGGGTAGTGACTACAGTGACACCGGTAACAAAAACACCTAACGCATTTCGAAAGTCTCTGGGGTCGAAATCAATCTGTTGATCTTGCAATGTAGATTCAATGGTCATAATTTTATAGTGTAGGCAGATCAGCCGCTAATCCCAACAATGACTTTCCTGCCATTGTGGTTGCGATATCCCATGCCAGAGCGTGGTGACTGTTAGCAGCATGAATATCTCTGAACGAGCGTTGAATTGTTTGTTGATTATATAGAAACTCCCCACCACCAGCGCCAAATAACAGGGTCACAGCTTCAGTGCATAAATGTGCAGCATATGCACCATCACGCCTTAAGCGAATTTTAAACTCGCGATCAGGCATGACGTGCATCTGTGCACGTTGCATGACATCCTGGCAATTGCCAATCAAGATACGTTCAGCAGCAGCTACTGCTGCAGCTGCATGGCCTAGTCTTGATTGAGTAGTGGCATAGTCAGCAAGTAATGTGGTTGAGTAAGCGGTAATGCGGTGCTTAATATCTTCACTGAAATCAGCAATTGCACCTTGTGCAATGCCTAAGGCAGCACTAGCGACAACATACGGAAACAAATCGAAAGCAGGGAGATGAAACAATGGGTCCGTCTCTGTGCTTTGCGTTGATCCGCCACGTATGGAATGAATCGGCAGTGCCCTATGCTTAGGGATGTGAATATTGTTCACCAAGATATCTTTGCTACCAGTGCCCCTGAGTCCTGCGACATGCCAGGTGTCGATAATTTGATAATCTTGAGCGGGTAGCAAAAAAATATAATAGGTGGGGCTTTCTCCCTCAGCGCTCGACGCAATGCCCCCAAGCATGCACCAACCACAAGCATCGATACCACTTGAAAATTTCCAATGGCCATTGAGAATGAATCCTTCATCTTTGAGTTCAGCGCGACCTGCTGGGAACATCAAGGCAGAACCAATGAGTGTGTCCGGAGATACACCCCATATCTCATCTTGAGCTTGCCTTGGCCACAGCGCGAGCATCCAATGGTGGTTAGCGAGATTTGCTAATACCCAGGCAGTGGAACCGCAAGATCTACCAATCGTACTTGTTAGTTTGACGAAGGCATCGTAGGGCAAAGCGCTACCGCCGACTCGAGTGGGCTGCAACATTCGAAATAGGCCGCTCTGATGTAAGTCATCCAGGGTAGCATCTGGTATTCGCCTTAAGTCTTCAGTCAGTGTTGCACGTTCCCGCAGAATAGGTAATAGAGAATGAGCGCGCTCATAGAGTTGAGCGAAGCTCGGTTGATCATTGGGCATATATGAACTCATTGAGTAGAAAGCAGGATAATACTGGATAGCTTAAGGTGATGCTGAATTGATTACGATTCTACATTGAAATTTGGCCATAGGCCGCCGATTTAAATATGACCACTCTTGTCGAAATATTGGCTGATTATTTTCAGTTTATTGGAAATTTTTTGGCAATTATTTGACTCTGCTTAAAAAGGTAGGCAACTACACCTAAACGTGCATTGCTGAAAAATAGTTGGTTGATCATGGGTTTCATTTGTAATTTTTACTGCTAGTAGGCAATAGGTTGATGTGAATGGAGTCCAAATTAACATCAAAAAATAAAATATCGATAACTGAAAAACTGAAAAAAGAGAAAAGAGAAAAGAGAAAAGAGAATTGATATTCTGGAAATTATCAAAAGAATAAAATTAAGTCATATAATTAGGATTATAAATTACAGTTTTAATCATTGATCTTGCATTCATAGAACATTATGTAGAATTAAGAGTTTGGTCTAGTTCTGATTAAGATACTCATATTTTGTTAATTACTCCTAATATTCTGCGTGACACCATTACCTATCTGATCTTAACAACTAGGCCGTCATTGAGCTACACTAAATGCCCTAACAAAGACAAAACGATACAGATCTGTTGCTAAATCTCCCTCATAAACTTCTTTAAGATTAAATTAATTAACATGACTTTACATTTAAATCATTCGTATCGCATTCATTTTTTAATAGGTATTATTTTTATAATTACCAGTCATCTGACATTTGCGCAGTCCTATCCGAATCGATCTATACGCTTAGTGGTGCCTTTTACCGCAGGCGGTGGAACTGATATTGCAGCTAGAATAGTGAGTCAACGTCTTTCCGAGCAATTAGGTGTTGCTATCGTTGTCGACAATAGAAATGGGGCAGGGGGAATTATTGGTACAGATATTGTTGCTAAATCAGCTCCCGATGGTTACACCCTGGGGCTGGTTAGTAGTAGTCATAGCATTAATATCAGTCTACATAAATCACTACCTTATGACACGGTAAAAGATTTCACTCCAATATCTTTGGTGGTATATGCACCTGGCATGCTTGTTACTACACTAAGTCTCCCAGTTTCTAACTTAAAAGAATTTATTAGCCTAGCTAAATCTAAACCCAATCAACTAACCTATGGTTCAGCAGGCAATGGCACACCAACACATTTGGCTATGGAATTACTCAAATCCATTGCAAAAATTGATATCAATCATGTGCCGTACAAAGGCGCCGGATCATTACTACCAGACTTATTAAACGGCCAGATTGTTGCTGCTATACCATCAGCAGCTTCGGTAATATCAATGATCCAATCAGGAAAAATTAGAGGGATCGCTGTAACATCAATCACTCGAACAGCAGCAGCACCTAACATTCCAACGATGAGCGAATCGGGGCTGAATGGTTATGATGCTAACTCATGGTATGGCATGGTAGGTCCAGCCCAAGTACCCTCTGTCATAGTCAAACGAATACATAGTGAAATACAAATTGCTCTGAAGACGACCCAAGTTAGCGACAAGCTGATTGCTCTAGCTCTGGATCCTGTAGGTAATACTCCCGAGCAATTCTTAGCGCGTATTCGAAATGAAATTAAAAAATGGGAGCGTATAATTCAAAGCTCAGGAGCAAAGCTCGATTAATAGATTAACAAATGTTATTGCTGCAAGCTACATAGGTTCTGCCTAGCCTATGCATGACTTGGGGTCGATTCTAATGTGGTCACTCGCCTGAGTTCACGAGGCGTTTTTGCATCGTCAAAAGCAGTTGCTCTATGCATTGTTGCTAAATTATCCCAGATAACAAAATCATGATCTTGCCATTGATGGCTATATACAAATTGTGGCTGAGTTGCATGCTCGGTCAGGTCTCTTAGCAAAAGTCTCCCCTCCGGAATCGGCATTTCTATGATTTTATTGGCATGTGAGGCTAAATATAAAGATTTTTGCTGAGTTCTAGGGTTGACACGAACCAATGGGTGAACCGCGCCTTTGAGTTCATTCAACTCCTCTTCGGAGAAACTAAATCCGAGCAGTTGTCGTGAATAAGCAATAGAGTGATGTACATGCAGTCCTGCAATCATATTCTTAGTATTGTGATCCAGTGCATCATAAGCGGCGGCCATATCTGCAAATTCAGTATTGGCGCCTACTTTAGGGATGACTTTAGCACAAAGCGTTGAGTATCGGCCTGCAGGACTTTGGAAGGAGGCATCGGTGTGCCATAGTCGATTTGCTAATGAATACATTCTGCGTCTATCGTCTACTGCTCTAATCTGACCATTTTCATCGACATTAGAAATGTCAGCAATGGCGTTATTATTGAATTTATTTTTTCCGAGGGCAGCAACACCAGGCTTGGTATGTAGGGGGCCGCCAAATCGTTCACAAAACGCCATTTGCTCCTCGTCACTCATGATCTGGTTTCTAAATACTAATACACCATGTGTGTCCATACCAGATACAAGCTGATCTAGTATGACCTGATCAAATACATTCTTAAGCTGTATAGGACTGACTTCAGCACCAACGTAATTATGAAGTTTTTTAAAGGAAATCATCAGACACCTTTCATTAATTTTCATTTCAAATCAATTAGAACATTGCTAGGCATTCTTTTTTAATGTCTTTTGCTTTTATCTTGTCGCAGTTTGCTTTTTTTAAGTCAACTCTGGCTAGGCACATGTTTTTTGAATCGTTATCTTTGATTGAGTTACAAAATGAGGATTTTCCGGTCGAAGTAGCTAGACACATATGCTTGTAGTCATTATCTTTTAAAGTGGCGCAATCGGACTGAGCAGAAGCGGTAGTTGATAATAGTGACGATAATGAAAATAATGAAAATAATAAATTAAATGGGATTTTATAAATTCTCACGACATATCCTTTAATGTTGATTAGAATTTAAGTGGAGTGCACCATAATTTCGCTAATAGCATTTTCTAAGTGTCTGAGTGTATTGCATACGGTGACTTGCTTGCAATATGGGGCATATCTATGCATATCAGAATCACCAGTACCCCAAGATGACTCATATTCAGGATTTAGCCAGATTAACTGTTTACTTCTGGTAGCAATATTTTTAAGAATTTCAACTTTTGGATCTGTATTATTACCCCTCGCATCGCCAAGAATAATCACTGTGGTCTTAGGGCTAAGGAATCTAATCCAATTTTCGTCAAAGTCTGTAAAAGAACTACCGTAATTTGATGATTGAAATCCAATGACTTCTAGTATTTTTTCAATTGCTTTTTCTACAGACTCAGACTCTAGGATATCACTGACTTCAATCATGGTCCCTGAAAAAGCAAATGATCGTATATCTGAAAGCGCTTCATTTAGGGCATATAAAAACATCAGCAGAAATCCAGACATTGCAGCAACAGATCCTGAAACATCACAGATGACCATCACCTTAGGTTTTTCTATACGTTTTTGTTTCCAATGCGTAACGAATGGAATCCCACCCCAGGCCATGTTGCGGCGCATTGTGCGTCTTACATCCAGCTGACCGCGTAGCCGTTTTTTTCGCATTTTGGCATAACGACCCGCTAATTTTTTTGCCATTTGTCGAACCAACTGTCTCATCCGAATGAGATCTTGCGCATTTAAATTTGAAATTCTTGAGGATTTAAGCAATTCTTCCCGAAACTGTTCGCTTTGCGCTCTGCCAAACAGTAGTAATTGACGCTCAACATAATCACGCACAGAGTTTCTTAACGTATGAATACGTTCGCTTAACACATCAAAATCAGAGGACTCATTAATAGATTGCGCTTCTGATTGTGCAGAAATTTTCATTTCTAAAGCGCGTATTCCCATTCGCTCAAGGATTCTTCTGGTATAGAGATTTTTTTGGGTAAATAAGCGAATATTTTCCAACTCAATATCATTTGCAGCTTGCGCAATCAGATTAGCTAGTGTGGCTTGGTCATCTCGTAACAATGCCTCTGTCAATTCGTTGCTATGTTGGCTGATATCTGAATGATTAAAATTATTTGAGGTTTTATCTAATTCTTCTGTATGTTCGTTATTCGTTGATTTTAAAAACTCTTGACTTTTAAAGTAGAGCTCAAAAATATGATCAAATTGACTTTTCTCTTCTGGAGATTTTGCTAGTAGAAGTGATAGTGTAGTTTTGGTAATGGCTTTATTATTCCAACCCACAATAGCAACAGAGCGTGCTGCGTCAATACTTTCAGCAGCAGATATGCGCAAGCCGGCACCTCTTGCAACCTGTAAGAATTGACGCAAAGGTTTACTGGCTAAGTGTCCATTCTCAAATATAAATTTTTGCTCTTGATGCTGCATTAACTGATTTCAGAAGCGCGTTGTGACTGTTGAGTTAAGGTGTGGGTTTGTTTCCGCGCGGTTTCGATATCAGACTCAAATTTTAAAAGTACATTTAGCGTCTCATTGACAGTATCGGTGTCAAGAATGCTTGTATGAAATAATATTAGGACCTTAGCCCAGTCGATAGTTTCGCTTACAGAGGGCACTTTTTTTAAATCTAAGGACCTCAGCTGTTGCACAAAACTGACAATTTGTTTGAGTAGTTTTTTGTTGATATCCGGAACTCTAGAATTGATAATTTTTTCTTCTAAACGCTCATCAGGAAACCCGATGTGCAAATGTAAGCATCTACGCTTTAGGGCATCGCCAAGGTCACGTGTTGAATTCGATGTTAATAGCACTAACGGCGGGACAATGGCGCTGATTTTACCAATTTCAGGCACTGAAACCTGATAGTCAGATAAGATTTCCAATAGAAAGGCCTCAAACTCTTGATCAGATTTATCAATCTCATCAATAAGTAATATACAGCCTTCAGGCTGTTCCAGTGCTTGGAGTAAAGGTCTAGGCTCTAGGAAGTTACGAGAAAAGAATATGTCGCCAAAATCATGTAACTTCTCTAAAGCTCCATTCAGTGAATCGGACTCGCTAATGACTGAACCAATTTTATCCTTAAGGATCTGTGTGTACAGCAATTGTTTTCCATATTTCCATTCGTACAGTGCTTTTGACTCATCCAGCCCCTCATAGCATTGCATGCGTATTAATGGTTTATGTAGCCAAGTAGATAAGGATTTTGCAAGTTCCGTTTTGCCCACTCCAGCAGGACCTTCAACTAGAATGGGTTTTTGTAATTGCTGCGCAATAAAAACAGCAGTAGAGATTTGGGTATTTGAGATGTAGCCCGTATTGGCTAATCCATTTTCAATATCTTGGATTGACTGTATGTGATTTTGTGTGTTTGACATAATTCTAATTTAAAGAGTTTTCGGCCCATTTTGCATAAGTGTTCGTATTGATCATTCTCTGCCGAACTATATTTCTAAGCGTATATAGCTCTAATTCTGAAGGTTCTGCAGTTTGAATAGCATGCTCGTTAGATACAGCGAAGCCGGTATTATTGACTATATCTTCAAGCGTAAATCCTGCATGTATAGACTCGAGCTCCAGGCGATTGATTTTTCTATTAAACATAAAGGTTACTTTTGGAGTAATTACCTTACTAGGACCACCAAGTCGTAGCGTATCTTCTGGGCTACTCCCTGCAGCTGAAATGTAATCAACGTTCTCAACAAATGAGCGCTTGGTATGCTCAGTTCTAAATGCAACTGAACGCCTTGCCGCATAATAGATTAAACCCCCGCCATATCCGCCCGGGAATCTCACATCGGGTTGCGCGTGGTCTGGTCCCAATTGATGAAGATTGTAATTTGCATACTGATCTATTTGAATGCCACTGACAAAAAATAAACCCAATTCACCGCGTTGAGCCAAATAGTGAAATTGACGAGAGGTTTTAAACGGATTGAATATGGAATTTAAAATAATTAATTCAGCGTTGCGTGCATGCAATTCCTTTGCTAACAACATCCCCGCTGCTGGGATGTGAGACAGGGCACCGCAAGCTGAGATTTCATTATCCCTGACTTCACGAGATAATAAAACGACCATCAGTTCTACCGGGTTATAGGTATTCATATTGGTTGTCATCATTATTTAATTGTTTTTTTAATGTGATCTGGAATCGCCATATCGATGTATTCCTCGTGACTGCTTATCCCATGAACATATTTTTTGAGATATTCTTGGAATGTTTCTTCACTTTGTGAAGCTTTTACATACGCTTGCATGTGGACTTTATCTGGATCATAAAGCCCTGCGCAACCTGAAGGGTGAGCGCCATAAGGCGCATGAACAATTGAATTCACCAGTATTGATGGAATATAAGTTCCAACAGAATCTTTTTCAGTGATTTTATCGACCACGCTCTCTACAGTAACGATGACATGTTTTGCGCCTTCGGCCAACATGACGACTTCTGCATCATAGCCACAGGATATATTGCCAAGTTTATCTGCGCTCTGTGCATGGAATATCGCAATATCTGGTCGCAGAGATTGAGCAACAACAGTTTTAACATCTGGGTTAAAAGGGTTTTCAACAATCTTCATATCCAGACGTCGTTTTAAAATATCGGTACCAATTAAACCAATAATCGGCACATAAGGCACACCCATAGACCCAGCCTGGGCCTGTGAAAATAAAACCCCTCAAGTATTATCTAGCGACAGCACTCGTTTAGCCAAAAGATGGCGTGAGAAATTTGGACCTGTTCTAGCGAATTCACCCATAGTCACGCTACAAGTATCAACAGATGCGACTGCATTTGCACCTACTAAGAAGTCAATATTCAAATCACCACCAACAACGCCCACAATACGTAACTTTTCTGTTCCTTGCTTTACGATTTGGCGTAATATTGCCATGGGGGACCGACTTAGGTTTGCACTCATTACTATTTGCATCCCCGATTTAACTGCCATGGCTGCTTGTTCGATTGTTGTAAATTTATTTAGCATAATTTTCTTTCAAAAAAGTGCGATCTGACGTTTACACGATGTGGATTTATATTGGTATTTATATCGCTTATTTATAATCAGTATAGCAATATTCCGAATGTTTTTTATCGTACATTTTAATAATAGATAAATTCTAGGTATCGAGGGGGCGTGATGAGGTTATTTCAATATACTTTAAGTCCAATTTTAGGCTTTTTAGTTCTGTTTTCAGCAGCCAGCGCGCTAAGCCAAACTAAACCTGATAAGGGCTATCCTAGCAAACCAATTCGGCTCATAGTGCCGCAAGCTGCTGGCGGTAGTAATGACATTATGGCGAGAGGATTTACAATTTACTTAGGCGATCGCCTAGGGAAACCAGTTGTAGTTGATAACCGCTCTGGCGCTGAAGGTATTATTGGCACGGAAATAGTCTCTCGATCTGCTAAAGATGGGTATACTTTATTAATGGCTTCAGCTGCCTTTACTATGAACCCCGCATTAAAAAAATTACCATATGATTCATTAAATGCATTTGAATGGGTTGGCTTTTTAGGTAGTGGTCCTACCGTATTAACAACCGGTTCTTTATTGGCTGCTACATCAGTCAAAGAAATTTTAAGCCTAGCTAAAAGTAAGCCCGGTTTTTATACGATGGCCTCTGCAGGTGGGTTTCAACATTTTGCTTCTGCTTTATTTAAAACCTTATCGGGTCAAGATTTTACGATTGTATTGTATAAGGGTGGGATGCCTGCCATGGTTGATGTCATGGGAGGGCAGGCACACATGATCGTTGGCTCGATTGTTCAGGCCATTCCGCATATTCGTTCTGGTCGATTAAAGCCTATCGCAACCGGTGGACTAAAACGAACAACGATGTTTCCAGAGCTTCCAACGATTCATGAATCAGGTGTATCAAATTACGAAGCTGCAAACTGGTGGGCAATTGCTGCACCGACTGGGGTTTCAACGTCAATTATCATGAAAATCAATAACGAAATTAGTCAATATTTAAAAAACCCTGAAGTCCTAAAACGCTTTAATAATGAAGGGGTTGAAATTGATATTAAAACTCCAGATCAGATTTCCAGAATGATTAAAGCTGATTTGCAAAAATGGGCTAGCGTTGCTAAATCTGCTGGTATGAAAGCTGATTAATATGCAATGCGTGAACCACTTTTTTCTCGTTTGAAAAAGCGATCTAGTGACCAGATAGAATTAAATGTTGTGTTTGATCATGTTATTGTTTATTAGATTAGTGCGCGTTCTAATCAATCAATTATTTTGATAGATGTTTTTTTAAACTAGCGTATTTCTGCGTTATAATTAATGAATGGGGCGTTAGCTCAGTTGGTAGAGCAGCGGACTCTTAATCCGTTGGTCGTAGGTTCAAATCCTCCACGCCCCACCATTTTTTTAGATTTTTTACCTGACGATATTTTTATTGTATAGGGAATTGATTGTATCGATATGTTCTTAATATTAAATAAATATTCAAATCTAAACATATCTTTTAAAATTTTCTTCAGGTATTCACTAATTGCGAGTTGCTGTCTGTATTGTAGTCTTAGTTTTGGTGCTGACACTAAGATAGGTAACTCCATTAGACCAATTTATCCTGCAAGGGCAATTCGAGTTATTGTTCCGGTCGCAGCAGCTGGCGGAACCGATATTATTGCGCGTATTGTCATCAACAAACTCAGTGACACACTTGGGAAATCTATTGTTGTTGATAATCGACCTGGTGCTGGTGGCATTCTTGGTAATGAAATTGTTGCCAAAGCACGTCCAGATGGTTATACCTTGCTATTCACCTATGCGGCACATACGATAGTGCCATTTATTTTTAAAAATATTCCATATGATGTATATAAAGATTTTTCTGCTGTTACCTTAGCTGGACAGCAGTCCTTGCTGCTAACCGTCAATTCGCAAGTGCCCGTCAATACGGTTGCAGAGCTTATCGCGTTTGCAAAAGCCAAGCCTAACACCTTAAATGTTGCTTGGGCGACTCCAAGTAGCTCTGGCGCGTTAGCCGCAGAGGTTTTTAAGATGATTACCGACATCAAAATGACCTCTATCCCTTTCAAAGGGGGAGCACCAGCACTAACGGCACTGATTCAAAATGAGGTGCAAGTGATATTTACTACGCCGCCAACCGTAATGGGACATTTAAAAAGTGGTAAAGTGAAAGTGTTAGGTACTTCTGCCAATAAGCGAGAGTCATACCTGCCCCTTGTACCCACATTTTTAGAGTCTGGTGTTGCAGATTTTAATACGGCACCTTGGCAAGGACTATTAGCGCCTGCCGGCACGCCTAAAGAGATTATTGATTTTTTGTATCAGAAAATTTCGCAATTATTAATATTACCTGATGTTAAAGAACGTTTTGATTTTCAGGGCACAGATATTGTAGGTTCTACACCAACTGAATTTTCTAAAATGATTAGTAAAGAGCTGGCGCTAAACAGTCGAGTAATAAAAGCTGTTGGTATGAAAGCGGACTAATTGAAGAAGTATTTTTTAATGTCTAATTATAAAATTGGAGTGATCAATGCCATTGTTATATGAGAAACGTAATCATGTGATGATTCTGACTTTAAGCAGGCCAGATTCCAGAAACGCTTGGTGTGAAGAGTACTATGATGAGTTGATTAAACGCTTCGAAGAAGCCGAAGAAGACGATTCTATTCGATGTGTGATTTTGACGGGTGATGACGCAGGCGGCGCATTTTCTGCAGGTGCAGATTTGAAAAACCCGAATACCCATCAGTTAAAGTCTACCGGTGCCTTTATTAAAAACCTACCCAAACGCAGAAAACACATTTTTAGATTAATGGATGAGTTTTCCAAGCCCTTAATTGCAGCTGTAAATGGCTATGCAATAGGAATTGGCTGTATTGTCACATATTGCTGTGATTTAATTGTAGCTTCAGAAAAAGCTGAGTGGCGTCTACCCCAAGTTAGGCTCGGTATTTTACCTGCACAGGGTGCATCGGTTCGGTTAGCACGTTGGGTTGGAAAAGGTCATGCAATGCGTTTGGGGATGGGTTTCCCGCTTAAAGCGGATGAAGCTTATCGTATTGGACTTGCCCAATGGGTAGTGCCTCACGACAATCTGATGCAAAAAGCAATGGAAGTAGCTGAGCATATATCGGCGCATCCACCGTTATCCTCACGTTTAATGGTTGAATCATTAAATCAAGGCATGGACATGCCTGATCTAAGTGATTCTGCATTATTGGACTTATATCGTTTTCTTGCGTTAGAAGGCACTGCCGACACCAGAGAGAGTCATTTGGCTTGGCGAGAACGTAGAGAGCCTAATTTCAAAGGGGAGTAATGCTGGATTGTTTGCCGCCGTGACTCTGTCTGACAAATTAAGACGTGCCAAGAAATATTCTTTTAGAATGTTTCTCGCTGCATGTTTCTTTAGCACCGTTGCAAATGCGCAGACTTATCCGCTAAAAACAGTACGCATTATTAATCCATTTAGTCCTGGTGGTTCATTAGATCTGGTTGCCAGAATTTTATCTAAATACATGGCAGCTGAGCTTGGTCAACAAGTTATAGTTGAAAATAAACCTGGTGCAGGCGGCAATATTGGCGTGGAATATGTTGCAAAATCTCAAGCAGATGGATACACGCTATTAATTGTGCAAAGTAGCATTACGGTGAATCCGGTCCTGCAAACCAAAATTGCATATGATCCTGTTCGAGATTTCGACAGTATATCTAAAGTTTCTTCTTATATGTTTTTTTTGGTCAGTCATGCATCACTCCCTGTTAGATCAATTGAGCAACTCATCGCTTTAGCCAAAGCAAAGCCTGGTCAAATCAACTATGCGTCGGTAGGAGTGGGTAGTGGTACTCATATGGCGGCTGAATTGTTTAATGCGATGGCAAAAACTCGTATGGTGCATATTCCCTACAAAGGTACTGGCCAAGTCATGCCAGATTTATTAGGTGGCCAAGTTGCATTACATTTCGGCAGCACAACAGTAGTGCCCCATGTCAAATCGGGAAGACTCATTGCCCTAGGGGTTACCGGTGCTAAGCGATCCAGCGTTTTGCCTAATGTCCCAACAATTTCTGAAGTCACCTTGCCAGGCTATGAAGTCACTGCTTGGAATGCATTATTTGCACCAGCATCAACTCCCCCACAAATCATTGCAAAATTAAACGAATTGGTTAAAAAGGCAATGCATACGCCAGAATCAAAAGGGATTCTGGTTGAGCAGGGGTTAGATGTTGACGTGAGCAGTCCGGCAGAGCTTGCAACATTGGTCAAGAGTGATTTAGCTAAGTGGACAAGAGTTATAAAATCTACCGGTCTAAAAGTAGAATAGTTATTCATATATTTACAATCAGTATGTGTTAATTGAGTAGGTTAATATCGTTGAATGCAGTTGTATTAAAACAAGGAGTTAGCGTATGGTTGAATTTAAGGAACTATCTTATGAAGTTGTAGAGGTTGGCGAGACATTTATGTCTGACGACTTTTTGATCAAACCTGAGGATGTAGCAACCTTTGCTTTTGCAGTTGATGATTACAATCCTTGGTATTTTGAAGAGTCCCCTTTTGGGGGGAAGATAACGCATCCAGTTCTTCTGGGTAATCAGGCATTATTTATGCGCCATTGCAAATACATGATTTCTGCTGGTTTACATGCCAAAATTCAATTTGAATTTTTAGAGCCCACACGACCCGGTATGAGAGTGCGTAGTCACGGCAAAGTGATCGACAAGTATGAGCGTCGTGGTCGTCATTACATGGTGACACAATTCGAGACCATTGAAGAGTCAACCAATACCGTTCTGACCCGTGGACAGTTTACGCAAATGTTATTTCCAAAATCAGGAGTGCATCAAGATGCAAAAAACAGCTGACGCTATTCAAATCGGTGAAACATTACCAATCACCACTAAAGCGATCTCTCAACGCCAAATCGATTGTTATTCTGGTGTAAGACCCCATTCCATTCATACGGATGTTGAATGGGCTAAGAAAAAAGGCTTTGCCGCCCCTTTGGCGCAAGCGTTGATGTCGACGGCTTATATATCTCAAATCATGGTTCAGTTCTTAGGCGAAGGTTTTGTCAAAGGTGGCAAATTGTCCGCGGCTTTTATCAAGCCTGTGTTAGCGGGTGACGTATTAACTGCACATGCTGTTGTCACACATAAAGAAATCGAAGGTGACCAAGTTCGGATCACCGTTGAGTGCTGGTGTCAAAATCAAGATGGTGTTAAAACCATGGTCGGTACTGCAAGTGGTTTGGCCAAAGACCTAAAAATCAGCGGCACCAGAAAATAATTTTTAAGCTTCTTCTTTAATCCATATTTAAAAATACATCTAAGCGAATGACTTCTATACACACAACACAAAATACACTCCCTAATAGTGATATCTCTCTAATGATGTCACCGCGATCTACTGCATTAGTTGGTGCAACAGACAGCACAACATCGTTTGGAGGTCGTGTATTCAGACAAATGACTAATTTTGGGTATTCGGGAAAGATATATCCAATCAATCCACGCTTGGGTGAAATCCATGGCATGAAATGTTACCCCAACATTAAAGATTTGCCAGAGACTCCTGATCACGTTGGAATTATCGTCTCGACTGAGCGTGTTTTTGATGTATTAGCTGATTGTGCTTCTATCGGAGTCAAATATGCCACAGTGTTTAGCGGTGGATTTTCAGAGACTGGAACCCTTGAAGGTCGTGAACGTCAGCAACGTTTAATTGATTTTGCGCGTGCCTCCGGTATGCGGTTAATGGGGCCGAATTGTAATGGGATCGTTAATTTTGTAGATGCTTTCGCAATGACTTCCACGGCCGCGATTATGGGTAAACGTGCGCCTGCTGGTGATGTCGGTATTGTTTGTCACAGTGGTGGACTTGGCCAAATTAATGTGATGTGGCGAGCCCAAGAAATTGGTCTTGGCATTAGTTATGAGGCCAGTTGTGGAAATGAGGCCGACCTAGATGCCTTAGATTTTGTACGCTTCATGGTTCATTCTGAGTCTACCAAGGTGATCCTATTAGCCGCTGAAACTATCAAAGATGGTGAAAAATTAAGGTTAGTTGCAGAAGAAGCTGCTAATTTAGAAAAGCCAATTGTCGTCTTGAAATTTGGTCGAACTGAAGCGGGTAGTCGTGCAGCTGCTTCACATACAGGTGCCATTGTTGGTGATAACGATATTTACGATGCGGTATTTCGTCAATATGGGATGATAAGGGTGCATGAATGTAATGAGCTTTATGAAGCCGCAGTATTTTTAAGAAATAAACGCTTACCCAAAGGAAGAGGTGCCGCTTCAGTCGCTCCCACTGGCGGGAATATAGTACAAGTTGCTGATGCTGGAGCCACTGCTGGACTCACGTGGCCTGATTTTTCAGAGCATACTCAATCTGAGTTAGCTAAATTACTACCAGGATACGGTAAGGTTTCAAACCCAACGGATATGACCTCTCTGGCTACTGGCAATCAGCACTTATATCGTTCTGCACTCACAACCATCATTGAAGATCCTAGTATAGATGTCATGATCCCGATCTTCGCATCAATCTCTAAAAAAGATTTAGAGCAAGGCGCTGCGCTCGTTCAGCAATTTAGCAAGCCAGCTGCAATGCTTTGGGTTGGCGGATGTAATGACGATCCAACATTCACTCCTAAAGATCTAGTCCGCGCTGGTATTCCAGTTTTTAGAGATGCAACACCGTGTGTGCGTGCTATTCGATCTGCTGCAGACTATGGGAGATTTCTAGATCATCGTAAAAATGGACGTTTCAATACAACACGACCAGATGAAATTGACCATAAACTCGCTGTTCATAAATTAGCCCTTTGTGACGTCAAGATAACTGAGCGTGAAGCAAAAGATATTTTGGCTTGTTACGGCTTAACAATAACACGCGAAGCTTTGGCCAAAGATGAAGAACAAGCGGTGTCAATCGCCCAGCAGTTTGCAACTAAAGTGGCACTAAAAATTGATTCCCCAGATATTTTACATAAGACTGAGGCTGATGCTATACGTCTTAATTTGTCAGATGCTGATTCGGTGGGAACTGGTTTTAGAGATGTAATGTCCTCAGCTATCCGATATGCGCCTCACGCAAATATTAATGGCGTGTTGGTGCAAGAGATGGCTGAAAAGGGTCTTGAAATGATGTTGGGTGTGATTAAAGACCCCGTATTTGGTCCTATTATTGCAGTTGGTTTAGGCGGAATCTTTGTTGAAGTGTTTAAAGATATCGCCTATAGAGTTGCGCCAGTATCTGAGACGCAAGCTAACGACATGCTGGATGAATTAAAAGCGATTAAAATGCTTGATGGTGTTAGAGGAATGGCACCACGAGATCGTGATGCTGTTGTGAATGCCATTATCAGACTTTCATGGTTTGCACATGACTTTAAAGATCAAATTGCCGAGCTTGATGTCAATCCTTTAATGGTTCATGGGCATTCATCAGGTGCAACAGTTGTTGATGCGCTCATTGTTAGAAACAATAAATGATTGATTTATTGACTCATGAAGCGCATCAATCATACTTGCTGCCAGTTAACATTTAATGAATATCTATTATGAATAATAATTTCTCACCATTATTTAACCCTAAAAGCATTGCGATTATCGGTGCTAGCGCCGACTTTGGACGGCCAGGTGGTCAAACATTGCAGGCATTAACTGAACGAAAATATCAAGGTGATATATACCCAATAAATCCAAAGTATAAGGAGTTAGTTGGTTTACCTTGTTATGCCTCGGTAAAAGACTTGCCAAAGCCCAGTGATGTTGCAGTAATTGCATTACCTGCTGCGCAAGTACCTCAAGTGGTCGCAGATTGTGGTCAACAGGGCATACGATTCGCTGTAGTCTTAGGTGGCGGCTTTCGTGAGAATGGTGAGGAAGGTTTAAATCTGGAGCGAGCAATGCTCAAGTCTGCACGTGATCATCATGTGCGTTTGATCGGACCGAATTGCCTAGGACTGGTTAATGTTCAACAACAAGCTTTTGTTGGTTTTGGCAGTATCACAAAGGCACCATTTTTAAAACCGGGCGCAGTATCTGCTGTGATTCAAAGTGGTGGGTTTGGTAATAGCTTGGTTATTCGCTGCGCTGCTGCTGGCATTGGTTTTCGTTATGTTGTAGCCAGTGGTAATGAGGCTGACATTTCAACCCCTGAGCTCATCAATGCGTTTGTTGATGATCCAGAAACAAAAGTCATATTAGCCTACATCGAAGGCTTAAGTCATGGCCGAGAATTTTTAAAAGCTGCGCGCAGGGCATTAATCGCTGGAAAACCGCTGGTCATTTGGAAGGCCGGTAATACGCAGCAAGGTATGCGTGCTGCTGCATCACATACAGCTAATATGGCGGGCAGTTATGATATTTTTAAGGCGGCATTTCGTGAAGTTGGTGTCATCGAAGTGGGTGATATGGAAGAGGCTGCTGATTATGTGAAGGCTGTATTATCACAGCCACCTGGTCTTGGTTTTAACGCCGCTATCATGGGGGGGTCTGGTGGTTCGGCCGTAGTGTTTGCCGATGCGGCTGATGCGTGCGGCATACATATAGCGCCTCTACAAACTGAGACGCTAGCAACTCTTAAAGAAAACCTTCCAAGTGTAGCCTCTTTAGATAACCCAATTGATTATGCTGCTGGGTTTATAAGTGAAAAAAATCAGCAACGCTTTGAAAGCTCTGTTGATGCAGTGCTATCTGATTCTGGCATTCATCACCTTGGATTGTTATTCGCAACTGTTACTGGGAAAACCGGAAAGATTGGCGCGCTCTCGTTAGCTGCCGCTAGTAAGAAGCACAAAAAAACAGTGCTAGTCTTCTCATCGGTTGAATATGAAGATGCACCGGAAATGTTTCAAATTTTGGAAGAGGCTCAAATACCAGTGTTGCGATCTGTGAGCCGAGTTGCAAAAACGATGCGCATGCTTACCGATTACGCTGTAGCAAGAAACAAAGCGCTAACTAATCCGCCCTTAGAAATGCCAGACTTTAAACTGGACCAGCCATTTGCCAAAGGCACATTGAATGAAAATGCCAGCAAATTGCTCCTACAGCAATTCAGTATACCCGTCACCGACGATAAAATATTTGAGTTTTCGCCTTTGACTCTGGATCAAGTGGAGGGTCTTCATTATCCGGTTGCCTTAAAATTGTTATCTTCTGAAATTTTACATAAAAGTGATATTGGGGGAGTGCGATTACATATAAAAGACCCCAATGCATTAATCAAGGCTAGTTTAGAAATGATTAATTTGATGACTAAGGCATCATTAAATCAAAAATGCAGTGGTTTTTTAGTCTCACCAATGTCTAGTCCTGGTTTAGAGACTATTGTTGGAGTAATCAACGATCCTGTATTTGGCCCAGTGGTAGCGCTTGGTTTAGGTGGCATCCATACAGAAATTCTCAAAGATATGACTTATCGCTTAGCACCATTTAATGAGGATTCTGGGTTAGCCATGATTAAAGAGTTACGTAGTGCTAAAA
This sequence comes from uncultured beta proteobacterium, assembly GCA_903885665.1. Classification (GTDB taxonomy): domain Bacteria; phylum Pseudomonadota; class Gammaproteobacteria; order Burkholderiales; family SG8-41. The sequence continues at coordinate 24,425 of CAISJL010000183.1, read as the reverse complement.
TTTTTGAACCTTTTAGAGGGCAATCCGCTAGAGATATTCAAGCGCTTGCAAAATTATTAGCTAGCGTATCTCGGTTAGCATGGAGCTTACGTGATCACCTTAAAGAGCTTGATATTAATCCGGTGATTGTCGGCGCTGTAGGTTCAGGAGTTATAGCTGTGGATGCTTTAGCTATTTTAAAATCTGATTAACTAATCCATGATCAACTCAAACATCATTGCTCAAGGAATTCAATCGGCTGTAGCACCTGTTTTTCTGCTGACCGCGGTTGCTGCGATGATTGGAGCGCTTGCTACACGACTCGCACGCATCATTGATCGGGCACGCTGGATTGATGAGCGGTTATTAATGGGTCGGGTTGAAAATGTAGATGCTGCAAGATGGGAGCTCAAAAGACTGGGTCTAAGAGGATTTGTAGTCAATACAGCCATTGCATTTTTGGTTTTTTGCGCCTTACTGATTGGCGCGACCGTTGTTTGCTTATTTTTAGACAATACAGTGACCAATTTCAATGAAGGTATGGTCGCTTGGTTTTTCTTAGGTGGCATTTTATGCTTTTCAATTGCTTTGGTGATGTTTTTAATTGAAACATTATTAGCTACGCATACCTTACGTTTTTCAGAACACCACCAACATCGTTTATTAACAATAGAATCACCTCCCAAAGAAAATAATCACAAGTTATAGCTGTAGTTTTTTAAACGATTATTTTTAATTGAACCAATGACAAAGGTAAACCATGACACTTCAAGAGCGTGAGCAATTAATTCAATTTCTGAGTCAATTAGCCAGTATTCAAGTTGCAGATAAAGATTTGGAAGCTGATCTGTTAATACGTAATTCATCTGCAAAACAACCAGACGCAGTGTATCTTCTCGTGCAACGTGCTATGGGCCTAGAGGTGGCGATGCAAGCCGCACAAACTCAAATTAATGCCTTGCAAAATCAAATCAATCAACAGCAAGCGACTAATTCTCAATCATTTTTAAATAGTGCTAATACCTGGGGTAAGCAGGCCGTTACGCCAAACTCGGTTAATCCGGCAAGAATGCAAACGTCTGCACCGCAGGCTAATGCAGCTCCGATAACCGCTCCAGCGGCAGCGAATAGCGCTTGGGGATCTGGCATGTTAGGGTCCATTGCTACAACAGCTGCAGGTGTTGTAGCTGGTTCATTACTATATCAAGGGATTAGCAACCTCATGCATCACCCCAATACGAATGACTCGGCAAGTACACCTCATCCGCAGGCAACTAATGCGATGGATATGCAGTCTGATCAGATTGATTCACCCACTGAATTTAGTGACCTGAGTTCGGATTTAGGGGGCAGTGATTTTGACACCTCGGACTCAGCATAAAGCACATCGTTCATATTTTTTTAGTTTTTATGATTATTCCTGGAGTGGAATTTGGTTACTATTAACAGTGATGTAATTATTGTCGGTTGTGGAATTGGTGGTCTTGCAGCTGCGGTAAGTGCTCTAGAGCAAGGTGCAACTGTAACGATCATTGAACGTGCACCCATAGATGAGCGGGGCGGACAGACACGTTACACCGAAGCTTATTTACGGATGAAAAGTGAATTTGAAGTCACTGATGATTTCGAAACGCATTTGGCTGAAAATGCTGGCGGTTATATCGATCCATCTTTGGTTCATATGACCTCTGAACCTCGAGAGCATTGGCCTGCTGTTGTTAAAGCGCTCAGCTTTAACGATCCCGATCTGATCGCAACTTTTTCAGAGCGTGCTGGCCCAACAGTGCAATGGTTAAAATTATGTGGTGTACGTTTTGATTTTTTGCCAACACAGTTTTTAACTAAGTCACAACCACGATTATTACCAGTGGGGGGAGGGCTTGCGCTGATAGAAGCACTGTTAGCTAAAGCTGAGAAAATGGGTGCTCAATTTGTTTATGATACCGCTGCAACTCGCTTAATTCAAAATGAGCAAGGTGCTGTTGTAGGCGTAGAAGCGATTCAAAAACCCCATCAATTAAAACGCTTTTTGGGTAATGCCGTAGTCTTGGCTTGCGGTGGTTTTGAGGGTAACTCAGAAATGCTATCGCATTACATTGGCCCTCGTTCGGTATATCTGCGTCCTGTATGTCGTGGTGGATATTTTAATCGAGGTGAAGGCATACAAATGGCCTTGAATATAGGGGCTGTACCAAGTGGTGATTTCGGAAGTTATCATGCCGAACCAATTGACCCCCGTTCTGGTATTGCTGAACCCTCTGTGTTTATTTTCCCGTATGGCGTTTTGGTTAATTTAGAAGGGGAACGCTTTACTGATGAAGCACCTGGTACTGTTGACGCTTATTATGAACGTGTGACTCGCCAAATTTATCAACAAAGTCAAGGTATGGCGTATGTAATCCTAGATGCCAGACATATGCGCATCCCAAACTATCGACTAGGGTTGCGTACAGATCAAGCACCCATTGTGGGCGCCACTATTGAAGAGCTTGCTGCTAAAATCGATATCCCGGTCAAAGCACTAGCAACAACCGTTGCTCACTACAATCAGTGTTGTCAGTCTGATATGCCAGATCAACCCCTAAGCTTGGATGGTCTTGCAACGCAGAACCTAGTTCCACCCAAATCGAATTGGGCTCACCCATTATTGGAGTCGCCATTCCATGCCTATCCGATTATTTCATCTAATGTCTTTACTTTTGGCGGCCTCAAAGTGGACTCAAGTGCTCGGGTGATTAACAGTCATGGCAGTGCAATAACCGGTTTATATGCTGCTGGTGAGATTATCGGTACTTACTATCGTAACTATACAGGTGCAACATCGGTCCTCAAAGGGGCAGTGTTTGGTCGTCTTGCGGGATTAGATGCATCTGCACACATTAAAAGAGGTCATTAATATGTTGACCAAAAGTTCACGAAGCGGTTTATTCTTTAGCCTAATCACTATGATGTGGCTGACAAGCCCTGCTGTTTTCGCACAAACATACCCAACTAAGTCAGTGCGTTTTGTTGTTGGGTTCCCGCCTGGTGGCGCGACCGATGTCGTTGCACGAACCATCAGTCAGAATTTATCAGACGCATTAGGGCAGGCTGTAGTGGTCGATAATCGCGCAGGTGCTGCCAGTAATATCGGTGCCGAAATTGTTGCCACCGCACCTAAAGATGGACATACTTTATTTTTGGGCACAGTATCACTTGCTGTGAACCCCACACTTTACAAAAAGCTTAATTATGATGCGCTAAAAGATTTAACTACGGTGACTCAAGTTACTGATACGCCTTTTTTATTCGTGACCCATCCCTCCCTCCCTGTAAAAAATGTTTATGAATTTGTTAAAATGGCAAAATCAAAACCAGCGCAACTCAATTACGGTTCTGCTGGTAATGGCTCAGGTGCACATTTATTCACTGCGATGTTTGGTAGCATGGCTGAAATTAAGCTAGTGCATGTGCCATATCGGGGTGCCTCATTTTCGGCGACTGCAGTATTGTCCGGTGAGACTATTTTCATGTTTGACAACATCGTCACCACACTGCCACTGACCCGCTCTGGAAAGTTACGCGCAATTGCTGTAACCACTCAAAAAAGAAGCCCAGTAGCAGATCAAATCCCTACGATTGCTGAGTCTGGAGTCCCCGGCTACGACGCCAACGCTTGGTTTGGTGTGTTTGTACCCACAGGCACACCGACGACAATTATTAGTCGATTGCATCATGAAATTGTCAAGATTATTAAATTACCAGATATTCGAGATCGATTTTTAGCCTTAGGTGCAGAGCCATTAGGCAGCTCACCAGAGCAGTTTTCTCATTTCTTTCGCCTAGAAGTAGCTAAGTGGGCAAAAGTCGTTAAAGCTTCTGGCGCACAGATTGACTAATTTTTTTTAAGATACTTTAACTTCTGATGAGTCAGTGAAGGATCGTAAATGAGTATGAGAATTTGGCACCAGAGTTTTACTGTTTTAGATGCGCTACCGGCCTATGCTGAAGCGCTGCAGGCGCATTTTAAGAAAGTGGCACGTCCTGATACTCAAGTTGTCATGCACGGCATGAATAATCAAACTTATAACACCAACTATCCGGGGACGGATATTCGACATGCATATATGCAATATTTACATGGCAATCAATTCGTAATGGGTGGTATTTCAGCTGAAGAGCAAGGTTTTGATGCTTACGCCCTGATGACTATTCCTGAACCAGCTCTGCGCGAGACCCGTAGTATAGTTGATATCCCTGTAGTTGGTTATGGTGAAAGTGCTTATCTATCTTCAATGATGCTTGGACAGCGCGTTGGCGTACTGCTGTTTATTACCGAAATGGCACCTATTATTAAAGAAAATGCAGAGCGAGTGATTCCATTGCATCGGTTCGCTGGTGTAAAGCCGGTTGGCTTTACCTTTAATGATGTATTAAAAGCTTTTGATCAACCCGATGAGTTACTGTCCCGTTTTCAAGACTCTGCTCGATCAATAATTGCTGCTGGCGCTGATGTGATTATTCCAGGTGAGGCGCCCTTATGCGTGCTACTTGCGAAAAATGGTCTTAATCGCGTCGATAACGTCCCAATACTTGATGCACTTGGCGCCACCATTAAAATGGCTGAATCAATGGTTGATTTACGAAGAACCTCTGGTATTAAGCCTTCGCAAGTGGGCTATTTTATGGAACAACCCCCGAGAGAACGCGTCAAACAATTACTCGAACTCTATGGCATCGCTCATTTGCAGCAATATCCAAAATAAACGATGCTAAATTTTTCTAGCTTATGTTTTTTGCAACGCTCTCTACTGGCTTTGTGTTTTATACTTTGTTGCTCGACATCGCAATCCGCGAGCACTAATGCTACAACCGGATTGAGTTATCCGATTAAATCTATTCGACTCATTGTGCCTTTTCCAGCAGGTGGGGGAGTGGATGCTGTTGCTCGTTTATTCGCAACAAAACTCAGTGAACGTATTAACCAACAAATTCTGATCGATAACCGTGGTGGTTCTGGTGGTATTATTGCAGCTGAAATTGCTGCGCGTGCCGCTCCTGATGGCTATACATTGTTTTTTGGCGGATCTGCGAGTCATGGCATAACCCCAAACTTGTATCGAAAACTTCCATATGATCCAGTCTTAGATTTTTTGCCAACAAGTTTTATCGGTGAAGTGCCTTATTTCTTAGTCATACACCCTACCATCCCTGCCCAATCAGTCCGTGAACTCATTGCACTAGCACAGTCTCGACCTGGTCAGTTAAATTATGCATCCGCTGGAAATGGCAGCACGCTACATTTAGCGGGTGAATTATTTAAAAGTAAGGCTGGCATTCAAATTGTGCATGTGCCCTATAAAGGCGGTGCGCCCGCATTGACCGATCTTCTAGGGGGGATTGTACAAATGGCATTTAATCCACCGACATTAACCCTGCCTTATGTAAAAGCAGGGAGACTTAAGGTGCTCGGTGTAACCAGCGCCAAACGTGTTGAATTTGCTCCAGATGTGCCAACGATGAATGAATCTGGTGTTGCTGGATATCGAGCAACTGGCTGGTATGGTCTACTAGGACCAAAGCAATTAAAACCAATGATTAATCAACTATTACATACACGTTCACAACAAATTCTCAGTGACAAAGAGTTTAAAGATCGATTCTCTGCCCTTGGCGGTATTACTATGGCCAGCTCATCTATTGAATTTTCAAACTTTATAAAATCAGAGTTAGCGCAATGGGCGCAAGTAGTTCGTGACTCCAGTGCTCGCGTAGATTAATCCCGATGTATTTTTAATCATTAATGATTCCGTCATGTTAAATGTTCCGTCTGAAATTGATGTATTGGTTGTTGGTGCAGGATTGGCCGGTTATTGCGCAGCATATGAGGCGAGCCTGCATGGTGCTAGTGTATTGATTTGCGAAAAATTAGCACAAGCAGGGGGTAGCACAGCGTTATCTAGTGGATTTTTTGCTTTCTCAGGCACTGACCTACAGCATAATCAAGGCATCGTTGATAATGGCGATATGTTGTTAAGGGATTTAATCATAGCCGGTGGCGGCTTGAGTGATCCCTCTATTCTACAAGTCTATATTGATCAGCAATTAGCCACCTATGATTGGTTAAAAACCTTAGGTATGACTTTTAAAGCTGTGCAGTTAAGCTCTGCGCAATCTGTGCCGCGCACACATCCGCTGCCTATTCAGATGTTGATGGATACTTTACATTCAAAACTAGTGAATGAATTGGGTGTTCAATTGCTATACCAAACCTCGGTATGTCAATTATTACCAGATAACAACACTGGATATATCAATGGGGTTCGCTGTCAGTATTTGAATGAGCAATTTACTATTAAGGTAAGTAAAGGGGTGATCCTTGCCACTGGTGGGTTTTCGCGTAGCGAGGCGATGCTCAAACAATATGCACCTAGTCAAGCGGAAGGTGTTCGTTATGGCGGCCAAGGTAACACAGGAGACGGAATTCATATGGGGTTAGCACTTGGTGCTGAATTAAAAGATATGCATGTAGTCAAAGGCACTTTTGGCTTCCACCCAAAAGCCGCCACAGACCCCGGTGAGAATTGGACTAAATTACCGGTATACCGTGGTGGTATTGCTGTGAATAAACTTGGTCAGCGTTTTATGGATGAGTCCCAGTCATACAAATTATTGGGAGATTGCACGCTACAGCAACCAGGTGCAATTGCTTATCAAGTGTTCGATCAAGCGATTATGGATGATGCACCAGATGGGGTTCCACCGTTTGATTTTCGTAGCGCACATCGGAGAGGGCTGATGTTGTACGGCAATACGATTGCCGAATTAGCTGTTGCGATTGGATGCGATCCGATCGAATTAGAGTCTACTGTGAACCGTTATAACCAAGCGATTGTGCAGGGGATTGAGCCCGAGTTCAATCGATCAAGTCTGTCTGCAGGATTCGGCATTTGTCCCACATTAGCACAGCCACCGTACTACGCCTATCCATCGGCAAGTGGCATTATTGCCACTTATTGCGGACTTGCTGTAGATACACAGGCGCGCGTATTACATACAAACGGCCACGCATTTGAAAATTTATTTGCAGTCGGTGAAGTGATGGGCGGATTTCATGGCAACTCATATATGACTGGGACGGCCCTGGGGAAATGTGTTATTTTTGGTCGCATTGCAGGTCAAACTGTTTCAAGGTTATAGTTCCAAAAAATAATAAACAAAAACAATTTAATTTTAATATCAATAATGGTTGCTCATATATTGACTTATATACTAAATTAGTTACACATAAATTAGAAAGAACAATATGTCGTTTAAGATTAAATATTTAAGTATGGCAACAATGCAATCATTCGTATTAATCAGTGTATGTATGAGTGTTATCGCCCCCTTTTCTGGGGCCACAGCGGCTGATATTAAATCAAACCCCTATCCGACGAAACCAATTCGTTTTGTCGTGCCATTCGCACCCGGTGGCGGTACTGATTTAATTGCCCGCACGATTGCACCGAAACTCAGCGAAGCCCTGGGGCAAGCCGTTGTTGTTGATAATCGTGGTGGAGCAGGTGGCGTGCTTGGTGCTGATGTGGTGGCAAAAGCCCCAGCTGATGGTTACACGATGGTGATCGGAACCCCTGGGCCCTTAACCATCAACCCCTCCTTACTGCCAAGAATGCCCTATAGCCTTGCAGATTTTGCCCCGATTACACAAGCGACTGTCAGTCCTTTTGTGTTGGTTGTAAACCCTTCTGTTGCCGCTAAAAGTGTCACTGAGCTGATTGCTTTGGCAAAAGCTAAACCCAATTCCATCAACTTCGGATCTGCAGGAAACGGATCTATGCCGCATTTGGCCAGCGAACACTTCAAAGCCTTAGCCAATATTCAAATTACACACATACCCTACAAAGGTTCAGGCCCAGCATTAGTAGAGCTGTTAGGTGGTCAATTGCAAATGGTCATAGATAATTTGCCGACGGTTTGGCCGCAAATTAAATTAGGTAAGTTAAGACCATTAGGTGTGAGTACGAAAAAACGTTCATCGCTAGTACCGGATTATCCAACGCTATCAGAGTCTGGTGTTAGCGGTTATGACCTGAGTACGGCATCCGGTTTATTAGTGCCTGCTAAAACCCCCCGCGCTATTATTGCCCGATTAAACCAAGAGACCGTTGCAATTCTACGGAATACCCAAGTCAAAGAGCGTTTACTAAGCCTAGGGCTTGAAGCTGAAGGTGGTACACCAGAGCAATACACTAAGCATTTGCAAGATGAATTTTCGGTACATGCAAAAGTCATTAAAAACGCAGGGATTAAACTCGATTAACTGCTTAAATTGATATCAATTTTTTTACTGTTTTAATGCGTTTAATTTTTTCAAAAGAGCACTAAAAAATTTTAATATTCAAATAAGGCTTATGCGTTTGCGTACACTTAAAGAAAAATTATTACCTAAGGATACACCAGCGTATCGCCGCCGCAACGCCCGCGAGATATTTCTAATTGGTCTCCCAATGGTGATTGGCGTTAAGCCTACCTTATTATCTGACCAAAAGATTAATGCGTCGCTTCGCATTAAATCTATGCATTTGAATCGTAGCGGTCGGATTAGTGGCGGCACCATCATGGCAATGGCTGACGCGATGGGTGCTGCTGGCGCAGTGATTAATCGAGCGCCAGGGTTTAGCGGTGGAACTATTGAATCGAAAACTAATTTTTTTAATGCAGGGACAGGGCCAGTAATGACTGGGGAATGTATACCATTACACATAGGTCGTACTACTTCTGTGTGGCAAACTACTTTATATAATCCAGATGGTTCTATGATTGCGGTGGTCACACAAACGCAGATTGCATTACCGCGCAGATCCAAGGCCTAGACATTCTTTAGGACCATAAGAATTACGTTTCTTTTGGCTAAATTTCTTATTCTAATCATTTTATGATTCGATTAATTCGATTTAATTTACTAAAGGGAACAAGACTTTCCAGTATTTTTTAGTGCAATATCCTGGGCTCTCTGAATGCGCTCATCATGACCCGGATGAGATGATAGAAAAACAATCGGTTCATTTAATTTTTGCATTTTGATACGTTGCATGGCACGCATAGATCCACAAGGACTATAGCCCGCATTCATTGCCCATTGCAAACCCAGTATATCGGCTTCGCGTTCCTCGTCTCGAGAGTAAGCTGAGTTAACTAATCCAACACCAACACTTGCAATGCTACCGCCTAGCGGCACTCCAGGCAAACCAAGTGCAACGCCTAGACCGTTACTCACTATTTGCGCGGTATTAGCTCGATCTTTACGCGCTTGACCATGCATTAATTTTAGATGCGCCAATTCATGCCCTAAAATACTGGCTAGCGCATCTTGATCTTGTCCAATTGCCTCGAGCATAGGCAATGTAATGCCTACAACAGGTCTGCCATTTTGAAATGTAGCGAACGCATTCAGTGTTGGACTGGCAGTGATCGATAATTGTGGATCGATACGACTTTGATCTTTTAATTGATGCATTACAGAATAGAGGGCATTCAACACACTACCTGAAAGCGGATATTGTTTCCCACTAGTGCCCTTTAAAAGGGCATTGGTATAGGGGGTGGTGTGATTCCAATCGAATTGAAAAACCCAAGTATCTGGAGGAGGGGGCTTGTTCGTCGTTGCACATCCACTGAGTAAAACTGCATTGAAGCAGAGGAGTAAAATTTTACTCTTGTGATTACTGATAATTTTTGTAAATGTCTCAATCACGATTCGTCTTTAAAACCGATCGCTTTAATTAATTTCCCGTAGCGCGTTAGCTCCAACTTAATATGTTCATTGAGCTGCGTTGGAGTGCTACCTTCAGGCTCGTACCCAATTTTAGATAAACGCTCTTGGGTTTCTTTTGATTTCAACACCGATGTAACGATGAGATGCAAACGCTCAATGATGGCAGCGCTGGTATGTTTAGGTGCAACCATGCCATACCAAGGGGTCATTTCATAACCTGGTACACCACTTTCTGCAATTGTAGGAATTTCAGGGGCTAACTTAGAGCGTTTGGCGCTAGTAAGCGCGATGATTCGCATTTTACGCATAGACACTAGCGGTGCTAAGGCTGATAAGCTGGCAAAAGTCATGGCAACCTCTCCGCTTAATGCAGCATGCATAGGTGCATTACCCCCTTTATACGGAATATGTAAGATATCTATGCCGGTAAGCGTTTTCAGTTGTTCACCTGAAAAATGGGTGCCCGTTCCTGCCCCGGAAGAAGAAAACGTCAATTGTCCAGGCTTGGCTTTTGCCAACGCGATAACCTGCTTTAGGGTATAAACGGGCATGGACGGATGAACCGCCAAGGCAAACGACTGGGATGCTAATAACGATATGGGCTCAAAATCTTTGATCGGATCGTAGGGTAATTTAGGCCGTAGATTAGGGATCAAGGCAAAGGTGGTATGGCTAGATATCAGCACGGTATTACCATCGGGAATACTCTTAGCAACTAATTCTGCGCCAATGGTCGTGCTGCCACCGGGACGATTATCGACAATAAAACTTTGTGGACCTTTACGGGTCAGGTCTTCAGTTAGCAAACGGGCAATGATGTCATTGCCGCCGCCAGGTGGATATGGCACTACAACACGGATAGCTTTAGTGGTTTGAGCAATGCTTAAGCTATTGAATACCAAGCATAAAGCACTTAAAAGCGCGGCGACGATGAGTTTCATTTTAATATTTAAAATCAGATAGATATATTGATAAATGGATGTAATTACAACGCTATTATTAAATATACATTTGCGGGTAGAAATGTATTTATAGTGGATAATATGGCTGATTGGTTAATTGATATTCGAGTATTTATTGGTCCATTTCAAACGATCAAATCGACTCGGAAAGCGATTACTTAACTTCGTATAATGTTTATTATGTTAAATTGAATAAGTTGATATCTAAATTAAGTTCTAGAGTCTTGGTTGGATAGTTCAGGGAATTTCACTGCAGAAAAAGGAAATGGCGATACCTACATCAGGTATCGCCAAGGCTGTTTAAACGCGCTCGAGAATGACCGCCATACCTTGGCCGCCACCGATACACAAAGACACTAATGCATAACGACCACCGGTGCGATGCAATTGACGAACCGCAGTCAATGCAATGCGGGCACCTGAAACCCCTAGCGGATGACCCAAGGCAATGGCACCACCATTAGGATTCACGCGGGAATCGTGTGCATCGACGCCCAAACCCTTCAGGCAAGCCAATACTTGTGCAGCAAAGGCTTCGTTGATTTCGATGACGTCAATATCCTTGATGGATAACCCGGCACGCGCCAACACCTTTTGAGATGCTGCAACTGGGCCGATGCCCATAATATGCGGTTGCACGCCCATTGCAGCACTAGCAATAACCCTTGCAATGGGCTTGGCACCTGCTTTTTCACCAGCGGCCAAAGAGCCCACTACTAATGCAATAGCACCATCATTCACACCGGATGCATTACCTGCTGTAGTTACGCCCCCTTCATAGAGCGGTTTCATTTTGACCAATGTGGCCATATCGGTGATAGGGCGAGGATGTTCGTCAGCGGTTACTGGAGGAACAGGACCTTTACGTGTCGGTGGTAACTCTAGTGGGGCAATCTCTCCTGCAAAAAATCCTGCAGCCAGGGCGGCGGCATATTTAGATTGAGAGCTCAGCGCAAACTCATCCGCTTGCTCACGAGTGATATTGTATTCGCGTGCCAAATTATCCGCGGTTTGCGGCATTTGCGGATCACCAAATTGTTTCGTTAGTTTGGGGTTAGAAAAACGGGGTCCGATGGTGCTATCGTAAAATTTAATATCACGTGCAAAAGGGGTCTCACCGCGGCTCATTAAAATAGGTGAGCGACTCATGCTCTCTACCCCACCCACAATAAACACATCACCCTCTCCTGCTGTGATTGAATGTGCTGCATGGGCTAGCGCACCTAAACCACTGGCACAGTTACGTTGCAACACTGTACCAGGAATTTCAATAGGGAAGCCTGCAGACAGACCAGCGTGACGCGCGACACAGCGGCTATCTTCACCACTCTGATTGCCGCACCCAACAACAATATCTTCGACTTGTTCGATTTTAAATTGGGAGCGTGCCATGACACTTTTCATGGCTTCAGCCAATAAATCATCTGGTCTGATTTTGGCGAGTGCACCACCGTGACGTCCAATCGGAGTGCGCAGACCATCGTATACAAAAGCGTTTAACATATTGAATCCTTATAAAAATAAAATTTATGGTTGTAATGTGTAGATTCTAATCAATGGCCAGCAACTGATTAATGCTCTTGAGTTAATAGCGACACCCCTAATTGCGCCCGACGTGACATCCAAATATTTGGACGATAGCGTGGATCTGCATAACGGGCATTCATCTTAGCAAGCACTTGATAAATGGCAGACACACCAGCCACATCACCAAACTTCAGCGGACCATGTGGATAGTTCAAACCTAAGGTCACAGCTTTATCAATATCCGAAGGTTCGGCTGTTCTGCTTTGCGCTATAGCACAACCAATGTTGACAATCATGGCCACGATACGCTGCGCAATAAATCCTGGGCTATCGCGAATCACGGTGACTGGTATGCCATCTGAAGCGAGTAATCCATGCGCGGCATCACGTATTGCAGGGTCTACCAAAGGGGTGCCCATCATGGTGCGGCGTTTAACCATTGGAAATAGGGTATCCACCGCAATTGTGCGGTGAGGATCTAGACCCTGCTCTACTGCGCACGTGGTGGCGTCATCACCAACAGGGGTTACAAAGATCACAGCCTTGGCTGATGGACGATCACCAGTTTCAATATGGGCGCCGAGTTGCGTTAATAATGCGCTAAGTGCAGCGTGGCCCTTAGGCTCAGCACGACTCACCCATACACTGCCTGGTTTGCTAGTAGGTGCTGCGGGCTCAGGTGCAACAATTGGTTTCATATCAGTATCGTAGTTATAAAACCCTTTTTTGGTTTTACGGCCTAATACGCCGGCTTCATAACGCGCTTGCATAATTAAGCTCGGACGATAACGCGGCTCTTGGAAAAACTGGTTGTAAATGAGTGCAGAGGCCGGTTGCGTGACATCTAAGCCCGTTAACTCCATTAACTCAAATGGTCCCATGCGGAAACCACATACGTCGCGCATCACTCGATCGACATCAACAAAGTTAGAGATACCTTCGTATACCAAATGTGAAGCCTCTAGGGTGAAGCCACGACCAACTTGATTCACTAAAAAGCCAGGTGCGTCAGTCAAGCGAACTGCTTCGCGTGTCATGCGCTTACCGATAATCATTAAGGCTTCGGACACCCAGCTCTCAGTCAGTAAACCATCAATGACTTCTACTAACTTCATCAAAGGCACTGGATTAAAAAAATGCAAGCCAGCAAAACGATGCGGTGTTTTTAATTTGGCCGCAATCGTGGTCACCGACATTGATGACGTATTAGTCGCCAAAATACAATCAGGTGTTACTACGTTTTCTAAATCTGCAAACAATGCACGTTTGGCATCTAGGTTCTCAACAATAGCCTCTACAACCATGTGGCAAGCACTGAAGTCTTTGAGCGCCTCCACCACTGTAATCCGCCCCGCTGCTGCCTCTGCTTCAGCAGCAGTCATGCTGCCCTTCTCGGCTGCCCTTGAAAGCATCTTGACGATAAAGTCTTTAGCTTCTGCGGCAGCTCCTGGCCGAGCATCCATCATACGGACATGTATGCCACCTGCCGCCGATACTTGCACAATGCCGCGCCCCATGGCGCCGGTGCCGATAACTCCGATGGTTAAATCTGGACGATTAGCATCTAAACTCATATGGTGCCTCTGTAAAAAAATTAATAAATCAGGTATTTAAGGGAATAATGTGAATAATGTGAATACTATAAGTCGTAGGAGCGATGTGAACTTATGGCTGGGCCATAGACCTTTGGATGAAGCGCTTAGCGGCCCTTAAATACGGGTTTGCGCTTTTCCATAAAGGCCGCTTGGCCTTCTTTGTAATCTTCACTCTTGTAGCACAACTCAACCATATGCTGCACAGTTTCCAAATCGCGCTGCGCCGGATCTTTTAGGTATTCAATAATGGCCTTCTTAATCGATGCAATAGTTAAGGGTGCATTGTTGGCAATAGTCTTTGCATAGTCGGTTACAAACGTGAGCAACTCAGCGGCTGGAACCACGCGATTAACTAAATTCATTTGCAGGGCTTCTTGCGCATTGAATTGACGTGCGGTAAAGAAGATTTCAGCGGTAAATGCTGGCCCGACCACATCGGCTAAGCGCTTGATACCGGTAAAGCGATAACCTAAACCAAGCTTACCCGCAGGCACTCCAAACTTAGCGTCATCTGCAGCTACCCGCATGTCACAATTCACAGCGATTGCCGTGCCGCCACCAATACAATAGCCGCGCACCATGGCGATGGTTGGTTTAGTGCAATGTTGCAGTGCTTTGCTGGCGTTGTCAGCGGCAGTGTTATAGGCCTCTACTGCATCTTCACTGCTGCGTTTTTCTTTGAACTGGGAAATATCGGCGCCAGCCACAAAAGCTTTTTCACCAGCGCCTTTGAGCACAATTACCCGCACTTCAGGATCTTTTTCAAACGCTGCTAAGACCACAGGCAAGGCCAGCCACATTTCGTAAGAAACAGCGTTATGCCGTGCAGGGTTGTTAAAGGTAATCCAACCAATGCCATCATTTTTTTCGGCGAGCAGGCGGTCGGTCATTTCAGGTATTGCATGGGCAGTGGCGTTCATCGATCATCCTAGTTGAGTTCATAATATGAAATGCAGCAGTTCAGTCCGATATTTTAACCTACCCAAGGCATAGAGAATATCCAAAGAACGCTCACATTGGAGCGTTAATGAGGTTTCAATGGATTTTAAATACAATTGGTTTAAGATTATTGAAGATCATTTGGATTTAGAAGATCATGATTTTAGACAATATTAGGCATACCATTACGGAGCAGATCTCGCGCAATGAACCAACGATGCACTTCACTAGGGCCCTCGTAAATCCGTAAGACTCGACAGGATCGGGCAATATATTCGAGCGGCAAGTCCTTAGAAACCCCCATGCCGCCCATGATTTGAATTGCCCGATCTGCTACACGACCAATCATCTCACTGCCTTGCAACTTCACCATGGCCGCTTCGCGCCGCCAATTGGTCTGGCCTTGATCCATGCTGCTGGCGAGGCGCCATGTAATCATCCGCACCATCTCCATCTCTTGCCAACTGTCAGCTAACCACCACTGGACTTGTTGACGTTCTGCCAACAGCGCACCAAATGTTTTGCGAGAGTTTGCTTGCTCGAGCATATAATCCATGCAACGACGGGCATAGCCAAGCGCGCGACATCCAATCTCCATACGTCTGACGCCTAAGCGATTTTGCATAGGGCCGAAGCCATTGCCAATCTCGCCCAAGACGTGATTGTCATCGAGCTCGACGTTATCAAAAAATACTGCATAAGGCGTATGCTCCCCCATGGTATTAATTACCGTTGGAATCGATAAGCCTTTAGTCCCTTTATCTACAATAAATGCAGTGATGCCACCACGTGAACCTTTTGCAGGATCAGTCACTGCCATCACAATAATAAAGTCAGCTTGACGAGCATGGCTAATCCAAATCTTCTGACCATTCAGAATCCATTTACTATTTTTATAAACGGCACGAGTTTGCATACCTGCAGGATCAGCACCCGCACCTGGTTCAGATATGGCAATCGCACTTTTTAGTTCACCAGCAGCATATGGCAGAAAATATTTCTGAATTTGATCGCCTTTACAAGTTTCTTTGAGCATCCATAAATTCGGCGAGTCCGGCGGCAATGTGAAAGGCACAATACTGGTCTTTAACTCTTCGATGACAATGGCCTTGGCTAACATCCCCATATTCAAACCACCATATTCTTCAGGGACATCAATGCCATACAAACCGATTTCTTTAGCTTTACGCTCCAACTCTTTTTCAACATCAGGATCAATCAATGGTGCATCGGTCATACCTCGTTCGGCCTCGCGCTTAATGACATCGCGCTCAAGCGGAATCAATTCTTCCCGTACAAAGCGCGCTACCGTATCGCGTAACATGCGTAACTCTTCAGGTAATGTAAAGTCCATTTTAAAATACTCCTTTAGCTATTCATGCCAGTCAAAAAATCAGTCCAAAAAAATTACGCATACTTAACGATCATTTCCTAAATTATTGATGAGTCACCATTCATTAGTTACCCTTTAGGATTGATCTGTATTCGTTGATCTTGAATCATTAATATTTAATAATTAATAATTAATCAATAATTAATCTGTAACCATCAACCAATCAACCGCAGTCGCGCCATTGGCATTGACCAATACCGGGTTCAAATCTAACTCTACTAAGCGTGGATTTGCAGACACCGCGAAACGCGAGACCTGGCTGATCATCTTTGCTACTGCATTCACATCCACAGGAGGTTTACCACGCACGCCTTTGAGGATGACATTGCACTTTAACGCTTGCAACATGCGGTGGGCTTCTTGTTCCGTGACCGGTGCAGCGCGAAATACTACATCTTTAAAGACCTCAATATAGATACCGCCTAGTCCAACCATGATCACCGGACCAAAGGTGGCATCTCGCTTGACGCCAATCACCAATTCCACATCACCTGCATTCATTGCCTGCACTAACACCCCAGTAATACTCGCAAAAGGTTTGTGCTGCTTAACCCTTTCCAGAAGCAGTGGGAATGCTTCACGAAGCGCATCTGCATTAGCCACATTCAAGATCACCCCTTCGACTTCTGTTTTATGGGCAATATCTGGAGATTCAATTTTTAATGCCACTGGGTAGCCAAAATAGTTGGCCGCTTGTAGCGCCTCATCAACCGATTGGGCAATTAACACCGGAGAAATATTAATCGCGCTCTCCATCAGCAATAAACCGGCATCCACACTGGGCACAACACCGGTGCTGGTGGGCATGGTGATCTTCGGGTAAGTTAAGGATTGGCGAGCCTCTTGGTCTGCCAACCAATGACGCCGCACTTCAGCGTAACGCACCATCGCAGCCACTGCATCCACCGCAGCCTCGGCACTACGGAAATACGCAATGCCAGCCTGACGCATCAATGTTGCAGCAATGTCTGGCATGCCCATCCAGCACACAATAAAAGGTTTTTTGCTGGCAGCCTTCGCTTCGACAAAACTCTGCACCGTGACTTCAGCGTATTTGTCAGTGAACGATAGCCAGGCAATGGCAATATCCACGCTCGGATCTGACAACAAGATTTGTAAGCTATCGCGCATGATGGCCGGATTCACCAAGCCTTGAGCAGTGATATCCACCGGATTATTGGTTGAACCAAATGCGGGTACTACCGCTCTTAAACTCGCGACAGTAGATGGCGCTAAAGTGGCCACATTTAATCCGATCTCCTCAGCGCGGTCAGCCATCAATGCACCGGCACCGCCTGAGCGTGTGAGCAAGCCAATACCGTTCCCATTAGGCAAACCGCACTGCGTAAAAATATCTACAAAATCAAGTAGTTGCTCATCGCTGCGGGCGCGCACAATACCATGTTGATAAACCACACCATCAAATACAGCATCTTCACCAGCAAGCGAACCCGTGTGGGAAGCAATCGCCCGCGCCCCTGCACCCGTACGACCGACTTTAGTCAAAATGAGTGGTTTATTACGGGTCAATGCATCTTCTGCCAAATTCAACAAACCAGGGCCATTTTTTAAACCTTCGATATAGCCGGCGCCTACCTGAATGTTATCTTCAGCAATAATCGCTTGCATGATGTCGACAAACTGCAAATCAATTTCATTACCTGTATTTACAAAGTAACCAAAATTCAAGCCGCGCTTACGTGCGGTGCCGGCAGTGGCAGTGCCTAGAGCACCAGATTGCGTCACAAATGCCGCTGGACCTTCAGGTGTTTCACCTAGTGAGAACTGACTAAAGGTTGCCATCATGTTCTCAAAGACATTCACCAAACCCAAACAGTTGGGACCCAACACCCGCACACCACTTTCGGTGATTGCTTGTCTAAGGGCTTTGTCGAGCTCAATACCCTCACCGCCTACTTCACTAAAGCCCGAGCTAAATACCACTGCAACTTTGCAGTGTTTGAGGCCGAGCTCGCGCAAGGTATTCGGCACATGACGTGCAGGTACGGCTACCACGGCTAAATCAACCCCATCGGGCAAAGCACTAATTTCGGGTAAGCACGGTAAATCTAATAGGGTTTGATACTTTGGATTGACCGGATAGATACCGCCGGCATAGTGTTTATCCACTAAAGCTTTTAAGGTGCGGCCATTGATCTTATTAAAATCCGCAGAAGCGCCAATGACGGCGATTGACTGCGGATGAAGTAGCGCTTGAAGAGTTGATTTCATGGGGTATCCATCGTAGGCTGAGTGAAAAAAGCATTTTAATCGAGACCGTTACAAACGGCTAAAGACCCTGCACAATAACGGTAGAAGATAGCGTGGTCAAACCAGAGACGTGGTAAATTGCGTCTACACTTTTTTAAAAATGCAGTAGCAACTAACTAGTGCATCAAATGCGCGTCAGTTACTACACAGCAAGAGATTTTAAATATTCAACAAAATCAATTAGTTATATAAAACTACGCCCATTTTTTTATTACAAGATATTTAGAGAGGACTCGTATGAAAACTAATGCTCTATCGATTGCCCTAGCGTCAATATTTGCCGTAGGCTCAGCCTTGGCGCAAAACTTTCCCACCAAACCCCTGCGGATGGTCATTCACTTTCCCCCTGGCGGCCCAACCGACTACGTGGGCCGCGCGATGGCCCAAAAGCTCAGCGAAATATGGAAACAACAAATCGTCATTGATAACCGCCCTGGCGCAGGTGGCATTATTGGTGTTGAATCAGTGGTTCGTGCAGTGCCCGATGGTCATACGCTGCTGTTTGGTACCTCCGGATCGCTATCCCTGGCGCCCGCTTTTACCCCTAAGCTGCCCTACAACGTGTACACCGACCTCGCCCCCATCACCTTAGCCGTAATTAACCCGCAAATTCTAGTCGTACACCCATCACTTCCTGTGAGCAGCATCAAGGACTTAATTGCCCTAGCTAAGAAAAAGCCAGGCCATATTAATTATGGTTCGGTCGGGCCTGGAAGTCCGCAACATATGGGCATGGAGCTACTCAAAACGATGGCTGGTATTGACCTTGTACATATTCCCTATAAAGGCACTGGTCCCGCAATGACAGAGCTTCTGTC
Organism: uncultured beta proteobacterium; assembly: GCA_903885665.1. GTDB lineage: Bacteria > Pseudomonadota > Gammaproteobacteria > Burkholderiales > SG8-41. Next base: position 5,184 of record CAISJL010000183.1, on the reverse strand, counting down.
TGGGCAAATCTCCGCCATGTTCAATAGCATGCCGGTCGTGTTATCGCAAGTGGCTGCAGGCCGACTACGCGCTATTGCTGTTGGCAGCGCCAAGCGATCACCCGCAGCGCCCAATGTCCCTACCGTGGCGGAAGCCGGTTTAGCTGGATTCCAATACACCACCTGGTATGCGCTACTTGCACCTGCAGCAACCCCCAAAGACATTATCAATAAAATCAATGCTGATTCGGTGAAAGTGCTCACGCAACCTGAAATGGCGGAACGCTTCTCCAGCCAAGGCTCAGAGCCCGCCCCCACCACCCCTGAGGGGTTGGCACAACACATGCGACAAGAAAACGAAAACTGGAAAAAGGTTATTCGCCTGGCCAAGATTAAAATTGAAGGCTAGCGACACACACGCTCTGAACCAGAAATCCTCAAAGCAAGGCGCCTCTTAAAAATCTAACCGATTTAAAAAACGGCCTTGAAAGGCTACCTCCTTGAAAGGCAACCTGCTTAGAAGGTAACCCTCTTAACACGCAACTCTCGTAAAAACCATTAATTACTTGATTTATATGTGTTTAATCAGGATTCACAAACAAACGCTTTTTGAGTTTTTGTAATTCATCCCGCATTTGCGCTGCGCGTTCAAACTCCAAGTTGCGTGCAGCGTTATACATTTCCTTCTCGACCCGTTTGATTTCGCGCGCCAAGGTTTTGTCATCCATCACGTTATAGCGTGCCTGATCTTGCGCCGCCCTCAAGCCCTCGTGCGCACTATCGTGATCGTAGATACCGTCAATAATGTCCTTGATCCGCTTTTGCACACCTACTGGCGTGATACCTTCTTTTAAGTTATGGGCTATTTGACGTTTACGTCGACGCTCGGTCTCGTCAATAGCTCGTCGCATGGATTCTGTAATTCGGTCTGCGTATAAAATCGCCTTACCATTTAAATGGCGTGCGGCACGGCCAATGGTTTGAATCAAAGAACGCTCAGATCGGAGAAACCCCTCCTTATCAGCATCTAAGATCGCAACCAAAGAAACTTCAGGCAAATCAAGACCTTCTCGCAATAAGTTAATTCCAACCAAAACATCAAACTCGCCCAAACGCAGATCGCGCAAAATCTCAACCCGCTCCACGGTTTCGATATCCGAATGTAAATAGCGCACCTTAACACCATGCTCAGCCAAGTAATCAGTCAGATCCTCAGACATGCGCTTGGTCAACGTAGTCACTAAAACCCGCTCATGTAGCGCCACGCGCTTATTAATTTCAGACAACAAATCGTCAACTTGGGTCACCGCTGGCCGCACCTCCAATAACGGATCGACCAAGCCTGTAGGGCGCACCACCTGCTCCACCACTTGCCCTTGGTGGGTGCGCTCATATTCAGATGGAGTTGCCGACACAAACACAACCCTTCGCATAAAATGCTCAAACTCATCCATCCGCAGCGGTCTGTTATCTAAGGCCGAGGGCAATCGAAATCCATAATTGACCAAATTTTCTTTGCGCGCCCTATCACCACGATACATACCGCCAATCTGCGGAATCGTCACATGACTTTCATCGATAATCATCAATGAATCCTTGGGCATATAGTCAATGAGCGTTGGCGGGGGATCCCCCGGCTGGCGCCCCGACAAATGACGAGAATAATTTTCAATACCCTTGCAAAAGCCCATCTCATTGAGCATTTCCAAATCAAAACGAGTGCGCTGCTCCAAACGTTGCGCTTCGACCAGTTTATTTTCGCTATGGTAGAACGCCAAGCGATCGCGCAACTCTAACTTAATCGCCTCAATCGCACGCAGCGTAGTCGCCCTAGGTGTGACGTAGTGGCTGGAGGGGTAAACAGTAAACCGCGTCACTTTTTGCAAAATATGCCCTGTCAATGGATCAAACACCTGAATACTCTCGACCTGATCATCAAACAAAGACACGCGCACCGCAGACTCAGAGTTTTCAGCTGGAAATATATCCAAAATGTTCCCGCGCACCCGAAACACACCACGTTTAAATTCCACGTCATTGCGCTCGTATTGCATAGACACCAAGCGCTCTATGGCATCGCGTTGCGAGAGTTTTTCTTGCTCGTGTAAATGTAAAATCATGCCGTGATAATCGACGGGATCGCCAATCCCGTAAATTGCTGACACTGTAGATACAATAATGGTGTCTTTACGCTCTAGTAACGCCTTGGTAGCCGATAGCCGCATCTGCTCGATATGCTCATTAATACTCGAGTCCTTTTCAATAAATAAATCCTTAGACGGCACATATGCCTCAGGCTGGTAATAATCGTAATACGACACAAAGTATTCGATAGAATTCTCAGGGAAAAACTCACGCATCTCAGAATACAACTGAGCTGCCAAGGTTTTATTGGGCGCCATCAGAATGGCTGGACAACCCAGACGGGCAATCACATGCGCCATGGTGTAAGTCTTGCCAGAACCTGTTACCCCTAACAAGGTCTGGTGAATTAAACCGGCATTCACACCCTCGACTAACTTATCGATGGCCTGTGGCTGATCGCCTGCCGGAGCAAAGGTCTGGTGCAGACGAAACGGACTATTGGGGAACGTGAGAATATCCATGCCAATCCAAAAATCCGACATCTTACCGGTTCGTGCAGTGCATTGCTTGCAATCTCAACCTCAACAACGGTTTAAAACAATAATTCATACCGCCCAAACATGAAATTCGCGCACCCATACCGAAATAACATCCGCTATGCCTGCATAAATAAGCTCTAAAAAGGTAAAATAACTAATAATGTTGTTGCCAAACCATTACACTTTTACTTTTCGATTGTAATTTTCCAATTCACTACTGACCACTCAAGAAACCACACACATCATGAGCAAATCCGTTTTAAATGACATCATCATGGCACCTAAAGATCCAATTTTGGGGGTAACCGAAGCATTCAATGCCGACACCAACCCTAAAAAGGTAAACTTAGGCGTTGGCGTATATACTGACGACAACGGCAAAGTGCCCGTTTTACATTGTGTCAGACAAGCCGAAGTCGCACTAACCGAAACTGCCCAACCCCGCAACTACCTGCCCATAGATGGCCTAGCAACTTACGACCGTGCTCTTCAAGAAACCCTATTTGGTGCGCAGTCACCAGCCGTTACCACTGGCAACATTGTGACTGTGCAAACCATTGGCGGGACAGGTGCACTAAAAGTTGGCGCTGATTTTTTACGCAAATTTGCACCGCAAGCTGACATCTACATCAGCGACCCCAGCTGGGAGAATCACCGTGCCATATTTGAATTTGCAGGTTTCAAGGTAAACACATACCCCTACTACGATCCAGCGACCAATGGTCTAAAATTTGATGCCATGCGCGCCGCACTCGAACAACTACCAGCTGGTAATATCGTGTTACTTCATGCATGCTGTCATAACCCAACAGGGGTTGATCTAAACGCTGCACAATGGGCTGACATCATCAAGATTGTAAAACAGCGCCAACTCATTCCATTTCTAGATATCGCCTATCAAGGCTTTGCCGATGGCCTAGAGGAAGATGCAGCAACGATTCGACAATTTGCCGATGAATGCCCAGTCGCATTTGTATCAAGCTCTTTTTCAAAATCACTCTCGCTATATGGTGAACGCGTAGGCGGCCTCAGCATTGTGACCACCAGCAAAGACGAGGCCGCGCGCACACTAAGCCAACTTAAACGTGTCATCCGCACCAACTACTCAAGCCCAGCAACCCACGGCGCACAAACCGTAGGCATGGTGTTAAATACCCCAAGCCTACGCGTTCAATGGGATCAGGAATTAGGCGAGATGCGCAATCGTATTAAATTAATGCGCCAAACCCTAGTGACCAAAATACGTGAAATACGATCTGACCTAGACTTAAGCTTTATTACCAGTCAACGTGGTATGTTTTCATATTCAGGTCTAAATAAAGATCAAGTGCTGTCTTTGCGCGAAAAGTATTCTATTTACGCCATCGACAGCGGCCGAATTTGCATTGCGGCACTCAACTCAAAGAATATAGATTATGTGGCCAACGCCATCGCTGAAGTGATGACTCCAGACTAAATCGAACTTGCAAATCAACACGAACGCACAACGTCACCATGCGTGAACAATAAATCATGCATGGTTTTTTAAGCAGCATTTTGTTTGACTAATTAATCAGATAACAGCGTTCACACTTGCATTAAGCATCAAAAATCACTAAAATAGATTGTTAATCTTCACTTTATTCCCCGATAGCTCAGTCGGTAGAGCGACGGACTGTTAATCCGCAGGTCCCTGGTTCAAGTCCAGGTCGGGGAGCCAATAGAATCAATGACTTAGACCACTCTTCGAAGTGGTTTTTTTAATGTTTAATTTCTGTGTAGGCACTGTGTAGGTTTTTAAAGTCAATACTTTGCGGTTAATAATCTCTATCAATAAGTCTTTTGAACTTTTATTAATCTATCCACTCTAAATACCTAACCACCGCAGCAATCGCACTTCGTAGACACCCACCTACCCGGCACCCCCCGTTTTTTAAACTGGTTCCATCCGGCTACCCTTTACACTCTATTTTGCTCAAACGATCCGCTGATTTCTGAACTACTAAACTCCACATCCTAAATTATTATTAGGATGTCCCCTTGGATACCCGTAAACATGCAGTGCGCAATCGGGCCATGATGTTGCTGACGCATTGGGCTTGCTTAAGGATTGGTGAGGTGGCAGCGCTACGCTGGTCAGATGTGATCTCCCATGAGGGACTGGTCAAAGATGAGATCAGGCTACTGGCATATATGACCAAAGGTCGACATGCTCGTACAGTGTTTGTTAACACTAAACTAAAGCGGGCATTGCAGGATTATGCAGATAGCGCCCGTTGTGTGGACAGGGATTATCCGTTCTTTGCCACGCAGAAGTCGATAAAGTCAGGATTTAGTGCCAACACTTTGACACAGACATTTGCCCATTTATACCAAGGCGCCGGGTTGGATGGTGCAAGTAGCCACAGCGGACGGAGGACATTTTTAACATCTCTAGCCAACAAAGGCACTGCGATACACATCCTAAAGAGTTTGGCTGGTCATCGCAGCATAACCACTACCGCTGCCTATCTCTACAGTAGCCCAAGCCAGTTGAAGGCTGCGGTGGAGATGGTTTGATTTAGGGTCCTTTCTGACTATCCCAGGCTACGCGGGGAAAACT
>CAISJL010000182.1 GCA_903885665.1 uncultured beta proteobacterium | reverse complement strand
TTGAACAGCATAGTTTCCAGGACACGGATATATTTAGCTAATGCCCTGTAGGCACTGTTGGAAGGCTTGGGAAAAGCCTTTTGCAGTGCGTCATAAACTGTGCTGTCGATGGTGATCTTGATCATCTGCTGCTCCAAGTAGTCAGGATCAATTAGACCCCAGTATCCACAGATATTTATCATGAATACGCAGAGTATCAAGCTAACAGCAAAAAGTCATGCGCTTATAGTAATTAACAGCTTTTAGTTATCTAGCACATGAGTTGAAATAACTCGATTGCTCGGTCATTTAAATAGAAACAAGCAAATCTTCCTCCATATGGAATCATCCCGTAATTGGTCGCGTAATGAGGAAAAATTAAGAACATTTAGCAAGAAAGTCAAAAATGGGCTAAAGTGGTAAAATTTGCAAATATCAAACTCGACTAATTAATCACACTTTCACTAAAAAATTGATTACAGAAAAAGCGGCCAGCATGTATTAATCAATCAATTTCATAATATTCATATGTAGCCTTTGCACTTACATTTACTAAAATAAAATAAGAGGTATCTGAGGACCATGAATGCTATAACAACCAATTCAATACGCTTTAGACTATGCGCCATCTATCTAGCACTGAGCACAATAGCAATCACTTCTAATGCACAAAATTACCCTAGTCGATCTATACGACTCATTGTGCCGTTTTCGCCTGGGGGCGGCACCGATACGCTGAGTCGAATCCTTGCTCCCAAGCTCAACGAATCACTTGGCCAGTCAGTGATTATTGAAAATCATCCTGGCGCCAGCGGCCAGATCGGCACTGACATCATCGCTCGCGCCAAACCCGATGGTTATACCATTGGCTTTATTGATACTTCTTTAACAAGCAATCCAAGTTTATATCGCAAATTACCCTACGATACTGAAAAAGATTTTTCTGGCATTTCATTACTAGCGAGCGCACCTGTAATTTTAATTGTCCATCCATCATTACCTGTCATAACACTCTCAGAATTTATTACCTTTGCCAAAGCGCGGCCAGGACAATTAAACTTTGCAACAGGCGGCACTGGAAGCGCTACACACCTTGGTGTTGAATTATTTAAATCAGTCACTGGCATACAGCTCGTTCATATACCTTATAAAGGTAGCGGTCCTGCAGCAGCGGCCATTCTGGGTGGCCAAGTTGTGATGACCTTTGCGAGCCCAAGTGCGACATCAGCCCATATCACGCGCGGCCGACTAAGAGCCTTAGCGATTACCGCTCAAAAGCGCATCCCCGCATTACCCAATATTGCAACCTTCACTGAGCTCGGCCTGCATGGAGTCGACTCAGGGACTCATTGGGTATCAATCGCACCTGTAGCCACAAACAAAGACATCAACAATATATTGAGCCAACAAATCAATAAAATTTTACAAATACCTGACATTCAAACCAAACTCATCAACTTAGGATTTAATAGCATTGGCAGCACCCCTGAAGAATGTACCACGCATATTCGTCTAGAAATAAAAAAATGGACCGATGTAGTCAAACGCGCAAAAATTGTAATCGATTAAACACCTATTATGGATACCTATAAATATGCAACAACTAATTACTAGCGATGGCATTCGGCTTAATTACACGATTGATGACTATACTGACCCCTGGCAAGAACCAGAAACTATTATTTTGCTACACGCTGTGTTAGGTAGCTCACGCCGCTTCTACAAATGGATACCAACCCTATCTGCAAAATACCGTGTCATTCGCTTAGATATGCGGGGTCATGGTCAAAGCGAAGTACCGGATGCCGATCACTTCTCATTTGACCGCCTAATTCAAGATGTCATTGAATTAGCTGATCATCTACGTTGTCCCAATTTTCATCTTGCAGGCTCATCAGCAGGTGCAATTATTGCCATGCAAGTTGCACTCGATCACCCTGATCGAGTAAAAACATTGGCTAATTTTGCGGCATCACCAGGTCTAAAAGAAACCAATATCAATCACCACCATTGGATTGATAGCGTAAGATCTAAAGGGCTACGAGGTTTTTTTGAGTCTACAATAAAAGAACGCTTCCCTAATGGTATTGATCCTAGATTTGTACAATGGTTTGTCAATGAAGCCGTAAAAACCAATGAAGACTTCTTTTGTCGATTTGTGCCTGTCATGCGTGCCGTGGATCAAACCTCGCGCTTACATGAAATCAATATGCCGATGTTAGTGGTTGTGCCAGACCAAGATCCCCATATCGATCTGCAACAATATCAGGTCATTAAAACGCATGTGCCACATTGCGAGTTTGTCATCTATCATGGGTATCAACACAACATCACTGATGCAGTGCCATTACGATGCGCGGGTGACTTATTAAACTTCCTCAACCATCACACTGCTTATAATTGAATCCACCACTTATATTTAATGTAATGTTCGAAAATTTAAGATTTCAGATATGCGTTTCCAATACTAGACTTTTGCTGTAAATCATTATAATTACAAGATGCAAGAAACTTCATTAAATAAAGACTCGAGCACTTTCAGTCAACTTACGGGGGAGTTATGAAGAAATTCAGCATAATTATTTATATAAAAATTCTAATTATACTAATTGTAAACCTTAATACTACATATGCTGCAAGTCCATACCCGACAAAAAGTGCTAGATTAATTCTCCCATTTGGGGCAGGTGCGTCAACAGATGTGATTGGCAGGATTTTTGCGCAACGCTTTAGCGAAGCATGGGGACAAACACTAGTTGTAGATAACCGACCAGGCGCAGGCGGAATATTAGGCTCTGAACTTGCTGCTAAAGCAATACCAGATGGTTATACAATTTTCACATACGGAATCAACCAAACTGTAACACCACATCTTTTTAAAAAACTACCATACGACCCTTTAAATGATTTTATGCCAATATCTTTGTATGCAACGATGCCAAATGTATTGTGCTCTAATCTATCATTCCCAGCCGCTAGCGTTAATGATCTGATTAAATTAGCTAAGGCAAATCCGGGAAAGTTAAAATATGCATCATCGGGAGTTGGTGCGTCTCCCCATTTAACAATGGAACTTTTTAAGGCAGTTACTAATATTGATATGATACATGTGCCTTATAAAACATCTGCGCAAGGTTATGCGGAAACTATCTCTGGAGAAATACAATCGTTTTTCTTCAATCTTCCAGGCCCATTACCTTTTGTAAAAGCCGGAAAATTACGCGCAATAGCAGTAACATCAGCTAAACGTGCCGAACAACTACCAAATGTGCCTACAATAATTGAATCAGGTGTACCAAATTTTGAAGTAACGGTATGGCAAGGTTATGCGTTACCAAAAGGCAGCTCTAAAAATCATATAACTAGCATCCAGGCTGCAATGATGAAAGCTTTATCAGCTGCTGATCTTAAACAGATTTTCATTGATAATGGTGTATCAGCAGCGCCAATCACACCCATTGAATTTACAAAATTTATTAAATTAGAATATATTAAATGGCAAAAAGCTGTGTCTCTTTCTGGCATTAAGGCAGAGTAAATCAATAAAATTAAATACATAAATTCATATGCTAAAGTCCATTCATTTTAGCCATGAATATCAAACTCATTTCAAGACTCTTGATTTTGGGTAAGTCCTAGAAAGGGACGTATTTAATTTTAAAAGAAGTCATATTTTTAGCCTAAATGGTAGTTCTCTAACAGAAAAATCATATATGGTTAATAGCAGATTTTATATTTTAATACAAGATTTCTTAAACTTAGTAATAAGGATAAAGCTAAGTACTAATTGGATAATTCTGTATCAGAATTTTTAATCTAAACGTTATTTAAAATATATTGCTTTACTCCGTTACAGCTCCAGACCAAGGTGACATCACATCCCCCATTCCATAATGTTGCCCGTCTAAAGTTTGATAGACACCACTCGGACAAGAAAAATTAGTTGGATAGACAAGGAGTTCTTCTAGTTTTACTGGAAATTTTGATTCTATTTTTTCTACAATTTCCTTGGGCATGCGATAATCAACGCCTACAAATTCACCTCCGCTAGCATCTATTCGTGGATAGTGAAAAGCATCTTCAAGGTTCATTCCATGATCAATTAAAAATGAAGTTATTTGTAAAACAGCAGGGAAAATTTTACGTCCACCCGATGCACCAACTGCAAAGCAAGCGCTGCCGTCTTTGTGCGCTATAACTGGACACATATTAGTTAATGCACGCTTATTCGGCCCCAAAGAATTAGGTTTTCCAGGGCGAGGATCAAACCACATAATGCCATTATTCATTAAGATACCACTATCTGGCAGTACAACTTTTGAGCCAAAAACTGAAAGCAATGTTTGGGTGAGCGAAACCATATTGCCGTCCCGATCTACAACATTGAAATGCGTTGTGCAGGCTGGATCTCTGAGGTCTCCTACCTCTGATATATCACCCATTGTAGACAGGCGGACTTTAAAAGCTTCACGTAAAACACTAGCGTATGCTAGAAACGCATTTGCATCTGGATTGCCAACCTTGAATTTAATATCTCGCAAACCATCAAGGGTTTGTAGCATGGATGGGCCAGCGCTGTGATTAGGCGCTAACGCAAGTTGTACACCATGATAGTCAACGTTAATTGGATCAACGATTCTTGCTTGGTAGTGCTTTAGATCATCCAAAGTCAGTATGCCACCCATTGATTTAATATCTTTTACAATACTATGAGCAATGTCTCCTTCGTAAAAATCTCTAGCACCTGAAGATGCAAGCTGGCGTAATGTATTAGCTAATCCTTTTAACTGCAATCTCTCGAGCAGCATACCCGAAGGAGTAACCGGTGGAAATCCTCCAGGAAGATAAACATTCGCTGTGTCTGGGTATTTTGATAACTCCCTTGCTGCTGTAGCAATTTTTAGAGTGAGGTACCAGTCAACCGGCAATCCCTTGTCTGCCAGTTCAATAGCAGGCTGTATTACTTCGCTTAATTTAAAACGACCAAATTTAGATAATGCCAAAGAAAGGCCAGATAATAGACTAGGTATAGCGATTGAATTTGGTCCATGAACATTTCGTTCGTCTTTAACAGATGGCCAAGTAAACAAATCATTGGTATACCCACTAGTTAGTGGGTAGTCAGCAGGATTCAGCTGGCTAGGTGATATTGGTCCAAAATCTACAACTTGCACGCGTTTCTCTTTTGCGAGATAAACCAACATAAAACCTACACCACCCAGACCACTATTCCATGGTTCAACAGCTGAGAGCGCAAGGCTAGTTGCAACTGCAGCATCTACTGCATTACCTCCAGCCTTAATGATTTTCATACCGGCTTCACCGGCAATGAGATTCTGCGTTGCTATAATACAACCTCTGGAGCTAACTACTGGCTTTCGGACCTTCCAGTTCTGGACTAAATGATCCATATAATCTCCATAAATTATTTTTTTCTGAAATTTTAATTTACAAAATTAAAAATAAATAAAATTCGAGAGGTTAAATAAATTAAATTTAATTAGCACTAAAATTAATCTTTATGATTTTAAGAGGTTTAATATACTTCTTATTTGAATCAAGCTTAATTGAAAAGGGGGGGAGACGATAGTAAAAATCTACCTGATCATTTTCTGCACTCACAAACTGGCCCTACTAAAGTTACTCGTCGCGAATTGTAATCAGATTTCCAGATAAGAAAAAATACCATCGCTTCGGATTTCCTATTAAGAACAGCTCTTTTAAATACTCTATATTGCTCCTAGGCTAGAATACACCCAAATAAATCTAAATAATCCAGCATTAAATGCCATATGAATTAAATTTACTGAATCGCCTGACGCACCCATTCTGCACACTCTAGTAATCGATGGTCGTTGTCATAGTTACCAACTAATTGCACCGCAAGTGGTAACCCCGTAGCGCCAAATCCGGCGGGTAAAGTGACGCATGGCACTCCCAATAAAGTCCAGTTTCGGTTAAAAATGGAATTGCCAGTTTCTTCTATACCTATAGGAGCCTCTCCAGGCGCGCTAGGTGTCAATAATACATCGCAAGCTGCAATCGAACGGTTAAATTGGATCTTACAGTCGCTGGCAAAATGTACTGCATTGGCGTATTTTTGATAAGGCACATCTATATAACGCTCTATGACTTTACGCAGGTGTGAACTTAGTTGGTCTTGGTGATTAGAGTATTCCCAAAACAAACCTCTAGCTGCCTCGTAATTCATTATGAGTCGTTGATCGTCATATAGTTGGTCAAATTCATCTGGCAATTCAATCGTAGTAACAGTTGCTCCGCGAGCTGCAAGTATAGAGGCAATACGTTCTAGCAAATCTTGAGTAGATGAATCTGCATTATTCCAACGGGAAGTACGGCAAAAACCGATACGAGGAGCCATTTTTAAAACATTTGAAAAATTCGGCATTGGACGCAAGGTCACAGCTTGAGTCAATAGCGCGCAATCCTCAACAGTCCGCCCCATTACACCAATGGTGTCGAGCGACTCAGCTAGGTGCTTTAGTCCGGCGCAGTTGATAGCTCCAAAACTGGGTTTGTAAGCCACGATACCGCAGTAAGCACCGGGGCGGATCGTTGAACCGCCAGTCTGTGTACCGAAAGCTAGTGGTACCATAAAATCTGCTACAGCTGCCCCAGAGCCGCTAGATGAACCACCAGGCGTGTGTAATAGATTATGTGGATTCCGTGTAGGCCCCGAAATACGTGAGGCAAACTCAGTAGTCACTGTTTTACCCATAATAATTCCACCAGACCGTCTGACCATTGCTACGCACGCAGCATCTGCAAATGGGCGATAGCCTTTATAAATCGGGGAATTACATTCGGTGGGTATATTTGCGGTGTTAATTACGTCTTTAACTCCTACCGGCACTCCGGCTAATAGTCCACGTAGGTCCCCACGATCTACTGCGCGAGCCTGCTTTATTGCTAATTCCGGATCAAGATATGCCCAAGCGTGAATATCCGGCTCACGCAAAGCAATTCTATCCAAACAGTCACGCACCAGATCTTCAGATTTAAGTTTTCCAGCAGCAATGCGCCTTGCGGCTTCCACTGCAGTAAGTTGATTTAACTCAGTCATGGCAGCCCCAGTATAAATCGGTTATTTTATTATTTAGATTAATTAAAATACTCAGCATTTGACTTAATCGTTTGAATACTGCTTATGCTGAGCAAAGCTTAGTGTATCATTCAAAAGATAATTGTCATAACATCCCAGCAGCAACCTCAGTAATTGAAACGCTTAGCAAAATATCTTATCAAAGGTAAATCGTGATGCTATTTAATCGGATAAATCCGTGCACCCATCTTAAATTCATTATATGTTGTGTAGGGCTTGCAATTTTTTCATTAACTCATGCACAAAAATATGTTACTAGCAATGCTATTGCTTATCCAGAACGCCCAATACGCTTAATTGACCCCTATGCCCCTGGCGGTGGATCCGGAGTCGTCGCTCGACTTCTCAGTAACAAGCTAAGTGACGCTTGGGGTAAACAGGTAGTAGTCGACAATCGACCAGGAGCTGCTGCAGCCATCGGTACTGAGCTTGCGGTACGTGCTGCTCCGGACGGTTATACCTTGCTTATGGGTACCTCTGGATCGATTGCCATAAGCCCTAACGTAACCAAAGTGCCTTATGACACTACCAAGGACCTAGCTGCCGTCACTCAAACAAGTGCACAAGCTATGCTGGTAGTAGTGCATCCCTCATTAAAAGTCGACTCAGTTAAAAGTCTTATCGCACACGCACAGGCCAACCCTGGTAAGCTTACTTACTCCTCCTCGGGAGGCGGTGGCTCAGGACACCTAGCTGCCGCGCTGTTCGAATCCTTGACTAAGGTGAAAATGATTCATGTACCTTTTAAGGGCAGCGGCCCGGCTGTAATTGCACTACTAAGCGGAGAAGTGCAAATCAGCTTCAACAACATTTTAGCAGTTTTACCTCAAACTCAGACCGGAAAATTAAGAGCATTGGCGGTCACTAGCACCCAACGCGCTCGAGCTATTCCAGAAATCCCTACGCTTGCTGAGTCAGGTGTGCCAGGTTATTCAGCTTCATCTTGGAACGGCATGTTTGCACCAGCAAAGACGCCTCAATCTATTATTCAAAAAATTAATGCAGAGGTAGTAAAGGCACTAAACACAACGGATGTCCGCGAACGCTTGGTCAGCATGGGCTCTGAACCGATTGGTAACTCTACTGATGAATTTCATGCATATGTCATACAAGAATTTGCGAGATGGAGAAATGTCATTAAAGAAAATAATATCCGAGCCGATTAATAAGTAGTAGCCAAAGCCTAGAAATACGGAATAGTTAAAATATTAATACTACTACCAAGTACTTGTGGTTTATAAGAGTATGCAGAAGAAGTTACCCGCTTACTGTAATTCAAAGTATCTAGTTACCTGGAAAATATGCCAAAACAATCAGATTGCTGGGTTATAGATTCAATCAGATCAATAATGTAGATCTAGACAAGCCCTACATCAATTAAATCACCCAGACGATAGTGGAATATATATACTAGTTTTTTCTGTTGATTTAGATATTTTCAGATAAATAACCGATGCAGACATACCAAGCATCTATAAAGGCCCAATCTAATAACCGCAGCCAAGTGGTCAAAACAGAGGTCCGTGCCATGAGTGTCATCGATGCACGCTGGTTGCTATGGGCGATCTATGGATTCCACA
>CAISJL010000181.1 GCA_903885665.1 uncultured beta proteobacterium | reverse complement strand
CTGGGTTTGGGGTTTGGTGATGGCTCTGGTCGTTGCAGCGCCTTATTTACGCTGGGGCGTTTTTAACCACGATGGTCAACGCTTGGCACAGTTGTTCTTGTGGGGAGTCGTGCTACTGGTCTGTGGTGTGCCGCCTTGGAATCAACGGCTGTGGGCGTTGTGGCGAAGTCTACGATGGGCACTGCGTTGGGCGCTGGTCGCGGTGATGGTGCTTGGTGGGGTGTCGAGTGTGCTGGCCTTGTATCCGCGTTGGGCGGGGCTGGAGTGGGCGTGGTATGGCGCTTGGTTGTGTGTGGTGGGTGTGTTGGCGATGGTGCGGCACCAGGCGCGGGCTGCGGAGTGGGATAAGGTATTGGTGTTTGGGTTGTGGTTAGCGGCAGCGCTCCATGCTGCAGGTAGTGTGATTCAGTATGTGCTGATGGCAGCGTTAGGCCCGACCACGGGTCAGCCATTTATCCCGATGGCCTTGTACCACGGTTTTAGCAATGTGCGGTTTTTTGGCCAATGGCAGACGATGTTGTTGCCGTTTGTGGTGTTGCCACTGCTGTGGTGGGGGCAAGGGTTAAAGCTACGGTTGTTGTTTGGCGGGGTTGCCCTCTGGTGGTGGATGTTGTTAATTGGCTCTGGTACGCGCGGCAGTTGGGTGGGTTTAACGGTGGGCGCAGTGGTGGCAGCCTGGTGCGGTGGTGCGGTCGGTTGGCGTTGGTTTCGCTGGCAAGCGCTGGCTGGAGTTGCAGGTGCTATTGCGTTTGTGGTGGTGATGTTGTGGATGCCCCTACAATTTCCCGCACCTAAGGTGTTATCACCAATGGCGCAAGAATTTTTAGGGCTTGGGCCTGAAGGGGCGGTGCCTAGTTCGACGCCATTGACTACTGGGCGTAACCTCCTTGACCGTGGCAGTGTGTCCGCGCGGGAGCGTCTGTGGGGGTTTAGTGTGCAGGCCTTGCAGTCGAATCCGTTGCTGGGTATTGGGCCTATGCATTTTTCCAGCATTCAAAATGACGTTGCGAATCATCCCCATAATGCGCCCTTGCAATGGTTTGCTGAATGGGGGCTGATTGGCGGCTTATTGTGGTGTGGGTTAGCGGTTTATGGCGTATGGCGCTTTGGACGTGCTGTCTGGCAAGGGGTGGGTTTGTCACCCTTGGCGCTAGAAACGGCCTCTTGGGCGCCGTCTACCCGCCTACAACACACGAGCTTTACTATGGTGGCGGTGTTGGCGGGATTAGTGGGTGCGATGGTGCAGGCCTTAGTCGATGGCGTGGTGGTGATGCCCATTAGTCAGGTGAGCTTAGCCGCATTGAGTGCCTGGGCCATAGGGTTTTGTTTGCAGCAGCAATCTACACCACCACTGCGTCTGTCGGCTTGGGCGTGGCGGCCACAGGCGCTGATGTTTATGGTAATGACTAGTTTTTTTGCGGCGATTGCTGTCGGTGTGTCGACTGAGATTCGGCGAGTGCCCGACCTGATGTGGGAAGCGGTGCAGTCGCAGGGGCGCTTGGGCGTGCCTGTATTCCCGCGCTTTTGGACACATGGGGCAATTTATCCGTTTGTCCCTAGTCCGCTGCCAAATCCAAATCCCTAATTTAATGCCATCGGCAGAGCACGATAGACTGAATACGCCAGACGCCTAGCGCCTGATTAGCGCTGGGTGCTGTGGGCTGATCACGGGTAGCGTTTGATGGGCGCTGCAGTACTGACCCAGCACATCCCAGATTGGCGTGCCTCGCGCCTCGGGTGCAACGGAGGCCCAACTGGCGACTGTGTATACGCGATTTGGGTCTAAGGGTGTGTCGTTGACATACAAATTGCTGATGCGCTGTCCGATGTTTTGGTGCGGTGCACAGCTATAGCGCAGGCCGGCGACACGCACCATGTCGCCGCCTTGTTGCAAATAGGGGTCGGGATTAAATAAGTTATCACACAGGTCTTCGAGTAAGTCTTTGAGTGCTGCACCGGTGAAGGTGTTGCGGGTGACAGCAGGATAGGTAATTGCGGTTAAGCGCATGACGTCTTCGACGGTAATTGCAGTGTTGGGCAGCAGGGTAGCGCCCCACCGAAACCCCGGGGAGAAGGCAATCTCGGTGTCTTGGGTGGCAAGTAGTGCGCTGAGAATCAGTTGGTCAGCACTGCCGCCAAAATTGTCGCGGCGATAGAGTAGACCATTGGTGTGGGTAAGCACGCGCTCGAGACGCTCAAGATAAGGTGCGCGGTGGCGGTTGATCAAGGTTTGCATTGCTGGGTCTGCCGGTAGCAAATTGGCAAATACGGGCAGCAGGCGGTAGTGACAGCCGTGCAGTTTGCCAGCGCGGATGTCGAGTTCGGCGACGCCTAAAAACTTACCATTGGCGCCAGCATTGGTGACTTGGGTGTGGCCGTGACGGTTGGCCACAGTGATGGCTTGGGGTACGGCATCATGCGTGTGGCCACCTAAAATGAGGTCGATGCCTGAGACTCGGCTGGCCAGTTTGAGGTCGATGTCCATGCCGTTGTGCGAGAGCAAAATCACCGCTGCCGCACCTTGTTGGCGGGCAGCGTCCACCAGGGTTTGCAAGCGCTCCTCTTGAATGCCAAAGGTCCAGTCCGGCACAAAGTGGCGGGGGTTGGCAATCGGGGGGTAGGGGTAGGCTTGGCCAATAATAGCGATCCGCGCGCCATTAACTTCGCGCAGACTGGTGGCGGCAAAGACCGGGTCTTCAAAGTCTAGAGTGCGCACGTTTTGTGCCAGAAATTCGGTGCGGCCGCGAAAGTCTGTAGTAATGACTTGATTCACGCGTGCCGCGCCATAGGTGAATTCCCAGTGGCCTGTCATGTAGTCCACCCCGAGTTGGCGGGTGGCATCGATCATGTCTTGGGCGTTGCTCCACAAGGCGGTGGCAGAGCCTTGCCAAGTGTCTCCACCATCGAGCAGTAATGCGCCTGGGCGCTGAGCGCGCAGTTGCTGAACCAAAGTCGCTAAATGGGCAAAGCCGCCAACCGCACCATAGGTGTGGGCGGCAGTAACAAAGTCTAAATGGGTGAAGGCGTGGGCGTCGCGGCTGTTGGCAGCAATCCCAAAGTGTTTGAGCAGGGCTTCACCGGTGAGGTGGGGTGGTTGCAGGTGGGCGCTACCAACGCCAATTTGGGTGTCGGGTTCACGAAAGTAACCCGGTAAGAGTTGTGCATGACAGTCGCTAAAGTGGAGCAGGGTGACGTTGCCACGGGCCCGCCCCAGATCGTAGTAGCGGCCGTTATCGGCGGCGCTTTGGGCTTGGGCGGGTGCTAGGGCCAAGCCTTGGCCGGCGGCCACCGCTAACAGCTGCAGAAATTCGCGTCGGGATAAGGCCATAGGGGCTGCGGCTCCAAGTGCTGGGTGGACGGATGTTTGTTGGTTTAACTTATTGATTTATTGGTGATTTTTGATCTAGCAGGTAGGCGACTAGGTGGCTGATTTGGGTGGGGGTGAGATGGCCCGTAGCGCCGAGTCTGGGCATGTTGGAGCACGGCATCACAGACCACGCATTGTAGATTTTGTCGTAGGTGTATTTGACGATTGCGGGGTCGGTGCCGCGTAATTTGCCGTAGCCGGTGAGGCTAGGCCCGAGGTTGCCGACGTTGATTTCACCAGGGGCGAGTCCATGACAGTTCTGGCATAAACCGCCATTTCGTGTAGTGGCTTCGGTCTTACCGTTGCGAATACGATCACCAGCGCCATCGTGGGCGAGGGTGTCACCAATTTTCCAGTCGCCCATTAGCACGCCACTGGCGGGATATTGGATGGAGGCGCGCGCAGTCTCGAGGACGGTAGATGCATCGGCCGCAGAGATGGGGGCGTTATTGATTCGGCTGCAGAGTTGTTGCGAGGGGTCTTGTTCGATGCGCTTGAGATGGGTCGGCGAGCCACTAAAGGCCTCAAGTACCATGCGCTCGGCGAGTTCGCGGGTGGTGTTGGCATCGGGGTAGCCGCAAGCGCTCAGTAGTAAGCACAGGCTGAGACCAAACAGTGCCAGCCGCAGTTGGTGGTTTTGGTGCTTGAGTGGGGGATTGAGTGGGTAGTTGGGTTGGGGGGTGTGCATGCTCTGGATCTCTTAGCGCTTGAAACCGGGGACTTGGACGGGCGCACCATTGCCGGTGCGATTGAGGTAGGTGGTGAGTGCGATGCTGTAGTCGGTGGCGTATTTGAGATCGGGTAGACGCATTTGCCAGACACAGTCGTTCAAACGCCATTGCAGGGTGCGCACCACATAATGCGCGCCGCGATAGGCGGGCCAGCTGGCAGCGACTTCTTGTGCGCCACGGTGGGTGGTGAGCGGCGCTAAGTCTTGTAAGCGGATGCGTTTATCGGGCTCGCCATGGCATTGCACACAGCCAAAGTCGTTAGTCCCGCTACGCCTGAAGAATAAGTATTCACCGGCTTTATACATGGCTTTTTCTTGGGGGTGATCGAGGCTAACTTGGATGGGGTGGCCATTGGAGCGCGAGGTGATGTAGAGGGCGAGGGCTTCGATTTCAGAGCCGCGACTGGCAGGCTCGGAGATCGCATTGCGTTCGAGTGCGCTGCGCTCAAACCCTTGGAGTTGGGTCATGCAGGTGAGGAGCCGACTTTCCAGATCTTCGACGCGCTTGGTGTCGGCAAAGTAGCGCGGCAGGCGCGCGGCCGCACCCTCTAGTTTGCCCGGGCCAAGGCCAAAGTCACAGCGTTCGAGCGAGGCTTGTTTGGGGCCGCGCACCTGGAAGAACAGCGCTTTGCCGTCGTCAATCCATAATTCACCGGGGTTGTCTTCGAGTAGCATTTTGCGACCCACACTTAAGTCGTTTTGGGCGAATGCTGGGGTGAGGCCGCAATTCATGACGATAGAAATGAACAGGGCGATCAGTGCGAGCAGCGAGGTATTCCTAGGGGGTTGCGTGTGGCTATTGAGGCGGTGCATCAAGTCGTGATTACAGCATCGCAGCATGGGTTAGGCTCCTGGAGGGCGGTGCAAAGTGGGACTCGCGCCTCAGCGTGGGGTTAGCAGTAAGGGTTAGCAGTAAGGGTTAGTTGTGAGGGTTAGCAGGAAAGGCTGGGAGTAAGGGCTAGGAGTAAGGGCTGGCAGTAAGGGTCATAGCTAAAGGGTTAAATTTGTAGATTAGCCCTAAAATGCAATGCGCAAAGTAGGTGTTAGCCGTTGATGGTGACTTCATCGCTGCGCTTGTCGCCGGTGTTGTCTAACCAGTTGACGGTGATTTTGTCGCCAGCCCTGGCGTTTTTGATGCGCAGGCCTAAGAAGGGATCGCGCGAGATGGCTTGGCTCCATTGGCTATCGAGCACGGTTTTGCCATTGTGTTGGACGATCACACTTTGGATGAAATGCAAGGGCACGATACCAGTGGCGGTTTTGCGGGTGCCGGTCTCCATTGGATGGCGCATGAGAATCCGGACGTCAGCCGTGTCGCCTTGTAAGCGGGCGCTGATCTTCATTGCTTCTGACATAAAATATCCTTATTTTTCAAATAGTTAGATTTGATGTTCGGGTTTAGCCGCAGCCGCCGACGGTGATTTTGATTTCGCGCGCGGCGGTATAGTATTTGTCGTCTGCTTTGATGATGGCGCGCACAGTTGAGGTCTGCCCCATCTTAATGCGTACCGAGGCGTAGGCCTCAGCGCCCGCGCTAAAGTCAAAGCGGCTGACTAAAGGAAAGGGATTTTTTTCGGCAATGAGGTAGAGGGTTTGACTATTGGGGATTTTGCTGTTGATGGCAACGGCCACTAAGGCACTGTTCTCGGCGATGTCGGGGGCGGTGATTGTGATGTCGCGGCTTTCAATTAAGTTGCTGATTTGCAGGCTCTTTAGAGTGTCGGCGTACGCTTTGGTTTCAAACGTGGCCTTGTCCCATGGGGCAGCCCAAGCCAGCCCGACTTTGATCAGTCCACTAGTGCTGGCAAGCCCCAAGGCAACCCAATGGCTGATACGGTTGAGAAACTGACGGCGGGCGGCGGTGGGGTTCATGTCGGGCTCCAGCAAAGAGAGGGTAGATAGCATGTCATAATGGGCATAGTGTAATCGGATTCCAGTCGCGGCGGCTGGCGGTGTAGTGCACTGCGTACGCCACCTCAGACAATCCAATACCGGACGCATTTTAGCGCATCTCTGTGTGTTCACAGCAGTCATGCCAGTGTGAAGTTGCAACTTCTGCAGATAGCCTATCTTGTTGGTCGTCTATCGCTATGAATGAGTGAGGGTTTTTTGTGAAGCAATTGGTAATGCGTAGTTTGCATAACTTGTTGGCCATGACGATGTTGGTCAGTGCTAGTTTGAGTGCAGCCCCGCGGGTGAGCGTTGGCCTGCCCCAGGTTGGCGATACCTATGTCGATGTGCTCCGGCTTGCCCCCAAGCAGTTGATTCCGCTACCGCCTGGGCAGTGGCTGGTCAATCATGTATTTGATGAAGCGGCGCCTGCCAATCGCGGTGTGGTGGTGTTGTTAAATAGTGATCTTCAGTCACCGCTGAAGCTGTTTGTGGCGCGCTATGAGAAATTACCTGGCCGGTGGACCCCCACTGATTGCGAAAAGAGGCTCACGCCAGGCGCGTTTGGTCATAGCGTACATGGCCTAAGCCAGAGCAGTTTGCATGTGCGCTGTTCGCAGGTGTTTCAGGTTGGACGTTTTCGTTATACCTTAAACGAGCGGTGGCGCGAGAATAGTCTGTGGGGGCCGATTATTAGCAAACTCACACCGGCGATTGTCGAGAAGATGCCAGACGAAGTGGCCTTGATGGAATCTCAGGTCGGGACTTTTAATCAATTACGGATTTATGTTTATCTATTTGCAGATATCGCAGCGATGGGTGAGAAGTTGGGGGTGTTCAAGCAAAACCTCGAGGCCAACACGCCTTCCGATTGGGCTAAGCGCTGGTTGGCGTGGCGTGAGCAATATGTAGAAACGGTGGCTCAAGCGTATGTTGAGGGTAAATCAGACGGTAAAGTCCCTGCGCATCTCGCCGCAGCCGCTGCGGCGTGGGCTATGGTAGCGAGCGTGGCGCAAAAGCCAGAGCCTAAGCCGGTGGCTCTGGCCCAAACAGATCGAGCGGGCACGCCATCTGTTGTGCCACCAACCACGATTGCGGCCAAGCCGATGGAGCCAAAAATCACGTCAGCATCACCTGCGCTATCACCCGTTGCGGCCCCAGCCACAGTGAGTCGCGAGTCGCTAGAGCTGGCTAAGGTGAATGCGGAAATGGCTGCGCTGCGTAAGCAATTGCAATTGATTCAAGCTCAGACCCAAGCTCAGTCCCAAGCCCAGACAGCGGCGCCAGTGGCGGCGCCAACGCCAGCAGCTTATGCTAACCGGCGTGCGTTGGTGATGGGTAACGATTCTTATCAGTCGGTATCTAAGCTGCTCAATGCGCGGGCTGATGCACGTGCGATGGGTGGTGCCTTAGAAAAGGCTGGCTTTAAAGTGACCATTAAGTTAGACCTGACCGAGCGCGGGATGAAAGAGGCCATTCGCAACTTCAAAGCCGAGACTCACGGTGGCGATGAGGTCGTGATCTTCTTTGCTGGTCATGGTGTGCAGTTGGGTGCCTCGAATTATTTGTTACCGGTGGATATCCGTGGTGAGTCGGAAGATCAAGTCAAGGATGAGGCTATCCCACTTCAACGGATGCTCGATGATATTCAGGATAGCAAGGCGAAATTCACCTTAGTGGTGATTGATGCTTGTCGAGACAATCCCTTTAAAACGGCAGGCCGCGCTTTGGGTGGGCGCGGTCTGGCACCGACTACGGCGGCAACCGGTCAGATGGTGATTTTTTCTGCGGGTAATGGCCAGCAAGCTTTGGATCGGCTCGGCGATAAGGATAAAGACCCTAATGGTCTGTTTACTCGGGTGTTCCTGAAAGAAATGCAAAAACCGAGCGCGCCGATTGATCGAGTCTTACGTAGCGTGCGCAGTGAAGTGGTTCGCTTGTCGAAATCGGTTGGGCACGAACAAGTACCGTCGTTATATGATCAAGCTTTGGGAGATTTTTATTTTATCCCTTAGGGGTGTGATTGCTGATGAGATGTCTTTTGTGAAAAGGAGTGGAATCATGGTTCAGTGGTTTTTAGGGGTGTTGCTGATTGCGTTAACCTCAGGGGTGTCTGCCGAGTCTTTACAATTGATTAAAGAGGAAGAGGCAAAGTTGGCACCGATGCCAACTAAGTTGGCCACACGCGCCATTACCCGTGGCCCTGGTATCAAGATGGCCTCGCCCGAAAATGTGTCGGGAGCATTTCCGTTTAAGGTGGTGTTTGAGCCACGGGGCGATGCGAAAATTGATCGCAATACGATCAAGGTTGAATATCTCAAAGGTGCAGGGATTGATTTAACGGAGCGTTTGAAATCGGGGATTAAGTCCGGCAGTATAGAAATTCCTGCTGCATTAGCCCCTGTGGGTGAACATCCAATTCGGGTGTCGGTGACGGATAACGAGGGTCGCCAAGGTGCTGCTGAATTTAAATTGGTTGTGAAGTGATCGACTGGTACCGTGATCGTTATTTAACCATTCTTAAATCGCATCACTACTCACAAAAGCTGAGTAAATCTAAGTAAAGCTGAGTAAAGCTGAGACAAACTGATCAAAACTGAGGTGACTATGCAATGTCCTTATTGCGTTTCTGATATACCCGATACCGCTTTGGCGTGCGCCCATTGTGGTCGCGACCTCTATTTATTTAAGCCTTTGCTGCAGCGCATTGCCGCCTTAGAGCAAACACTTAAAGAACACGCAGCGGCGACAGAGTTGCGCTACGTGCAACTGGCAGAGGTCATTAATAGTGCCCACGCAGGTACGGCGCTACCAGTGGATAGCTTGCCGCAGTCTGAGGAGGTTCTGGTTGAGCATAGTGCGTGGGTCAGTGTTTTGGTCTTATTGTTACCCGCATTGTTGGTGTTGGTGGCGAGTCACTGGGTCTTGTTGTTTTTGTATGATGTGAAGCCTTTATATTTACGGATTGCCACGATCTTGATGCCGATGCCGTTTGGTTTGTGTCTGGCCATGCGTCATCCGCACCAGTTGTGGCTGGCGCTAGTGAGCGGTTTTGTAGTGGCAGGTGGTGCGGTGTTGGGTATGCTGTGGGTGACAGCAAGTATAGATCACGTGCCGCTGTGGCCAGAGAGCACGCGCGATTGGCGAGAGTTAGTCGAATATATATTGGGTATTGGCTTGGCGTTTGCTACCGGCATCATGGCGGCTCAATTATGGTTAGGGCGAAGCGTTGCTTCGCCGACGAGTCGCGTGATTGTGTTGTTAGCCAAGAGCGTGACACGGGCGGGTGATGGCACGATACGGATTGCTGAAACAGCCAAGAAGATTGACGCTTTGGTGAGCACGCTAACGCCTGCAGTGACTGGTGCGACAGCAGTTTATGCGGGAATTAAATCGTTTTTGAATTAAGGGCAGCGTTCGTTTTTAGATTGGATGATTGTGGTGATGTGTAAAACTAAAAAAAACGGGCAACCGCTATTTAAATCGTGTCAACCTCGTCATTCTCCTGAATCGACTCAATTGCCGCAATCGCGCCTGCAACTCTGGATTGTGGTGTTACTGACGGCACTGATTTGGAGTATGCATGCTAGCTCGAGCTTAGCCGCCGAGGGCAAGCATGCGCTATTAGTCGGTATTAGTCGCTATCCCAGTGATACGGGTGCTGCACAACTTGATGGCGTGACGATTGATTTAAATAGCGCGCGTCGTATGGCGCATGCGATGGGCGTGGATGATGGCGCGATTGTTGAGCTTCGTAATGCAGACGCCACCAAGGCCAATATTCGACGTCAGTTAGAGCAACTGAATCGTAAGGTGCAACAAGGTGACCGGGTATTTGTATACTTTTCTGGGCATGGTACGCGGGTAGCGACGGATACGGGTTGTGAGGAAGGCTATCTTACATATGACAACGAAGTCTTAAATCATCAAGACATGGCGCAATATACGGGTCCGATGAGTCAGCGTGCTGAAAAATTAGTCACCATGATCGATGCCTGTTTTTCTGGTGGGGTGGTCGCCACTGGCACGCGTAGCATGAAGTCGCCGCCCAATGGATTGGTTGCAAAGTTTGTGTCGCGCACCAGTAGCAATGAGGGCATGTGCTCAGTCGAGGGGGTGAATAATCGCACCACCCGTAGCTTGCTCACGGAGTTGGGTCGTTTTGGAATTAATCGCGAAAACTTTGTTGAAATCGCAGCGGCTAAGCGCGATGAGGTGAGCTGGGAGATTACCGGTGAGGGCGGCTTGGTGACCAAGGCGGTCAGTCAATGTTTGCTGGGCGACTCGCAAGACATTAATGGCAGCGGCGCGGTGTCTTTGGACGAAGTGCGAGTGTGTGCTCAGAAGAAGGTGAACGAACGCATGGCAGGCAATGCCCCCTTTGGACAATACCCCAGTACGATTCAAATTACTGGCAATCGTAATCTAGTGGTCGCGCCAACAGTAATTTATGTGCCGCCAGTGGCCGTGCCAGCGCCTAGTAAGCCAACCCCAATGGTGACCGCGTTGACAACGATATCCGCACCCGTACCGACACTCACCGTCACCTCAGTGCCGGTGTTGAGTCCTCCCTCGCCGCCATCCCCGCCGCCATCGCAAGCGGTGCATACCCCTATTCAGTCTGCGCCTACACCACCGCCAGCATCGCCTCCAATTGCGCAAACGCATTCATCCCCACCCCTACCGGTTAGCGTCGTTGCTACCCCGCCCGCATCTAAGCCAACCGAATTCAATCCGCCAGTCAAGGATGCTTTGCTGACTCAGGCGCCGCAGTCGACTAAGCTGCCAGTCGTCAGCCCACCACCGGTGCTCGCAGCGCCCTATCAGCCACCGGTTGCCGAGCCCGCACCCAATGAACCAGTGGGTGCATTGGCGACGATGTATGAAATTTATCAGCAGCGCGATCCGCGCCGTGGTTTGAATGTGCATGTGTCCTCGAATAGCTTGCGTATTGGGCGTGACGAGCTGGCAATGACTGTGAACTCAGCTGTCGATGGTTATGTGTATGTGGTGCTGTTGGGTAGTGATGCGCAGAGTTTTTATTTGTTGTTCCCCAATAAAATTGACAGAGACAATCGTATTAAGGCTAATCAAGCTATGCGCTTGCCACGTCCTGGTTGGTCTGTGGGAGCGGGCGGGCCTGAGGGCACAGACAAACTATTGGTGATTGTGAGTCAGTCACCGCGCGACCCTAAGATATTTGTGGCTAATGAGAATGCCGGTGGTGGTGCATTTACCGATGCGATTGCTGATTTAAAAGGTCGTTCGCGTTTAATGGATTTCTTTGTGGGCAAAGGGGTTCGTGGTCGATCTTTGGCTATGAGTGCTGCTTTAATTGATATTCGGGAGATACCATGAAGTCTTGGTGTAAGTTTGGGTTAATACTGTCTAGCGTTGTGTACTGCGTATCAATCAGTGCGCAACAACCAGCCGCAGATGTTTCAGTAGAGGATTTGGCAAAAGCCTTAACCCCCGCACCGCCGGCAACGCGTAGCTTGCGTAATCTGACCGTGGCTCCGGTGAGAACCATTGATTTGGTGATTCAGTTTGAGTTTAATTCTGCGCGCATTCAATCCGTGAGTGATCAGCAGTTACTGCGTTTAGCAACAGCAATGAATTTAGAGCAATTGCAAACACTGCGTTTTCAAGTCGAAGGCCATACCGATGCCAAAGGCAGCGCTCAATATAATCAAGCGCTATCCGAGAAGCGGGCGCAAGCGGTTGCGCAGTTTCTCACTAAAAATGGGATTGCTTCGGAGCGTTTGCTCGCGGTAGGCAAGGGTTTTAGTGATTTACTCAACAAAGAAGACCCTCACTCAGCCGATAATCGCCGCGTCAGAATCATGACGATTGCGCCCTAGTATGTAGATGAGGGCGCTGATCACACTGCCCTGGCAGATTGTGCTTGGGTGGTGTGTAGACTACAACGCAGAGCGTTCAGTAATTAAAAATTAAAAATTAAAAAATTAATAATAATAATTAATAGCTGATAATCAAGATCTCATGACTAAACTATAACGACTTGTTTTTATGAATAAATTCGCTAATAGTTTGGACAAATTCAATAGGGTTGTCCAAGGTGACATGGTGTTCGCTATTGCTGATTTCGGTGACTGAGACGCGGGGTGAACGTGCTGTTACTTCGGCGATAGTCTCCGGGGTAATGCGGCCACTGCGGTCGCCTTTGACTAGTAGTGCCGGAATCGTGATGTGATTCCAGTGCGGGAATATTTCGACTCTTTTTCGATTGGCGTAGACCTTACGATCAAACTTATAGCGCCAGCGGCCGTCTTCGAATAAACGACCACTGTGCTGTGCAATGTGGCTGAGTACTGCTGGAGTAGCGGTACTGCCACCAGGACGCACTTTGTAGTGGGCAATAAATTCGGCTTCAGTCGCGTAGTGGCGACCTTCGCGGCTGCCGACTGCATTAAAGCCGGCGATACGTTCGGGTGACAGGTTGAGGGTAGAGTCGACCAAGATAAAGGTGTTCGCACGCCCTGGGTAAGTACCGGCATAGACGCTAGAGACGATGCCGCCCATGGAATGACCAACCAATACAAAGTCTTTGATATCGAGTAGTTCAGTCAATTCGTGAATGTCGGCCGCATAGCGTTCATAGGAGTAATCGGGGTCAGCGGCGGGATCCCATTGGCTGTCGCCGTGACCACGCAAATCGATGGCCCGTACGTGAAAGTCATTGCAAAAGCCGGTGGCAACAAAATCAAACCAATGGCTGTTGGCAGCACCACCATGGACACACAGCATTTCGGGTTTGCCGGGGCTACCAAAATCTTTGATGCTCAGACGTAAGCCAGCGACTGTGACAGTTTGCGTGGTGTAGGGGGCAGGGTCGATACCAAGTTTCAAGTTGGTGGGTGTCAAAGCGGACATGGCAATAGGTAATCCAATAGTGGGTAGCGAGAGTAGGGGTATTCCAGGGCGGCGCTTAGGGCGCAGGTTGGCGGCTACTCGCGCTACGATTTTAGTTGATTGAAAATAGCCTAAATTTTAGCCGATATTACGATTGCATGGGCGGACGGGCACACTGCAGGCACTCGGATGCTTGCCAATGGGTAGCTAAAATCCCAATTATTTCAGTAACTTATTTGTATTTACCCAATCCCCAGATTTCCCCCCAGACTTCTCTAGTAGGCGCACTGCAGTGATTGTCATGCCGCGATCTATGGCTTTACACATGTCGTAGATGGTCAGTAGTGCGACGGCGGTCGCGGTGAGCGCTTCCATTTCAACCCCGGTGCGGCCAACCGTCTCAGCGATGGTGGTGCAATGGATGGTGTTAGTGCGGCGCGCGATAGTGAATTCGACACTGACCCGCGTTAAGCTGATGGGGTGGCATAGCGGAATGAGGTTGGCAGTTTGTTTCGCGCCTTGAATTCCAGCGATACGGGCAATGCCAAGCACGTCCCCTTTTTTGGTATCTCCGGCCAAAACACGGCGCAGGGTGGCCGCTTGCATTTGGATACTGCCGCTGGCACAGGCGCGGCGGGCGGTCTCGGGTTTGGCGGCGACATCGACCATCCACGCTTGGCCGTCAGCGTCAAAGTGGGTGAGGTCTTGGGTAAGTTTGGGTTTAGAGGTGGCTTTGGTCATTGTCAGTCACAATCGGGGTAATGAATAAGGATTAATACAGATTAATATAGATAAATACAGACTAATAGAGAGTAGTCAGAAATAGGCGGGAATGGGAAACAATAGGAGAAAACAGGAAACAATAGAAAAAGCGCTTCAAATGACTGAAAGGTGTTGCAGGGCCTGAGGATTTTTACCCAAACCAGAGCTTGGGGATTTATCATAGCATTATGATTCTCAGATTTTTACTCTTCATCGCTGCCCTAGGTGTGCCCACTGTCTTAGCGCAAGCTTTGCCAGATCTTGGCGATGTCTCTGCCGCTACCATCTCGGTGGCCGATGAGCAACGCTTGGGTGAGAATATTATGCGCGAGATTCGCCGTGACCCGGCGTACTACGATGACCCCGAAGTGACTGATTATACGAATAGCTTAGGCCTTCGCTTGACCTCGGGTGTGACTGCTGAGACCCGCCAAGCCTTTGATTTTTTTGTGATTCGTGACCCGCAGATTAATGCGTTTGCGATGCCAGGCGGGTTTATTGGCGTGCATACAGGATTGATTTTGGCCGCGCAAAGCGAGTCTGAAGTGGCCGGTGTTCTAGGTCACGAGATTGCCCACGTCACCCAACGCCATATTGCGCGAATGATTAATCAGCAGGGCAATAATCAGCTGATGTCCTTAGCGGCGATGGCAGTGGCTTTGTTGGCGGCACGCTCCAATTCGCAGGTGGCTGAGGCGGCATTTGCATTTGGCCAAGCAGGTGCAATTCAGAATCAACTCAACTTCACCCGTTCTAATGAGCGTGAGGCCGACCGGGTTGGGGTGCAGATTTTGGAAAGGTCGGGGTTTGATCCGCGCGGTATGGAGGTGTTTTTTGAGCGCATGCAGCGCGCCACACGCGTCTATGAAACAGGCGCTCCGTCGTATTTGCGTACGCACCCGCTCACCTTCGAGCGGATTGCTGATATTCAAAGTCGGCTTGAGTCCATGCCATACCGGCAAGTTGCTGATAGCCTAGAGTTTCAGTTGATTCGTGCTAAGTTGCGTGCCGAACTCGGTGCCCCGCATGAAGCTTTAGCTTTTTTTGAGTCTAGCCTCGGTGAGCGCAAGTATTTGTCTGAGCTGGCTAGTCGGTATGGCTTGGTGGCGAGTCTAATACGCAATAAATTGTGGTCGCGGGCGCGGCAAGAGATGGTGGGGTTACGCAAAACCGTGAACCCTATTGTTGAGAACTTGGGCTGTCAATTAGAGGCTGTCAGTGGCAACCGGACAGGCGCGCTACAGTGTTTTGTGGCGGCACGGCGTTTGTTTCCCAACTATCGCGCGCTCTTCTACGGCCATCTGGAGCAGTTGTTATGGCTGCGCCAGGCCGCTCAGGCCTTGAGTATGATTGAGGAGGGTTTACAGACTCGGCCCGATGATTCGTTTTTGTATCAGCTGCAGGCCGAGGCCTATGCCGCCCTGGGCAAACCTTTGATGCAGCATCGGGCGTTGGCTGAGGCATATCTGCGGCGTGGCCAGCTGGGTGCGGCAGTGGAGCAGTTACAGATTGCCCTCAAAAGCGGCGGTGGTGATTTTTATATACTCTCGGCCACCGAATCGCGGTTGCGCGAGTTGCGCCGCCAGTTGGTTGAACAGAAGCGTCAACCGCAACGTTTTTAGGGCGGTGGTTTGGTGTGATCATTCAGGTCGGTATGCGCAATTGCGCATTTCGTGATTTCCCCCTATATTCGCGGGTCTACTAAGCGGTTGCAGCATAGCGGGGTTGTTTCGCGATAACGACCCCAAATTAAGAACAAGGATGAGGTCGCTATGAATATTGATAAAGAGTTGGATGTGCGTGGCATGAACTGTCCCTTGCCGATATTGCGCACCAAAAAGATGTTAAATGATATGACCACTGGTGAAGTGCTGAAGGTGATGGCAACTGACCCTGGTTCGGTTAAAGACTTTCAGGCGTTCTGTAAGCAAACCGGCAATACGCTACTGTCATCCGAGACTGCTGATCAGGTATTTACGTTTTTGATGCAGAAAAAATAAAGTAGGTGTTGGCGTCTCGTAGACGACTGTTCGCGAGCGCATATATTTATATAACTAATTGATTTTATTGAATTATTAATTCGGAGTCGACTGCGAATTAATTGCCAACTTTAATGCCTAACCTTACGCTCCAACGTTACTTCTCAACGCCGAGTTTGTCGTAGGTTAAGCGTAGGTGTTCGCGCAGTCTTGGCATGTGGCGCCAGAGGATGATAGCGCCTAATGTGCAGCAGGCGCCCCCAATAGCGAGCGTAGCCGGAGCTCCAATCAGGGTGGCCAGCGCGCCTCCCGCTAAACTACCCAAGGGGTAGACGCCAAGAAAAGCGACTGAGAAAAAACTCATCACACGGCCCCGGATTCGATCTTCAATGATGGTTTGCATCACGGTACTGACTGCCATGCCATTGACCACAATGCCAAAACCGACGGCTGTTAAGGCGAGTAAGGATAGTGGTAGCCAGGTGGACAAGGCAAACACGATTGTGCCGATGCTGGCGCTAAATGAGGCCACGGTAATCCATTGACTCAAGCCGCGCACGGAGCGGCGTGAGGCCAGCGCTAGCATGCCAATAATGCCACCACACCCAGCAGCGCCCATTAAAAAGCCCAGAAGTTGGGCATCGCCTTTGAAGACTTCGGCTGCAAAAATGGGCATCAATGTTTGGTAGGGAGTGACCATAAAGCTGATGGTCGCTACCATGGGTAACAACCAACGCACTGGCAGTAAGTGCCACGCATAGTAGGCGCCTTCTCGGAGCTGTTGCCAGGCGGTGGTGGTGGGTTTGTGACCAGGGCGGGGCGTGAGCGTCATCATCAAGATCATGATCACAATCATGACTTTGCTTGAAGTATTCAACAAAAAGCAAAAGGCTTCACTCGAGAACATGAGTAGGAATCCGGCAATGGTTGGCCCAATCATACGTCCTACGCTTTGCATTAAGGCATTCATGGCAATCGCACTGGCGAGATCTTCTTTAGCGGTGACCATTTCATTGGTGAACGCAATGCGGATAGGCGTGTCGATGGCGTTGACGATGCCCACTAGCAATCCCATCGTTACTATGTGCCAGACGGCAACGTGACCACTGTAAGTTAAGATCGCCACAATCAGTGGTGGTATGCCAGAGAGGATTTGGGTGGATAGTAAGAGTCTATATTTGTTGAAGCGATCGGCCCAAAGCCCTCCAAACGGCGCACACACCAGGAAGGCAATTTGGCTAGCAAAGCCAGTCACTCCGAGTAGCCAAGCTGATCCAGTCATGCGATAGACCAACCATGCCATGGCGATTTGCTGGATCCAATTGCCGATAATCGACAGCGTCTGACCGTAGAAGAATAAGCGATAGTTGCGATAGCGTAGGGCGCGTAGGGTGTGGCTAAAGTCCATGCTTAACGCCACCCGCGAATCGAGCCATCACATTCGCAGCTTGGGAGTATGCGGTGTGGTGTTAAGACGATTCGCGGGATTGCAACTGATGTCATTTAAGCCTTGAGCTTGGCAAGTTGTTCGCGCATTTGGGTGAGGGTGGTGCTATGGCGCGCGAGTCGTTCCTGCTCTTGGGCAACGACGGCGGGCGGCGCTTTCGCGACAAAGCTGGCGTTTTCTAGTTTAGCGCGAGCCTTGGTGGTTTCGATATCTAAGCGTTCAATCTCTTTAGTAAGGCGTTCGCGCTCGGCCGCCACATCGATCTCGACTTTGAGCATGAGTTTGAATTCGCCCACAATCGATACGGGGGCATCTGCATCAGGTAGGGTATTAACGATCAGCACTTCTGAGAGGCGCGCTAGGCTCATCAGATGTGGCATCCA
Source organism: uncultured beta proteobacterium (assembly GCA_903885665.1). Lineage (GTDB taxonomy): Bacteria > Pseudomonadota > Gammaproteobacteria > Burkholderiales > SG8-41. The sequence goes on along the minus strand of CAISJL010000181.1, from coordinate 28,326 downwards.
GGGTGTGAGCTGTGTGGCATTGCCGGTGATGAGCAGCGGCAGTTTTTGTGACGGTGCAATATTCATCTCGCCACGTAGGGTGCGGCAGGCAGAGATGACTGCTTTGAGTTGTTCGATATCTTGTTCGGCGGCGATGTCAATTTTAGAGGGATCGGCTACTGGATAAGCTTGGTGCATGATGCTGGTGCCTGAGCGGCCCGCGAATGGTGCGATCCGTTGCCATAACTCTTCGGTAATAAAGGGAATTACCGGATGGGCAAGTCGTAACATGGTCTCGAGCACGCGTACTAAGGTGCGACGGGTGGCGCGGGCCTGCGCCGCATCGCCATTAGCGAGCTGCACTTTGGCAAACTCTAAATACCAGTCACAGTACTCGTCCCAAGCGAGTTCGTAAATAGCGCGCGCCAATTGATCGAAGCGGTAATCAGCAAATGCTTGTTGCGCTTGGGATTCGGCGCGTTGCAGGCGACTGATTAACCAACGATCAATGAGTGATAGCGAGACTTCGGCGCTGTCGTCAATACCGGTGTCTTGACCTTCGCAATTCATGAGCACAAAGCGGGTAGCGTTCCAGAGTTTATTGCAGAAATTACGATAGCCATCGCAGCGTTTTTGATCAAATTTGATGTCGCGACCCAGGCTCGCGAGGCTGGCAAACGTGAAGCGCAAGGCATCGGTGCCGTACGCTGGGATGCCACTTGGAAACTCTTGACGGGTGCGACGGGCAATGGCCTCAGCTTGCTTGGGATTCATTAGCCCGGTGGTGCGCTTGGCGATTAAGTCCTCTAAGCTAATGCCGTCAATTAAGTCGATAGGGTCTAGCGTATTGCCTTTTGATTTAGACATCTTTTGACCTTCGGCATCACGCACCAGACCATGTACATAAACATGATGAAAGGGTACTTTACCGGTCATATATTTGGTCATCATGACCATGCGTGCGACCCAGAAGAAGATGATGTCAAAGCCTGTGACCAAGACCGAGGACGGTAGGTATAAATCGAGCAGTGGGTTATTTTTGTTGGCGCTCGTCTCTGGTGTCCAGTCGAGGGTAGAGAAGCACCATAGCTGAGACGAGAACCAAGTGTCTAGGACGTCTGGATCTTGGGTCAAGGCTTGGCCACCCGCGAGTTGTTGGGCTTCTGCTTCATCGTGGGCGACATAGATATTGCCCGCGCTGTCTTGCCATGCAGGAATTCGATGTCCCCACCACAGTTGGCGTGAAATACACCAGTCTTGAATATTGTTCAGCCAGTGGTTATAGGTGTTAACCCATTGTTCGGGAAATAGCTTGACCTCACCACCAGCAACGGCATCAAGACCGAGCTTAGCGAGGGGTTCCATGTTCACAAACCATTGATTGGTCAGCATGGGTTCGATCACCACTCCGGTGCGGTCGCCACGGGGCACCATCATGCGATGAGGTTTGACGGACTTGAGCAGACCGAGTTGCTCGAGATCGTTAACGATGCGTTCACGGGCGACGTAGCGATCGAGTCCGCGATAGGCTTCTGGCGCGTCGTTGTTGATAGCGGCATCGAGGGTAAATATATTGATTTGCGGCAATTGGTGGCGTAGGCCGATTTGATAGTCATTAAAGTCGTGGGCGGGGGTGATTTTGACGCAGCCCGTACCAAAAGCGAGATCGACATAGTCGTCAGCGATGATCGGAATATTACGTCCCGATAGCGGTAGTGAGAGTTGTCTGCCAATGAACGCCGCATAGCGCGGATCTTTGGGATTGACTGCGACTGCAACGTCGCCCAACATCGTTTCAGGGCGAGTAGTTGCTACGGTGAGGTGACCGCTACCATCGGCAAACGGATAGCGGATTTCCCAAATTCTGCCTTCTTCTTCCTCGGATTGTACTTCGAGGTCTGAGATGACAGTGTGTAGAACCGGGTCCCAATTCGATAAGCGCAGGCCGCGATAGATCAGGCCATCACGATAGAGTTTGACGAAGGTGTGGGTGACCAGTTTAGCAAGCGGCTCATCCATGGTGAAGCGTTCACGCGACCAGTCGCAGGAGGCACCCAGGCGACGCATCTGACGGGTGATGGTTGAGCCGGATTGCTCTTTCCATTGCCACACTTTGTCGATGAAGGCTTCACGTCCGAGTTGGTTACGGGATTCGCCTTGTTGTTCGAGCTGGCGGGTGACGACCATCTCAGTGGCGATGCCAGCATGATCTGTGCCAGGCTGCCATAAGGTGTTGGCGCCACTCATGCGTTGATAGCGCGTGAGCCCATCCATAATGGTTTGGTTAAAGGCGTGGCCCATGTGTAATACGCCAGTGACGTTTGGCGGTGGTAGTTGGATGCAGTAGGCAGCACTTTTGGCAGGGTCTACGCCGGCTGCAAAGTAGCCATTTTGCTCCCATTGCGGATACCAATGAGATTCGATCGTAGCGGGGTCAAAACTTTTAGGCAGTTCCATATGTGGTGAGGGTCTAAGTGGTAGTGGGGTGATCGGGGTTGGTTGAGTGGGGTGAGCTGGCGCCGCTGATGGTGTAGTGGTGATGTTGCGATCTGCGTCGGGGTTGTCGGACTCGACCGTGGCTTTAGCAGTTGCAGCCAAATCCGGCAGCGGTAGGTGTTTGAATTGGTTGTTTAGTGATTCGTTGATGGTGTGGTGGACGAGTTGCGCGACATTGCTTTCGAGCTGCCCGGTCACTTGGCTTAGTGCCTTATTTAATGCAGCGCTGATGTCGGGTAAGTAGCGATCGCGCACGACATCAGCGATTTGTTGGTCAAGTCGTCGCTTGAGTTTCAGGTAGATGCCATGTTCGATATTTTGCAGGCGTGCGCGCGACAGCATCTCGCCGCTTTGCTGACCTTTTGCGTTGGGAATGTTGGCTGGTGGTTGTTTAGGTAACGGTATCCCTTCGATCACCACATCGGTGAGGATAGGAATGGAGTCGATATCTTGGCTGCTGTTGTGCGCAGGCGCTACGGGCGTGTAGTGGACGCGTTCGTCCTGAGGCCCAGGCTGATCGCCAGTTGGGTTTGGGGTTTCTGTGGGGGGAGATTCAGCCATAATGGAGCGAATTGTGACAAAAGGGTGGGTTGCTGTTCAATGAGTGATCTATGCACAGCGCGCTATTATAATATAACTATTTGATTTTATTGATATTTTAAATTAACTTATTTTGCCGAGAGATCGTGAGTTTTGATGGCATAGCCACGGTCACGGTAGAACTTGTAACGATCGCGCGCTTGGACGCGATCGGCCTCATCGCTGCTGACAATTTCCACTAGTCGTTGATAACGACTAAAGGTGCTCGGCATGCTGCTGTGTAGATTAATCAGTAGGTCGTCGTGGTGTTGGGTCTCGCCCGTGGTATCAATATGGATTGGAGTCTGGGCAGCCAGTGGGTCTGTAGGGGCACAGTGCGGCAGAAAACTTGCCGCCGGCGTCGTCCATAACAGGGTGTCGAGTTCCGCTGCTAGCGTGGGGTCGGGTACGAACAGAGTGACCCGTAGCCCTTGGCTACGGGCTTTGGCAGTAAGACGACACGCAGTGGTGAGACGATCCGGGGCGTGCGTGTAAAAGTCGATTTGTGTCATTGGTTTAGTGTGAGCGACCCGCGCGCTGCATTAAAAACGCAGTGAGCAAGGGTACTGGACGGCCAGTAGAGCCTTTTTCTTTGCCCGATTTCCAAGCGGTACCGGCGATATCTAAGTGTGCCCAAGGATATTTTTTTGTAAATCGCGCTAAGAAGCAGGCGGCGGTGACTGCACCTGCAGGGCGACCGCCAATATTGGCAAAATCCGCAAAGTTACTGTGCAACTGGTCTTGATAGTCTTCTAGCAACGGTAGTTGCCATGCGCGATCACCTGCAGTTTGCCCTGCGCTCAGAATTTCTTGGGCGAGCGCTTCATTATTTGCAAATAAACCACTAACCACGTGACCGAGGGCGATGACACAAGCGCCGGTGAGTGTGGCCATGTCGATGACTGCTGCTGGTTGATAGCGTTCTGCGTAGGTGAGCGCATCACACAGAATTAAGCGGCCTTCGGCATCGGTGTTGAGAATTTCAACTGTTTGCCCCGACATACTGGTGACCACATCACCTGGTTTGGTGGCCCGCCCGCTGGGCATGTTTTCAGTGGCGGGGATAATCCCTATCACATTGATGGCGAGCTTCATGCTGGCAATAGTTTTGAGCGTGCCTAAAACGCTACCCGCACCGCTCATGTCATATTTCATCTCATCCATTTCAGCGGCTGGCTTGATAGAAATGCCGCCAGTGTCAAAGGTCACACCTTTACCAACAAGAACCACGGGCTTTTGAGACTTGGGGCCTGCTAAGTATTCGAGCACGATGAACTGGGGTGGCTCGTCGCTGCCTTGGGCGACAGACAGTAGGGTATTCATCCCTAACTTAGCCATGGCGGCACGATTGAGAATTTGCACTTTAAGTTTGTGCTGCTTAGCGAGTATGCGTGCTTGCTCAGCCAAATAGTTGGGCGTACAGATATTGCCTGGTAGGTTACCAAGGTCACGGGCGAGCGACATGCCTTGCGCGAGCGCCAGGCCATGACCGACTCCTACGCTAGCTGCTTTGACTTCACTTGCTTTAGCCACTCCAAGAGTGAAGTGCTTGAGCTTGTTTTTTGTTTTTGACGGCTTGCTTTTGAGGGTTGTGAATTGGTAGAGCGCCAAACTCGCACCAGAGGCGACTTGCATGCTTAGCCAGCCGAGATCATGTTGGGCTACGGCAAAGTCGGTGAGGTGAAGTTGTACGTCTTTAGCGCCAGTTTTAGCCACAGCGCTAACAGCTGCATGAATGATGCGTTGATACTGCAGGGTGTTCAGCTCGCTCTGTGAGCCAAGACCGACCAGTATTACGCGTTGGCTAGAAACGTTAGGAATAGCATGGAGTAGCAAGGTATGGGTTAGCTGGCCGTTCATGTCGCCACTGGCAATGACTTTTTGTATAGCGCCCTTGCTCAGGCTGTCGAGTGCAGCGCCCGCGGGGGAGAGGCTTTTGTCGGCAAAAACGCCGATCACGATACAGTCACAGGGAGTACGTCCCGGGTTGAGGGCTTTTATGCTAAATTCCACGTCTAGACTCCTTCAGGCAATCAATCAAAATTATTGATAGGTAAGATTTCATTAAAAATTAAATGAAAGATTTCATTAAGATTTAAGATGAACTCAAGAATTTTAAGGCTTTTGTTGCTGTTTGGTGTAGATATTTGGTGCGGATTTGGAGTCTAGATATTAGAGCAATTAATCTGTGTATTAAAGTGCGTTGATTACACGGGTAATTTTCCATCATGCCTCATGATGATAATGATGCAAGTATTTATTTTGAAAAGTAAAATCCCTATATGATTTTTCAGTCTGCCATGATCAAAGAGCTTGCGATTGCAGCGATCGCAACTTTTTTGGCCTTATTAGGCATTGTGCTGAGCACCTTGTTAGTGCGTCTATTGGGCGATGCGGCGAATGGCTTGATTACCTCCTTGGGTGTTGTTGCCCTACTGGCTTTTACACTTATTAGCTTTTTACCCTCTTTATTGTCTGTAAGTTTGTTTGTGGCAGTGATGATGACGCTTAGTCGTAGTTATCGCGATTCTGAAATGGTGGTTTGGTTTTCGTGTGGTTTGGGTTTGACGCGATGGATTCGTCCGGTACTGACATTTGCGATTCCCTCAACATTGATTATCGCCTTTATTTCTTTTTGGTTATCCCCCTGGGCTGCAGGCAGAGCGGATGAGTTTCGTGAGCAGATGAAGGGGCGCAATGATGTTGTGCAAATCAGGCCTGGGGTATTTCATGAGTCTCGCAGCACCGATAGAGTCTATTTGGTGGAAGAGGTTGCAGGGCGAGATAATTTAGTCGCTAATGTGTTTGTCAGTTCAACCCAAGATCATAAGCCTAGTGTGGTGGTTGCCGAGTCTGGATTTCAGGAGCGCGCCGCAAATGGCGATCAGTTTTTAGTGCTCAAGGGTGGGCGACGCTATGAGGGTGCGCCTGGCGACCCCGAATACCAGATCTCAGAATTTGAACGCTTTGCGATTCGTATTGAAACAGCGGACGTAAAGCTATTGTCGCCCTCTACCAAGGCGACGCCCACACTTGATTTATTGTTGGCGCCAACCATGCCGCATTGGGCTGAGTTGTCTTGGCGCTTAGGCATGCCTTTGAGCGCTTTAATTTTATGTTTGTTGGCGATTCCCTTGGCGTTTGTGAATCCGCGTTCGGGACGCTCCCTAAATATTGTCTTGGCATTAGCGGTATATATGATTTATAGCAATTTTTTATCGATAGCGCAGGCCTGGATTAGTCAATCCAAGGTGCACTTGATGGTGGGTATGTCCGGTGTACATCTAGTGATGCTGTTACTGTTGGCGTTGCTGTTCATGCGTCGATCGGTAGTATTTTCATGGCGACGGTGGCTATGAAAACGCTACGTCGATATATTATTCGTGAGATTTTTTATGCCACGCTTTTGGTGTTTGTGGCGTTATTGTTATTGTTTGCATTTTTTGATTTGCTCGAAGAGTTAAGAAAACTGGGTCAGGGTAGTTATGGGATTAAAGAGGCTGCTTTATTTGTGGTGTTGTCAGCGCCAAATCACGTCTATGAGTTGTTTCCAATTGCGGCCTTAATTGGCACTTTATTTGCGCTGTCGCAGTTAGTCGCCAGTTCAGAATATGCGGTGATGCGCAGTGCAGGAGTTTCTATTTCTGATTTAGTGGGCGTGATTGCTTCTATCGGGTTGTTATTTGGAACCATTGCTTTTGTTACTGGTGAGTTTGTTGCACCATTTGCGGAGCAACATGCGCAACGACTACGTTCACAAGCGATGACTGGGGTTGTTGCTCAAGAATTTCGCTCTGGTTTATGGATCAAAGATGGCACCACCTTTGTCAACGTACTGACCGTCTCACCTAGCGGTTTGTTACAAGGTTTGCGAATTTATGATTTTGATCGGCGTTATCGCTTGCAATTATTGCGCTACGTCCAAAGCGCCCAGTATTTAGGTGACCAACAATGGCAATTAAAGGGTGTTATACAGACGCATTTCGATGCTACGAATACAGTGGTAAGTCAAATTGATACGATGCCATGGACCTCGGTATTAGCGCCGGGATTATTAAATATGTTGTTAATTAAGCCTGAGAAGATGTCGGCCTGGAATTTGTATTCCTATGGTGAGCATTTAAAAGAAAATAATCAAAAATCTCTGCGCTATGATATTGCGCTATGGTTAAAGTTGTTATATCCCATCACGATCATTGTAATGATGGTGTTGGCATTGCCATTTGCTTATGCGCAAGTGCGCCAAGGCGGTGTGGGCGCCAAAATATTCTATGGCATCATGTTAGGTTTGGTTTTTCACTTTCTGAATCGACTCTCTGGTCATTTGGGTTTATTAAACAACTGGGCGCCAGCGGCTAGCGCGATGATTCCTACGGTTTTGTTTGGTGGTTTGGCATGGATGCTGTTGTGGCGGCAGGAGCGCCGTTAAGGGGCGTTTTGGGTAGACTTGTTAAGCGTGTGCTGGATAAGCGGTCGTGTAGAAACTGCTGGTCAGCATCCAGCCAGGCCCAAACTATAGTGACTCCATAACATGCGTAGCCTATAACAGCCAATACGAGTCGCAATAGACATTGCTGAACGCTAGGGCGTTGACCGCTAGAATCCTCCAGTCGTATGCGCCAAGTTTTCATGGCAAGCGTTTGGCCTTTTGTGCGCCATTGTTGGACAAAATAAGCGCCCATCAGGATGGCTAAACAGATTTGGATTAGAGGTCGTATATATTGCGGGCAGTGTAGGCTGTAGGCTAAAAAGGTGCCTAGACCTGCGCTCAGTAATGCAAGAGCGCATAGCAGTAGCAATTCATACACGAGTGCGCACAGTCGCTGACGCATTGAAGCGCTTGGATGCTGGTGTGGTGATTTGGGGTCGGGCACAAGCGTGATAATTTGGTTAGTCTAAAAAAAGACTCACTGGCGCTCAGGGGTAGTCGTGGTGGCGGCGTCGCTAACATCAGGGTCAAAGGGGGTATCCGACTGAGCCAGCGAACGTCGATACTCTTGCCACTGTTTGGCTATTGCGGTTTTTTGCTCTGGGGTGAGCTTTTTTAGTTGCTCATAACGGGCACGCGCAACTCGGCGCTCAGCAGGGCTCAGCGCAACCCAATCTTTCATTCTTTTTTGTAGTAGTTGTTGCTCAGACCTACTCATTTTGGGGAATCGTTTAGCAATTTCTACCCATTTTTTTCGGCGCACGGTGTCCAGTTCTTCCCACTCGACTTCAATCGGTGCCAGAACTTGTTTTTGGGCGGGGCTGAGCTCAGACCAGGTTGGTCGTATAGGTTTTGCAGCTTGCTTTGCGGGTTGCGCCGCAATGGCTGAGACTGCAAAACATAGAGATACGATCAGTTGGACTGCCGTTTTAACCATGAATCAAAACCCTTGTCGAGGTAGGCGTCTATGGGTAGTTCGTCAGTGAGTAAGCGGGAATCAATATCCGCAATCTCATTGCTCAAACTGGTTGTGGTTTGCCAGTAGGTCAACCCTAACAGCCCAAATATCAAGACAGCCATCGGCAAGGCATAGCGAAAGCTATGTGATCTGCGTCCAGCGGAGTAAGTCAACCATTGCCCCGCCCACGCTGGCACCCATGTAGGGGTTTCTGGGTAATGAGTGAGCGCATGCTGACGTGCCGCGGCTAGTTTTCTCAGGGTGTTAGGGGGAATCTGCTGTGTGCTTTGATCCAATACCTGAATGATGGCTTGAGCGGTTTGTTGCTCAGAGTCATGCGCAGGTAAATGTTGTGGTATTGGATGACTCATAAGTTAATTCCCTGATTTTTCATAATAATCGCCAAAGCATGCGTCGCTCGAGAGCAGTGAGTTTTTACACTTCCCTCCGAGCACCCCATGAGTTTGGCTGATTCAGCAACGTCTAGCTCCTCCCAATAACGCAGCATAAAGGCTTCGCGTTGACGTGGCGGCAAAGTTTCTATGGCTTTTTCAATAATATCAAGCACTTGCTTTTGCTCTAATTGCTCAGAAGGGCGGTTAGCAAGCTTTGAGAGGTTGTCAACGACCAGGGTTTCCAAAAGGTCTTGTTCCTCTTCTTCAGCGTTACCAAAGAGGGTGTTTAATGGGGACATCCATAGACTACGGACTTTTTGGCGGCGGAAAAAGTCATGGGTAGCGTTCTGCAAAATGCGCTGGAACAGCATGGGTAGCTCTTCAATAGGCCGTTGGCCATACTTTTCAGTTAGCTTGAGCATGGCTTCTTGCACGATATCTAGTGCTTGATGCTCATCACGTGTTGTGAAGGCGACGCGCTTAAAGGCGCGGCGCTCTACACTAGCCAAAAAGTCATCAAGTTCCTTGGGTGTGGCCAGAGATTTGCCTTTGTAATTGAAGATGGGAATCCGCAAAATATTGCGTGGGATGACCCAAAAGTCACCGCATATTATCAAATCGACACTGATTAGCAATAGTATGGGTGGAAATAAGTCGCGGTGTATACCATTGTTTAATAGGATATTTTGCTTGACCGGAGCGACGTGTGAAGGTAAGGTTACATGTTTAATTCTTTTCAAGTTCCCGTCTGAAAGTGTGGCGGGCATGGGTAAAAATCATGCAATTGACGGGTGCGGAAGTTGTAGTGCGTTGCCTCCAGGAAGAAGGTGTTGAGCATCTATTCGGATATCCGGGCGGGGCGGTGCTGTTTTTATACGACGAGCTATACAAGCAGGATAAAGTAAAGCATGTGCTAGTGCGGCACGAGCAGGCTGCCTTGCACGCTGCAGACGCCTATGCACGTTCCACCAATAAGGTGGGCGTAGCGTTGGTGACTTCGGGTCCAGGCGTGACCAATGCCATTACTGGAATTGCCACGGCTTTTATGGACTCAATCCCAATGGTCGTGCTGACTGGTCAGGTGCCCACCCATGCGATTGGCGAAGATGCATTTCAAGAGTGCGACACTGTAGGTATTACTCGCCCTTGCGTAAAACATAATTTCTTAGTCAAGGACATTAAAGACTTGGCAGTCACGATTAAGAAAGCTTTTTACATCGCAGCTACTGGTCGACCAGGGCCCGTCGTGGTTGATATTCCTAAGGATATTACTGCGCAAAAAGTGGAGTTTGACTATCCCTCCTCTATTGCTATGCGCTCCTATAACCCCGTAGTTAAAGGTCATACTGGACAAATTAAAAAGGCAGTCAAATTATTACTCGATGCAGAACGCCCGATGATTTATACGGGCGGTGGCGTGATTTTGGGTGATGCTGCCCCAGAACTCACGCAATTAGTAAAACTATTGGGTTATCCCTGTACCAATACTTTGATGGGTCTGGGTGGATTCCCTGCGACTGACCCTCACTTTTTAGGTATGTTGGGCATGCATGGTAATTACGAAGCAAACATGGCCATGCAAAACTGTGATGTTTTGCTCGCGGTTGGAGCGCGCTTTGATGATCGAGTGATTGGCAACCCCAAGCATTTCTGTGAGCAACCACGTCAAATCATCCATATTGATATCGATCCCGCATCGATTGCGAAACGGGTTAAGGTTGATGTGCCAGTGGTTGGTAATGTGCGGGAGGTATTGCGTGAGCTCATTCGGCAGATTGAAGCTGCGCGCAGTTCAACAAAAGGCGAAGCCCTAAAAGCTTGGTGGGCTCAAATCGAAGAATGGCGTAGCCGTGACTGCTTAAAATACGATCGCACTAGCGACGTGATTAAACCACAGTTTGTGATCGAGACTTTGTATCGCATCACTAAGGGTGACGCCTTCGTCACATCAGATGTTGGACAGCATCAGATGTGGGCTGCACAATTTTATAAATTTAATAAGCCTCGGCGTTGGATTAACTCAGGTGGTTTAGGCACTATGGGTGTGGGTCTGCCTTATGCAATGGGTGTGCAAATGGCGCATCCGAAAGCTACAGTCGCTTGTGTTACGGGTGAGGCTTCTATCCAGATGTGTATCCAAGAATTGTCTACCTGTAAGCAATATCGTTTGCCGATAAAAGTGCTGACCTTGAATAACCGCTATATGGGTATGGTGCGGCAATGGCAGGAGTTCTTCCACGGCAATCGTTATGCAGAGTCTTATATGAATGCATTGCCTGACTTTGTGAAATTAGCTGAGGCTTATGGACATATTGGGATTCGTGTAGAAAAACCATCCGATGTGGAGCCGGCTATTAAAGAGGCGTTTTCGCGTAAAAAAGATTTGGTATTCTTGGACTTTATTACCGATCAAAAAGAAAATGTGTTTCCCATGGTGCCTGGTGGTAAAGGCTTGTCTGAGATGATACTGGTGTAATGTGATGCGACATATCATATCTATACTTTTAGAGAATGAAGCGGGTGCCTTGTCAAGAGTTGCAGGTCTGTTCTCGGCGCGAGGCTATAATATCGAATCATTGACCGTGGCGCCAACTGAGGATGAGACATTGTCACGTATGACGATAGTCACCTCCGGTTCGGACGAGGTCATCGAGCAGATCAATAAGCAATTGAATAAGCTAGTGGATGTGGTGAAAGTGGTTGATCTGTCAGAGGGCGAGCATATTGAGCGTGAACTTATGCTTGTAAAAGTGCGTGCTGTAGGTAAAGATCGTGAGGAAATGAAGCGGATGGCTGATATATTCCGCGGTCGTATTATTGATGTCACGGATGTTGATTATACGATTGAGTTAACAGGACCAGGCTCTAAGCTAAATGCTTTCTTAAAGGCCATAGATCCTACGGCCATCTTGGAGACAGTTCGGACCGGCGCTTCTGGTATCGGTCGTGGGGATCGAGTGCTGAAGGTTTGATAGATGGTGTGAACCATCCACCAATATTATTCAGAGATGTGTTGATTCGATTGAGATTTCAGTTTCGAATTTTTTATTTGACCGTAGATGTTTCAGACAGGGGAAGACATGAAGATTTATTACGATAAAGACGCTGATTTATCCTTAATTAAGCGCAAGCAAGTTGCAATTATTGGTTATGGTTCACAGGGCCATGCGCATGCCAATAACTTAAAAGAGTCCGGTGCAAAAGTAGTGGTTGGTTTGCGTAAGGACGGTGCGTCATGGAGTAAGGCTAAAAAAGCCGGACTCACTGTGAAAACGGTAAGTGATGCCGTTAAAGGGGCTGATTTTGTAATGATGTTATTGCCTGATGAATTGCAGGCTGATGTGTATCGCGATGAGATTGAGCCAAACATTAAGAAGGGCGCAACCTTAGCGTTCGCTCATGGATTTAATGTGCACTTTAAGCAAATTGAACCACGTGCAGACTTAGATGTTGTCATGATTGCACCTAAAGGACCTGGACATTTGGTGCGTTCAACATATACCCAAGGCGGTGGTGTGCCTGCATTGATTGCTGTATTTCAAAGCCCAAGTAAAAAAGCTCGCGATATTGCACTCTCTTACGCAGGTGCTATTGGCGCGGCTCGTGCGGGAGTGATTGAGACTTCATTCCGCGAAGAGTGTGAGACCGATTTGTTTGGTGAGCAAGTGGTATTGTGCGGTGGATTAACAGCACTCATTCAGGCTGGATTTGAGACTTTAGTTGAAGCTGGATACGCACCCGAGATGGCTTACTTTGAGTGTTTGCATGAGGTTAAATTAATTGTTGATTTAATCTATGAAGGTGGCATCGCTAATATGCGCTATTCAGTATCAAATACTGCTGAGTATGGTGACTTTACCCGCGGTCCTCGGATCGTGACTGACGAGACTCGTGCTGAGATGCGCAAAATCTTGAAAGAAATTCAAACTGGTCAGTTCGCTAAAGAATTTATTCTTGAAAATAAAGCGAATGCACCAACACTCAAAGCCTTGCGTCGAATTGGTCAAGCGCATCAAGTGGAAACGGTGGGTGCTAAACTGCGCGATATGATGCCTTGGATTAAGAAAAACCGTCTTGTTGACCAATCAAAAAACTAACTTGCAGGTAGGGCGTGAGCAACGGCAGAGCTTGATTGCTTTGCCGTTTCATTTTTGTAAACACAGGCGGCTAACTGATCATGAGTGATTATCCACATCCCATTATTGCGCGTGAAGGTTGGCCCTTTATTGCATTGGCGTTCATAGGTGCGATTGCAGTTCATGTTTATTTAGGTTGGGCTTGGGCTGCATTCCCTTGGTTTATCGCCTTGGTAGTGTTGCAGTTTTTTCGTGACCCGCCACGATTGATTCCAACAGAGTTAGGTATTGTGGTCTCGCCGGCCGATGGTCGAATTGTCAAGGTTGAAGTGGCACATGACCCTTACTTGGATCGCGAAGCTCTGAAGATTAGTGTATTTATGAATGTGTTTAACGTACATTCCAATCGCAGTCCTGTTGCAGGGCGGGTTGAGAAGACTTGGTATTTTGCGGGGCAGTTTTTTAATGCTGCCCTAGACAAAGCTTCCTTAGAAAATGAACGCGCGGCGATTCATTTGCGTACCAGTGAAGGTCATGATGTCACTTCTGTGCAAGTGGCTGGTTTGGTTGCTAGACGTATTTTATGTTATGCCAAAGAAGATCAGCTGCTAACGCGTGGTGAACGCTATGGTTTTATACGTTTTGGCTCTCGCGTTGATGTATATTTACCTACAGATGCAATTGCACGCGTTGCAGTTGGTGATATTGTTAGCGCGACTGAGACTGTATTGGCTAGTTTTGCCTGATTCTAATCATAACGCTCACTTGAGTTGAGGTAATTTGAATGGCTGAACTCAAAGAACATAAGTTGTTTATTAAGTCCCGATTTGCGCGCCGTGGAATTTATTGGTTACCCAATTTATTTACCTTAGCCGCATTATTCGCTGGATTTTTCTCGATTGTACAAGCGGTTAGTGGGCACTTCGAGCAAGCGGCGATTGCTATATTTGTTGCGCTCGCACTCGATGGGCTTGATGGTCGTATTGCGCGATTAACACATACTCAAAGTGCATTTGGTGCTGAGCTAGATAGTTTGTCAGATATGGTATCTTTTGGGGTGGCGCCAGCATTGATGGCTTATGTATGGACGCTTAAAGATTTTGATGCTATGAAAACAGTGCCGTTACTTGGCCATTGGTTGTCGACCAAGCTGGGATGGATAGCTGCGTTTGTTTATTGCGCATGCGCTGCTTTGCGTTTAGCGCGCTTTAATACGAATATTGATGTCGTTAATAAAAAATACTTCCAAGGGCTGCCAAGTCCTGCGGCTGCAGCTGTGGTAGCAGGCTTTGTGTTAGTCATGACCGAGTATGAAGTAATCGGTGCAGATGTGACGTGGTTAGCCTGGGCTATTACCTTGGTCGCTGGTTTGACCATGGTCAGTAATTTGCGATTTTATAGTGGTAAGGATATTAATTTACGGCAAAGCGTCTCTTTTTCTGTGGTGGTTTCAATAGCCTTAGGCTTTGTATTTTTAATTTCTTTCGCCGGAACATTGCCTGAATTGCTATTGGCGATTTTTTCAACATATGCTTTATCTGGGTATGTGATTTTTATTTGCGAGAAGTTACGGCGTCATCCAAAATAATTTGACAAAGGGCTATGACTTGCGTTGCGGCGATAAACTCGCTATATTTCAACAATGTTTCAAATAAAACGTATTAAATCGCTTCAAACAATGCCGAGCGCGTGCGCATTAGCTCGAGGGTTAGTCCTCCGCCAAGTCCAGCTGACTCTGCTGCGCGGCCGCGCGCACTAAATCTCCTCCAATTTCAGAGTTATTGCCTTTTAGCCCATCGCGAGATGAGCCAAAAAAGTTATTTTTCAGTGCATAATGTGCATGCAATTCTATCTAAGCAGAGGTTATTGTGATGAGCAAAGAACAATTATTTATTTTTGACACGACGATGCGCGATGGTGAACAAAGCCCTGGCGCGTCCATGACTAAAGAGGATAAATTGCGTATTGCGCGGCAGCTTGAGCGTATGCATGTGGATGTCATTGAGGCCGGCTTCCCTGCGGCAAGTGATGGTGACTTTGATTCAGTACAAGCTGTAGCGCGAGTCATCAAGGATAGTGCAATTTGTGGCCTAGCTCGTGCAAATGAACGTGATATCCGACGCTGTGGTGAGGCCATTAAAGTTGCAGCGCGACCACGCTTGCATACGTTTATTGCAACATCCCCGATTCATATGGAAAAAAAGCTCCGGATGGAACCTTCTCAAGTCATTGAGCAAGCGGTGCGGGCAATTCAATGGGCGCGCGATTATACCGACAGTATTGAGTTTTCACCTGAGGATGCAGGTCGTTCGGATTTAGATTTTTTGTGCCGTATTATTGAACAAGTAATTAAAGCAGGTGCAACAACGATTAACGTGCCTGATACGGTAGGCTATACCTTACCCGAGCAATTTGGTGCGCTGATCAAAAACTTACGCGAGCGTGTACCTAATGCGGACAAAGTGATTTGGTCAGTGCATTGCCATAACGATCTAGGTTTAGCCGTTGCCAATTCCCTAGCCGCTGTGCAAAATGGTGCCCGACAAGTTGAGTGTACTATTAATGGTCTTGGTGAGCGTGCTGGTAACGCTTCGCTTGAGGAAGTAGTGATGGCTGTTCGAACACGGCAAGATATTTTTGTCTGTGATACGCGAATTGATGCTACACAAATTGTGCCTGCCTCTAAATTGGTATCTGGGATTACTGGCTATCCGGTGCAACCTAATAAAGCCATTGTTGGTGCTAATGCGTTTGCGCACGAGTCTGGTATTCACCAAGATGGCGTGTTAAAGCACCGCGAAACCTACGAAATTATGAGCGCAGAGTCGGTTGGTTGGACCACCAATCGTTTGACCTTGGGTAAACTGTCAGGAAGAAATGCGTTTAAGACTCGCTTACACGAAATCGGTGTTGAGCTTGAATCTGAAGAAGCTTTGAATGCGGCGTTTAAACGATTCAAGGAATTAGCAGATAAGAAGCGCGAGATTTTTGATGAAGATTTACACGCATTAATTTCAGAAGAGAATCTAGATCAAATCGAGAGTGAGCAATATAAGTTAGTCTCAATGACGGCACATTCTGAAACGGGCGAACAGCCCTATGCGAAGATTATTATGATTGATGGGGATCGTGAGCGCTCTGCTAATGCGCAAGGTAGTGGTCCAGTAGATGCTGCATTTAAGGCGATTGAGCAATTGGTGGACAGTCGGTCCGAGTTGTTGCTGTATTCGGTGAATGCGATTACTACCGGTACGGATGCGCAAGGTGAGGTAACGGTTCGTTTGTCTCGTGATGGGCGGATTGTCAATGGGCAAGGTGCTGATACCGATATCGTAGTAGCGTCTGCTAAGGCTTACATTAATGCATTAAATAAACTACATGCCAAATCAGTGCGACTTAATCCGCAAATCTAATCGTTAATCTCAAGTAGTCTGTTCTCTTTTTGACCATCGCCGTTGCTAGTCCAACGTGCGATGGTATTTGTATAAAGTTTCTGGTTTAAGGTTTTTAGTTCAAGGTTTTTTTAGCTCAAAGATTTTTAATTTATGGCTTTTTAGTTTCGGACTTGTAGGCTCTGATGTAAGCAATGGCAAAACTAAAGTAGGCTAGGCTCAATATAACTTCAAGTTGGGCAATCCTTGCACTGAGATGTGGGTCAGCATAAGCGCGCACTGCACCTTCCATAAAGTAGCTTAAAATTAACAAGGTTCCACAACGATAAGCGTAGATAGACGCTTGACGTATACTCATCCACAGTAGCAGTAGTAACGGTAATGCCTTGAGCGCAAGCCAAGAGCCGCCAGACCGCAGAGGGGCGAGCCACAGTTCCCAACAGATACACAGCACGCTAAGTGCAATTAGCAAGCCTAAACAGATGTAGCGCAATGCGCGTGAAGATATGGCTATTGGCACATCAACCTTGAGCACTTAAGCGTATGGCGGTTTCGGCGAGGCGCTTACCTAATGCAATACATAGTTTGCGTTCGTGATGTGAGATCGGCAGGTCTGCGCTTGCCCCGGCATGGTGACTTGCCCCATAAGGGGTCCCCCCGCTCGTAGTGGTGAGCAGTTCAGGCGTGCTGTAGGGCAAGCCTACAATCAGCATGCCATGATGTAGCAGTGGTAACATCATGGTAATGAGTGTTGTTTCTTGGCCCCCATGTAGGCTGCCAGTAGAAGTAAATACCGCTGCAGCTTTGCCGGCAAGAGCGCCATTGAGCCAGAGTTTACTTGTCGAGTCCCAGAAATATTTCATGGGGGCGGCCATATTTCCAAAACGGGTAGGGGAGCCCAAAGCAATACCAATACATTCTTCTAAGTCGTGTAGTTCGGCATAGGGTGATCCGCTCTCAGCGAGTTCAGGTGCACAGGCGGTATTGACTGGTGAGATCTTTGGTACGGTTCTTAAGCGCGCACTTGCACCGCCTTGTTCGATGCCACGGGCAATGAGTGTCGCCATCTCATAGGTGGTGCCATGTTGGCTATAGTAGAGAACTAAAATTTCTTTCATAGCAAAAATTTACTCTATGGTGATTGGCTAATTGTGGTTGGTGGCGTGTATTGCCACTGACCATGCCATGCCTGCAGGACAATATTGGGGTATTCAGGTTTGCCAAGACTGCCATTGTAGCGGCCGAGAGCTCTAAATAGATTACCATTTTCAATGTCGATGTAATGGCGCAAGATAACACAGCCATAACGCAGGTTAGTGCGCAGATGAAATAAATTATGATCTGTAGTGCCGATGGCTTTGGTCCAAAAGGGCATGACTTGCATAAAACCTCTAGCGCCTGCACTAGATACTGCATATTTACGAAACGCACTCTCAATTTGGATTAAACCCAAGACAAGTTGCGGGTCTAGTCCGGCACGCTTGGCTTCATAGTGTACTGTGAGTAAAAACTCATCGCGAGATACGCGATCAGGGATTTTTTTTGTCAAGCGGCCAGACATGGTGTTTAACCAATGGCGAGCCTCTTGGCGATCAGTAAATGCGACAACGGGTGCAGCCTCATCGGCAATCGCGCGGTGTAGCGTTGCTTGCACGCTGGTCGAGAGCGGCTCATGTTTTTGTGCGCCACTGTAGCAAGCCGAGGAGGCGGTAATCAGTGCAAGGTTGATGAATTGTTTCGCTAATCTGCGCATTGTTTTGATTGAATGAAAGTCATGACTTCGGCAATAGGGAGCTCTTGCGCTTGTGTATCACGGCGTCCTTTGTATTCGATGCGTTGCTCTTTGAGGCCGCGCTCCCCAATGACAAATCGATGCGGCACGCCGATGAGATCCATATCTGCAAACATAGCACCTGGACGTTCGTTGCGATCATCAATCAAGGTGTCAATGCCAGCAGCTGACAATTGCTGATAGAGTGCATCAGCTGCAGTTCTGACGAGCTCGTTCTTATGATATCCAATAGGTATTAGTACGACAGTAAATGGTGCAATAGGTGCTGGAATTGTGAGCCCATGCTCATCGTGATTTTGTTCAATCGCCGCTGCAACAATACGGGTGACACCAATACCATAGCAACCCATTTCGATGATTTGTTTTTTACCGGCTTCATCGAGATACGATAAATTCATAGCTTCAGAATACTTAGTCCGCAGTTGGAAAATATGACCTACTTCAATGCCACGACACAACTCAAGAGATCCCTTGCCGTCAGGTGAAGGGTCACCATCAGTCACATTGCGTAGATCAACGAATTGTGGTTTTGGAAAGTCACGCTCAAAATTTGCACCAGTAAAATGATAATCGTTTTTATTTGCACCGATGACAAAGTCTGTCATGTTAATTAGTGCACGATCGGCAATGACCTGTCCTGCAAAGCCGACGGGGCCTATGGCGCCGGGGTCGGCATTAAAAGCCTCACGAATCATTGCTGCGGATGCGAATGTGATAGGTTGTTTGAGTTGCGATAGCTTGCCGGCCTTGATGATATTGAGTTCATGGTCGCCCCGGATGAGTAGCAGTACAGGTTTGCCATCCTGTCCTTCGATCACAATCGATTTGACGGTTTGAGCGGCATTGATGTTTAAGACAGCACACACTTCGGCGATTGTTTTCGCACCTGGTGTATGTTGTTCATTCAATGGTTTCTGTGCGGACGGAGCTGGTGAAGTTGGCGCTAGTGCTTCTGCGAGTTCAACATTGGCCGCATAGTCAGACTGTGGGCAATAAGCAATCGCATCCTCACCAGATTCAGCTAGCACATGAAATTCATGTGAGCCTGTACCACCAATTGAACCAGTATCTGCGGCCACTGCACGAAACTTTAGTCCTAGACGGGTGAAGATTCGGCTATAGGTGTCATACATATTTATGTATTCACGCTCTAGATCAGCGTAGTTGGTATGAAACGAGTAGGCGTCTTTCATGGTGAATTCACGCCCTCTCATGACACCAAATCGCGGTCTAATTTCGTCTCTGAATTTGGTTTGAATTTGATAAAAGTTGAGTGGTAATTGCCGGTAGCTTTTCACTTCGCGCCGTACTACATCGCAAATTACTTCTTCGTGTGTCGGACCAAAACAAAAATTACGATCGTGCCTGTCAGTCATCCGTAATAGCTCAGGTCCATATTGTTCCCAGCGGGTAGACTCTTGCCACAGTTCGGCAGGTTGTACTGCTGGCATAAGGAGTTCGATCGCGCCACTACGGTTCATTTCATCGCGAATGATCTGCTCTACTTTGCGTAAAACTCTCAATCCTAAGGGCATCCAGGTATAGACGCCGCTGGTCAGGCGTTTGATGAACCCAGCACGTATCATGAGCTGATGGCTAATGACCTCAGCCTCTGCTGGCGCCTCTTTTAGGGTAGAGATAAAAAACTGTGAAACGCGCATAGCTATTCCCAATCTAATAAAATGCTTATTCTACCCAACCTTGATCCACTCTTTGTAAAGATCGTATAAACAACGTATGAAATTTATTCCACAGTGGCGATTACGCAAGCCAGCCCAAGATGCTTCTACGGTGTATATCAGCGAGACTTTTGGTGTCCGTGCCCTGCATATAGGTAGTGATACTGTACAAAGTGCTATGCGGATCGCCAAACCGCACGATTTAGAGCTGTCGTATACCCGCTCGATGATGGCATTTTTACTGTTTTTGGATGATCCACGAGCAGTTTTAATGATCGGTCTGGGTGGTGGCTCAGTGGCTAAGTATATTTATCGTCATTTGCCACGTGCTAGTGTGCGTGTGATTGAAATAGATGCGCAAGTGTTGGCGATTGCTCATCAGTGTTTTTTATTGCCCAGTGGTGATGATCGCTTGCAAGTGGTCATTGGCGATGGTGCGCAATATATGGCAGATACTAAGGTGCGGGTGCAACTAATGATGGTTGATGGTTATGATGCAGAGTCACAGGCGGCTGCCTTGACGACAACAGAATTCTATCGCGATTGTCTGCAAGGTTTGACCGATGGCGGTGTATTAGTTGTTAATCTATGGAGTGGAGATCGGCAGTTTGCTGCTGTTCTCAAGCGCATTGGTGAGATTTTTAAAGCTGGAATATTGTGTTTGCCCGCTCATAAACCCGGAAATATTATTGTTTTTGCCTTTCGAGACAAGCCTTTGGGCTTGAGTTGGGTATATTTAGAGGCAAAGGCTGCGGACTTGGAGCAGCACTATTCTTTAGAATTTTCAGCATTTGTCAGTGCCTTGCGCACGATGAATCGGCATGATGCAGAGGGACTGTTGATTTGAATCATAAAAATTTTTAATGGGGTTTCTTTAGCCTGCAATTTGTGGAAAAATGATCCACATATTGTTTAAGTTTTGTGGGGTGTCCATGATAGATAGAGATGGTTATCGCCCTAACGTCGGAATCGTTTTGTGTAATGCCAAAAACGAAGTTTTCTGGGGTAAGCGGGTGCGTGAGCACTCTTGGCAGTTTCCTCAGGGCGGCATAAAGGGTGGTGAGAGGCCAGAGGCAGCGATGTATCGAGAGCTGGAGGAGGAGGTCGGCCTCAAGCCTGAGCACGTACAGGTTCTAGGGCGTACGCGCGATTGGTTGCGCTACGAGGTGCCAGAGCGTTGGTTGCGGCGTGAGTGGCGTGGTAATTATCGTGGCCAAAAGCAAATATGGTTTTTGTTACGATTGGTTGGCCGCGATTGCGATGTTTGTCTGCGCGCAACTGACAAGCCTGAGTTTGATGCTTGGCGTTGGCATGACTATTGGGCGCCCACTCAAGATGTGATTGAGTTTAAGCGTGCGGTTTATGGTCAGGCATTGCATGAGCTGTCACGTTATTTACGTCGTAATGAGATCGCGAAGCCCAATCTAATTGCTAACGATTAACTCTCGCGGTGAAAATGCATAGATACATGGCTAGCCATTTGGGTGTTGCCTACATATTGACGCGTGAAACACATTACATTTATACTCGAGCCCAAGTTTAGACTCAGTCTAAACTTGGGCTCGAGGCCTAGACCGTTACCGTTTGGTGAGTCTCTAACCGCTCAAATTAGCGTTTGACAGTATTAGACTCAACACTTTTATTTATTAACTAATTGATTTTAAAGGATTTTTATGGACCTTAAGAATTCTAAGACGCACGGAAATTTGAAGGCAGCGTTTGCTGGTGAATCTCAAGCGAATCGTCGTTATTTATACTTTGCAGCTAAGGCTGATGTCGAAGGTCAAAATGATGTCGCTGCTGTTTTTCGCTCCACTGCTGAAGGTGAAACCGGTCATGCGCATGGTCACTTGGAGTATATGGAGCTCTGCGGTGATCCTGCGACTGATTTGCCAATCGGTAAGACACGTGACAATCTCAAAGCCGCAATCGCTGGTGAGACTCATGAGTATACCGATATGTATCCTGGCATGGCTAAAACCGCCCGTGATGAAGGTTTTTCTGAAATCGCCGATTGGTTTGAGACGCTAGCTAAGGCAGAGCGTTCGCATGCGAATCGTTTCCAAAAAGCGTTAGATAGCTTGGCTGATTAAGCGAGGCGACACTGATGTTTTGAAGAGGCGCTCATGCGCCTCTTTCTATTAGTGGCAATGAAATACTGGGTGTTTTTTTCTTGAACTCAATTGACTAGTGAGTATTGAATAGACATGAGCACACGTGAAGGTAGTTTAGAGGCACCAACCCGCCATCCCCTAGATTGGCAATCCGACGATTTTTATAACGAGCAGAAATTAGAGCATGAATTAGAGCGCGTATTCGATATTTGCCATGGCTGCAGGCGCTGCGTTAATTTGTGCACGGCATTTCCAAAGCTGTTTGATTTGGTCGATGAGAGCCCAACACTAGAGGTCGATGGTATTCCAAAGAAGGATTATTGGGAGGTGATCGATCGTTGTTACTTATGCGATATGTGCTATATGAGCAAGTGTCCATATGTGCCACCTCATGAGTGGAATATCGATTTTCCACACTTAATGTTACGCGCTAAGGCGGTTAAGTTCCGCAAAGGCGAAGTGAGTTTTCGTGACAAACTGCTCTCTAGTACCGATGCATTGGGTAAATTGGCGTCAATCCCAGTGGTAGTGCAGATGGTGAACGCTGCAAATAAGTCGGCTCCAGTGCGTAAGGTGATGGATAGTGTGTTGGGTATTCATCAGGATCGCATTTTGCCGGAATACGATAGTGCTAAATTTCGCAGCACTGCCCGTGCTGACAATACATTTGTGGCCAAACCAGGCAAAACCACTCCTGGCAAGGTAGCCATTTATTCAACTTGCTATGTGAACTACAATGAACCAGGTATTGGTCATGACTTGTTAAAAGTATTAGCACACAACGAGATTCCGGCAATCATTGTTGAAAAAGAAGTGTGCTGTGGAATGCCTAAATTAGAGTTAGGCGATCTTGAGGCGGTTGCGCGCAACAAGGCAATCAACATTCCTGTATTGGCTAAGTTGGCCTCTGAGGGCTTTGCGATCTTAAGTGCTGTACCTTCATGTACCTTAATGTTTAAGCAGGAGCTGCCGTTGATGTTTCCGCACGATCCGGATGTATTAAAAGTTGCTGCTGCGATATATGACCCATTTCAATACTTGGTGCTACGAGATAAGGACGGATTGTTAAATAGAGACTTTGTACAACCTTTGGGAAAAGTTTCATATCACATACCCTGTCACTTGCGGGTGCAAAATATGGGACAGAAGACACGTGAGTTATTAGAGATGATCCCTGAGACGCAGGTGAATACCGTAGAGCGTTGTGCTGGTCACGATGGAACTTGGGGTGTGAAGACCGAGTTCTTCGAACAGTCAATGAAGATTGGTAGACCTGTATTCCGTTTGATGGGTGACTCAGAGCCTGACTATATCAGTTCGGATTGTGCGATCGCTGGTCGACATATTCAGCAGGGTATTGGTGGCGGTGAGGCTGAGAAGCAGCATCCAATTACATTAATTCGTATTGCGTATGGGATGGAATAGACATGAAGAAAAAAATTAGTCCAGACACTTTGATGCCACTGGAGACTTATGCCAAACAAAGACCTGCATTTCGAGAGCAAGTTATTGCCCACAAGAAAAATCGTGCTTTGCATTTAGGTGATCATATTACCTTGTTATTCGAAGATGAGCTGACTATCCGATATCAAGTACAAGAGATGCTAAGAGTGGAGCGTATTTTTGAAGAAGAAGGTATTTTGGATGAATTGCAAGCTTATAATCCCTTAATTCCGGATGGTAGTAATTGGAAATCGACAATGATGATTGAGTATCCTGATGAGCAACAGCGTCGGACTGAATTGGCACAATTAATAGGTGTTGAAGATCGCGTTTGGGTACAAGTGTCTGGCTATGAACAGGTCTTTGCCATTGCAGATGAGGACTTGGAGCGCGAGAATGCAGATAAAACGTCATCGGTGCATTTTCTGCGATTCGAGCTAACGACAGCGATGAAGATTGCTTTGCTAGCGGGGGCATGCTTGAGCGCAGGGGTTGATCATTCTCACTATCATTTTTCATGTGCCGAAGTTAGCGACCCTTTGCGTTCAGCGTTGATGGCTGATTTAAGTCATTGATTGCACTGAGTATGTGCGAGCCGCAAAAACTGTATTGGATAGACCGTGCTTAGGCACTACAATTTGAACATGGCTAAATATAATTGGTTTATGGTGGCAATGGCAACGCTATTATTAGCGCAGCCTGCTAGTGCCCAATGGGATGGCTGGGATTATGATTTCGACCGCGAAGTCAAACCTTGGACCGAACTGCAGTCGCAAATACCAAGCCCTCCTGTGGAGAAAAACTTAATTCCTTTTAAGTTAAATGGCGTAAGTAGTCACCAGGGGTTTGTTGATGCCGAGTCGATCTCTGTTGGATCTGACGGGGTAGTGCGCTATACCTTAGTGATTAAAACTTCAGGCGGTGCTATCAATACTTCTTTTGAGGGTATA
The DNA here is from genome assembly GCA_903885665.1 of uncultured beta proteobacterium. Taxonomy (GTDB): domain Bacteria; phylum Pseudomonadota; class Gammaproteobacteria; order Burkholderiales; family SG8-41. The sequence goes on along the minus strand of CAISJL010000181.1, from coordinate 4,044 downwards.
CGCTGTGATACTGTAGAGCATAAATATTATGCGTTAGGTCATTCTGACGGCACTTGGGCGCGGGCGCGTAATCCGCAGTGGCGTAAAATTCTGATTACAACAAGCAATGACTTTCATCGTACCTTGTACCGCGAGTATTTATGTGATTCAAAATCAGTAGCGGGGACAGCGCCCAGAATCGTCCAGTCTCTACGCCGAGGTGGCCGCTAGATTTTTTTGAATTCTACATTGGTCCAGAATCGCTTTTGCACAGAAAGCTAAACTAAAACCAGATTGTCGCGGTGGATTAATTCGGCTTCATCGATATAGCCCAAGCAAGTTTCAATTTGATGAGAGGGTATACGTAAAATCTTATGTGTGTCGGTATGATTGTAATTGATTAGGCCACGGGCAATTTCTCGATTATTCTGATCTAAGCAACTCACTAATTCACCGCGTTGGAATTCCCCAGATGCACCGCATACCCCAACCGGTAGTAAGCTTTTACCCTCAACGACCAGTGCTTGTACGGCGCCTGCATCCAAAGTGACACTGCCGCGAATTTGCATATGATCGGCTAACCATTGTTTGCGAGCAGCGAGTGTGGCTTGTTGTGCTACAAGTTGCGTACCTACGCGTTCACCGGCAGCCAGGCGAATCAACACATTGGTTTCACGACCCCAGGCAATGATGGTATGGGCTCCGCTGCGAGCTGCACGCTTTGCAGCAAATATTTTAGTGAGCATGCCGCCTTTTGCAATCGCACTACCGGTTGAGCCTGCAATAGTTTCTAAATAGGGGTCGCCTGCTGTACCCTCATGAATTAAAGTCGCGCTTCGATCTTTGCGTGGGTCAGCACTATAAAGTCCATGTTGATCAGTTAGTATGATGAGTGCATCTGCTTCTACGAGATTGGTCACTAATGCGGCTAAAGTGTCATTGTCACCAAACCGAATTTCATCAGTGGCAACCGTATCATTCTCATTAATGATTGGGATAGAGCCTAAACTCAAGAGGGTGCGCAGAGTAGAGCGAGCATTGAGATAGCGAGTACGCTGTGCGAGATCATCGTGAGTTAGTAAGATTTGTGAAGTAATTAAGCCATGCATGCGAAAGCAAGTCTCATAGACTTGTACTAAACCCATTTGACCCACAGCAGCCGCTGCCTGAAGTTCATGCACAGCGCTTGGACGCTTAGACCAACCGAGGCGCAACATTCCTTCGGCGATTGCGCCGCTGGAGACGAGCACGATTTCTCGACCTTCTTGATGTAGCGATGCGATTTGCTCAGCCCAACCCGCTAATGCTTGATGATCTAGTCCGAGGCCAGCATTAGTCACTAAAGCACTACCGACTTTGACAACTAGTCGTCTAGCATTTTTGATGACAGAGTGGTGCGCAGTTGGTGTATTCATCGCATTGAGTCGTGATCTCAAGGTTCAGGGGTGGTAGGCGTCTGTGCAGTAATACTTTCGATATGTTTCATAATGGCGAACACTAAGTCTCTACAACCTTCGCCAGTGAGTGCGGATATTTTAAAATGTTTGCGATTCACGCCAAGCTTCTTTTGAAAGGTGGCAATAAATGCAGACCGCTCTTCTTCTGGAATGAGATCCAATTTATTAAATACAATCCAACGGGGTTTGCGATACAGCGCTACATCATACTTCTTCAACTCTTGAACTAGGGCTTTAGCGTCGCGCACAATATCGGCATCAGGGTCTGGCGGTAAGACATCTATAATATGCAGAAGTAGTCGAGTGCGTGAGAGGTGGCGTAAAAACTGATGACCTAGACCAGCGCCCTCTGCCGCGCCTTCAATGAGTCCGGGAATGTCGGCTACGACAAAACTACGATTTTCATCGGCGCGCACAACGCCTAGATTAGGTTGTAGGGTGGTGAATGGATAGTCTGCAACCTTGGGCCTGGCTGCGGAGATGGATCGAATAAATGTTGATTTCCCCGCATTGGGTAGTCCGAGTAAGCCAACGTCAGCGAGCACTTTTAGTTCTAGCTTGAGAAAACGCGAAACGCCTGCTTCGCCAAAGGTAAATTGTCGTGGAGCGCGGTTAGTACTTGATTTGAAGTGTAAGTTGCCTAAACCACCGGTGCCACCTTTGGCGAGTAGCGCGCGTTCTCCGTCTTGCGCTAAGTCAGCGATAAATTCACCACTTTCAATATCATTAATAACAGTGCCTACCGGCACACGCAACACAATATCCGCAGCAGCGCGTCCGAAACAATCTGCGCCCATGCCCTTTTGGCCATTTTTGGCACGATGAATGCGTGCGTAGCGATAATCAATCAACGTATTAATATTTCGATCAGCAATTGCAAATATACTGCCGCCGCGGCCGCCATCGCCGCCATCTGGGCCACCACGAGGCACGAATTTTTCACGCCTAAAGCTGGCGACGCCGTCACCACCTTTGCCAGCGTGTACTTCAATACGTGCTTCATCAATAAATTTCATAGGTTTCCCAAAATAAAAAAAGCCCTGTCGTTCAACAGGGCCTTTTTAGTGGTGCATGATCAATTAGGCGGGAACGACGCTCACGGATTGGCGTTGTTTTGGCCCTTTGTGAGCAAAATGCACGCGTCCGTCAACTTTAGCAAATAGAGTATGGTCGCGGCCAATTCCTACATTATCGCCGGGGTGCATACGAGTGCCGCGTTGCCGCACAATAATACTGCCGGCTGGGATTAGTTCGCCACCGAAACATTTAACACCTAGTCGCTTCGATTCAGAGTCGCGACCGTTGCGTGAACTGCCGCCAGCTTTTTTATGTGCCATGTTAGGTTGTCCTTACTTTAGCTTGCAATGTTGGTGATTTCGAGCTCAGTGAAGTTTTGCCGATGGCCTTGGCTTTTACGATAGTGCTTACGCCGACGCATCTTGTAGATCTTCACTTTGTCGCCTCGGCCTTGCGAGAGCACTTTAGCAGTCACGGCGGCTCCGGATAATAATGGAGTGCCTAATTTGATAGCGCCGTCTTCGGCGATCATCAATACTTGATCAAGCGTTACTTCGGCACCGATTTCAGCTGAAAGTTGTTCAACTTTGATTTTGGTGCCGGTGCTTACGCGATACTGTTTGCCACCGGTCTTAACTACCGCATACATGGGAAACCCCTCTACTCACACTTCGGAAAGCCGATGATTATACATTTGACGGCGCTTGCAGTCAAAGGAAAACATGCTGCAATATTCTGGGGTTTATTCAAAGGAATCAGATACTTAGGACTCTTGACGGGAAAGCAGTCTAATTCACCGCATTTTAAGAGCCCCAAATTGGTATGATATAGTCTTTCTTGGGTGGCTTCAGTGTTTCTGCAAAAACTTAAAATATTCCTAGCGCAAGATATGCAAGGCGTTGATCAAGTGATCAGGCGGCGTTTGCATTCCGAAGTGGCCTTAATTGGGCAAGTCGCGGAGTATATTGTGTGTAGTGGTGGTAAGCGGTTGCGACCAGCCTTGGTGCTGCTTGCTGCAGGTGCTTTAGGTTATCGCGGGCAGGCGCATCATGAGTTAGCTGCAGTAGTGGAGTTTATCCATACCGCTACCTTATTACATGATGATGTCGTAGACGAGTCAGCCATGCGTAGAGGTCGGGCTACTGCGAATACGTTATTTGGCAACGCGGCATCAGTATTAGTTGGTGACTTTGTATATTCCCGTGCTTTTCAAATGATGGTGGATATTGGGGAGCCTAGGGTTTTAGCAACCCTGGCAGATGCAACAAATGTAATTGCTGAGGGTGAAGTATTGCAGCTGATGAATTGTCACGACTGTGATGTGGATGTCAATAGCTACTTGCAGGTCATTCGATTCAAAACCGCAAAACTATTTGAGGCTTCAGGTCGTCTCGGTGCGTTACTTGCCAGGGCTTCCTTGCCTGCTGAACAAGCAATGGCAGCTTATGGTTTGCATCTCGGTACCGCTTTTCAATTAATCGATGATGTATTGGATTATTCGGGTGATAGTTCGTTGATTGGCAAAAACATTGGCGATGATTTAGCAGAGGGTAAGGTTACGCTGCCATTGATTCATGTGATGCGCAACGGT
>CAISJL010000180.1 GCA_903885665.1 uncultured beta proteobacterium | reverse complement strand
TATTTTAATAAAATATAAATATAAATTTAATTTTATTAAAACATTCATCATAACTTTGTTAATTGCTATGTTGATCACACTTGGCACATATCATTTTTCAGATGTCATAAAAAAAAGAACTAACGCAATGTTTGACGACATCAAAGCATATCAGTGGAATGATGTCAATGAAAATACCTCAGTTGGAGAGCGCATTTCATATATGAGAATGGGTTGGTATTACATGACACTTCGACCAATGACCGGTTGGAAAAATTTAGATTTTTTGGTGCATAAGGATGACTCACAAGTTGCAATATATGCATCACCAGAAATACGATTGGGCGTTAAGGGCGGCGGTTTTCATAATGAATATATTACAAATGCTGTGCAATATGGTATTCCAGGCCTTTTATACACTTTATTTTTATTTATTGGCCCCGGTTTGTTTTTTATATTCCATTTAAAAGTTGAACCTAGTTCCAAAGTTGGCTTGGCTGGATTGGTTTTAATTGTCACCCAATCAATCAGCTCTTTCAGCTATCAAGTACTCGACTTTAAATTTACAGCATCTTTATATGCAATGATGATTATCGCATTTGCAGCCGCTGCTATGCATGAAAAAAAGCGTTCATATTTTAAATTAGGTGAGCACTGAAATTTTTCATGCAGACTTGATTTACTTTGTACTGCATCTAAATTATTAAGCTTTTTTCTTAGCACTATTCTTTAAAACCTTGGTATAGGTCATGTTCTTCAGACAAGACTTCTATTGCGAATGCTGTTATAAACAATAGCTGAATCAGCTTTTTAAATAAATCACTATGGGAGGAAGTTATTCGACCATTATGTTTTTATATGTAATTGATCAACCAACTTAATACTCAGTGATCAGCGTAACAAAGCATTAACCGCTTTTAGATCCTCTTCAGCAAGACTGGCTGCTTGGGCTTTTAACTTAAGTGCATTCATGATCGTGTCATATCGAGCTTTATATAGTGACGCTCTAGTTGTAAATAAGGTATCTAAAGCAATAAGGACATCAATATTAATTAGGGTACCAACTCGATAACCTAGCTTGCTAGACTCTACCGCAGAAGCTGAGGATTTCTCTGCAGCCTCCAAAGCTTTTACCGTCGCTAGACCACCATAAAATCCAGCGAATGCTTGGCGGGTGGCTTGGGCTGCCGTTCTTCTAAGATTGTCATAGTCTGCTTTTGCTTTATCTGCCAGAGCAGCATTCTGGCGAATTACAGACATGTTGTAACCTCCCGAGACAATCGGTAGGGTCATTTGTAGGGCAATCGTATTGTTATAGATATTTTGAGTAGTCGAAGGGTTAAAGTTTAATGCGGATCCATTGGATTGATTGAAACCAGCAGTGCCAACAAAATTAACGCTGGGGTAGTTTGCTGCTAATGAGGATATATAGGCACTCTCTGCCAATTGAACTCCAAGTTGACCGACGAGAACGTTATAGCTGGCATTTTCAGATTGCGTAATCCAATCCTCTAGGGCTTGGCCTGGCGGAAGTTTAGGATTAACGCTCTCAGCAATAGGCACACCTTTTTCATCTCGATTCTTGGATCTGGGATCTGCGACCACC
>CAISJL010000179.1 GCA_903885665.1 uncultured beta proteobacterium | reverse complement strand
TGACGGCTACGCTCTAAACGACACCCAACACACTGACCGCAAGGCAATGATAATGATCGACTAATGTCGAAATACCGCCTTTCGCTAAAAACTACCTGACCGTCTACTGTCTGATATGCCGCTATCGGGTGATAGCATGGCAATTACAGTCTCCAACCGCCACGCATAGGATTCATACGCATATTTGGAGCTTTCGTGCGACGAACATTCCGCTTAAACATTCCGGCTGACTTCCTTTTATTAACATAGTTTCGACGTAGCATAACTTCTCCTTGTGGTATTTGGTGTCACCTAGCACAGTTACATCAAGTAAGTCACTGTGCTTCGCCGGCCTTCGGCTCGGCGATCGGTGTTTCTGAAGGCTCAGAAATGGGCTTGGCAGCTATTAAACCTAATTTAATAGCTTCTTCACGATTTTGCTCATTATCGAGAAAATCGATTAATTCTGCGGGATCGTTATTAAAACGACTCCGCAACTGGGCTGGCAGCTCCATAAAATCATCTTGGGCTGCCAATACGGCATTAACTGCCGAATGATAGTCCAAAACCCCTGTAAAATCCCCATATTGGGGACTCAAAGGTTTACCGGGTAATTCACCGGTTAAACCAAACTGACGAACGATATGATTTATATCGCATTCGTCCTTAAAGTTCTGTTGAGCCAATGTAGGCTCGGGGCATGTAAGCCCAGTCTCATCAGATACTTTATCAACATCGTAATTATACGGTGTTCTTAAAAATGGCAATTTACGTTCTTTCATATTCATAGACCTAGTTCCGCCCCAATAAAATTGGTGCGGTTATTTTAAACCCTTACCTATAGTATCTAAATTAGGCAACCATAAACTTTGTGGGCCACGAGGGGCACCACTCCTATGCATTTCTGCATAATGTTCAATCAAACGCTTTAAATCTCTATACCAAGCAGGATCCTGACTTGGTGCAATACCTTTTTGCGTTAAATTTGCTAATGCACTTTGTTGTGCACCTGCTGCTGCACTATATTCAGCATTAGCTAAAGACTGTTTAATTAACGCTTCAACTTGTGGACCGTATTGCTTATAACCTGCCATCTTACTTAACTCTACGATCTTTTGCGTATTTGTATAATCAGCTTGTTCTAAAGTCGCTTTCTCTTGAGCTCTTATTAACCTTGCTTGTGTCTCTAATTGGTAATTCTGAGCTGCACTTGCAGTTGCTTGCCCTAATACATTCTGTACCGGAGCCATAGCACCTGCTGGACTGCTAGCACCACCCAATTTAGCACTAAGCATAGGATTTAAGCCTGCTGCAATTAAATCCTTAACTTCACGCTGATGAGCAGTATTGCTCAAACGCTCTTGAAAAGACATCTGCTTTTCCGCTTGAGCTGCTGAAGCTTTATTAGCTTCACTAGCACCCAAATATGAACCAACGGCACCAATAGCAGATGGAGCTAAACTACCCCAACTAAAAGGATCTGACTTTCCACTAGCTTCCGCAGTCATATCCTGAATGGGACTGTGACCTCCTTGGTCAGCATCCCAATTAGGAATAACAGGGGGAATTCCTTGGGAACCAAGGAACATATTCCCCACTGTACTTAGAATAGATCCAAACATATTAGAAATGGTCGATCAAGCCGGGTACTGAGTACATCGGCATTGGACGAGCCATAGTAACATCAAAGAAACTATCAAATAAAAACTGTTGTCCGTTTGCTCCAGCACCTACGGCAACAACACGATCAACAGGTGGTGTATCTTGAATAAACGTATTATTCAAAGTTGGCAATGACGTAAACTTCTGAGCCAAATGCCAAGCATCTAACGTACCACTTGTAGTTGATCTAAACAAACCAGTAATCATTGACGGCTTATAACGGTATTCAGCCCAACGTTCTTGATAACCAAAAACGTCATTATCTGCTGAATTACCTCTAGCATAAATCTCTTTATTAAGAATCGCTTGCTCACCAAGCGTAGCAAATGCAGGAAAATAAAAGTCATAACGTGTAGACCTTGACCACATACGTGGAAGGCCCTGCTGATATGTCAAATCAGC
>CAISJL010000178.1 GCA_903885665.1 uncultured beta proteobacterium | reverse complement strand
CTGAAATATTTGCCGGAGCGATTCAAGATTACGAACGAGGTATTATCATTGGAGATGATAGAACTTATGGCAAAGCGACTGTCCAAGTTATACAGGAAATACCTGGGAATGATGGTAGAAGAACTGATGGTGCAATTAAAGTAACACAAAATAAATTTTACAGACCAGGTGGTTCTAGTAACCAACGTATTGGTGTTCGGTCTGATATTTTAGTTCAAAGTATGAATGTTGCTTATGATATAGGCGAAGAAAATCTTGAGTATGCATTGCCCCGTGATACAATTTCACCTGCAAACGGTTTTAAACCTTTGCAAGATTTTTCCTCTTTGCTCGCTAAATTAAAAGAGTTAAGTGCTGAAAGAATTGACTCTAATCCTAAATATAAAGAAATACAAGGAATTCGTAGTTATTCATCAGTACTTGAAGTTGACGGACCTTGTGATGTTGCTATCATTTCATTACCAGCTTCATTTGTTCCTAACGTTATTGAGGAATGTGGTCGCATGCAAATCCAATTTGCAGTAGTTCATAGTAGCGGATTTAGAGAGATAGGTTCATTAGGAAAAGCACTTGAATTAAATATGATTAACAATGCTCGTTTAGGTAATGTACGTATTATTGGTCCTAATTGCCTCGGCGTTATAAATGTTAATGAAAATTTATATGCTGCTTTTGGCAGTATGATTCGTCCGCCGTTAATGAAATCTGGTTCTGTTTCTATGGTATGTCAAAGCGGAGGTTTTGGTCATAGCATTGCTCTTCAATGTGGAGCTGCTGGAATTGGTTTTAGATATTTAGTTGCTAGTGGTAACGAAGCTGATCTAAATGCACTTGACTTAATTGATTATTATTTAGAAGATTCTGGTACTAAAGTTGTAATTAGTTATATTGAAGGACTATCTGACGGTAGGCGCTTAATGGAACTGGGACGTAAGGCAGCATCATTAAATAAGCCGCTAATTTTGTGGAAAGGTGGTAGGGGTGAGCAAGGCGTAAGGGCCGTGGCTTCTCATACTGCAAGCATGACAGGTCGGTATGATGTATACCAAACGGCATTAAAGCAGTCCGCTATTATTGAAGTGGAAGAGTTTTCTGAACTAGTTGATATTGTTTCAATTTTTCTTAGTAATCGTCTACCTACTGGTAGAAGCTTTGGGGTATTAGGAGGATCTGGTGGTTCGGCAATTGTATTTGCAGATGCATGTGACTCATATAGATTAAAAATTCCAGTTTTATCTGCTCATCAGCAAGTTGCAATTAGCAATTTAATACCCATTACAGGTAGCGCTATCAATCCAATTGATTTTACTTCAAGTTTTTTAATTGATTTAACTATTGATAATTTCTCAAAATCCTTAGAACTTATTGCTAAAGATGATTGTATTGATCAAATTCTTATCATTCTCTCCACAGTTCAAGGGCAAAGAGCATTAAATGGTGCAAAAAAATTAGCTCATATTTCCAAGTTAACTAATAAACCGATTTATGTATTTTCATCTTTACCAAGAGAGGTAATTAAAGAGAGTATTGAAATATTAGAGGAATCTGGAATTATTGTTTTTG
>CAISJL010000177.1 GCA_903885665.1 uncultured beta proteobacterium | reverse complement strand
GTTAATCTATCTGCTGCGTTAATTAAGCTTGAGAAATTAGCGCTTGCCAAAACGCATTCATTAAGGGCTATTGAATGTGATCCGCGCGCATCTGGCGCTTGGTTTAATTTGGGCATCGTAGAGCGGCTTAATAAGCAATATGTTGTATCTTTAGATTGCTTTAATCGCGCCACCGCAATTGATCCTGCTAGTCTAGACGCATTTCTTTTTCGCGGATTGACCGAGCTGGATTTGTCCAAATATGATTTGGCGGTTGAGAGTTTTCATGTCGCTTTAAGTATTGCCCCACAACGTGCAGATATTTATTTGCATAGCGCGATAGCGCTGATGCAGTTAAGTCGGTATCAAGAGGCATTGCCACATTTAGATCAAGCTATTTCCTTGGAGCCTAATTTTTTTGAGGCTTATTATCAGCGTGCTTGTTTACAAAAGGATAGGGCTTTCTTCGCGTTGGCTCAGGCCGACTTTAAAAAGGCGATATCGATTAAACCGGATGTTGCCTAGGCATATTACAATTTAGCCATCATCGATGTAGAGCTAAAACAGTTTGATAGTGCGCTGTCTTATTGTCGACAAGCCACTACCATCGATCCAGATTTTGCGCACGCATATTGGATTATGGGTGTTGCCCTCAGTGAACTCGGGAAGCTTTCTGAGGCTTTAGTGTCATACCAAAAAGCAATTGCCTACGATGTAGATAATGCGCAAATATATTACAGTCAGGGCTTGGCTTACGCTAAATTAATGCGTCCAGAGGCGGCAGCGGATAGCTTTAAGAAAGTAATTTCCATTGATCCGCAGCATGCCAATGCGTATTCGGATTGGGGTTTAGCGCTGACTGACTTAGGCCAGTTTGATCTGGCGATTGAGAAGTTGCGCCAGGCGATCGCGATTGACGACAAGAACCCTTATTTTTACGTTAATTGTGGGTTTGCAGAGTTGGCATCACTTGCGCTTGATCAGGCGTTGCACAGCTTTAATTGTGCAATTGAGATTCAAGCCGGTTGTGTTGAGGCCTGCTACGGTAAAGCGACCACATTACTCATGCGCGGCGATTATCTTGAAGGCTGGTCATTGTATGAGTGGCGAAGTAAATATTCTCACGCACAAAAGCACAAACGAGATTTTTTAAAACCACAATGGTTAGGTGATGCGGATATTGCTGGAAAAACGATCTTGTTGCATTGCGAGCAAGGTTTTGGTGACACCATTCAGTTTTGCCGTTTTGTACCTTTAGTTGTTGCACGAGGTGCGAAGGTTATTCTAGAAGTGCCAAAACCATTAATGAACTTACTGAGCGAATTGGCAGCAGATTGCCAACTCGTAGTACAAGGCGCTGTATTGCCACGCTATGATTTTCATTGCGGATTACTCAGTCTGCCACACGCTTTTAAGACGCAACTACATACAATTCCATTGCCTGAGCGCTATTTGTATCCAGACCCAAAGAAAGTGTCATTTTGGAGTGATCGCTTGGGTGTCAATACACCGCTCCGGGTCGGTTTGGTGTGGAATGGTGGACATCAACCGGATCAGCCAGAACTATGGCCCACCAATCAGAGACGCAATATACCGCTGTCGCTATTGTTGCCATTAAAACATCAAGGTGTAGTTTTTTTCAGTCTTCAAAAAGGCCGGCAAGCGGAATTAGAGCTTTCAGACCTAAAGCGTATGCATTGGGATGGCCCGGATGTAATGGACTACACACAAGATTTGAATGATTTTTCAGATACCGCCGCATTTATTAGTCAACTCGATTTGGTGATCTCGGTTGATACGGCCACCGCGCATGTAGCGGCTGCTTTGGGTAAGCCTGTTTGGTTATTGAACCGTTACGATACGTGTTGGCGATGGTTGGTGGATACTGACCATAGCCCTTGGTATTGTTCAGTGCGCTTGTTTCGTCAACGAACGCCTGGAGACTGGCCTGGGGTGATTGCCGAGGTGAAGCAGGCCCTAGTTGAGCGAGTGACCTCAAGCATTTGATTTTTTTGATTACATTAGTCGAGGTTGCTACGCGCAACACCCTCACTCTGCATCTGCCACAGCAGTGCTTCCCAATCACGAGTGAATTGGGGGGTATCAAACAGTGCGGCATGGCGCGCATTTGCAGCGGCAGTGCGTGCGGTTGCAAGTGCAGTAGCGTCAGTGCTAAGCGTGATCAGCAGTTGCTGATACGCCGCTAGGCTATCGGTGATGTAGGCGTCTAAGCTGCAGGCACTTAAAATGCTGGCTGAAACCCGTGCGGCAAAGGTTTCTCCCCGCAGTGCCACCAGTGGGCAGCCGCACCACAGGGCATCGCTGGCGGTAGTGTGTGAGGTGTAGGGGAAGGTGTCTAGGGCTAAATCAGCGACTTGATAGCGCGCTAGATGTGCGGCTAGCGGTAATTTAGGGGCAATGATGATGCGGGCGGGGTCAATGCCTGCCGCTTGGGCCTGGGCGTGGAGATGTGCAGTCGCCAAGGGGTTAGCGTCGAGTAACCACAGTACGCTCTCGGGGGCAGCGTGCAATACCGCTAGCCACACGGCGTAAATTTCGGGGGTAATTTTATAGCTTTGGTTAAAGCTACACAGCACCACTGCAGCTTCGGGCAGTTCATAGGCGCTACGCGCTAGCGGGGGATCTATCGTGCGTAAGCGGTCGTTGGGTTGATAGCACTGCGGTAAGCGTAGCACGCGTTCGCTGTAAGCGGCGGTTTCGTGTGGGTGAATTAAGTGTGGATCGGCGATCAGGTAGTCGATAAAGTCAGTGCCTGTGGTGCCGGGATAGCCTAGCCACGTGACTTGAATGGGGCTGGGCCGTGCTGCCATGATTTCTAAGCGATCAGCTAACGTATAGCCTTTGAGATCAATCAAAATATCAATCTCATCGGCCGCTATTTGGGCGATGGCCGCATCGTTCGCGATGTGTGAGATATCGACAAAGTGTTCGACCGCCGCGATGTAGCGGGCGCGCATGGGTGTGATTTGCGGCCGACCATAGGAGTAGATAAAGACTTCAAATTGGCTACGATCGTGATGCTCCAAGCATTCAATCATTAAATAGCCCACGGGATGCTCTTGAAAATCTGAAGAAAAATAGCCGATGCGTAGGCGCTCGCCGCGTGCTTTGCGATCTCGCGCTGGCGGCGCTGTATGGGCTTGGGCGCCAAAGCGTTGGCGTGCCCAAGCTTGGGTATAGCGGCCGATGGCATTGGCATCTAAATCCTCACATAACAATACAAACGGGCTGCCACAGTGCGGGTTGGTGTCTATATGCGGTTTGAGTTGTGCCCAGGTGGCTTGCCATAGCGGCCAGTCGCAGGCGTAGCGCGCTTGTTGGCACAGTAGGCTCAGCAGTGCGGGGTTAGCGGTTTGAGCAGTGCCTTGTTGCAATATTTTGATGCTCGCTTCAATGCGATTGGCGATGATGTGCAGTTGTGCGAGCAAGCTATAGGCTTGGCCAAGCTGAGGGTCTAGGGACAAGGCTTTTTCAGCAGCTGTTTGAGCGGTATTGAGTTTGCCGATTTGCAATAAGCAATCGCTGTAAAAAGCCCATACATGCGCGGCTTCGGGTTCGAATTGGAGTAGCGCTTCGCACCAGTTGCTGGCTTCTTCGTAACGGTTATGGGCGCGCGCAATGGTGGCCAGCCCTTCGAGGGCTATGGGTTGTTGTTGGTCTTGTTCAATCGCTTGGGTAAAGTGGTGGTGAGCCTCTGTCCATTGTTGTTGGCGTAAAAAGAGGCGTCCCAGATTGCTATGGGCGTGCGGGTGATGGGGATTGATTTGGAGTGCAGATTTAAAATGTTGGGCGGCTGTGGCGCTATCGTTGTGTTGTTCGAGCACAATCCCTAAATTAATCAAGGCATCGGTGTGGCGTGGTTCGCGTGCTACGACTTGCGTAAAGAAGTGTTGCGCTTGGGTGAGGTCTTTAGCGGTTAGCGCGAGCACGCCTAAGTTGTATAGCGCGGTAGGGTGGCCCGGAGCGAGTGTTAGGGCTGTTTCAAAAGCACGTTGCGCGCCTTGCGGATCTTGATAGGCCGCGAGGCCACGTCCGAGATTGATGTGGGTGTCTGCTTGTTGTGGCGCGAGGGCTACAGCTTTGCGTAGGGGTGCGATGGCGGCACTGATTGCGCCTGCATGCAAATGGGCTAGACCTAAGCGCATCCATACCGATGCTGGGGCACCAGCTTGTTGAGCGGCGCGTTGCAGTACGCTGGCGGCTTCGCTAAAAGCACTTTGATTGAGTAGTGCCAGTCCTAAATACTCCAATGTAGCGCCATCGTTAGGCTTGGCTTGGAGGGCTAAGCGTAAGTCGGTGGTCGCTGATGGGTAGTCGCCTTGCATTAGCGCTGCCATACCGCGCAGCGATAGCGCTTCGGGGTTGCGTGGCGCCTTGCTCAGTATAGCGTTGCACAGTGCTACAGCGGATAACACATCGCCACTGTGTAGTAGGGTGCGGGCTTGGTGTAGCTTGGCATTGAGGGCGGCGGACATGGTGATGGCTTGGCTAGGGTGTTATTGAAAAAATGAGATTGGTAATAAATGAGACAGGTAATACATGAGTAGGGCAAAAAATAAGAAAGGTAATAAAGTGCTATTTTAAAAGAGCGAGAATAGAGCGGGATTAAAGCGCTATTGTAATAGAGTGCGGCTTGGTCAGCGCGCTAAAAAAACGCATCGTCGGTGTTGGGTCTGCATGTAGTATCTAAGCAGTAGTCAAATGATAAGGATTCAGTGCGGGCGCTGAATGGTCAGGTCTGCGCGCCCGGATTGTCAGCAATGTGTCACCGCAGAGGTAAATTTATTTACAGGCTCAAATTTTTTACCAAATAATGCACGAATGCTTGGACAGCGTGGGTTTATCCTCCTAAAATGTGCGCGCACGTTCAGCGATAGGTCTTGGTGAAAGCGATCACGATCGCTCAATGGCCTTTATTCTGAGGTAGTGCAATTGTGGTGGTGTTTGCACTATCTGAGCGCAGCACTCCCACCGCATCACAACAACTTCACAAGTCTAGCGTTACTCTTGCTTTGTTTGTGGATTCATCTGGGCGCCCCTGATGTCTGACCAACCCGATCTCCGTCGTAATGTTGAAGCTTATCTCGAGCAAGTCGTCGAGATGTTGCGTCGTTACGAGCTGGTAGAGTCGTTGGTGCATCGGCAGGCCAGCCCACGTCAAGATTTGGTTGAGACGGTGGTGCATCGTCAGCACCTTGCTGGGCTACAGCAGCTGCTCGATCGCCTACACCCTGCTGATATTGCCTACGTGCTAGAGGCACTGCCCCTAGACCAGCGTTTGGTAGTTTGGGACTTAGTGAAAGCAGATCGAGATGGCGATATTCTGCTCGAAGTCTCTGATGCGGTGCGTGAGACCTTAATTGCCAACATGGATGAGGACGAGCTGGTCGCCGCGACCGAGCAGCTCGATACCGATGAGATCGCCTATCTCGCCCCTGACCTACCCGAAGATGTGATTCTGGATGTGGTCAAAGGCTTGTCGACTGAGGAGCGCGAGCAGTTGCGCTCGGCTATGTCTTATGCCTCCGATGCGGTGGGTGCGCTCATGGACTTTGAGATGATTGAGGTGCGTGAGGATGTGACCTTGGAGGTGGTATTACGATATCTGCGGCGCTTACATCAACTCCCTGATCATACCGATCAGTTGTTTGTAGTAGACCGTGATGAACGTCTGCAAGGGCTGCTGCCCCTACATCGCTTGTTGGTGACCGACCCCGATATTTTGGTCGGTGAGGTGATGGTGCGCGATTATTCTAGTTTTCAACCCGAGCAAGATGCCCAAGATGCAGCTAGCGCCTTTGAGCGTTACGACTTGGTTTCAGCGCCGGTGGTTGATGTTGAGGGGCGCTTGGTGGGTCGGGCGACGATTAATGCAGTGCTCGATTTTATTCGCGAGGCGAAGGATAGCGAGATTCTCTCAGCAGGCGGCTTGCAAGAGGAAGAAGATTTATTCGCTTCGGTATGGAAAAGCGTGCGTAACCGCTGGTCTTGGTTGGCCATTAATTTGGTCACCGCCTTTGTGGCATCGCGAGTCATTGGCTTGTTTGAGGATTCGATTGGACAGTTGGTGGCGCTGGCCGCGTTGATGCCGATTATTGCCGGCATTGGTGGCAACTCGGGCAATCAAACTACAACGATGATAGTGCGTGCCTTAGCGCTGGGGCAGATCACCCGTGATAGCGCCCGACCGTTGTTGATTAAAGAGATTGGCGTTGCTGCTTTGAATGGTTTGATCTGGGGTAGCGTGGTGGGTCTGTTTGCTTTTCTGATGTATCGCAATTGGCAATTAGGTGCGGTGATGACCGCTGCGATGGTGCTGAATTTATTGCTAGCAGCCTTGATGGGAGTGTTGATCCCGTTAGCGATGGAGAAGCTGGGTCGCGACCCCGCAATGGGTTCTAGTGTGATGATTACAGCAATCACTGATAGCGGCGGATTCTTTATTTTTCTGGGTTTGGCGACACTGTTTTTGGTGTAATTTAACAACCCCCTAAAAAATTAATAACTATTTGATTTTATTGGATAATTTTAATTTAGATTGTGAGGGGTTTGGGGCTGGATTCGCATGAAAAAAGCCGAGGCACGCCTCGGCTTTTTTGCAACTTCACGCTCAGCTTCAAGCGTGAGTGATACTTACTTCTTTGCGACTTTTTTCTTGGCTGCTTTCTTTTTAGCGACCGGTTTTTTAGCGGCTG
>CAISJL010000176.1 GCA_903885665.1 uncultured beta proteobacterium | reverse complement strand
CCAAAAAGGGAGATGCCGAAAGAAATTTGAAAGGTATTTTGAATCGGCCAGAATAATCGATATAACCCCATTTCGCCTCTGAGCCACGTCCCACTTGCACAGCGGCTAACCCGTTAGAAAAAGGATTAGCCCCTTCGAAAACAGCATCGATCAGCATTTTTCCATGCTTATTGATATAGCCCCATTTCGCTCCGCGCTCTGTCTTAACGCGCACCGCAGCAAACCCTTCAGAGAAAACAGTGGCACTGTCATACTCTGGTTTAATCACAATCCTTTCGGCAAAGTCTTGATGTTGCCGCACAGATAATGCGTCGCCTTTTTGAGTGAATGCCAAAAAGCCTAGCACAATACAAATAGCGAATAAAATTTGAAAAAATAATTTCATATGCAGTATCTGGGATCACTCTTCTTAATATGCCATTCATTCGTCACAGTAAGCTCTTGCAAATTAGATTGTGAAGGATGTGGTAGACAATAAGCAATACCCAGTCAGATCTAGCTCCAAGCTCAATACATTTTATTTTGGTATTTATTTAAAAAACAGAATCAGTCATATTAAAAATAATAAATTTAAACTGCTTGATTAAAATTAAGTATCAAATTACTAATGCGCAAAAAAATAAACCGCGCTAATTGCGCGGTTTATTAATACACAAAAAAATTTTATCGCCAAAAAAACCTTACGGGAAATTATCAGCTATTGCTGGCGTAACGCTTCAATACGTTCCTCTAGTGGCGGATGCGACATAAACAAAGACATGATGCTACCGCCCCCAGAAATACCAAAAGCGGTCATTTGCTGAGGCAAACCAGACTCGCCTTGATTCGCTTTTAAGCGCTCAAGCGCAGCAATCATTTTATTACGCCCTGCCAAATGGGCACCCCCAGCATCTGCATAAAACTCCCGGCGCCGACTAAACCAAGCAACCACCATACTCGCTACCAAGCCCAGTACGATTTGGCTCGCCATGGAAGCAACAAAGTAACCTATGCCCTCCCCGCGTTCATTTTTTAAAATGATTCGATCAACGACATAGCCAATCACCCGCGACAAGAATATGACAAAGGTATTCATCACGCCCTGTATTAGCGTTAAGGTAACCATATCACCATTAGCGACATGACTAATCTCATGACCAAGCACCGCCTCCGCCTCTTCCTGGGTCATGTTATTTAACAGACCAATACTCACTGCCACTAGCGACTCATCACGATTCCAGCCGGTGGCAAATGCATTAATATCGGGCGCATCATAAATTGCGACTTCAGGCATGCCAATACCTGCTTGAGTAGCTTGCCGACGCACAGTATCGACCAACCATTGCTCAGTGGGGTTGGCCGGCACAGTAATGACCGTAGCCCCCGTAGACATCTTAGCCATCCACTTAGAAATCAATAATGAGATGAATGCTCCACCAAAACCAAATAAAGCTGCAAATAATAGCAAGCCCTGCAAATTGAGGCCGCTTTGCTGTGCCAACATGCGATCAATGCCCAACAACTGCATTGTGAAACTTAACAAGGCAATAATTGCAAAATTAGTAATAATCAATAAGGTCAATCGTTTGAACATTGCTGATGCCTCCCCATATCAAAATGCAATTCACATTAGCTAAACATAAATTTTAACAAGCCGACTTATTTTATCAACTAGCTACCGAGCTGAGCAAACAAGGCTCCAACCAAGTAGATTAGGTTCGATCTATCTTTTTTCAAGTAGACATCGGCAAATATAGTCACCTTAATCTATCTTCAGTCTCTTGTTGGTTGTAGCAATACCCACCAACTAGGGATCTAGAAGCGGGTACCAATCGCCAAACGAGTCATATCGCTATTGGTAAAACTTGCCTTAGGGTCCCAAGCGAAACGCACAAACCATGGCATATCATCATAAGTCAGACTCAAACCCGTTCCCGAATAAACCGCCCCCCCAAACTCGACGCGGCCAGAGCGACGAAATAAATCCAATGTCCAACGCTGAGCTTTCGTCACCTGACTGCGCCAGACCATATGGGTCACATGCTGATCGGTACTCAAGCGATCGTCTTTGACTTGGAATATACTCACGGTAGTGTTCGAGTTCAGTCGATATCCACCACCCAAAGTAATTGCATCATTAGGGTCAAAATTGAGATTGTAATAATCCTTAAGATTGGTTCGACCAAAGCCTAACAATCCAAAAAACTGCGCCTCAGGTCTGACGCTAATCTCAAGATTGCTACTGGCGCCCCAAAAACCACCTGAGGCATTCTGACCTGATAAAGTTACCTTACCAAACGGTAACCCAAACTGCCTCTCGTAACCTACTCGTGTTTGCTGAAACTCGCTCCCCCGATGGTAATAGCCCAACCAAAACACGTGATCATCAACATTGCCACGTAAATTCAAATCCGTAGCGGGATGTCCTTTGGTTTCATTATAAAGACTGGGAGTTAGCTTCCAACTCACTGCGTCCAAATCTATTGGCTGCTCTGCACCAACCAAGCGGCTATTCACCAAAAAACCGAAGCACGCAATCATAAAGATATACCAAATTTTAATGCTGTTAATCATACAAGATTTCATCGGCATGTACGGATTGCAAGTAAATAAAGCAAGGCGAGTACTCACCGCATCGCACAGCGAGTCACTCAACAGCGCTATTAAATAAACAGGAAGAAACCATTTAATGCTGAAGTCGCACCCAGAAAGCCCAAGGCTGCACCAGCATAATAAAGCGCCGGAATAGATCCCAATATCGACACAGACAGCAACACAATTGCAATTTGTAACATACCCTCGGCGTAATCAAACCAGGGATCTTGCTTCATCGCATGATCGCGAACCGCCTCGTGCTCTTTAGCTTTGACTAATAACTCCTTCTTTCCGTCGCGGGTTTCAGGCTCCGATTCGTAGCGATCAATGGTTTTCTTATAGTCATCAATTTTCTTCTGGTAAGCCTCTTTGACAGTAGCGCTCATTGCGCCATCACGCAACATGGTGAGCTCTAAATCAGAAGCGGCGACCTTTAACATAGTTTGGCGAATCGTTTTGGCTTGGTAAAAGGCGTATGTGTTTGCAGCCATGACATTTTCATGGTTAGCCTCTTTCATCGCATTGGAACCACCTAGGCTAGCGATAGCTAAAATCATGGCTAAAATTGAAATAGTTAATGCCGTGCGATTCTTTGCGCCATCGCCACCATGGCCTTCATGTTCGATCAACTCAGACGATTCATGCGCTTCCATAGCCTCTCCTCAAATATTAATAAAGTGCTAAAGCCTAAGCGAAAACATAATAAAATCAAGCGCTTCCCCGAAAAGATAAAAATAATTAATAAAATCAATATCTTACAGAATTCATTTCCAATGAAATTATGCACGATACACAACGACCAAGCCTTGTCACCCAGAGCCACAAGGCTTAGACTAGCCCAAATATCAATGGTCTACAGGTCTGCCACACAATTGATCGGATAATACCCATGAACGTTTCAAATGTTAGCTATGCAGCACCAGCCCACTCCAATGCGGTTCAAGCGCGAGCACAAACCGAACAGGCGCATACCAACGCAGCGCATCCTACCAAGGCCCAAGAGAGCAAAGCAACGGAAAGAGCCGCTGAACGCAAAGACAAAGGGCAACATGTTGATGTTGAAGCCTAGTCTAATCTAAATCTTCCATCAGTTGAGAGCTAAGCCCCTTGAGCATCTCAGTTAATACCGTTTTCTCTGTCAATACACTGCCAGCTCGTCTGGAACTCAGCGCCTTACAATTACGACTGCAACAAGCCAACAATGAAGCCAGCCAAGCACAACGCAAAGTGCAGGCCTTACAAGAGCAATCACTTCAAGCCCAACGCGTTGCGAATCAATCACAGAAAAAACTCAGTAGTATCCAGGCCGAAGTTAATCTGGGCAGCACGGAGTCAACTCAGAACGACATATCCACCAAAGGTCGCTTTATTAATATATCGGTATAGCCTACGTACATCATGCGTGCTAAGCATTTAATTTATCTATATGCACAAAAAAATACTCATTGTTTTATTTGGTCTGTTCTTTGTAGGGTTGTTTACGGGTCACGTCCTACAGTTTTACACGCTGCCATTAATTAAACGCTTGGAGCTAACCGCTTACGATACTCGATTACAATATACCGCACCTTATACAACCGATTCTCGCGTAGCGATTATCGATATCGATGAGAATAGCCTTCGCGAAAAAGAGTTCGGCGGAGAAGGGCGTTGGCCTTGGCCGCGCGATCGTTTAGCAAAACTGATCGATCAATTAATTACTCGCTATGATGTCAGCCTAGTAGCACTAGATATTTTATTAGCAGAGCGCGATGAATCTTCTGGGATTAACACCTTAGAATTTCTGGCAGCCAATACATTACGTAACGACAATGCGTTCCAAGCGTCACTCGCGCAATTACGGCCTATTCTGGATCATGACACAACGCTCTCAAACGTATTACGCAAGGGTCAAGTTGTGTTGGGCTATTCTTTTTTCAATGACCCGGCGTCTATAGAGCATACCGCGGGCGCACTGCCTAGCCCCGTCCTCATTAAAGATTCATTTGCTACCCCACCACAGGCCCACAGCTATAACAGCGCTATTGGCATATTACCAAAACTACAACAAGCTGCAGCGAGCGCTGGTCATCTCAACCCCATTCGCGATATTGACGGCGTCACTCGCAGAGTGGCCCTTCTGGTTGAGCATGCTGGAGGGTATTATGAGTCGTTATCGCTTGCCGTCGTGCGTCAACTCACTGGCGAGACCCAACTCAAAGTGGCTATGGTTGATTATGCGTCAGGGCAACAAGCAGAGTTTATTCAAGTAGGTGACATACAGGTTCCGGTAGATGCACAACTCAATACCTTAATTCCCTACCGTGGAAATGCCAAGAGCTTTGCTTACTATTCAGCACTAGATGTCATATCGGGCAGTATTCCATTAGACGCACTAAAAAATCGGATTGTGCTTATTGGCACCTCAGCGCACGGATTATCTGATATGCATGCTACACCACTAAACCCTGTATACCCAGGTGTCGAAATTCATGCCAACTTAATAACTGGCATGCTAGACGGAAAGGTTCCTCACCAACCATCATATCTGATAGGTGCTGAGCTCATACAACTGGTCATACTCGGTCTGTTATTAAGTATCGCTCTACCCAAGATGAGACCAGTGAGTGGTATAGCGCTTACGACGGCATGTCTGATAGCAGTCATCATTATTAATATGATAATTTATCAGCAACTACAGCTAGCTATGCCGCTCGCTACCACCCTGGCATGCCTTACCTGCATATTCATTTGCAATATGGCTTACGGGTTCTTCATCGAGTCGCGAGGCGCTAGGCAAATAGCCAATTTATTTGGACAATACGTACCCCCAGAGCTAGTCGAGCAAATGGCCAAAGAACCCTCACACTACAGCATGGCACCGCTAGCACGAGAGCTCACTGTTTTATTTTCAGATGTTCGCGACTTCACGCATATCTCAGAGAGCCTTGCTCCACAAGATCTTGCAAAATATATCAATGAGTATCTTACCGGCATGAGCCTAATCATCCGCGAGGGCCATCATGGAACTCTTGATAAATATATTGGCGATGCGATCATGGCATTTTGGGGCGCTCCCGTAACAGATACACAGCACGCTCGCAATGCCGTTAACGCGGCTTTAAAAATGCAGGCTGCAACCATTACCATCAGCGAAAAAGTTAAACAGTTAGGCTGGCCACCCTTTAAAATTGGAATCGGAATCAATACTGGCATAATGCGCGTGGGCGACATGGGATCACAAATTCGTCGGGCCTATACCGTCATGGGTGACGCTGTAAATTTAAGTTCGCGCCTTGAGGGACTCACTAAAACCTATGGAGTAGGCATCCTCATCGGCGAGCAGACACGCATACAAGTGCCAGAGATTATCTGCCGAGAAGTCGACAAAGTCAGGGTTAAAGGCAAAGACCAACCTATTGCTATTTTTGAACCGATCGCAAACGAAATCTCTGTTGAACAAACAAACCTATTAACGCAATGGCATGCAGCTCTGCAAAGCTATCGCTTGCAGGAATGGGACAAATCGCAGCGCATCCTTGAAGAATTACTTATATTGGACACTGATACAAAGCTATACGCCTATTACTTGGATCGTATTGCAGTTTACCGAATCAAACCGCCCCCCATAGACTGGGATGGAGTAACCAAGTTTGAAACCAAATAATCTATTCATATATCCCTTAAAGCCATACAAATACTGCTCAAACTTGCAAACCATTAACAATAGAAGCACACTCCAAACCAACTTAAGATAATTATTTCAAATATCACTCCTTTTAAAGCTATCAAATACATGAATCCTATAACCTTATTGGCCGCATTATTTAAACAGCATCTGCGCAAAGCTTTGTGCCTTTTCATTTGTACACTAGCGATCGCGCTGCCAACAACAACCTGGGCTGCTGCCGGTATCATTCTCAATGTAATTGGTGTGGATGCCAGTGTTCTGCAGCGCGATGGCCATAGCCGTCCGGCTCAAAAAGGCGTGCAGCTCTATATAGGTGATTCCGTTTCTACAGGTGCTGCTACGCAAGTGCAAATACGCATGATTGATGAGGCTACAATTTCAATTCGCCCTAACTCCCAATTAAAAATAGAAGACTATACCTACAGCACTAACCCTAAAGAAAAACAACGTAGCAGCCTGCAACTCGTCAATGGTGGCCTACGCACAGTGACGGGCTTAATAGGGCGAGTAAATAAGGCGGATTTTGCATTAAAAACACCTAACACCGTCATTGGCATTCGCGGAACTGATTTTGAAACTGTTTTTCTAAATGTCGGGCGGGATGCCCAAAATCGCGCAGGAACATATACCCGTGTATTCCTGGGGGCAACTGTGATGGACAGCCCCAATGGTAGAGTCGTTATTGGAGAGAATGAAGCCGGCTTTATGGGGATGAATGCCGGTGACAAACCGCAAGTATTACCTTCTATACCTGATTTTATGAACCCAAATAAATTAACGACTAATGAACCTGTTAAAAATACGGGTTCTAATCCAAAAACTCCGCTACTAATCACCTTACGCTTTACCAACAACCCTGATAGCAATTCAAATACTGTAACGAGTAGCAGTCGAGAGCTCAGGTCAGATAATTATGAGGAGCGTTTTCAAGTCTTGGATGGAGAGCGCGCAGGGATAAGTATGCAAAATCGTTCACCAAACAACCAATACTCGCAATCTATGGTTGAAGTGTTACCACGACTCAATGGCGACAGCGTCACCTTACAGCTCTTTACCCAACAGCGGGGATCGGCAAGTCCAGGCTCTGCACAGTCCCAACAAGTCGGCACAACAATCAATGTGCCGCTTGGAATTTGGGTCGAAGTCAGTGGACGAGGTCCTTGGAGTAACACCTCCAATATTGAAACCGCTTCCTCCCGAGAGATGCGCGCACAAACTCAAAGAGTCTATGTGAAAATAGACGCTGTAAAGCGTTAAACGTCTCACGAATTTACATAACATATTGAATTTAAATGTTTTTTAATTTAAATTTCTTAAGGAACACTAGGTGCCAAATAGCTGGTTGGTTTATATTATGAGTTAATGCCGTAACTCCTAATCTAAGCGGGATACAAAACTGCCTACGCCAGTCAGGTCTGGCGTAAACTTATAACCTTAAATGCATTTCATGAAGGCCCAAAATCATGGCAAGGCATAGCATAAAATGCTATTCTGAGAGCATTCGAAGCGACACTTTAATAGTTTAAAAGTGCAACTTTACCGATCATTAATACTCCCTATAGGCAAATCAAAAGCAAATAGGTCAATATATCGATAAATTATGTCTAAAGAGCTCTCCACCGTAGATGACTTCCACAAAAGCAAAACTGCAATTAGTCAACTCTGTAATTGCAGGCCCTATGGAAACGCCCGTTTGCAGCAGTCTCTATGTTTAGAAGTATGATGTTTTCATGAAAGAATCTGTGAGAATGCTCAGTAACATCGTTCAATTTGATCAGAACAAGCATCAAATGAACTTCCAAAGTGCGCAAGCATTTTGGAGCGGTGTTAAATTAGATAAATTGCTGCTGGTTAAGGATCTAGAGTCACTCTCTACCGACCTCGGACAAATGGCAACATTGGTCACGATTAATCCGGCAGACTTATCTAAACCCGAATTTATTTTAGGCGGATGGCGACAATTCGTAGGCGCACAAGTAAATCAAGCCATTAGTGAAACTGCACTGTTAGCCGTCCCGTTTGACGTCTGCTTAGGCCTCGGACCCCAATTCAACTCTGGACAAGAACTGCCCCTGGATCTAGAAAAAATTGTGAGTAACTACAATTTGAATGTGACAGGTTTTTCGATTTTTGATTTGGCTCAAAAGGCAGAAACATTAGCAGTTTATCCAACGGTAGCCACTATTCAACAGCTATTCCTTGAGTTACCTGAAAGTACGAAACAACAGTCGGGACTTGGGCTGGCCAGCAAAAGACAAACCGACAATTCCAACCCCAGCCAGCAAATTACTGCGGTTTTGGTGAATGATGGTAACGGTATCAACGCTACATACAAAGATATCGAGTTTCTACTGGAGCTGGGCTATCCTGGTGGCTACCACATCACTGATGCCCCTGAGCAACTGGTCTCACACCTTGTGAGTGCAGTAGTTGCTGGCGCTTCTAACGTGGATATTGATAGCCAATCTAAAGCAGCCACAGCAGCACAAGCTGCAGGACTACAGTTCTTAACGACTCTGAACGGCCAGTTTGCAGTAGCGGATACCTTGGTGCATATTCTCGGGCATCTCGAGGATCTTGAGACTGTAAGCTCACACCTAACTAAGATCACAGTCACCAACATTAATCATGGTAGTCACATTACGGTAACAGCTGAGGAATTCTACGCGGCACCAAATGCCATGCGCCTAATGTCGGGAATCAATGTCATTGTTACCGACGTATCTGCAAAAGACTCTGCGACACTTAAAAATGCATCCGGTATTTCATCGATCCTAGTTTCAGATATGGCAGAGGAAATTGTTGCTAATCTGAGCAATCTTGAAGGTTTAGTCGATGCAGGATTACTTGACGCTATTTATCTTACAGATGATGGGGTAGCAACGCTAACTATTGAAGCTGACCAGTTTGAAGCAGCCGCCCTAGTCATTTGCGAAATCACCGATGATTACAAACTCACACTAACCGGTGATTTGCCAGCAACACAAGCAGCAATTGCTACCCAATTCGTTACACACTTATCTACTGAAAACACATTCTCAGTCGTCGGCACTGCGACTGAAATACAAGACGCGATGGGTGTGTTGCAAATGCTTGCGCGAGCCAATGTGCTCAATGTTATTCGCCCAGAAACTGGAGCAATGACGATTACGTCTGGCCAACTAACCTCCGATGCAGAAACCCTCAATAAAATCGAGCATGCCGACTTAACTGTAACTGGAGTTAAGGCTAAAGATGCAAAAGCACTCGCTGGATACCAGTTTTTAAGCGGAAGCACGGTCACTTCAATTATAGTAACTGATGAAGTTGATGCCATCCTACAGAACTTGGACACGCTATCTGAACTAGCTCATGCAAATATTTTAGATGCTGTGCACTTAGCGCATGCTGACTGCCCAACATTAGAGATTGAAGCGGCGCAGTTAACTTCAGCAGCTCCAGTGCTAACACGAATTTCCAATCATTACTTGCTTCATCTAAAAGGCACATTACTGGCAATCCACGCTACGGTTGGCGCGCAGTTCACGAGCAATTACGCAGACTACACCCTTGTAATACAAGGCACAGCGACCGAAGTGCAAGACTCACTGGGGCCGTTACAAGTAATGGCAACAA
This sequence comes from uncultured beta proteobacterium, assembly GCA_903885665.1. Taxonomy (GTDB): domain Bacteria; phylum Pseudomonadota; class Gammaproteobacteria; order Burkholderiales; family SG8-41. Next base: position 957 of record CAISJL010000176.1, on the reverse strand, counting down.
AAATCAACACCATCACTATCACTTCAGGCAGTCTCACAATTACAGCCGGTCAACTAAGTTCTGACATCAACGCCCTTCACAAAATCAAATCAGCAAAATTAACTGTCACTGATGTAACAGCCGGAGAGGCTACGCATGTATCCACCGCAAACTTCCACGGCGGTAGTGTTATACAGGCAATACAAATTTCGGATCTAGCCAGTGAAATCGTTTCACATCTAACGGTTCTTGAAGAGTTAGTGCGTAAAGGGATACTCAATGCTGTGCGTCTCACTGACGAAGAAAAGCCAACAGTAAATCTTGATGCAGCGCTATTAGCAACAGCTGCACCAGTGCTTGCAAAAATCACAGATCATTATCGAATCAATTTAAGTGGCGACCTGTCAGCAGTAGACCCAACTATTGCAGCGCAGTTTGTGTCATTATTAGTATATGCAGAATTCTAAAGCCTCGTCCCAACACCTGATAATAACAAATTCAAGTAAATTTAATTATTAATACCAAAACTTAATATTAATAGCAAAACTTAACAAAAAAAAGCCCAATCTCTTTGAGATTGGGCTTTTCTAATGGGTGCCTGACAATGACCTACTTTCACACGGGTAATCCGTACTATCATCGGCGCTGAGTCGTTTCACGATCCTGTTCGGAATGGGAAGGGGTGGGACCAACTCGCTATTGTCGTCAGGCATAGCTATTTGGCGAACTTGAGTGAAATGCAATATAACACTCAAATAAGCCGAGTTCGGAAGAAGTAAAAGTTAAATACGATTTGATTGAACATAAACATGAGCCTAATACCTGAGTTAACACTAAACGTGTTTGCTCAAAATTATAGGATCAAGCCTCACGGGCAATTAGTATCAGTTAGCTCAAAGGATTACTCCTCTTACACACCTGACCTATCAACGCGGTGGTCTTCCGCGACCCTTTAGGGGAATCAAGTTCCCGGGAAGT
>CAISJL010000175.1 GCA_903885665.1 uncultured beta proteobacterium | reverse complement strand
CGTAGACAAAATGATGTTACGCATTGAAGCCAAGCTAAAACAGAAATACCCCGGGATTGAAACCTACACAGCATCTAAAATGGCTGCATCACGAGGTATTGATCCAAAAATGCTCAAAAGCCTACGTGATCACTGTGACGTAGTGATTAATGCATTAGGCGACTGAGGCTCTTGCACGTCGTGGAGTGTCCACGACTCTATAGAAGTAGAAAAGCTAGGCCTACCCTCTGTTTTGCTTGTTAGCACATCCTTTACAGCGCTAGCCCGTCATCAAGCAAACTCACTCGGCATGCCAGCATTACCAATCGTGGTATTACCACATCCGGTAGGTGGAACACCGCTAGATACCGTATTGACAAAAGTAGATGCCGTATTTGATGAAATCATTCACAAACTTACCTCGCCGCTCATATTAAAAGTACAACAAATTCCTAAAATTAGCGGGAAACGTGTTGATATTCACTGTAGTGATGAATGGACCGACCTTCAACATGAACTCATCCAACGCGGCTGGGGAGATGGATTACCCCTAGTGCCGCCGACAGAGGCTCGAGTAGTCTCCATGGTTCATGGCTCTGGATCAACTGCAAATGATATCGTTGCCGTAATTGCGCCTCGAATGGGAGTCGCTACTGTAGAGCTGATCGCAACAAATGCGGTGATGGCAGGCTGTAAACCACAACATATGCCCCTTTTAATGACGGCTATTCAAGCCATGACTGAACCGCAATTTAATCTCTATGGATGCCAAGCAACCACACACTGTGTTGCCCCTCTGCTGATCGTCAACGGCCCATTAGCAAAGACATTAAACATACACTCAGGCTCAGGCTGTTTTGGTCCAGGGCCTTGGGATAACGGTGTTGTAGGTCGTGCAATACGACTTATCCTCATAAATATTGGTGGTGCGGCTCCAGGTGAAATTGACAAAGCAACGATGGGTCACCCAGGAAAGTTTAGTTTTTGTAGTGCTGAAAATGAAGCCAATAGCCCATGGTCCTCGATGTCTGAACAACGCGGATTTGCCAAAGACATAAGCACTGTTACAGTCGTTGGTGGGGAGGCGCCACACAATATCAACGAACATGAGGCAACCACCTCTGGGGGGTTACTGACCACTATTTGTGGAAGTATGGCCCAAACAGGCCAAAATACTGTCTACTACCATGGCGAACCACTGCTAATTCTCGGTCCAGAGCATGCAGCCACCATAGCAAATGATGGTCTGACTAAAGAGGATGTGCAGCGCGTGATCTATGAGGATGCACGCATCCCGATTACCCGCTTTGGACGTGAAACTATCAAACGCCGACTCTATCGCCGGCTAGGCTATCGCTACAAAAATCATCATATTACGCCTGACACCTTAGTAAGCATTGCACAACGTTGGGAAGATGTCATGATTATCGTTGCAGGCGGCGCAGGCAAACACTCGATGTGGGTGCCTACGTTTGGTGCTACACGGTCAGTAACCCGAGCAATACTAAAGAAAGACGGTAGCTCATGGCAACCAGAAGACTTTAATGAATAACACACGACTCTAAATTAATTTATTAATCAGAACATATAAAACTAAAGGAGCAGTCATGGGAACAACACAACGAATGGCACAATTTATCCATCAAGCAAAATTTGAGGACTTACCAACTCCGGCTGTGAATCTTGCCAAATTATGCCTACTAGATGCAGTTGGTTGTGCACTCTACGGCACTACTCGACCATTGGGTAGGATTATGACGAGTCTGGTTGAAGAGCTAGGGGGTAGGCCAGTTGCTCGAATACTGGGAACCAACATTATGACTAATTCAGTTAATGCTGCCATGGCGAATGGTACATTAGGACATTCAGAAGATTTTGATGACTTCACTGGTGGCCATCAAGCAGTTTTACTGATGCCTGTAGTGCTAGCAATGGGGGAAGAGCACCATCTCAGTGGCAAGCAAGCCTTACTGTCGTATATTGTTGGCTTTGATATCACCTTAAATTTAACCCATGCTTTGGGTGAGGATCACTATGCTAGAGGGTGGCACAACACTTCAAGTATAGGTACTCTTGGCTCTACTGCAGCTGCAGCTAAAATGCTAAATTTAGATGAAATGCAAACTCGTATGGCACTGGGAATTGGGGCCACACAAGCATCAGGTATTCGCGCAAATTTCGGCACAATGACCAAACCATTTCATCCTGGAAATGCTTGCCGAGCTGGCGTTATGGCGGCAAAGATGGCGCAAAAGGGCTTTGAATCAAACCCAGACGTTATGGAGCATCGCTTTGGATATGCTGCTGTATATGGTCAAGAAATGATGCAACTCAGTGCGGTTTCTCGTCACCTAGGGCACCCATGGGCATTAATGGGTAGTGGCACAGAAGTTGCCAATGGTATTGCAATGAAAGTTTGGCCTTGTTGCGGTGGTACACATGGTGCAAACACAGCAATCACTCGCTTACTTAAACAACATGCATTTAGAGCTGAAGATATAGAGTCCGTAGACATTCTCACTACCCAAGATCCAAATACTATGGCACCTAATATTCGGTGGCCTAAGTCAGGATTGCAAGGTAAGTTCTCGTCTTGGTTTACCGTTGCATCCTGCATTGTCGATGGTGGAAAACTTGAGCTCTCAAGTTTCACAGATGAATCTGCCATGCGCCCAGCAGTGCAAGACATGTTAAAAAGAATAAACATTACACAAGATAGAGATTACCTTGATCGCCCTAATCGTGCTCGTGCAGGCAGTCATCATTTAGATCTCACCGTAAATCTAAAAAATGGCCAGCAATTGATTGCACCTAGAATTGAAGGTGGAGGTGCTCGAGGGGATACTTATGGATGGGAACATCAAGATGCCATATTCAAAAAATTCAAAATGCTAGCAAGCCCAGTATTAAAATCATCTCAAATTGATTTAGCACTAAATGCCATAATGGATATGGATCATGCAGTAGATGTTAGTAAAATCATAGATACTCTAATCATTGCTAATTAACAGTAATCCTAACTGGGATCTAATCTCAAACAGAAAAAATCAAAATATTAATAAACTATTCAATCTTGTAGCCAGATTCTTTGATGACTTTTCCCCATCTAATAACCTCTCGCTTCAGTAGCTCGCCAAGTTCTTCTGGCGTGCTACTCCCGGGCTCCACACCTGCCGCAATAAGACGCTCTTTAACATCCTTAGTTTGAAACGCCCTAATAATTTCTTGGTTAAGTGTACTAACTAGGTTTTTTGGAGTCGCTATAGAAGTCAAAATAAAAAAATTGACACTCACATCTAAAGTAGGAACTCCAGCCTCTTGCATAGTTGGCACATCAGGCATAGCAATCACTCTTCTTCCACCTGCTACACCTAACGCTCGAACCTTACCTGCCTTAACTTGGGGTAACACGCTAGCCAAAGTTGAAAACCAAACATCAACCCTACCGTCTATCACATCAGCAAGGGCATCATTAGTACTTTTATAGGGGATCAACGTTAAATCAGTACCTTTAGCCGAATTCAGCATGACACCCATAAAGTGAGAAACACCACCAATCATTCCGCCTGAATAACTCATCTTACCTGGCTTAGCCTTAGCCAAAACCTCTATATCATTGACAGATTTAAATGAGGACGCACTACTAACAGCAATTATATAAGGCAACGATCCCACTACAGACACTGGTGCAAAATCTTTAATTAGGTCATATTTAACCTTTGATGCAAATTGTGCAATAATTTAACTAGTGCTTGCTATGAGCATGTTATAACCATTGAAGGGTAGTTTAGCAGTCATTTCTAAAGCAATGCTACCTGAGGCACCCGGGCGATTATCTACAAGCAATTGCAGTGTAGGGCCTTCATTCACCTTCTGAGAAACAACACGCGCTATTACATCATTCCCAGTACCAGGACCATAAAGCACGACAAAAGAGATTGGCTTGTTTAAATAATTCTGCCCAAACCCATTGGCACTAAGTATCAGTAAAAAGACAAAAATACATAAAAGAATTAATTGAGTGAACAACGTTTTAATACTAATCCAATGAGAAAAATTCATTAACCCTCCTGCCGAGACAATTTGAATATAAATGATAATTGAAAAATAACTTCTATTAGTATCTAATTTTTTACGAACAACCTAATATCAATAAATAAATAAAATAAGAATCCTGAAAATAGCGTAGAATTTTATATCAACAATAAATATTCTAAAAGTGAAAATCATTCAATGCAGAGACAATCACTAAATTACATCATTTGCAGCGCAACAAAAATAAAATTCTTACAAAAACGATACTTTATGATCACATTAAATATAATTTACGTATTCATTGCTTTGTGCATATCCATTGGATTTGCTTCGAACAGTGCTGCGCAACAGAGATTTCCAACCAAACCCATTCGATTTATTTTACCTAACGCACCAGGAGGGAGTAATGATGTAGTGGCTAGACTCATTGGCGAAAAACTCAGCGCAAGCTGGGGACAACCGATAATTGTTGATAGTCGCCCAGGGGGAAATAACATCATTGCTGCCGATGCTCTACTCAAATCAACAGCAGACGGTCACACCATACTATTAGTCACAGCAGCACATGTCATTAACCCCCTACTGCTACCTAAACATCCTTACGATGCGATCAAAGACTTCTCGCCAATAGCAACTCTAGTAAGTACAGATTATATACTCGTACTGAACGCCGCATTACCAGCAAACACTTTATCTGAATTTATTGCGTTAGCAAAAGCCAAACCTGGCCAACTCAATGGCGCAGGTTCAAATACGGGAGGCATCCAACATCTCGCCCTAGAGTTATTTAATATGCTCGCCAATGTAAAATTACAACACGTACCCTATAAAGGGGGCGGTCCAGGCATGACCGACCTTATTGGCGGGCAAATTCAATTCGCTTTTAACAATGCAATCACTGTTACACCACATATAAAAAGCGGCAAAATCAAGGCAATAGCTGTAGGGGGCGAAGCCCGTCTACCTATTTTGCCACTAATACCAACCTTTGTTGAATCAGGTATGACTGGCTTTAATGTTAAAAATTGGTTTGGTGTTGTAGCCCCCGCGAGAACACCGAATGAAATTATCAACAAAATTGCTAACGAAATTATAAAAATACAAGGTATGACAGATATTAAAGAGAAATTAGCTATGCAAGGTGTAGAACCATTTATTAATGGGCCTAATGCTTTTACGCAATTTTTAAAATTAGAAATTGAAAAATATGGCCGTATCGTTAAAGCAGCCAATATAAAGATAGAATATTAAATAAAATACATTTCAATCATACTAATATTAAAAAGGATATCAATCATGAAGGCAGCTTATTTCATGCAAAATGGTGCCCCAGAAGTAATGCAATACGGAGAATTGCCAGACCCTGTTGCTGGCTCAGGACAAGTGTTAATCGAGATCCATGCTGCAAGTGTCAATGCCGCTGATTGGAAAACTCGAGTAGGCTATCGTCAACTAACGACCACATTTCCATTCATTCCTGGCAGAGATTTCTCCGGTGTCATTAAAGCCCTAGGTCCAGATGTCAACGATCTCGCTGTTGGCGACGAAGTATTTGGTGTTACCGAACAGACTGGCGCAAGATCATACGCGGAGCTCATTGCCATAAACGCTGCAATTGTCAGCAAAAAGCCAAAAGCAATTTCGCATATTGAAGCTGCAGCTGTAGGGCTCATTGGACTCACAGCAACTATCGCTATTGAAAACACCTTACAATTAAAATCAGGGGAAACTATTCTAATACAAGGTGGCGCAGGTGGAGTTGCCAGCTTCGCAGTACAACTATCTAAACATATTGGCGCTCATGTCATCAGCACAACAAGCGCTATCAACAAGGAATATGTCCTAAGTCTTGGCGCAGATGAAGTCATCGACTATAACCAACAAGATTTCACTACAGTTGTATCAAACTGCGATGCAGCATTCGACACCGTAGGTAGAAATGTTGCAATACGCACATTGAAAGTGTTACGTCCCGGCGGCCGTGCTGCGTTCATTGACGGGGCAGCGCCAAAATCTGAGCGTAGCGATATACAAGCGCTAAAGCCCAATGTTGAGCGCAAACGAGTGCATCTAGACCACATCGCCAAACTGATTACATCAGGCGCCGTCAGAGTGCCTGAAATTAAAATCTACTCACTCACAGAAGCTGCTGCGGCACATCGCGTGAGTGAAGGCAGACATTTTAGAGGAAAACTCGTATTCAAAATACGATAAAGAAATCTGTAATTATGTAATGTTAATTTTTTAATGTTTTAATTCTAAATTTTAAATAGCACAACACCAAAAAACACTGACAGTAGATCTGCTTCAGGAAAACAGATCTACTGATAATACTTACAAAAGCTAAATAGTTTAAGATGTAATCAGTACATTAAACCATTAATCTGGTTTCACACCCGCTGCTTTTACAACATCAGCCCATTGCAATACTTCCTGTGCCAGTTGCTTGCTAAATGCGAGTGCAGGCATACCAACAGTCTCCGCCCCAAGCTTTAGAATTTTTTCTTGCACATCAGCAGATCGGCTCGCTACAATACTCGCATCAGATAGTCTTGCAGTAATGCCTTGTGGCGTAGCGGCTGGTGCAAATAAACCATACCAAACGGCAACATCCATATCTATGCCCGCCTCCTTCATCGTCGGCACATCAGGCATGAACATCGTTCTCTTCCCAGACACAACCCCTAGGGGACGCAATCTGCCCAATGTGACATGGGGCAATAGCGTGGGCAAATTAGAAATCGTCATCTGCACTTCACCACTAATTAAGGCAGTCATTGCAGGAGCGCTGCCACTAAATGGCACATGAATAATATTAGTTTTTGTTTTGATTTTGAATAACTCAGTAGCCAAATGCTGGGGTCCACCCGAAGATGAGTAATTTAATTGGCCAGGCTTTGAACGCGCTAATTTAATCAGTTCATTCGTTGTTTTAGTAGGCAAAGACGGATGAACTACTAACATCAAAGGGCTCGATGCAATCATATTAATCGCGCTAAAATCTTTAAGTGCATCGTAGCGAATATTTTTATATAAACTCATATTAATCGCAATAGCATTGGTATTAAAAAGTAAGGTATAGCCATCTGCAATTGACTTAGCGACATACTCAGTGCCAATATTTGAATTAGCTCCCGGGCGGTTGTCAATAATGACAGCATGACCAAGACCTTCACTTAACTTAGATGCCAAAATACGAGCAATGGTATCCGTGCCGCCACCTGGGGCAAACCCTACCACCAAACGAATTGGTTTAGACGGATACAATTGCGCCGAAGATGGAATCGCGCTAGCTATAACGAACACCGCCCATAATAATTTCAAATTTTTAAACAAATAGCGAGCATTCATAGCTGTAACTTTCGTTTATTGAATTTAGACTATGCCCTCTAATCGCAACTGTGCAATTTCATCGCTAGCGTAACCGAACTGCGCTAACACCTGGTCGGTATCTTGCCCCAACTGCGGCGGCGGTATATCTGTATCAGGCAATCCAGAAGCCAGATGAAATCCCAAACGAGGCACAGCCACATCTCGATCTAAGCCTGGAACATTTGTAAATGTTTTAATAATCTCTCTACTCTTGACCTGAGGCTCTGCCAATATCTCAGGCAATGTCAATATCACCCCTGCAGGCACATCAACAGCATTTAACAACTGATCCCACTCTGCGGCAGGTCTAAGCCCAAGCGCATCCTCCAACAATGGAATTAAAGCCTCTCGGTGTACCACTCTAAGAGGCCTATCCAAAAAACGGGTATCGAACTTGAGCTGTGGCCGACCAATAACATCACACAAACTCTCATATTGTTTCTGTTCATTACAAACAATATTAATTAAGCCATCTCCCGTCTTGAATGTCCCGGAAGGACTAGAAGCGTGATTATGGTTACCCATAGCAACCGGCGCCTTGCCAGCATTGAGGTAATTAGAGATCAACCAAGATGGCATAGTTGTCAGGGTTGCATCTAACATAGATACATCAATCATCTCGCCTACACCACTTTTCAATTGTCTATACAGGGCCGAACTGATTGCAAATGCAGCTGACATCGCAACCATGGTATCGCAAACCACATAACCCGATCTTAAAGGCGCGCTTTGTGCGTCTCCTGTGACGCTCATAATGCCAGATAGGCCTTGAATAATTTGATCATAACTTGCACGACGCGACCAAGGGCCATCTTGACCAAACCCAGACATCGCGCAATAAATAATTCGAGGATTAATTTGCTTGAGTTGATCATAATCAAGCCCTATTTTCTTCATGGTTCCAGGTCTAAAATTCTCAACAACCACATCCATTTTCTTCAGTATTTTTTTAAAAATAGCACGACCTTGTTCACTTTTTAAATTTAGGGTGATAGATTTTTTCCCTGCATTGAGCGTCCAAAAAGAAACACCCATTTGTTGTTGATTTAATGCAGAATCACCACCCAATCGTCGCGCAATATCGCCTAAACCAGGAGCTTCAACCTTGATCACCTCAGCACCTAGCATGGCCAATTGATACGTGCACAGCGGTCCTGATATAACTGCTGTTAGATCAAGCACCTGGACACCTTCTAACGGTAATGACATCTACAAAGTCTCTCTAAATCGGTTTAAGCGTATGTAATCATTAAAACACCTTGCCACGTGGCAAGTTTGCATCTTTAACAACTTTGGCCCACTTCACCAATTCAGCTTGTATATGACGCTTCATTTCCTCGGGCGTATTACCAACAGGATCTAGATCAAGCTTTGTAAACTGCTGCTTGAGCTCAGGATTACTAAGGCTTTTAACAACTTCACGATTCAATGTAGTCAACACAGCCTTAGCCATACCGGCTGGCCCGACAAACCCATACCACCCAGTGGTTTCATAGCCTGGCACTCCGGCCTCTGCAATGGTTGGCAATTCAGGTACCAAATCGGAACGCTTCGAGCTCGTCACTGCAAGCGCAACTAACTTACCAGACTTAACGTGAGGCATAGCAACAGCTGTTGGGCTAAACATCACTTGCACCTGTCCAGTCACCACATCAGTAGCAGCTGGTGCGCCTCCCTTATAGGGCACATGATTCATATCTACATGGGCAAGCGATTTAAACAACTCCCCAGCCAAATGTAAGGTTCCACCTAAGCCAGAACTGGCGAAGTTAAGCTGCCCTGGTTTGGCCTTTGCCAGCGCGATCAACTCTTTAACCGATTTGACTTGCAAAGACGGATTAACAATTAATATAAAAACACCAGAAGCAACTACAGTAATCGGTGTAAAGTCTTTCAACAAATCAAACGGTACGTCTGTATAGACATTAGGATTGGATGTGGCACTCGCACTAATCATGGCAATGGTGTAACCATCTGGCACTGCACGAGCAGTAATTTGCATACCAATCATACTATTGGCGCCAGGGCGATTATCGATAATGACCGGCACTCGAACATTTTCTGAGAGCTTCTGGCCCACAATTCGCGCAGCAATATCATTCGGCCCGCCCGGTGCGAAACCGACAATCAAGCGTATAGATTTATTTGGGTATGCCTGCGCTGCTACTAGGTGAACCATACACGCGAGAATTACACCAAGCAATCCACGTACGAACGTAGTGTGAAAAATTTTTGTAGAGTTCATAGAATGATTTTCAAATCCATAATTGGCAAGAGCAAGTATTTTAGCGCATTACCGCAAGAACAGTGCGACGTAATACGCTAAGATATTTTGCCGTTTAAACCATATCCAAAAATTAAGATTGCTATATTAAGATTGCTATAATATCCAATGCAATGCAATTCGAACTCAAAAAACCAATCAAGATCGACATACATGATGGTTAGATATAAAAAATGAAGGTTTTAAGAGGTACTTGGATCGCTATCGGTTGGCTAGGCGTGGGTTTATTACTCTATCTATCACTGACACCAAAACCAATAGATATTTCAATAGACCATGGTGATAAAATTGGCCACCTATTTGCATATGCTTTTTTAACGATCTGGTGGATGCAGTTACACTCAGATGTCAAACAACAATATTTATTGGCACTAATCTTAATCACTTTAGGTATTGCTATTGAATATATACAAGGCTGGACTGGTTGGCGAACATTTGATTATTTCGACATGCTCGCCAACTGCACAGGGGTTATCATTGGCTGGCTTGCCTCCAAACGCATACCCAACTGTCTTGATCTGTTTAAACCATCAAGAAATGAACACAAAAAAATCATTCAAAAATGATCATTCAATCAGATCAACAGAAGTAAGCTTCACTGAGGCCGCCATACGCGGTGCATTTTGAAGATGCCACGCGGTATATTGTTCAGCATAAGCGCTCTCCGCAGCAATCGCATCAATGGGCACAACAACATTTAAGCCGCGAAATACTGCACCAGCAGCAGTATGTAGCACTGCACCATGAGATGCTGTGCCAATAACAATCACTGTCTTTATCCCTTTTTCTTTTAGAATTTTATCAAGATCAGTATTTAAATACTTATCGGGACCAGATCTTACCCAAGGCTCTTCGCCCACCATAGCAGCTTCTGGCCATATATCAGCAGGCACGCCAGGCTTTGGCAAAATACCTAGCGCATACACAATAAATAAATTTTTTGCTCGTGCTGTAGTCATTAACTTTTTAACTGTTGGCAGCATTGCGATACAACGCGGCCGCACTTCTAAATTGCATGTTGTAGTAGATACATCTAATACCAGAAGCGCAGTATTTTTGGGGTCTACTAATATCTTAGTTAAAGTTGGTGGCGGCGGTGTTTTTACAGAAGACCATTCGCTAATAATGCCTTGTGCATACAAAGAACTCATAAAGAAACCATTACATAAAAATGTCATTACAACACTACGCCACCTGATTTTATGATTCATAAAAATCTCCATTTATTGTTATAAATTAACAGTTAGTTGCTATTTAATCTTTATTGAGGCAGTGTATCATTTTGACCATGAACCATCTTAATGAATGCTTACAGGATACCGATGAACGCTCATTCTACATTTGCAATACCATTAGCCATTTGGACGCTTGCCTTATTAATTCCTGAGAACTCCCAGGCCGATCAGGTTTATAAAGTTGACTCGGAGCACACATTTGTCAGCTTTAGCTACAAGCACCAGGGTTACTCGATTCAAACGAGTCGTTTTGATAGCGTTACTGGCAACATTACCCTCAACGATCAGAACAACGCTGGGGTTATCGACATCACCATTGATACCAAATCTATTAGCACTGGATCGATCACCTTTAACAAAGTGATTCAAGCAGATGACTTGTTTGCAACCAACCAATACCCTACTGCCAGCTTTAAATCAGAAAAAATTATCTTTAAAAACGAGAGTATCTCGGCAGTCGATGGTAAATTAACTATTAAAGGTATTACAAAGCCCATTGCCATTACCCTCACTGGGTTTGCCTGCAGCCGCAGTTTAATTAATTTTAAATACATCTGCGGTGCTAACGCTACAACCAAGCTGAACCGCTCTGATTATAACCTCGGAAAATACGTACCGTTTGTCAGCGATGAGGTCACAATACATATCGCTATTGAAGCCACGAGGGAATAATTATTAATTATAAATTATAAATTAT
>CAISJL010000174.1 GCA_903885665.1 uncultured beta proteobacterium | reverse complement strand
GTATGCCTGGTTTTGTGGAGACCCATTGGCATCTATGGACTAGTCTATTACGCCCGATGATGAGTACAGACGATAACAAGCGTGGATATTTTCCGGTCACTAGTGCTTTGGGGCGTCATTTTACGCCAGCTTATCACTATGCCAGTGTTCGACTTGGCATGGCTGAGGCAATTAGCGCTGGCGCTACGACAGTTCATAACTGGGCGCATAACATTGCCTCTGCTGATCACGCTGATGCCGAATTGCGTGCGATGCGTGATATGGGACTGCGTGGGCGTTTTTCATATGGTGCAGCCCAAGGCGCGCCTAATAATTTACCCATGGATTTCTCTGGATTAGCCAAAATCAAGAGCCAGTGGATGCCTAATGATGGCATGTTGACATTGGGTTTTTGCTCACGCAATATTGGTGATGCTACGAACCCACTGCGTGGGAATATTTCGGTTGAAACTGCTCGCAAGGAGTGGGCGCAGGCTCGGGCTCTTGGGTTACCGATTACGATGCATACTTCTGGTGCTAGTCCGATCATGTTACTTGAAAAGAATGGCTTGTTGGGCTCAGATGTGCAACTCGTTCATCCCTTGCTTACGACTGCAGAGGAACGAAAAATATTACATAACCGAGGCGTTAGTTATAGTATGTCTCCGGTTGGTGAGTCACAGCGTCCTGCAAGTGCTGGGGTGATTCAGCTAGCTGAGTTATTAGAGGCTGGTGTTAAAGTGAGTATGTCGATTGATTTGACAGGTACTTACAATGTAGACTTTTTCCAATGTATGCGATTTTTGTACCATTTACATCGTCACCGTGTCGGTAATCGCATCCCACTCACGGCAAAACGACTAGTACAATTAGCCACACTAGACGGTGCCGTTGACTTGGGTATTGCCAATCGAACCGGTTCACTCACGCCGGGTAAGCGGGCCGACATGATTTTAGTGCGCACGGGTGATATTAATATGGCGCCAATGGCTGACCCTTATGAGGCTCTAGTCAATTTAGCCCAGCCCCGCAATGTCGATACGGTCATTGCTGATGGGCGAGTTTTACAGCGTGGCGGGCAATTTACTAGGCTAGATTATCAAGAAGTACTGCGCGAGGCTATTGATGCGGGTAAGGCACTACAAGCTCGTGGAGCGGGTTGATAACTTGGAGTGAAGAACGATTGCATCATAAGTTAAAGGCTCGGGGTCTTAGCTTAGGCTATTTGACAGATGGTGTGAAATAATCGATTGATTGTTTTAGTAGTTTATTGATGCAGTTTATAGGTGAAGCAGGCATTATGATTATTATAAATTTTCTTAAAAATTATTAATAAAACTGGGAGATAGCATTGATGAGATCTCGACCTTTTAGTTTATGTAAACGTACTTTATTTCCTTGTTCAGGGTTTGTTAACTTATCATCTCGCTGCACTTTACTTAAAGGGTTTGGCGATGCAACATGTTAAAAATGCCACGAAATTGGAATCCAACTGGGTTGAGGCTGAACAAACTTTTTTATAATGATATTGCGAACGCTAATATCTAGCACCAATGTCTGTTTTTTTAACGCGGATTCCTTCGACACAAGTAGTATATGGCAGCGACTACCCATATGTTGCAATGGATGTAAATGTAATAGTATTCAGTCAATTAGGTTTAGATGCACAAGTAGTACTACAAATTTAACAAGTTTATGCTAATCGTTGATTAGTACATCATTAATTAGAATGGAGATCCAATGAAACAATCTATCCAGAAAATAACCTTTTGGTCTGCAGTAAGTGCTTTATCTTTATTAGTCTCGTGTTCTGCGACTGCACCGATCATTGTGCCGGCAAATACCCCAGAGACACTGCGGGTAAATGTGTTTCGTGGTGGAAGTAATATTCCAATTTATATGGCGCTGGAAAAGGGTTACTTTAGTCGACGCGGTATCACTGTCAACTTGCAATTTACGCCCAATTCTGAGCAGCAGCGTTCTGGTTTAGCTGCGGGTCGATTTGATATTGCGCATGCAGCGGTAGATAACGCAGTGGCTATGATTGAAGTTGCTAAAGTGGATGTTGTGATTGTTTCTGGTGGTGATGGTGGCATGAATGAATTACTAGTCCGTCAGGATATTAACAAGCCAGCTGATATTCGTGGTCGGACTTATGTGGTAGATGCTCC
>CAISJL010000173.1 GCA_903885665.1 uncultured beta proteobacterium | reverse complement strand
GGGCTGATCACCAGAAGTTCTCGGAGGCCGGAGCCAAGTTATATGGAATTGATCTGACTGAGCGAGCGGTTATAAACACACGTAACCGGCTAGCTTGCTTCGGTCTTGATTCAAAGATTGATGTTGGTGATGCAGAACATCTTCTGTTTGACGATTCAAGCTTTGATCTTGTTTATTCTTGGGGAGTTTTGCACCATAGCCCCGATACGCCACAGGCAATCTCGGAAGTCTGGCGAGTATTGAAAAGTGGTGGTTATTGCAAAGTGATGATTTACCATAAATGGAGCATGGTCGGGCTTCTATTGTGGATTCGGTATGCTTTACTGGCTTTGCGGCCATTTACTAGCCTTAAAGAGATTTATTCTCGCCATCTTGAAAGTCCTGGAACCAAGGCATACTCGGTCGAGGAAGCAAAAGTTATGTTTCAAGCGTTTAGTGAGGTCAAAATTTATACGGTATTAACTCATGCTGATCTGCTCGTATCTAATGCGGGTCAACGTCATCGGGGGTTTATATTATCTATTGGGCGCAGGGTGTGGCCAAGCGCACTGATTCGTAGATTCCTTCCAAAGGCGGGGCTCTTTATGCTGATTGAAGCGAGAAAATAGTTTTGAAACAAATACTACAATCCTTGAAAACTGGAGTAACTGAGGTTGCTGAGGTTCCATGCCCATCTGCTACAAATGGAAGGCTATTAATTCGGTCCTCAAGCACCCTTGTTTCTGCTGGAACAGAGCGTATGTTGGTCGAGTTTGGTAAAGCAGGCTGGATTGAGAAAGCGAGGCAGCAGCCAGATAAAGTCCGTCTGGTGCTAGACAAGATTAAAACCGATGGGTTATTGCCAACAATTGAGACGGTATTGAATAAGCTGGATCAACCACTACCACTGGGTTATTGTAATGTGGGTGTAGTCCTTGAGGTGGGGCCCGGCGTAACCGGCTTCTCTATAGGGGATCGTGTTGCATCCAACGGAAAACACGCAGAAGTTGTCTCCGTACCAACAAATTTATCAGTTCAAATTCCGGATAATGTGTCAGATGAGGCGGCGTCGTTTACGGTGATTGCTGCAGTTTCGCTTCAGGGAATACGTTTAGTTCAGCCGACCTTGGGCGAAGCGGTTGTGGTGATAGGTCTTGGGCTAGTTGGTTTGATAACGATACAGTTATTGCGCGCTCATGGCTGCAGAGTTTTGGGTATTGACTTTGATAGTGAAAAACTGTCGCTTGCTAAGCAATTTGGAGCCGAGGTGGCTGATCTATCAGCTGGAGAAGATCCCGTTGAGGTGGCGCAGCGCTTTTCACGTGGAAGGGGGGTTGATGCGGTAATCATTACTGCATCGACAAAAAGTAGCGAGCCGGTACATCAAGCAGCGTTAATGAGTCGCAAGCGCGGGCGAATTGTATTAGTTGGTGTAACGGGACTTGAGCTATCTCGAGCTGATTTCTTTGAGAAAGAGCTTACTTTTCAGGTGTCATGTTCATATGGTCCCGGTCGCTATGACCCAAACTATGAAGAAAGAGGGCAGGATTACCCCTTTGGATATGTACGATGGACTGAAAAACGTAACTTTGAAGCAGTACTTGACATGATGTCTGATGGTCGTTTAGATGTTCTAGCGCTGGTATCGCACAGATTTTCCATTACTGAAGCAGAGAAAGCCTATGAGCTTGTGGGTGGCTCCCAATCCTCTTTAGGAATTTTGCTTAAATATCCAATAACCCAACCGTATAAAGCAGGGCGCACGGTTGAGATTGCTAGCACCTCTGTTCCGAGACGAACCTCTAAGTTGGAGGACGTAAATGTTGGCTTTATCGGCTCTGGTAATTATGCGACAGCAGTCCTGATACCAGCATTTAAGGCGGCTGGAGCTTATTTGCAAAGCGTAGCATCGAGTGCTGGGGTAAGTGGTATACATGCTGGGCGTAAATTTGGATTCAAAGAAGCTACTACAGATACCGATTCCTTATTTGAAGATCCATCAATAAATGCAATTATTGTTTCTACAAGACACGATAGTCATGCACACTTTGTAAAGCGGGCGCTGCAAGCAGGAAAGCATGTTTTTGTTGAAAAGCCACTTTGTTTGACGCTCGAGGAGTTAATCGACATTGAGGCCCAGCTTGTGGGTCATCCAAATCCGCCTATATTAATGGTTGGATTTAATCGACGTTTTGCGCCCCAAGTACAAGAAATAAAAAAATTACTAGCCTGCACAACCAGCGTGAAGTCATTTGTGATGACAGTCAATGCCGGACAAATACCTGCAGCCCATTGGGTGCACGACAGTGAGATAGGGGGAGGTCGCCTTATTGGGGAGGCTTGCCATTTTATTGATCTGTTGCGTTTTCTCGCGGGGGCGCCAATAATTGACCATCATCGTGCAATGATGGATTCATTGACTCAAGATACCGCTACACTGCAATTATCTTTTGCTAATGGCTCAATCGGGACAATTCATTACTTTGCTAATGGAAGCCAAGCGTTTCCGAAGGAGCGTCTGGAGATTTTTGCTGGCGGACGCGTGTTACAACTTGACAATTTCCGCAAGCTTACTGGATTTGGTTGGCCGGGATTTTCAAGGATGAATTTATGGCGACAAGATAAGGGTCAGATGGCTTGCGCTAAATCGTTTATCAATGCAATTCAACTGGGCCTACCATCACCGATCCCCGCTTCAGAAATTTTCGAAATAAGCCGAATTTCGATAGAGATCGCTCGATGATTTCCCCGCGAAAAGTTATGTTGGTATTTGGAACGCGCCCAGAGGCCATTAAGATGGCGCCACTTTATTATGCACTGAAGGAATCATCAGATTTTCAGACGATTGTGTGCGTAACTGCGCAGCATCGACAGATGCTTGATCAGGTTCTAAAGGTTTTTGAGATTGTCCCCAATATTGATTTAGATTTAATGAAACCAGGCCAGGATTTGTTTGACATCACGGCATCTGTGTTGTTAGGCCTGCGTAAAGTATTTGACCAATATCATCCCGATCTTGTGCTGGTACATGGGGATACCACTACAACGCTTGCAGCAGCCATGGCGGCTTTTTATGCAGGGATACCGGTTGGGCATATTGAGGCAGGTTTACGTAGCCACGATATCAATGCGCCATACCCTGAGGAATTCAATCGCCAGGTTGCTAGTCGTATAGCTCGTTGGCATTTTGCCCCAACATTTTTTAGTAAGCAGAATTTACTGAAGGAGCATATTCCAGAGGAAAATATAACGTTAACAGGAAACACAGTCATTGATGCGCTAGTATGGGTGCTAAATCGAATCAACTCGGATCCAAATCGCCGCTCTGCCATCGTTGATTATTTGAACACACGACTATCGTTCAATTGGCGTGATACAAGGTTTGTCTTGATTACTGGACATCGCCGAGAAAACTTTGGCGATGGCTTTTTACAAATCTGTGAGGGAATTAAGGAGCTGGCAAAGCTTTATACCTCAGTGCATTTTGTTTACTTGTTGCACCTAAATCCCAATGTCCAAAAACCAGTTAAAGGTATCCTTGGAGAGGTAGTTAATGTGCATTTAATCGACGCGCTAGAATATGAGCCTTTTATTTATCTTTTAAAACATAGCTATATCGTGTTAACTGATAGTGGAGGTATTCAAGAGGAGGCCCCAAGTCTTGGTAAGCCCGTATTGGTAATGCGAGATGTGACTGAGCGCCCCGAAGCAATTGATGCCGGTACTGTGCGTTTGGTTGGTGCAAATCGTGAGAGTATTGTGAAGAATATGTGTGAACTTTTGGATAATACGGATGTTTATCAGTCGATGTCCCTTGCACACAATCCTTATGGTGATGGCAAGGCATGCGATCGGATAATGGATGTTCTTAGACAAAGTTAAATGAAAAATAAATCTGTTTGCGTAATCGGCCTTGGGTACATTGGTTTGCCAACTGCTGCACTGCTTGCTAGTAATGGGTATGAGGTATTTGGCGTTGACTTAAATCATCACGTAGTAGAGACGATCAATAGGGGGCAAATCCATATCGTAGAGCCTGACCTGGATGCTTTTGTTCGCTCTACCGTGACTGCAGGTAAATTGAAAGCATTTACTAAGCCGCAAGCTGCGGCTATCTTTATTATTTGCGTTCCTACACCGTTTCACGTTGGTGGTAGCATCCCTCAGCCGAATATGGACTATGTATTATCAGCAGTAAGAAGTATTGCAGAATTTGTAAAGCCTGGAAATCTCGTGATTCTAGAGTCGACTTCTCCAGTAGGGACGACAGAGAAAATGGCAACTGCACTTACTGATTTGGGTATTGATGTATCCAATATTTCCATTGCATATTGTCCCGAGCGCGTCCTTCCGGGAAACATTATGACTGAGTTAGTGGGTAATGATCGTGTCGTTGGCGGGCTTACAGCAGATGCAGGTAGAGCGGCGGCGGAATTTTATAAAACATTTGTTCGTGGTGAGGTTTTTGAGACAGACTCAAGAACCGCCGAAATGTGTAAATTAACAGAAAACAGCTTCCGCGATGTAAACATTGCTTTTGCCAATGAGTTGTCGATGATTTGTGCCAAGGAAAAAATCGATGTTTGGAATCTGATTAAATTAGCAAATAGACACCCGCGGGTAAATGTACTTCAACCTGGGACGGGTGTCGGAGGTCACTGCATTGCTATCGATCCTTGGTTCATTATTGCACGTGATCCTGTTAACACACGCATCATTCGAGG
>CAISJL010000172.1 GCA_903885665.1 uncultured beta proteobacterium | reverse complement strand
GATCAATCCTCAATGCCGCGCTGTGCTGGAATACCTGCGCTAAAGGCGTGCTTAATCATTGTCATCTCAGTGACGGTATCGGCCAGCGCTATGATCTCGGGGGGGCAACGCCGTCCTGTCAGACACAGATGAACATGACTAGGACGATCTGCAATCGTATGCAAAACATCGTCCAGAGGAAGCCAGCCGTAGATTAACGGATACGTTATTTCATCAAGTACTACCAGGAATTGCTCTCCACCCATAATGGTGTCTTTAGCGCGTTGCCAACCATCACGAGCTAACTGGGCCGAATGTTCAAGATCCTGACTTTTCCAGCTAAAGCCGTCACCCAAACCTTCGATAGGAATTCCAATTTTTTCAAACATACGATGCTCGCCAAATCGGGCAGAAGGTACTTTCATAAATTGGTAAATTTTGACCGCTTTACCCCTGCCATGCGCTCGCAATGCCAAACCAAAAGCTGCTGTACTTTTACCTTTGCCGTCACCGGTATTGATGATCAAAATACCTCGACGTTCACCCTCGGACTTGTCAAAGGGTTTATCAGTGGGCGGTGATTCAATTTCCATCTTCTTTTCCTCTTGAGATTAGATTTTTGGCAGTGCTACTAACTGACCTTCAAAGGCTCGAACTGCTATACGCTGGTCAAATACAGCTTCCAATGCGCGGTGAGTAACAGCCTCTGTGCATAAACCTTGATGAACTACGCGCCCTTGCGACATGATCACCATTTCATCCGCATGCAAGGCCATGGAAATTTCATGCAAGACGCTGATGACTGTTTTACCCTGGCGAACAAGTTCGCCTATCAGTGCAAGCCAATCAGCTTGATGGGGTGGATCTAAATTCGCTAGCGGTTCATCCATCAAGAGTATGTCTGCCTCGACCGCCAGTGCGCGCGCTAAAAGCACTCGCTGACGCTCTCCACCACTGAGCTGACCAAGCGAGCGCTCTCGCCATTCCCAAGCGTGCGTTGAGCGAAGTGCTCTTTCAACTGCCACACTATCGGCATCACTCGGTACTGCTATCCATGATGATTGATGCGGTAGACGACCCAGCATCACGACATCCCATATCCTAAGGTCATCTGATGAAGGCTCGTTTTGCCCTAACCAGGATAGTTTGCGAGCTCGGCTACGGTTGGGCCAATCCATCAAATCACGTCCCGATAACTGCACACTACCTTGGTGAGGTAATAGACCGGCAAGACATTTAAGTAAAGTAGATTTACCTGCTCCGTTGGGACCCACGATACTTGTCCAACGCCCATCAACAAACATCAGCGAGACGTCATCAAGCGCTAGAATTTTTTCAGTACCCTGACCTAACATCACATTCAGTTTATTGGCGAGTAAAGCGGGCATATGATTTAACGTAGTCATAAAGTCCCAACGCGAGCCGATTCGGCATGCATAAGCCACAGCAGATAACCACCACCCAATACCGCCGTAAGTACGCCCACTGGTAATTCCTGAGGTGCGATCAAGCCTCGAGCTAAGATATCCGCTGCCAGCAAAAGTATGCCCCCTGCTAAGCTTGCCAGTAGCATCAAATTTGCACGTGTCGTTTTAATTAAAGAACGGACTAAATGCGGAGCCGCAAGTCCTACAAAAGCGATTAAGCCTGTCTGCGCAACGGCTGTTCCCGTTGCTAAAGCCAACACCAAAACTAAAGCCAATCGCATGGGTGCCACGGGTAAACCCAGAGTGAACGCCGTCGCATCACCTAAACTCAAGCCATCCAATACGCGTCCCAGTAGCCACACGACCACACAGCAAAAGCACCATACAACGACCATCAAAATAGCTGAAGTCCAGCCCACAAATACCGTTGAACCCAAGATGAACGACTGCATCGCCTGCAAGACATCAGGAGAGAACATCAACACCAGATGCGTTGCTGCACCCAACACGACGCCCACTATCACACCGGACAAAAGTAAGCGTAAGGTGTGCCCCACTCCTCGAGAAAGTAACAGCGTAAGAAAAACAGCCAGAATGGCGCCCATAAATGCCGCACCAGTCAAACCCAGACGCACCCAAACATTGCTAGAAAAAACGCTCACAGATAATCCACTACCG
>CAISJL010000171.1 GCA_903885665.1 uncultured beta proteobacterium | reverse complement strand
TGCCCACCTCTTGCAACACCAGCCGGAGCCAGTCGCCTGAGATGCGTCCCCCCACCCCGCCTACACCGGGGTGGGGGTGCCGGGGGAATTACACCACTTCAGGGGACGCCAGCGATCGATCAGCAAGCAACCAGGAGCTGAATGCCTTTCTGGGCAGCCTACTGCTGCTGTGGCGGCAAAGCGAAACTGCCAAGCGCGGAGGATGGGATGTGCCAAAGCGCTCCTACCGCACGCGGGTGGATCCCTTGCTCACAGGCCAGCAGGCGATGCAACGGCTGGAACAGGAACACCCTGGGCTGTATCTCGGCAGCCTGCGCAAGTTGCAGAGGCGGATGGGTGAGTGGCGCGTTACCCATGCCGAACAGCTGATTGGCCAGCAGATGGGGGCAATCCGGAACCAGGAAAACAGCCAGCTCAACAGCAATAAGTCACTGCGGACTAAGCGTCAATTAGATGGCTAACAAATCCCGTAAGTCAACGCGAACACCAATGTAGTTGACACCAGGCACCAATATTCGAACGTTTTTCGCCCACTAACTCTAATTATCTCGACTTCTGGATCTGTAAAAAACAGGAATAGCATAAACGGGATAAGCTCAACCCCAATGCAATTGATTCACCGAAACCAAGGGTGAACTGCTTGGCAAGTTTTTTTAATATTTTCGCTGCGATTTATCACATACACATACACATACACATACACATACACATTATCTCTTCAACCCATACTCCATTTAAACTATTTTCATGCAAAATTAATCGAAAAAATTTATCGCAACTAGCCAGGAGACAAGATGCAAATTTATACAGTCTATTGAATATAGTGCCGCAGGCAATTTGATCTGCAAATAAAGATCATCATTTTAAAAAGAGGTTGATTACGACGGCAATATTAATAATCTTTTCTCGTCAAATTCGCGAACGTTACGAGCAAACGATTCAGAATTTACAATCAGAATAATCTGCATATGACTAGCCTATGTTTTCCTGGCGTCACCGGCTTTGAGATTAACCTTGAATCTTATAATTCATAAAGCAATTACAATGGTTCACCGGGAAGAGGTTTCACCTCGACTTCCGCTCTGCCAAAGCAGGTAATTGAACGACTAGCTTTATATAAATTACGACAAAGTAGCTGACGCTTCTTTTGCTCATTAATGTCGATATTAACAAGTCGATTATCAAGCCGATTTAGCTCATTTTCTGGATGAAAAACAAGAGCATCCTCCCATCGCCAATTACTACCTGGAGCAAAGCGTTCGATTACAGGTAACTCATGAGTGTCACTGAGCAGAACGGGAATTGAGCCGACTGCCAGGCTTTCCCACAATCTTAAGCTATTGGGACCTGCTCCAACCGGACAAAGAGAAAATCGGGTATTTGAAAGCAACTTATTGTAGCTAATAACGGCATCTTGATCCGTTGTTTCTTTGTCCTCGTTATTATAGACTTGAAATTCATAGACAATATCATTAAAATGCCATTTATCCTTGATTGTCACCTGGTATCCGCCTAAGCCTGAAAGCTCTTTCATGCGCAGGCGTACATCACTGAGATAGTGCTTCATATGGGCCCCTGTGAATGAAGCAAATACTGTTCGTTTCTCGATTGGAAGCAGCATAAGACCTTCACGCCGCTTAGGATCTCTATCATTGGGTGCATAAAGAGTCCAGGCATGTAGTTGAAGATTACCCTCCTGATTTTTGCCCTTTTCCTTGTGGGAAATCCAGAGATCGGTAACGCCTATTGAGCTAATCTCCTTACAAATTGTTTGCCAAAAAATGTGTTGACACACAGTGTGCACCTTCAATTTGCGGCCAAAACGTTTTAGTTCGGCTCGTAGTGCTTGCGTGCGTTTAGAGTAAGCTTGTAGCATGACATGAGGAAATTGTTCGCCCTTAAGCGATCTGTCGATAAATGTAGCCCAGGGTAAACCAATATAAATGTGATAAGCATTTTCTTCATAATGGGGCCCTGACAGTTTATTGTGTACATCATAGGCATCTTGCTCGGTACGACATGGATACTGCCAGAACAAGGATTGATTTGGGCGAGTTTTGATGGTGGCAATTTGATTGTGTTTCCATTCGAGCAGAGGCTGGAGAAATCCAAAAGCCAATAGGGCTTCTTTCGATTTCAACAACTCAGCATCAGAGTATGCCCCACGGTTGCAGCATGTCACCGTAGGCCAAAATCTATCTTCAAAATAAAGACATTGTGCATCTGACCAAACAACAAATCGGGAGCCAAACCTGTGTATCTCCATGACTTTATTGCGGTTAAATGATGTTCGCAGTATAAGTTCCGGCGTTCCGAGTCCGCCGAGAGTAACTATCTCGAAATTTGTGGTTATCATTTCTGTTGGGATTCCCAATGGAGTTGAGCCTGTGGCGACTTTTCACAGAACAACACGAGTTCGGCGAAATCGTTGGTACCCCAGGTTTCGCTATTAACTTCTAAAGGTTTCAGAAGCAGTTTAAAGGTATCAAAGTTGCGCCACAAGTTGCGATCTTCGAGAAAGTTTCGCTGGCCTTTTCCCTCTACTCTATAGTGTGAAGGTGTCACCGACTGCAATGACTCATTACCATGGTGACCTTGGATTTGGATTTCGTAGGCAGCGGAACTGATAATTGGTAATCGTAGACACATTCCAAACAGAACTTCCTCCGGCTTCAATTGTAGCTGAAGACCGCTGCCAATGAGTTCGGTCATTGGCAGCGCCAAAGTATGGTCGCTGCTATGGATTGGGTTTCCTGCCAATGGGTGTTGCGTGGCGAGACGCACGTGTCGCGATCCCTTGACTTGGTGTATCCACGACAAACCAGTAAATTTCTGCGAATTTTCGAAAAAATCTACATCCAATCCATTTTGATCTACAAATTTGCGCACCCCCATCCCTACAGATTGTTGATCAATTATAATCCCACCGCCAATTTTTTCGGAGCGAGTCCAGATAGTATGCTCAATTTCAGAAGGTTCTGAGGGCGTCAGACTCAAATGCACATAACTACCTCCCCCGTAGAGTCGATCTTCATGGATATCGCAAGGCCATGAGACCTCGTTGTGTTTACGAACAGATTTAATAAAATAAGCAGGATTTTTTACTTTAAATCCGTGGCTCCACATCACGTAAGCGATGCGATTGCCGCATCCTGGAATACCCAATGCAAAGCCACTTGCATACAAAAGGCTTCTTGATATATTAGCGTCAGTGCGGATGCCCCATACATCTTGGGTCCAATGGGGAAAACTATTGAGACAAAATCTTTCTGTCCCAGGAATGGGATTATAGCAGCTCATCGCCAAGAAGGCGTTCGGGGTATTGAATACCGCGTCTAGGTACTCCGCACCTTCTAATAAATAGATATCTGAATTAACCAGCAGAGCTATGGCATTTTTCTCCTGTTTGGCCAGGGACATCCAACTGCCATAGGTAAGTCGATCGTTGAGATTATTTATTTCACCAGAAATAGAGCCATGGGGGATTAGTGGCGTGCCCGGTTCCCTGAGCACGACCACCTTGTGGAAACCAGGGTG
>CAISJL010000170.1 GCA_903885665.1 uncultured beta proteobacterium | reverse complement strand
GCTTAATGGTGCTGATAATTTATGTGATAGTAAAAATGCAATACCTAGCGCAGACAATAGGGCCAGCAGTAGCGTTAATGTTAGTGTTAATGCATAAAGTCTTTTGATGCCATTACGTGATAATTGCAATTCTTGATATTGATTATAGCCTAGTTGCAATTGCTCTGCATCTTTTGCTAACTGGGGTGGAACGGGTTGCAATAACTGCAATGCTTTGTTTTCTGTATTTAAAATACTCCCTGATATTGGTGAAACAATGCGTAGGTAAAGTCCCGCGTCAGGTATAGACTCTATGACGCTGTAATGTTTATTTTTTTCTAATTGGCTAATAATTGAGGGGCTTAGAGGGCCGATTGCAATTGCCGGTTGTTGTGATATAGATTTATTAAGTATCTGTCCATTTAATGAGTAGATTGCTGCCTCTTGTATCCCTGCTTGCTCTCTGTACATTTCTAATGCCTGATACTGCTCGGTCACTGGGATTACAGATATTTTCAGTGCAATTGAATTGCCTTTGTTTGAAAGTTCTTTTAATTGCGCTTCTATCACACTTCTACCTAAGTTTAATCCTGTCTCTAATGCGCTATCTAAATGCACTTCAAACCATGAATCAATACTTCGCGATACAAACTTTACTGAAACCCCGTATATTAAAGCACCTGGTAATATTGCCATTAGTCCAAATAACACTACAAACCGTAAAGTTAATTTAGAGCCAAATATTTTATTTTTTAATCTTTGTTTTAAACTAAATACCTGAAATAAAACCATTACACCTAATAATGAGGTAATGCCAATATTTGTGTTCAGTAAAGCAGTGTAATAATCATTAAACAAATTATTATTGGCACTTACTGTTGCTAATAAAAATATCGCAACCAAACCCAGCGCAATTGCTACTATTAATAAATAGCGCATAACAGCACGAGTCCGATATACTGGTTGTACTAGATTACTCATGGATTAACCTGCCATCGATACCAATCTGAGCCAAGATTCCAGTCTTTAGTGCCAACTGCATTAATATTAAAAGGCCTAGGCAATCTAGATACATCCAAGCGTAAGCGTATCGATGCTTGGTAGTTTGAGCTTTTATTTAGAGGGCCTGAATCTAATACAGCTCTTCGACGCACTCTGCTCATGACATATATAGCGTCTTTCAAGTGTTCAAAATTCTGGTAAAACGCACCTATCCCTATTCGATACTGTCTGGTTATGGCGTTATATGACAGCCGAAATGGCTGCTCAAATAATATGGCTCGCTCATTAAACCAATACCAACGTCCTCTTACTAATTCAAATTCTAGCTGAAAATATAAAGCTACCCCTTTTTGTAATGCATCCTCTAAAGAACTTGTTAGTTGTATATCAATATCAGCATCTAAAGCATAACGATCATCTGTCACTTGCAATGATGCCGATCTAACTTCAACACCTTCAGCCAATACAACTACCGGCTGCATTTGCAATGCAAACCAGAGAAAAAAAATTAACTTAAATTTATATTTTTTGTAAAATCGCATAATAAAATCCATCATGCATTGGCGATGGAATTAATTGATTACCTTGTAGCACATAAGGATCGTCGAGCTTGCCTAGTGGTATTATTTTAACGTCTAAGTGTTGCTTCATAAACTGTTCAATTTGTTGATTATTTTCCTCTGCAAATACAGAGCATGTCACATACAGCAGTTGCCCGCCTTGTTTTAATAAAGGCCATAATGTATTTAAAATAGTCATTTGTCGCTTTGCCATTGTAGCGATATCCCTAGACTGACGTAACCATTTAATATCCGGATGCCTTCTAACCACCCCTGATGCGGTACAAGGTACGTCTAATAATATCCGATCAAATAAAGCTTCATCTAGCCATAGATTTGGATCGCCTGCATCTCTCTCAATAATTTGAGCCTTAAGTCCCAAACGCTCGATATTTTCTTTTACCCTTAATAGCCGATTCGGATCGATATCTACCGCCATCATTTCTACATGTGCTAATTCTAATATATGCGCGGTCTTACCTCCTGGGGCCGCACACGCATCTAATACCCGCATGCCATCTGTTGCACCTAAAAATTCTGCAGCAAGTTGCGCACCTGCATCTTGTACGGAGACAAGACCTTCTTTAAATCCAGGTAATTGATTCACTGGACATGGTTTAATGACCCATATTCCAGATTTACCTATTGGTTTTGATTCAATTGATAATTCACTTAACTGTAGTAGATATTGATCTCGACTTATTTTTTGTTGATTTACTCTTAAGGTCAGCGGTGGCTTATGGTTGCCAGCTTCTAATATGGTTTTGTATTGTTCCGGGTATTGTTTGATGAGATGATTTATCCACCATATTGGATAAGAATACTGCCCCTCTATACTATTTTGAGCCTTTTTTTCTAGTTCTTTTTGGCGTCGTATAAAGTTACGCAATACGCCATTTACTAAACCGCGCGCTTGCGGAAATCCCAGCCTAATGCTTGCCGTGACTGCATGGTCCACGATGGTATATGTTTTATTATTGGCGTGTTGC
Organism: uncultured beta proteobacterium; assembly: GCA_903885665.1. Taxonomy (GTDB): domain Bacteria; phylum Pseudomonadota; class Gammaproteobacteria; order Burkholderiales; family SG8-41. The sequence goes on along the minus strand of CAISJL010000170.1, from coordinate 27,577 downwards.
AGTTGATAAATTGCAACCTGCAAAATATTCCGCACTAAAGAGTCGGTCAATGGTTTTTGCAGTAACTGCGATAGTATTGCATCTACATAGCCTAAATGCCTCAAAACACCAAACGTTATATCTTGTATTGCTCCTCGTTCTTGTATCGTTAGACCTTCTTCTTTACGCCACAGTGTTAATAATTCTACGTCTAGACTTCGCCCACTTAAAACACGACCTATGGTCATCGCTGCAAGACTCTGGACGCGTTCCATTATTTTTGTCCTTTACTGTTTTTTTTATCAACTTTCAAAACTAGTGCCAATAGCCATTGGATTTCCCATTAAAAATGTAGGCGCTAATAGTCGTTTACCACCAGCACGTTGTAATTCCTGAATTTTTAAAATTCCATCACCCGTCATTACTGAGATGCCTAGTTCATCCGTTGCTAAAATTGTTCCCGGTTTCGCACGGTTCATTCGTTTGTCTATGCTTGCCTGCCAAATTTTTAAGGGTTGTCCTTCCCATATGGTATAGGCACATGGTATTGGATTAAATGCGCGTACCAATCGATCTAGAGTGATCGCTGAGTCTGTCCATTTTATTTTTGCTTCTGCTTTAGTAATTTTTGAAGCATAACTGACTTGTTCATCAGTTTGATGCTGTGATGACGGTTTTTCTTCTAATGTTTTTAAAATTAATTGCGCGCCAATCTTTGCCAGAGCATCATGTAATAATTGCGCATTCATTTTTTCATCAATCTGGATCTTTTCGCGCATTAACATCGGACCGGTATCCAACCCAACGTCCATTTGCATAATCGTGATGCCGGTTTCTTGATCCCCAGCTAAGATTGCACGTTGTATCGGTGCTGCGCCACGCCATCTTGGTAATAACGATGCGTGAATATTGAGACACCCCAGTAGTGGAATTCTTAATATACTTTCTGGTAACAATAGGCCATAAGCTGCAACTACCATGACGTCAGCATTTACTAATTGCAATCGATCTATCGCTTCTTGATTTTTTAATGACGTAGGTTGATATATCGGAATTTGATGTTCAAGTGCCAATTGCTTTACTGCAGACTCTTGTGATTTTAAACCACGCCCAGATGGACGATCAGGTTGTGTTAACACGAGCAGCACGCGGTGACGTGCTTCAATAATTGCTGCCAATGCTGTAGCAGCAAAAGGTGGGGTGCCTGCAAAAATGATATTCACTGATTAAGTTATAATATTTTGCAACTAATTAACAAGTTCATCTAAACGTTGTTGTTTAGTTATTTTTGAAATGATTCGTTTTTGCTTTAGTTGTGATAGTTTTTCCACAAATACCCGACCATTTAAATGATCTATTTCATGTTGTAGGCAGACTGCTAATAAGCCTTGTGCTTTAGTTTCTTTATGTCTACCTTGTTCATCTAATGCCGTCACTGTAACTTGTGCGGGTCTTGTCACTTTTTCATAGACACCTGGCACGGATAAGCAACCCTCTTCAGCTTCTATATTGCCTTCACTGCCGGTAATCTCTGGATTGATAAATACCTGTAATTGATTTTTCGTTTCCGAAATATCAATGACCAATAAACGTAGCTGCACATTAACTTGCGTCGCTGCTAAACCTATACCTTCCGCTTTATACATGGTCTCAGCCATATCTTTAATTAGAATTTTGATAGTTTCATCTACGCGCTGAACAGGTAAGGCTTTTTTGTGTAATCGGCGATCTGGATAACGTAATATGTTTAATATGGCCATTTAATGCTTGCAATATTATTGAGATAAAGACAGAATTTTAACGCAATGTTTTATGGAAACATTTTACGTTATTCTAGCATTCACATCACTGTCGATTTTTTATAATGGTATTTGCAAACGGTGAGTCACTTTGTTTTTCTAATTAATCGTCGTTATTTTTTTAATTTTTCTTAAGTGTGTATTTTATGAAACATTTCGTCATCTATTTGATTTTATTGATATATTTACCATTTACATCTATTGCTGCCGATTCTACAGCACTTCAAGAAAATGCCCCTGAGCGTTATACCGTTCAAAAAGGTGACAGTTTGTGGAGTATCGCCGGTCGGTTTCTTAAAGACCCCTGGAAGTGGCCTGAACTATTAAAACTAAATGCCGATCAAATTAAGTCTCCACATTTGATTTTCCCCGGTGACGTTATCGTTTTAGAGCTTCAACGCGATGAAGTAAACGTCAGAGTGTTTACCCAATCTGCTCCTGAAATAACGCCCACCAGTACAAGCGCAACACTCGAGCCTAAACCCCGTATTGAGGCTTTCACTACAAATTTTATACCAAGCATTCCCCTTACTACACTTAGCCCTTTTTTAAATAAACACTTACTCTTAAATAAAGAATCCCTAAATACATCAGGGCATGTTTTAAGTTCTGTTGATCAACGACTCTTACTCTCTACGTATGATGAGTTCTATGCTCGCGGAATTCATCCTGACCAAGGTGATGTCTGGTTAATTTATCGACAAGGTCAAGCAATTATCGATCCCGCTAATAATCAACTGTTAGGCTATGATGGTATCTATTTAGGTGAGGCTAAAGTTGTTCAACACGGTGAGTTGAGTAAACTTATGATTACCACCGCTGTTAAAGATATTTATCGTGATGACCGTTTAATATCTGCGCGTACACAAATACCTTCTGTATTTTCATTCATACCACATCCGCCAGTCAAACCTATTTCTGGACATATTATCTCCACTTCGGATGGCGCTATAGGCGCTGGCACTTTATCTATTGTGTTGCTCACTAAAGGTAAAAAAGATGGCGTAGATATTGGATCTGTTTTTGCTATATCACGTAAGCCCTTAGAGCTTAGAGATGACTCTACCAAATTTTTTAAACCAAAAAATACTCTGAACATTCCAGATCAACGCCTTGGTCTAGTTATGGTGTTTAATGTTTTTGATAATGCGTCTTATGGTTTAATCATGAGCAGTACACAACCGATTAAGTCCTCTGATCGTTTTTCTAATCCTTAATAGCTAATTAGCTCATCATTCACTGTTTAGCATGCCCCTTCATTCAGATATTGGTGCCTGGCTTAGAGTCAGCTTAATCCCTGGTGTTGGTTCTCGTACGTTTACTCGTTTACTTCAAGAGTTTGGCGACCCTCAATCGATATTAAATGCCTCCCTACACGCATTGACTGCCGTAGTTAATGCACCGATTGCTGCTGCGATTAAATCAGGTGGTTCATCAATTAATGATTGTGATTCTGCAGAACTGTGGCTTTCCCAAAATGGAAATCATATTGTTACTTTGGCCGATGCGCATTACCCGCAATCTCTTTTAGAGACGCATGATCCACCGCCACTGTTATACGTTAAAGGTCGATTAGACTTATTAAACCATGCGTCTATCGCGATCGTTGGAAGTCGCAATCCGACCGCTCAAGGTGTTTCCAATGCAGAGGCTTTTGCTTCATCACTAGGGCTTGCTGGATTTTCTATCGTGAGCGGTTTGGCACACGGCATTGATGCTGCTGCACATCGCGGAGGATTAAAAAATATCTATTCTACTATTGCTGTTGTTGGCACTGGATTAGACATTGTTTATCCATCTGGAAACCGCGATTTAGCACATCAAATAGCAACCACTGGTTGTCTAATATCTGAATTCCCTTTAGGGACATCTCCGCTTCCGGCACATTTTCCACGTCGCAATCGACTCATTTGTGGATTATCTAAAGGCTGCTTAGTGGTTGAAGCTGCTTTATCAAGCGGGTCATTAATTACTGCGCGCTATGCACTTGAGCAGGGTAGGGTGGTTTTTGCAATTCCAGGCTCTATTCATTCGCCCGTATCAAAAGGTTGCCATACACTGATTAAACAAGGTGCTAAATTGGTAGAATCTGCACAAGACGTATTAGATGAGCTGGGCTGGACTCATGGTGTTTTTAATAACGACCCTTCTCGTTTATCTGAACAAACTGAACATCCTTTATTTGCCTTTTTAGGATATGACCCCATTGATTTAGATACGCTTCAACAACGCTGTCAATGGCCTGTTCATGATCTTAATATTGCAATCACTGAACTAGAACTTGCTGGATTATTATCAGCTTTACCTGGCGGACAATTGCAACGAATCGTCTAAAACTTTACTGTGAATTTAGTCGATTGCTTGCGTTAGCCACTAATTATTCATATCATCGGGCGCTCTTGCGTCTTTTTTATTACTTTAATCAGACTCAATGTTTTAGCAATTACGCTAATTAAATCAATAGGTTATATGGCCAAATCGCTCATAATTGCAGAAAAACCATCCGTCGCTAATGATATAGCACGTGTATTAGGTGGATTTACCCGTCATGGTGAATATTTTGAAAACGATGACTACGTAGTTTCATCTGCGGTCGGTCATTTATTAGAAATAGCAGCGCCAGAAGCTTACGAAGTTAAACGTGGCAAGTGGTCCTTTGCTAATTTACCTGTTATCCCACCGCATTTTGATTTAAATCCCATTGCCAAAAGTGAATCACGGCTAAAAGTTCTTGCAAAACTGATTAAACGTAAAGATATCAGTTCTATTATTAATGCCTGTGACGCTGGTCGCGAAGGTGAGCTGATATTTCGCTATATTATTCAAGCAACAAAATCTAGCAAACCTAGTCAACGACTGTGGTTGCAATCGATGACTCCCGCAGCAATCCGCGATGCTTTTTCCCATTTACGTACTGATCAAGAGATGCAACCTTTAGCGGATGCTGCACGCAGTCGTAGCGAGGCTGATTGGCTTGTTGGCATTAATGGCACTCGCGCCATGACTGCTTTTAACAGCAAAAGTGGTGGTTTTTTCTTAACCACCGTTGGTCGCGTTCAAACCCCTACATTAATGATTGTGGTTGAGCGCGAGCAAAAAATTAGAAAGTTTGTTTCTCGAGATTATTGGGAAGTACGAGCTGTATTTAAAGCCGCAGCTGGTGATTATGAGGCCAAATGGTTTAACCCAAGCTTTAAAAAAGATGATATTGATCCCGAGCGTCGCGAAAATAGACTCTGGCAAGCTTCTGAAGCACAACTAATTGCACAATCATGCTTAAATCAATTAGGCACTGTCACTGATGAAGCAAAACCGTCCTCTCAATTGTCGCCCATGTTGTTTGATTTAACCTCTCTACAACGCGAGGCTAACTCTCGGTTTGGCTTTTCCGCTAAAGTGACTTTATCTATTGCACAAGAGCTCTACGAGCGTCATAAGGCGCTAACTTATCCTAGAACCGATTCCAAGCATTTGCCTGAAGATTATCAAGAGACTATTCGCACTACCATTGAAGCATTATCTCAAGAAGAGCATGTAGGTTCATTTGCAAAAGAAATTTTAAAAAATAAATGGATTAAGCCAAATAAACGGATTTTTGATAACTCTAAAATATCTGACCATTTTGCTATTATTCCAACACCACAGCCCCCGCAAGGATTAAATGAAGTCCAACAAAAAATCTATGATTTAGTATTACGTCGATTTTTATCGGTTTTTTATCCGGCGGCTGAATATTTAGTGACTACACGTATCACTAAGGTTCAATCACATCACTTTAAAACCGAAGGTAAAATTTTAGTCAAGCCTGGTTGGTTAGCGATTTTTGGTAAAGATGAGCAACAAGAAAGTGCTAATTTACCTTTGGTTCAAGCTGGAGAAAAACCACCTGTCAGTTCTGTAGATCCTTTAGCTTTAGTGACGCGGCCTCCTGCACGTTATTCTGAGGCTACACTGCTCAGCGCCATGGAAGGCGCTGGTAAGTTAATTGAAGACGACGAGTTACGCGATGCTATGGCTCAGAAAGGTCTTGGCACTCCTGCTACACGAGCTGCTGTAATCGAACGATTAATTGCTGAAAAATATTTGGTACGCGAAGGCCGAGAGCTTATTCCAACAGCTAAAGCATTTCAATTACTGACTTTGTTAAATGGTCTAGGTATTCCTGAGTTAACTCAGCCAGAGTTAACCGGTGAGTGGGAATATAAGTTATTACAAATGGAACGTGGTCAGTTAAAACGCGAATCGTTTATGACTGAAATATCTAATATTACCGAGAGGATTGTTAAGCGCGCTAAAGAATATGAAGATGATACAGTTCCTGGTGACTACGTTACCTTAAAAACACCTTGCCCACATTGCGGCGGTGTTGTGAGTGAAAATTATCGTCGCTTTGCTTGTTTGTCTTGTGAGTTTTCCATCTCCAAAACACCGGGTGGGCGTCAATTCGAATTAGAAGAAGTCGAGTTATTTTTACGCGACCGAACTATTGGTCCATTACAAGGTTTTCGTTCCAAAATGGGTAGGCCATTTGCTGCTATTTTAAAAATTGTAGTTGATAACGAAACCAAAATGGAAAAACTCGAGTTTGATTTTGGTCAAAGTGCTGAAGATGCTCAAGGTGAAGAGGTTGATTTTAGTCAACAAACTGCTTTAGGTACTTGTCCTAAATGTCAAGGTCGCGTATTTGATCATGGCATGAATTATATTTGCGAAAACACACCACCCAAACGATGTAGTTTTAAATCTGGTAAAGTTGTTCTTCGGCAGGAAATTAAATCTGAACAGATAGCCAAGTTACTCTCTACAGGTCGTACTGATTTACTGGATGCCTTTATTTCAAATCGAACTAATCGTCGTTTTAAAGCTTATTTGACCTTATTAGCTGATGGCAAGATTGGCTTTGAATTTGCAGCAAAAGTTGAAAAGCCAGGCGCAGTAAAAAAAGCGGTAATCGTTAAAAAAACGACTACAAAAGTTGCAACAGCGGTAACGAGTACCAAAAAAATAGTTGCTAAAAAATCTGCAGCAAAAAAACCGAGGACGTCTAAAACTTAAAGAACTTTACGTTTAAACATCTAAGTTACGAGCACCCAAGGCGTTTGTTTCAATAAACTTCCGTCTTGGTTCTACTGCGTCACCCATTAATGTACTAAATATTTCATCTGCACCAATTGCATCTTCAATTTGTGTTTTTAGTAACCTTCTTGTATTTGGATTCATAGTGGTATCCCATAGCTGATCTGGGTTCATTTCGCCTAGCCCTTTATAACGCTGAATACCAATTCCACGCTGAACCTCTGTCAATATCCAATTGATTGCTTCTCTAAATTCCTTTATAGGCTGCGTATGATCACCACGTTTTATATAAGCGCCTTCTCCTAATAAACCGTGAAGCATATGTGCTGTTTTAACAATTTGTACATAATCTCCACTATTTAGAAAGTCTTTATCAATCACTGTATGACGCGCTACACCATGCTGTGTCCTAATGATTGACAATACATATGACTCTTGTTTTTCATTATATGTTGCCTGTATTTTGATATTTTTGATATCACGATAATGTTTTACCAACTCATCTGCGCTATGTTGTGCGTTGTCTTGGCTAGATAAATCTAATTCTATTGGATAGTTTAGTAATACATGTAATGCTTCACTATCAATTATTCGACTTTCACGTTCTATGACTGCTTCAGCTAATAAGTATTGTTTAGCAACTTCTGCTAAAGCGTCGGTTGAGAGCGCCTGCGCGTTAGCTGAGGTATATAACTCTGCTTCATTTAGCGCTAACGTTAGCAGGTATTGCTTTAGCTCGTGCTCATCTTTTAAATAGCGTTCTTGTTTACCGTGCTTTACTTTAAACAATGGTGGTTGCGCAATGTATATATGACCACGCTCTACTAATTCAGGCATTTGCCTGTAGAAGAATGTTAACAATAAGGTTCTAATATGTGAGCCGTCTACATCAGCGTCCGTCATAATAATAATACGATGGTATCGTAATTTTTCAGGATTATACTCATCCTTACCTATACCAGTTCCGAGCACGCTGATTAGCGTCAAAATTTCTGTAGAGGAAAGTAATTTATCAAATCGTGCTTTTTCGACATTTAAGATTTTTCCTCTTAAGGGTAAAATCGCTTGAAATTTTCGATCACGACCTTGTTTTGCAGAGCCTCCGGCAGAATCACCTTCTACTAAATATAATTCACATTGTGATGGGTCGCGCTCTTGGCAGTCTGCTAATTTTCCAGATAAGCCAAATGAATCTAATACACCTTTTCTACGTGTTAACTCACGAGCTTTGCGTGCTGCTTCTCGTGCACGTGCAGCATCAACAATTTTGCTACAAATAATTTTTGCCTCTGATGGTTTTTCTAATAAAAATTCCATTAATTTTTGTGATACTACTTCCTCTACAACTGGTCTAACTTCTGAAGATACTAATTTATCTTTTGTTTGTGATGAAAATTTGGGTTCTGGAACTTTTACTGAAAGAACTACAGTTAAGCCTTCTTTCATATCATCACCAGTTGTTTCCACCTTTGCTTTTTTTGCTAGCTCACTATTTTCAATATATTGATTGAGCGTCCTGGTCATGGCAGCGCGTAAGCCTGTTAAATGAGTGCCTCCATCTCGCTGTGGAATATTATTGGTAAAACATTGCATAGATTCTTGGTAGGAGTCATTCCATTGCATTGCTACTTCTACTGTAATGCCTTCTTTACTACCTTCACTATGAAATACTGTTGGGTGTAAAACACTTTTAGAGCGATTCATATAATCTACGAATCCCTTAACTCCACCGCTATATGCAAATATTTCTTCTTTTCCACTGCGTTTATCGGTAAGTGTTATTTTTACACCGTGATTTAAAAATGATAATTCTCTTAATCTCTTTGCTAGAATTTCATAGTGAAAATCTATAACTCCAAATATTTCCTGACTTGCTAAAAAATGTACCTCAGTACCTTTTCTCTCGCTGACTCCTGTTTGAGCCAGTGGTGCGGTTGCCACACCCATCCTAAATTCCATCGCATGTGTTTGACCATCTCTGCGTATAGTTAATTTTAACCATTCTGATAAAGCGTTTACTACAGATACACCCACACCATGAAGTCCGCCAGAAATTTTATAAGAGTTACTATCAAATTTACCGCCAGCATGTAGTTCTGTCATAACTACTTCTGCTGTTGATCTTTTTTCTTCATCATCAGGGTGAATTTCAGTGGGAATTCCTCTTCCATTATCGGCTACACTGATTGATTGATCCGGATGAATGATAATTTCTATCTCATTACAATGTCCAGCTAATGCTTCATCTATTGCATTGTCAACTACCTCAAAAACCATGTGGTGTAGTCCTGTACCATCACTCGTATCTCCAATATACATACCTGGACGTTTACGAACAGCTTCTAACCCTTTTAATACTTTAATACTATCTGCACCATAATTATTTTCAGTCATTTATTTCAATTGCCTTAATATTGTTTTCTATTTCTAATCTATTTTATGTAGTTCTATATACTAGATACGCATAGGCATAACTACATAGCGAAAGTTTTCTGTTTTTGGAATTGTAATTAACATGCTACTGTTAGCATCTCCAAATGAACAAACGACTGTTTTTTCTTGTGGCAAATGATTTAGTACATCCAATAAATAAGTGACGTTAAATCCAACATCTAATGCTTCATGATCGTAAGTAATATCCATTTCTTCTTGCGCTTCTTCTTGCTCATTGTTTGTACAAGAAATTTTTAGACTATTTTTAGTTAACATCCAACGCACTCCTCTGAATTTTTCATTGGATAATATTGCTACTCGTTGTAATGATCGATTTAATTCATCTTTATCAATCGTGATGTGTTTTTCGTAATTTACTGGAATTACTCGTTGATAATCTGGAAATTTACCATCTATTACTTTTGTTTTTAGTTCTATTTCTCCAAACTTAAAACATACTTGATTTGGATATATTGTGATATCTAGTGGATTTTCTGAAGTATTTAATTGTTTTGATAACTCTATAATGGCTTTTCTAGGCAATATTACTTCTGTTTTTTCTTGTGACTCTTTCAATTCACTTCTTGCATAACTAAGTCGATGGCCATCGGTTGCTACTACTCGTATTTCTTTTCCTTCAGTTACTAATAATAGCCCATTTAAATAATATCTAATGTCTTGTTGTGCCATTGCGTATTCAACTAGGCTTAGTAGATGGTGTGCTACGCCTTGTGAGATACTAAATTCGCTCTGTTTATTACCGGCATCAGCTAATGTCGGGTAATCAGTTGCTGGTAGTGTTTGTAAATTAAATTTACTTTTACCAGATTTAACTTGTAATTTGTTTGCTGTTAATTCTAAAGTGACTTCAATATTATCTGGAAGTGCTTTTAAAATATCCACTAATTTTCTTGCAGATACTGTTATTGCGATTGTTTCTTCTATAGTCTCATTGACTTGGCAAGATGTTGCTATTTGCAGCTCTAAGTCTGTTGTTACAAACTTTAAGGTATTCCCTTTTCTTTCAATTAATACATTAGATAGTATTGGTAGTGTATGTCTTCTTTCTACAATACCTGTTACTGCTTGAAGTGGTTTTAACAGTGCATCTCTGTTTAATTTAATAAGTTTCATATTAATAATTATTTCTTTATATATAGTAATAGTAAGTAATAGTGTCTGTGCTATTCTGTGGGTATCTTACTTATGTTGCTGTTTATAATAAATTTTTTGTCGTTTTTTGTCATGTATAAATTAATTAGCGCTTGTTGATGAATGTGGATAACTTTTCAATAATTTGTTTAATGTTGAGTTGTTCACATTTTATGCCCAACTTATACAGTTTAATTCCTTAAAAATTTTATCAATGAATTAATTTCTGTGTTCATATCATGATTTGCTGACTTTAGTTCTGCTATTTTTCTACAGGCGTGTAATACCGTTGTATGATCTCTACCTCCAAACGCATCGCCAATATCCGGAAGACTCAATTGCGTTAACTCTTTTGCCAATGCCATAGCAACTTGCCGTGGTCTGGCTACGTTTCTTGTTCTTTTTTTAGAATACATTTCATTGACTTTTATTTTATAAAAATCTGCTACTGTTCTTTGTATATTTTCAATACTAATCTGACGGTTTTGTGAAGCCAAAATATCTCTTAATGCTTCTCGGGTATTTTCTAAATTAATATCCTGACCTGTAAACCTTGAATATGCTGCTACTCTTTTCAGAGCACCTTCCAACTCACGAATATTAGACTTTACGTTTTGTGCTATAAAAAATGCCACGCCTTCATCTAAAATAATTTGGTCTTGAGCTGCTTTTTTTAATAGTATTGCGACCCGCATTTCAAGTTCGGGCGGTTCTACGGCCACTGTTAAACCCCAACCGAACCTCGATATTAAACGATTCTCCATGCCTGCAATTTCACGTGGAAATGTGTCACATGTGATGATGACTTGTTTATGCGACTCAATCAGAGCATTAAAGGCATAAAAGAATTCTTCTTGTGTACGATTTTTCCCACTAAAAAATTGAATATCATCGATTAACAACAAATCTAATGAATGATAGTAGCGTTTGAAATCATCAAATGCTTTATGTTGGTAGGCTTTGACGACATCCGATACATATTGTTCTGCGTGAATATATCTAATTTTACTGTCTGGTGAATGACTACGCAGGGCATTACCAATGGCGTGTATGAGATGTGTTTTCCCTAAACCAACACCCCCATAAATAAATAGGGGATTGTATGCACTACCACTTTTTTCAGACACTTGTTGTGCTGCAGCTCGTGCTAGATCATTGGCTTTACCGGTAACAAAACTCTCAAACGTAAATGCTGGATTCAGTCTTGATATATCTTTTATCGGTGTTGTTATTTTTGTAACTGTAGCTTTTTTAGTAATTGCAGGTTCTTGAGCCTGAGGGACTTTTGTTGGAGATTGCTCTTCAATGATGATTTCTACAGTTGCATTTTCATGTAAATTCAATTGAGCGATCTCAGTAATCTTTTTTTGAAATCGCTCACTAATCCAACGTTGCACAAAACGATTGGGAGCGATGATGCTGACGGCATGGTCTGTAATGCGGCAGTTTAAGGGTTGAATCCAAGTCACGAACTGTTGCTGCCCCAGTTCTTTGGCAAATATAATGAGGCATTGTTGCCAGAATTCGTTCATGCGTATGGATTGGTTATTCGTTATTGGTTACAGATTGTTTGGTTGCTGTTTAATCGGCAGGATAAGATTTAAATATTTTATCCCTGTAGATGATGTTAGTTTTGAAGGATTGAGCCTGCTGTTCTGGCAAGCAAATGATCCGAAATAAACCAAGAAATATACGTTGTTGCAGACTTTATTAAATCACTGATTAGTTTACTCTGTTTTTGGCTTTTTTTGGCACAATCTATTTCTAATTGATATCTGCTGATTACCGGTTTTTTTGTTTTTTATTCTGAAGATTATTGACAAACTAAGGTTAAATGAAGTTTAATGTTTGGTTTCCCAAAGACTAATATTTAGGACAAACCATGAAGCGCACTTATCAACCGTCAAAAACACGGCGCCAACGTACCCACGGCTTTCGTGTACGTATGAGCACTCGTGGCGGCCGCGCGGTTATCCGCGCCCGTCGTGCTAAAGGGCGAGCTCGTTTGAGCGTTTGAGCCTAGTGAAGGGTTTCGACCTGACACAGCTTTCTCCTAGTTCTGTTAAATCAGTACGCTTAACTAAGCCTACTGAATATGAAGCATTGTTAAAAAATGGATGGCGTTTTGGTAGCCGTTCTTTTTTGGCGCGAGCACTAAACAATGCAGGCCAAGGTCCTCGCTTAGGCTTAATAGTCGGTAAAAAAATGGCACCTCGATCAGTTGATCGTAATCGTGTGAAGCGATTGGTGCGTATTGTTCATCGTCACTTTGCAGCTGATTTTCAACAATTAGATCTGGTTGTACAGTTACGTAGCGGCCCGCGAGATCGGGATAATTCAACTTTGTTCAAGGAATTGCATGGGCTTATGCTCGGCGTGCTGAACCAATCAGTAAACCGGGCTTAGTTTTGCATCAATAAATAGTATGCAATCACAACGATTAGTGCTTTTTTTTGTATTTACGATGTCGGTGTTTTTATTGTACGAGGGTTGGCAACGTGATCAAAACCCAACTAATTTAAGCATCAAGTCGTCAGAGCTGAAACCAGCACCGGTGGCGCCATCTGCGCCCGGTGTGCCAGCACCTAGTGCGCTACCAGCAACAATCGCGCCCACTGCGACTGCCGTTGTGTCAGCGCCTAGTGCTGTAGTTAAAAGTAGCGGTGAGTTAATTACGGTTGTAACTGACGTCTATCGCGCTCAAATTAGCACTATGGGTGGTGATTTGGTGAGCCTAGAGTTACTACAGCATGGCCATACTTTAGATGCTGGCAAGGTAGATGGACAGCGTAACTTTTTGGGTTGGATGGTTAACTTGTTTAATTTGGGTCATGACACGCCAACCGACAAGAATATGTTTTTGTTTAAACGGGTTCCGGATCATACGTATGTGGCCCAATCAGGCTTAATTGGTGCGCAGTTACCCACGCATCAGAGTATGTACACAGCTGCCGCTTCATCATTTGAAATGGGTCGGTCTGGCGAGCTAGAAGTGCGTTTGCAAGCTAATGATGCATCGAAATCTGCCAAAATCTATCGCTTTAAGAAGGGTAGTTATGTTGTCGATGTTTCCCATGAGTTAACTAATACCTCGCAGCAACCTCTTGAAACGCATGCATATTTTCAGCTAATGCGCGATGGTAAGCCGCCAATTGGCGATTCGGTGATGGTGCCTACATTTACTGGTGCTGCTGTCTATACGGATCAAGAGAAATATCATAAGGTTAGTTTCGGTGATATTGATAAAGCCAAGGTGAGCTACCCTAAAGTCGCTACAGATGGGTGGATTGGTTTAGTTCAGCATTATTTTTTAGGTGCATGGGTCCCTAAACCGGGTGTCTCTAGGGAGTTTTATACGCGCACCATTGAAAATGGTTTCTATACAATGGGGTTAATTATTCCCAGTGGTGTGATCGCTCCCGGTGCCACCAAGTCTTTTTCTGTACCTTTGTATGCGGGCCCACAAGATCAGGCCACACTAGCCGCCCTTTCACCAGGTCTTGACTTAGTAGTGGATTACGGTTGGCTGACGGTCATTGCCTCACCCTTATTTTTAGGATTGCAATGGATCCACGGATGGGTTTCCAACTGGGGTGTTGCTATTGTGATATTGACGATTTTAATTAAGTTATTGTTTTATCCGCTATCTGAGGCGAGTTATCGCTCAATGGCTAAAATGCGTGTGGTTGCCCCGAAGCTGCAACGATTAAAAGATCAATATGGTAGTGATCGTCAGCGTATGCAGTTGGCGATGATGGAGCTGTATAAAACTGAAAAAATTAATCCCCTAGGCGGTTGTTTGCCGGTGTTAATTCAGATTCCGGTTTTTATTGCACTGTATTCAGTGTTGTTGGCAAGTGTAGAGATGCGCCAAGCCCCATTTATGTTGTGGATCAATGATCTCTCTGCACCTGATGCGATCTTGCCTTTTTTGATGGCTGCCACCATGATTTTCCAAACCAGCTTAAATCCTGAGCCCCCTGATCCAGTACAAGCTAAGGTGATGAAAATTATGCCGGTGGTGTTTAGTTTATTCTTCTTCTTCTCTCCTGCAGGTTTGGTATTGTATTGGTTAGTAAACAATATCTTATCGATTGCGCAGCAGTGGTACATCACCAAACAAATTGAAGATGCTGCGCCTAAGGCGAATAAACGCTAATTGCTTATGGATTCGATGGGCAAGGTTTCGCCCATCCCTTGTTATTGTTAAGCAATGACGCATTCCAATACGATTGCCGCAATCGCAACAGCACCTGGCCAAGGCGGTATTGGTATTATTCGCGTTTCAGGTCGTGCGTTATTGTCTCTAGTACAACAATTAATCGCACGCGATATGCCGCCACGCACTGCTGTATTTACTCCTTTTTTAGATGCAGACCTGCGTCCTATTGACGAAGGTATTGCACTTTTTTTTCCTGCGCCACATTCATATACGGGTGAGGATGTTTTGGAGTTACAAGGACATGGCGGCACTATTGTTATGCGCCAATTACTTGAGCGTTGTCTGGCGCTTGGGGCACGCTTAGCGCGCCCTGGAGAGTTTACGGAACGTGCTTTTTTAAATGGCCGCATGGACTTGTTGCAAGCTGAGGGGGTGGCCGATTTAATTGAGGCTTCAACTGCTCAGGCAGCGCGCGCCGCTTTGCGTTCATTAACCGGTGATTTTTCTTCATTAATTCAGGATCTTAGTGAAAAGACGGTGAGTTTACGTGTATTGGTTGAAGGTGTATTAGATTTTCCTGAAGAAGATGTCGAGTGGTTGGCAGAGTCACACGCAAATGCTCGTTTGACCGAGTTACGTAACGCACTTGAATCTGCCCTAGCTTCAACACGACTGGGGACCTTATTGCGAGAAGGTATTCAAGTGGTGTTGATTGGCGCCCCTAACGTTGGTAAGTCTAGTCTGCTCAATGCTTTGGCTGGTCGTGAGTTGGCAATAGTTACTGATATTCCTGGCACAACTCGCGATGCTGTGCGTGATCAAATTGAGATTGATGGCATGCCGGTACATGTGATTGATACGGCAGGCATACGTGAAACCGATGATCCTGTTGAAAAAATAGGTATTGCTCGCACATGGACGCATATTGAGCAAGCTGATTTAGCTTTGGTGTTATTTGACATTAATCAACCGCAATCGCCGTCAACGCTTCGATTGCTCGAGCGCCTTCCCAAGCAGTTAAAGCGTCTATCCGTGCTGAATAAGGTAGATATATGCGTAGCACCCGAACTATCCTTTCAGCAACCTGATGTCTTAAGGGTTTCTGCTAAAACAGGCCTTGGCTTGTCGGCACTCAAAGCGGCTATTGCTCAGAAAGTGGGTTGGCATTTAGCAGGTGAGGGGTTGTTTACCGCTAGGGCACGTCATATTAAAGCGCTTGAGTTAGCGGCTGTACATGTAGCCAATGCCAGTGAAGTGACTCAACAGTTAGAGTTATATGCAGAAGAGTTACGCTTAGCCCACGAGGCTTTGGGTTCAATTACCGGCGTAATGACTAGCGATGATCTATTGGGTGAAATTTTTTCACGTTTTTGTATTGGTAAGTAAACTAATGTTATTAAAAATTAGTAAAAGAGCTTTTAAATAGGCCCCTGTTTTTTTGATGGTTTCACGTGAAACCATCCTGATCAGGTCTAAATCCTTGGTTTCACGTGAAACCATTCTGGCGGTGACTTTCGCGCAAGCCGCAGATGCGCTATCATGCGCGACCTGCCAGGCCGCATAATCTGGCGTAAAAATACGCTGTGAATCATGACTTTATATCCAGAACAATTTGATGTGATTGTAATTGGTGGTGGCCACGCTGGAGTTGAGGCGGCTCTTGCTAGCGCCCGCATGGGCTCTCAGACATTATTACTGACCCATAGTATAGAAACCTTAGGGCAAATGTCATGTAATCCATCTATTGGTGGGATAGGTAAGGGACATTTAGTTAAAGAATTAGATGCTATGGGCGGCGCCATGGCGGCGGCTACCGATGAAGCGGGCATTCAATTTCGTATTTTGAATTCGAGTAAAGGGCCTGCTGTGCGTGCTACCCGCGCCCAAGCAGACCGTGTGCTTTACCGTCAAGCGATTCGTCAGCGGATTGAGCAACAAGTTAACCTGAAAGTGTTTCAGCAGGCGGTGGATGACTTATTGGTCGAGTCCGATCGTGTTACTGGTGTCGTGACTCAAATTGGTTTGTGTTTCAGAGCGCGCACGGTGGTGCTGACCGCTGGAACATTTTTATCGGGCTTGATCCATGTAGGACTCTCGAATTATCAAGGTGGGCGAGCTGGGGATCCGCCGGCGCTAAGCCTAGCTGCGCGCCTACGAGAGTTAAAACTGCCGGTTGGCCGACTAAAAACGGGTACGCCGCCACGTATTGATGGCCGAAGCATTGATTTTTCTAAGTTATTAGAGCAACCGGGGGATGATCCGGCGCCAGTGTTTTCATTTTTGGGTCGTCGGGAGCAGCATCCACCACAGAGATCGTGTTGGATCACCCATACTAATGCGCAGACTCATGATGCGATTCGTGCGGGTCTTGATCGCTCACCGATGTTTACTGGGGTAATCGAGGGCGTAGGGCCTAGATATTGCCCGTCGATTGAAGACAAGATTCATCGATTTGCCGATAAATCATCGCATCAAATCTTTTTAGAGCCAGAAGGGTTAACGGTTAATGAGTATTATCCCAACGGTATTTCGACCAGTTTGCCATTTGATGTGCAATTAGCGGTCGTGCGTTCGATTCCTGGTTTGGAGCAAGCGCATATTACCCGTCCAGGTTATGCGATTGAATATGATTATTTTGATCCACAAGGGCTTAAAGCGTCTCTGGAAACCAAAGTTATTCGCGGTTTATTTTTTGCTGGTCAGATTAACGGCACTACGGGTTACGAAGAAGCGGCCGCACAAGGGCTATTAGCTGGCATTAATGCCGCGTGTCAGGCGCAAGATAAGCAGCCTTGGACCCCAACCCGTGACCAAGCTTATTTGGGCGTGTTGGTTGATGACTTGATCACGCGCGGCGTGTCAGAACCGTATCGAATGTTTACTAGTCGTGCCGAATATCGGCTGTCATTACGAGAAGATAATGCGGACATTCGGCTCACTGAAATCGCCTATCAACTGGGGGTTGTTGATGCTGCGCGCTGGGATATTTTTGCCCGAAAACGCGATGCAATTGCTGCAGAGCAAGAGCGATTAAAGACGGTTTGGATCAACCCTAAATCCATCCCAGAATCACAAGCTATTGATTTATTTGGAAAAAACATAGAACGTGAGTATTCACTATCAGACCTGTTGCGGCGCCCAGATATTAATTACGCAGACCTCATGACCTTGCCCGGGGGGACGCCTGGGGTGACCGATCTACAGGTAACTGAACAGCTGGAAATTCAAGCCAAATATGCTGGTTACATTGAGCGTCAGCGTCAAGAGATAGCACACCGTGTATTACAAGAGGAGGTGCGCTTACCAGAGGCCATGGACTACACCACGGTGCGTGGTATCTCGGTAGAAGTACAACAAAAACTCAATCGTGCACAGCCACAAACAATCGGCCAGGCCGCACGGGTCTCGGGCGTTACCCCTGCGGCGATTTCGGTTTTGTTGGTGCATTTAAAACGTGCAGCACTATTACAAAAGCAGAGCGCATGAACTTGGCGCAATCACTGGCTACAGGTATTCAAGCGCTTGGACTAACCATTGACGCACAGGCGCAAGCGGCCATGTTGCAGTATTTGGGCTTGCTCGAGAAATGGAATAAAGCCTACAACTTAACAGCGGTGCGCGATCCGCAAAAAATGCTTACTCATCACTTGTTAGATTCATTGGCGATCATGCCGCATGTAAAAGGCCCGTATATTTTAGACGTTGGTAGTGGTGCTGGGTTGCCGGGGATTCCTCTGGCCTTGGCGCGCCCGCAATGGCACTTGACGTTACTCGACGCCAATCAAAAAAAAACAATATTTTTACGCCAAGTGGCGATTGAATTAAAGATGCCACAAGTTACTGTAGTTTGTGACCGCACCGAGTCATGGCGGAGCCCGATACAGTTTCAAACCATTGTCTCACGGGCCTATTCTGATCTTGGTGATTTTGTGAAAGGCGCAGGGCGATTATGCGCACCTGAGGGCCTTATGCTTGCGATGAAGGGCGTCTACCCAGAGGGTGAATTGCAACAGTTGCAACTTCAGGCACTACCATTTTTAGTGCGAGAAACTGTGGCATTAACAGTGCCACAATTAGTTGCCGATCGACATGCAGTATTGCTGGAGCCGGTATGACAACACAAGCAAGAATTATAGCGATCACGAATCAAAAAGGTGGCGTTGGTAAAACGACAACAAGTGTTAATTTAGCGGCAAGTATGGCCGCGATGAAGCGTCGTGTATTACTGGTAGATTTAGATCCACAAGCAAACGCCACCATGGGAAGTGGGATTGATAAGCGCACATTAGAGTCAACTATTTATCAAGTATTACTTGGTGATAAAACCATTGCAGAGGTGCGACAACGCGGAGAATCATCCAGCTACGATGTGTTACCCGCTAATCGCGAACTGGCAGGCGCAGAAATAGATTTGGTTGAACTCGAGCAACGCGAGTCGCGCTTAAAGATTGCACTTGCCACAGTCACTGCTGATTATGAATTTATTTTGATTGATTGCCCGCCGGCTTTGAGTATGTTGACAATCAATGGACTGACTGCAGCGCATGCGGTGATGATACCGATGCAATGTGAATACTATGCGTTGGAAGGTTTATCTGATTTGGTCAATACTATTAAGCGAGTGCGCGCAAATCTGAACCCAGCGTTAGAAATTGAAGGGTTGTTACGAACCATGTACGACCCCAGAAACTCGTTGGCGCAACAGGTTTCAGCACAGTTGACACAACATTTTGGCGATAAAGTATATCGCACAGTCATACCACGCAATATTCGACTGGCTGAAGCGCCTAGTCATGGTATGGCGGCATTGGAATTTGATCGTAACTCCAAAGGGGCGCAAGCTTATTTGGCCTTGGCCGGTGAAATACTGAATCGCATGATGGCCGAGCCCAATGCGGAATCTTCAGCTAACAAGACCCAATCATAAAACGATAAATATCTGAAAAATAAGGTAAATATGGCTAAATTAAAAGGGTTAGGGCGGGGTTTGGATGGCTTACTCGACAAAGATCCGCCGACGCGACAACAAACCAAAGAGACAGCGAATAGCATGCTGTTGAGCGCGCTACAGCCTGGTAAGTATCAGCCCCGCAGCCACATGGATGGCGAGGCCTTAAATACCCTGGCCGATTCCATACGGACTCAGGGTGTAATTCAGCCGATTTTGGTGCGCCCAATTAGCGGCGGACAATACGAAATTCTCGCAGGTGAGCGCCGTTGGCGCGCGGCACGGATTGCTGGCTTGACACAGGTGCCGGTGATTATTCGTGAAGTCGCGGATCAGCAAGCTTTGGCAGTGGCTTTGATAGAAAATATTCAGCGTGAAGATTTAAATGCCTTAGAGGAGGCGAATGGTATTGCACGACTAATCAATGAATTCGCGTTGACGCACCAAGCCGTAGCCGAGGCTATCGGTAAATCACGCACAGCAGTCACCAACTTGTTACGCTTGTTAGAGCTTGCACCACCGGTGAAGGCTTTATTGGGATCTGGGCAGCTAGATATGGGACATGCACGCGCTCTGTTGCCGCTACCCGTAGGCCAGCAATTAGCCATTGCACAAGCGGCGATTACAGGTGGCTGGTCGGTTAGAGCGGTCGAGCAACAGGTTGCAGCAGCGCTCAAGCCGTATAAAGCACAGGTCATTAAAACTGCGACTGTAGACCGCGATGTCGCACGTCTAGAAGAGTCCCTCGCGCAACAACTTGGCACGCGTGTTGAAATTGACAGCAAACCAAAAGGAAAAGGTCGCCTGGTGATTCACTATAGTAATTTGGATCAATTAGATGGAATTATTAGTCAGTTAACGAAGAAACGCTAATTGCTGCAACGCACTATAGTTTGACTCGGGGTCATATAATCCATTAAAATACGACGGTTTAGTTGGAGGCTTAAAGTGATAGTGCGCATTACCAGTAAGCCTATGCGTGTCGCTTTGGGTTGGCAAGTGATAGCAACAATAGTTTTAGGGTTAGGTGCGGGGCTGATTTGGGATGTGACAGCAGCGAAATCTGCGTTGCTGGGCGCTACCATAAATATGGTCGCCGACCTTGGCTACGCGCTAATGACTTCAGTCGGTCCTAGGGTCACCTCAGCGGGCAATGTGTTGCGCAAGATGTTGCGCGCAGAAGCGGTTCGGCTGATTGTGCTGTTGGTATTGATGGGATGGACGTTGTCGAATGTTAAGAGCTTGAATCATTTGATATTTTTAATTGCTTTTGGAGTTTCAGTATTGGTCTTCCGAATGGCAATTTTTGTTAAAGACGCAACTTAAAATAAGTTCAGGAAAACGTAGAGATGGCTGTAGCGCAGGAGTTAACCCCTACTAGTTATATTGGTCACCACTTGACCAACCGTACAATTTCGTTAGGCGATCATCCTTTTTGGACATTACATCTGGACTCCGTGCTCACCGCGATTACCTTAGGTGTAATTGGTTTTGGATTTTTATGGTGGGTGGTGCGTGGTGCAACATCAGGTGTCCCGAGTAAACGACAAGCAGCGGTTGAGTTACTCATTGACTTTGTCGATGGTCAGGTCAAAGGTGTGTTCCACGGTAACCGCGCATTTGTAGGCCCGTTATCTTTGACGGTGTTTGTATGGGTCTTACTGATGAACTCTATGGATTTTATTCCAGTTGACTTGGCGGGAGCGTTCACTTCAAACGTATTGCATCAGCATGAGTGGAAGCCGGTGCCTACCTCAGATATCAATACTACGTTTGCACTCGCCTTATCGGTATGGTCATTAATGTTGTTCTACAACGTTAAAGTCAAGGGTTTGGGCGGTTGGATGCATGAGCTATTCTGCACCCCGTTTGGTAGCAACCCACTGATCTGGATATTTAATATTCTATTTAATGCCGTTGAATACATTTCAAAGCCACTGTCCCATGCCTTACGACTCTACGGCAACATCTATGCTGGTGAGATTATCTTCCTACTGTTGTGGATGTGGGCGGCAACGGGTGTAGTGGGATCTGTTTTTGGTGGTGTTCTGGCCTTAGGCTGGGCTATTTTTCATATTTTAGTGGTTGGCTTGCAAGCCTATGTTTTTATGATGCTCACTGCTGTGTATATGGCAATGGCACATGAAAGTCACTAAAAGTGAGTTAATGTTGTTTTACTGATTGATTTCAAAAGGAGAAGCAGATGGAAAAGTTGCAAGTCATCGGAATGATTCAAGCGTATACCGGATTGGGTATTGGCTTGATTATCGGACTCGGCGCGGCCGGCGCATGTTTGGGCGTAGGTATGATGTGTAGTCGTTTTCTAGAAAGTGCAGCACGTCAGCCAGAATTGATCCCACAATTGCAAGGTAAAGTATTTTTGCTCTTGGGTTTGATTGACGCATCATTCATTATCGGTGTTGGTATTGCTTTGTGGTTTGCGACCGGCAACCCCTTGCTCAGCGCACTTAACTAAGCCCTGTTTGAAACGCTGTCTGTAGGGGAAAGTCATGAACTTAAACGTCACGATGGTTGCGCAAGCAATCACGTTTTTTGCCTTCATATGGTTTTGTAAGGTATTTGTTTGGCCGCAATTAATCGGCGCTATTGAGGCTCGGCAGAAGCATATTGCCGATGGCTTGGCAGCCGGCGAAGAGGCGCGCCAAACGTTGCACCGTACGCAAGAGCATGTGGAAATGACCATAGTGCAGGCGCGTGACCAAGCCACAGACATTATTGGTCAGGCCGAACAACGTGCCACACAAATGATCGAAGAAGCGAAAAATGCAGCTAAGCTTGAGGGTGAGCGACTAGTTGCAGGTGCGCGTGCTGAAATTGAGCAAGAGATCGCGCGTGCTAAAGAAGCGTTACGGTCACAAGTTGCGGTATTAGCCATGGTGGGTGCGGAACAGATTTTGCAACGTGAAGTTGATCCTAAAGTGCATGCAGACATGTTAGCTAATCTGCAGCGGCAACTCTAAGCGCGGATCAATTTTATATGGCTGAACCAATCACCATCGCCCGACCTTATGCAGAGGCAATTTTTAAAATTGCGCGCGAAGCTAATGCATTAACCGCATGGTCGGATACATTGGCAAATATCGACCATGTCATGGCCGATGCACGTATACAAGCGCAAATTAATGATCCAAATAACAATCATGAGCAACGGTCACAACTCATACTAGGTGTGATTGGGCATGTATTAGATGATTTGGGTCGGAGCCTGGTGAATGTGTTAATTCACGATCGCCGGTTGGCCCTAGCACCGCACATTCGAACATTATATGAGTCACTAAAACGTGAGCATGAGGGCGTGTTAGAAGTCGCGGTGATTACAGCGCAGGCTATAGATGATGCGCAAATAGCAGGCTTGGTGTCTGCTTTGCAGGAAAAATATAAACAACGGATCACCATATCGGTTGTAGTAGATGCCACACTGATTGGTGGCGTGAAAATTGTGATTGGCGATAAAGTCATTGATGCAACGGTGCGCGGAAAGCTAGACAGTATGGCTGCCACGCTCACCCATTAGGAGTAACACATGCAATTAAATCCTTCCGAAATTAGCGAGCTCATCAAAAGCAAAATTCAAAGTTCCGCAGGAACAACTGAATCGCGCACACAAGGCACTGTGATTTCAGTGACCGACGGTATTTGCCGTATTCATGGCCTAGCCGATGTGATGCAGGGGGAGATGTTAGAGTTCCCCAGAAATACATTTGGCTTAGCATTGAACCTAGAGCGCGACTCTGTGGGTGCTGTGATCTTGGGTGAATACGAACATATCTCCGAAGGCGATACGGTTAAAACAACCGGTCGAATTCTAGAGGTGCCAGTCGGCCCTGAATTGATTGGTCGTGTGGTTGACTCTTTAGGTCAGCCCATAGATGGCAAAGGCCCGATCAATGCCAAGATGACTGACGTGATTGAAAAAGTAGCGCCAGGCGTTATTGACCGTAAATCAGTATCGCAGCCTGTACAAACCGGATTGAAGTCCATTGATGCGATGGTGCCTGTAGGACGTGGTCAGCGTGAATTAATTATTGGTGATCGCCAAACCGGCAAGACTGCAGTGGCGTTGGACACTATTATTAATCAAAAAGGCAAAGACCTGATTTGTATTTATGTCGCTATTGGACAAAAAGCCTCATCCATTAAAAACGTAGTGCGTAAGCTCGAAGAGCACGGCGCCATGGATTACACAATTGTGGTTGCTGCAACCGCATCTGAGTCGGCTGCAATGCAATTTATTGCGCCATACTCTGGTTGCACTATGGGTGAATATTTCCGTGATCGTGGTCAAGACGCATTAATTATTTATGATGACTTAACCAAGCAAGCTTGGGCTTACCGTCAAGTATCGTTGCTATTACGTCGGCCACCAGGTCGTGAAGCGTATCCTGGCGACGTGTTTTATTTACACTCCCGTTTGTTAGAGCGGGCAGCTCGAGTGAGCGAAGACTACGTTGAGAAATTTACCAAAGGTGCTGTTAAAGGTAAGACAGGTTCACTCACGGCACTGCCCGTAATTGAAACCCAAGCCGGTGACGTAACCGCATTCGTGCCAACAAACGTAATATCAATTACCGACGGCCAGATCTTCTTAGAGACCGATTTATTTAACGCTGGTATTAGACCTGCGATTAACGCTGGTATCTCGGTATCGCGTGTGGGCGGTGCCGCACAAACTAAAGTTATTAAAAAACTCGGTGGCGGTGTGCGTTTGGCACTTGCTCAATATCGCGAACTTGCAGCGTTCGCCCAGTTTGCCTCTGACTTAGATGAAGCGACTCGTAAGCAATTAGAGCGCGGACGTTTAGTGACAGAATTAATGAAGCAACCACAATATCAGCCATTGCAAGTCTGGGAAATGGCCTTGGTGTTGTTTGCAGTTAATGGCGGCTATTTTGATAATGTTGAAGTGAAGAAAGCGTTGGCTGCAGAGCGTTCAATGCGTGATTACATTCAGTTGAAATTTGGTGATCTGGTTAAAAGAATCGAAGACACCAAAGATCTCAATAAAGATGATGAAGCCACATTGAATGCCGCAATCCAAGACTGGCAAAAAAACGGTGCATATTA
Organism: uncultured beta proteobacterium; assembly: GCA_903885665.1. GTDB lineage: Bacteria > Pseudomonadota > Gammaproteobacteria > Burkholderiales > SG8-41. The sequence continues at coordinate 2,943 of CAISJL010000170.1, read as the reverse complement.
ATCCGCACAAATTAAACCCTTTAATCATTACAATTAATAGTTAATTATGGCTGGCTCTAAGGAAATTCGCACTAAGATCAAGAGCGTACAAAATACGCGCAAGATCACTAAAGCGATGGAAATGGTGGCTGCATCGAAAATGCGGCGTGCCCAAGAGCGCATGCGTGCGACGCGGCCTTATACTGAAATGATTCGTAATATTGCGGCGCATATCAGCAAGGCGAATCCTGAGTATAGACATCCATTTTTGGTCGAACGTGATACAGTTAAACGCATTGGTTTAATCATTATTACTACGGATAAAGGATTGTGCGGTGGTTTAAATACCAATGCACTACGATTAGCCTTGAATACCATGAAAGAGTGGGAGGCTGCAGGTGAAGAAATTGAAGTCTGCGCACTCGGTAATAAGGGATTAAGCTTTATGCAGCGCATTGGCGCTAATGTGGTATCACAGGTCACAGGCTTAGGTGATCAACCACATATAGACCGGCTGATTGGTGCTTTAAAGATTATGTTGGATGGATATATTAATGATGAGTTTGATCGCTTAATGATCATACACAATAAATTCATTACCACCATGAAACAAGAGCCCGTGTTAGAGCAGTTGTTACCCTTATCGGGTAATGCATTAGCCAGCCCAGAGGGTTCTTGGGACTATATTTATGAACCTGACGCTAAAACAGTATTTGATCAGTTGCTGACGCGTTACGTAGAGTCATTGATTTTCCAAAGCGTTGCGGAAAATATGGCCTCTGAGCAATCGGCACGTATGGTTGCAATGAAAGCAGCTTCTGATAATGCAGGTAAAGTTATTGACGAATTAACATTGATTTATAACAAAACACGACAAGCATCGATTACCAAAGAGCTCTCTGAAATTGTGGGTGGCGCAGCAGCAGTGTAAAGCGCCTAAGCCAACAGTTGCAGATGTGATTTGTCGTCGATGGGGAAGCAGATTGTCGTTAATTGATTGTGTGTAGCACTTTTGATTTAGGAATTGACCATGAGCCAGGGAAAAATTGTTCAGTGTATTGGTGCGGTGATTGACGTTGAGTTTCCGCGTGACCAAATGCCACATATCTATGATGCATTACGCATGGATGGCACAGAACTTACATTAGAAGTACAACAACAATTAGGTGATGGGATTGTTCGAACCATTGCGCTAGGATCATCCGATGGATTACGCCGCGGCATGATGGTCACCAACACCAAGGAGCCTATTATGGTTCCGGTGGGTACTTCCACACTAGGCCGAATCATGGATGTATTAGGTCGGCCAATTGATGAAGTTGGTCCAATCAAAGCTGAAAAATCGATGTCTATTCATCGTAAAGCACCTTCATTTGAAGAACTCTCGCCATCTCAAGAATTGCTAGAAACGGGTATTAAGGTGATTGACTTAGTTTGCCCGTTTGCCAAAGGCGGTAAGGTTGGTCTGTTTGGCGGTGCCGGAGTAGGCAAAACGGTAAATATGATGGAGCTGATTAACAATATTGCTAAGGCGCACTCTGGGCTATCAGTATTCGCAGGTGTAGGTGAGCGTACTCGTGAAGGTAATGACTTCTATCACGAAATGATTGATGCCGGTGTTGTTGATAAAGAGGACTTGGTCAAATCAAAAGTGGCTATGGTATATGGTCAGATGAATGAGCCACCAGGCAATCGCCTGCGTGTAGCGCTAACCGGTTTAACCATGGCTGAGGCATTTCGTGACGAAGGCCGTGATGTGCTGTTTTTCGTAGATAACATTTATCGCTACACACTAGCCGGAACCGAGGTATCTGCGTTATTAGGTCGTATGCCTTCTGCGGTAGGTTATCAACCAACACTGGCTGAAGAAATGGGGCGCTTGCAAGAGCGAATTACTTCAACAAAAACGGGTTCGATTACGTCGATCCAAGCGGTTTATGTGCCTGCAGATGACTTAACAGATCCATCACCGGCAACAACCTTCGGCCACTTAGATTCTACCGTGGTGTTGTCACGTGATATTGCATCGCTGGGGATTTACCCTGCGGTTGACCCACTAGATTCTACTTCACGTCAATTGGATCCACATATTGTGGGTGAAGAACATTACAACACAGCACGTGCAGTACAAGCGACATTGCAACGTTATAAAGAGTTACGCGATATTATTGCTATTTTAGGTATGGATGAACTATCACCTGAAGATAAATTAGCCGTATCACGCGCTCGTAAAATTCAACGTTTCCTATCACAGCCGTTTAGTGTGGCCGAAGTATTTACTGGCTCCCCCGGAAAGTATGTCACCTTAAGCGACACTATCAAGGGTTTCAAAATGATTGTGAGCGGCGAATGTGATGCCCTACCAGAGCAGGCATTCTATATGGTTGGTGGCATTGAAGAAGCATTTGAAAAGGCCAAGACGCTGCAATAAGGCGTAATCCTATGACAGAGACAATGCACGTAGATGTGGTAAGCGCTGAAGCGCATTTATATTCTGGTGATGCAGAATTCGTAGTGCTGCCTGGTGAAATCGGCGAGCTTGGAATTTATCCACGTCATACCCCATTGATTACCCGCATTAAGCCTGGTGCTGTGCGGATTAAACCCGCAGGTGGTGGCGAGGAAGAGTTTATATTTGTAGCTGGCGGTATCTTGGAAGTACAGCCGCGCAGAGTGACGGTGCTTGCCGATATTGCAATACGCGGCCATGATTTAGACGAAGCAAAAGCTGAAGCTGCTCATCAAGAGGCACTTGAGGCGCGCAAAAATGCGCAAGATAAGCAAGAAATTGCAACTGTTGAGAGCGAGCTTGCAATGTTGGCAGCACAACTGTCAGAAATTCGTAAATTTCGCAAAATGCGTTAATCAATGTGCGCGTAATCGCGCACATTGCGGTGCACAGTAATTCATTCATCAAATATTAATTAATTTTTAATAATTAATAATTAAAAATGACTGATAACT
>CAISJL010000169.1 GCA_903885665.1 uncultured beta proteobacterium | reverse complement strand
GTTTGATCACATCAATTATTTATTAATTGATTGATGTGATTATTAATTTACTCAAACTCTTGAACAAACCAATTGGCCAAGCTACATAACTGACCATCTTTTCCGTCTAGGCCAAGCAACTGAATACCAAGAGGTAATTGGTTTACAGATAACATTGGAAGAGAAAAGGCAGGAAACCCAAGCCATGAACCTAAAACTATAAAACTACGACTGCCACTATACTTTAAGCCAATTGGAGCTGGGCCAGATGCTGATAAAGTTATATAAGAATCCGCGCTAGTATCAATTAATAAATTGCGACATTTTTTTCTAATATTCTGACGTTTTTTTAATAATTCAAGATACTGATTGGGCGTTATTTGATCTGCTCTTTTCATCAGGCTATGAATACGTTCTCCGATAACAGTTCCGAACTTTTCTATGTAAGCTTTAAATGGCCACTGCATTTCATAGGCAACAATGTCCAGAGCAGTATCAATATCATTTTCTACAGTATCTTCAAAATCAGATACTCTTTGGTCTTCTGATTTGCTGATGATTTCTACCCCTTTATCAGCTAATGCACTGATTAGTTTTTCAAATTCGTTAATTGTATTAGAGTCTATTTCACTCCAGCCGCGGGTATACAATCTTATTAATTTTTTAGGTTTAATTTTTATGGGCAATTCATGACCTGCACCATCTAAAAAGCCATAGCCAGGGCTGCCAATACCTAGAGAAATTTGTGAGGCAACACGCCAAGTGTCTTCTAGGGATGCACCGATTAATCCTAGATGATCATTTGTTGCTGATAATGGGTGAATCCCCGCCATGTTCAATGCACCTAATGTTGGTTTAAATCCAACAACACCACAATATGATGCAGGTCTTAGAGTAGAGCCCTGTGTTTGTGTGCCTAGCCCAATAGAAATAATACCAGCGCCAACGGCTGCAGCTGACCCGCTTGAGGATCCTCCTGGAGTGCGTGTCGAGTCAAATGGGTTCGTAGTGGGGCCAGAATAGCCAACCGCAAATTCAGTTGTCACTGTTTTACCAAAAATAATTGCTCCAGCTTGACGTAGTGAATACACGGCAGCACAATCAAAATTTGATTCCCAACCAGAAAATGCAGGGCTACCCATTTGAGTTGGTAAACCTTTGGTATTCATAATATCTTTAACACCTATTGGAAGACCGTCAACAATTGAAATTTGTTGACCATTTTTATATCGTTTTGTTGATTCGTCAGCAGCTTTTCTAGCTGCCTCAAGATCAAAACTAACGAAAGCTTTTAATAATTTCTCATGCGTTAAGAAATTATCAATATATCTTTCTAGTAGGTCACGTGGTGTTTGTATACCTTGTTTGAATTTATTTATTGAGTCTGAGAAAGATATTGCTAATGGATTTTTCCATATGTTCATTAAAAATCTCCAATATGTAATTTGGAAAAAATAGGCATTTCAGATTTTAATATTATTAAAAATACCTTAGCAAATTTAATAATTTCTGTGATATTGACATTCATCAAGTACGTTTACATATATTATCACTTTTATAACATTAATTTTTTTAATTTTTGTAAGTGAAAATTAACAATTAGCACATATTTTAAAGTATTCATTTTAAATTCACGAAAAACATGATGGCATGTCAGTTAAATGTAATCGACGTAGTTTTAAATAATTTTGAAATCTTATGATTTTTGACTTTATATTTGGTATATATTTGATAAATTACATCTAACCCATGATCATTTAATTCATCTGTATAAAGAGTTTCTCATGCAATCTAATATGAAAGAGCCATCTAAAACTGCTAAATTTTTAGGATTTTCTGGTTTAATTCCCTTTGTTGTACTTACCGCACTACTTTTTTTATTGCCGAATCCCTATAAGCAAAATGTTATTTTCATAATGCTAGGATATGGAGCCACTATAGTCAGTTTTTTAGGGGCTATTCATTGGGGTTTAAATATGCGAGAGGCGTGTCCAAGTAAATGGCGCTTAGTGTGGGGTGTAATCCCAAGTCTATTAGGATGGGTTAGTTTGGTAATTGGTTTGATAATAAGTCCGGATATCGGCGTGTTGATTCTTGTCGGAACGCTTTGGTTATGTCTAATTATGGATTATAAAATTTATTCTTTATTTGAAATTTCATATTGGTTACGATTACGCGTTCTGCTAACATTTATTTCAAGTCTGACTCTAATGGCATCTGGAATATTTTATTTTTTATGGAAATCATAAATTTAGACTCAAATGCTGAGGTAGTATTGATTAATCATATCCCAGGTATTTTGACATTAATCAATGCCAATACAACAATTAGATATTGTCGCTATAACGAATCTGGCGAAATTGAGTATATTTTTATAAGTAGTAGATATAGGCGTAAAGGTTATGCAAAGAAAATGCTATTTATTTTAGAGGATCATTTACGTTGTGAGCTCAGCTTTCAGGCGCCTATCAGCCCTCTTGGGATGCAATTAAAAAATTACTACGATAGTCGATTGAAATAACGCTCACCATTTAACAGTAATTCAAAATACCAATTTTATTTTCGATCAAGCTAAAATTTGATCTACTTAAATTTTATTAAAATAATCTTATGAATATAGCCATTATAGGTGCTGGAATAGCAGGTTTGAGCTGTGCAAGATATTTGAAAAATCTTGGGGTAGATCTTCATATTTTTGAGAAGAGTCGCAACTGTAGTGGGCGTATGAGTACGCGACATCACATGCAATGGTCTGTGGATCATGGCGCACAATATTTTACCGCTAGGGATCCTATTTTTTTAAAAGAAGTAGAAGAATGGATGAGCAATCATGTGGCAGCACCATGGGTGCCACGGTTGAAAATTTTTGATGGTAAACAATGGCTGAATAGTCATTCAACAGATACTCGATTTGTTGGGACTCCAAATATGACTGCACCTGGCGAGTATTTAGCTAAGAACTTAAATATCAATTTTAATCAAACTATAAATAATGTAGAACATAAAAATGGCAATTGGATTATTTACAGCCAGGAAACAGGTAAAATCAAAAAATACTTTGATTTTTTGATTGTAGCTATACCTGCAGCACAGGCACAGATTCTCATTAATAATTTTAATGGCGATAATGTTAAAAGTGTGATTAGTAAATTTTCAAATTCTGCTGGAATGAAAGGCTGTTGGACATTAATGTTAAAACCAATATCTTCATTAGATATTGAAATGGATGCAGCTTTTATTAATAACGAAATTATTAGTTGGGTTTGCAGAAATAATTCTAAACCAATGCGTCAGAATATAGAGACTTGGATTGTTCATGCTAATCCCAAATGGAGTCAAGAATTTATTAATGTAGATAAAAATTTGGCTGCAAATTTAATACTGCAAAACGCGAATAAAATTGGTTTTAATTTTTCAGGTGCTGAATATTCTGTTCATCGCTGGAGATATGCAAGTGGTTATTTGCTATTCACTCCAAAATTTCATATTTCATTTAAACAAAAAATTGCCTTTTGTGGTGACTGGCTACATGGAGGTAGGGTTGAAGGTGCATGGTTAAGTGGTCGAACATTAGCACAAAAAATCGCAAGTCATTTTTAATCCGCTTTATCTGAGTCTGATAGTTTGGGTAAAATAACCGTATTTTTCTTCGCTTCTCTACAACATTTGCACTTAAATGTGGTTAGCAGTTAAATTAAAAAAATTACTCATAGTCTTCTAAGAGATTGCCGTAAAGTTTATGAATATGTAAGCTTTGAACTATGTAAACTGTCATCCACTTTTGATGTATTGAGTCCTACACATATTGCTAATACTGATTGGTTTGTGATGGGTAAATTTGAAACTTGCCCGCATATTGCAGTCATGATCTACGAAGATGGTAATAGTCATGTGCATGCACTACAAAATATCCCGCAACCGTCTTCCCAATAGCACGTTTGTAGTTTTATACCTTTGGGATGGCTCCGCTTTGGTTGATTATGCTGATCAGTAAATTTTAAAAAAATTGTAGCTTGTAACAAAAATTTAATATACACAGTTTAATATTGAAAAATGATCAAATTAAATGGCACCTTCTTTAAAAGTAATTATTTTATAAGTTTGAAGTTCAGCTTATCTATATCTCAATTAGCTGTTTGTAGTGCTGTGCTTGGACTATCTACTTCTTATGCGCAAGTTAATCCATCTGTTACAAAAAATTTAAATATTGAGTATCCATCTAAACCCGTGCGTATGATCGTGCCTCTTGCACCTGGTGGTGGAAGTGACATCGTTGGTCGTCTAGTTGCTGGTGCGCTTACTGATTACTGGGGGCAAACTGTTGTGGTTGACAATCGACCAGGTGCTGGCAGTACGGTTGGGACATCCCTTGTCGCTAAGTCTGTGGCTGATGGTTATACGTTATTAGTTTCCAGCTCATCGATCGCTATATCGCCAGCGTTATATAAGAACCTAAGTTTTAACATTAAACGGGATTTCACAGGAATTACAGCGATTGCCAGCCAACCTAGCATTTTAGCGGTGCATGCCTCCGTAGCTGCGAACTCCATTAAGGAGTTACTATTCATGGCAAAATCTAATCCCGGCAAGCTGGCTTATGCGTCCGCTGGTATTGGCAGTGCAACACATCTTGGCACAGAGTTACTAAAATATATAGCGGGTATAGATTTGCTGCATATTCCATATAAAAGTGCTGGTCTTGCCACAACAGCCTTATTATCCAACGAAGCGCAGGTATTGTTGACTAATATGGCCAGCGTGTTGCCTCATGCTAAATCGGGAAAGATTAAAGCGCTAGGAATAAGTAGCCTAAAGCGTTCACCTCTTGCTCCAGAAATTGCTGCTATCGCTGAATCTGGTGTGCCAGGCTTCGAATATACGACTTGGTATGGCATGTTAGCACCTGCGGCCACCCCCAAGAGTATCGTCACTAAAATACAGAATGACGCTACAAAGTTAGTTAAATCCACAACGTTAAACGACAAGTTTACTGCTCAAGGGCTGGAGGTGATTGCTTCAACATCTACTGATTTTGAGCGATTTCTTGGTCTTGAGGTTGATAAATGGGATAAGGTTATTCGAAGCGCTGGGATAAGGGCTGAGTAAAATAACAGTACAAATCTTAGCTGGTCCGGGAACGATGTTGTGTAATCCGTAGATCGCCCACAGCAACCATCATGCATCGGCAACACTCATGGCACTGGCCTCTGTTTTGAGCGCTTGGCTACGGTTATTAGATCAGGCTATAAAAGATGCTTATTAAGTCAGTATCTGTGATTGATAAGTTAATTTACTACCCCTTGAACAAATCAACTTTCTCCAAACACTTGCTAGCCAGGGCTGTTTTTCAAATGAAAGTCCGCTTGGCCTATAGTAATGTTCAATCTCAATAAAATCAGCTTTTGCCATAAAAGATCTCCATCCATCAAGGTCATGATAAGAGCCAAAGCGGTCTCCGATCCATTGTTCTTCGTTATTACCGCGAGGGTTGGAGCTGAAAAGAATACCATTAGGTTTTAAGGATAACCACAAGTCATATAGCACCTTAGGCAAGTGTTGATTTGGAACATGAAATAGTGAAGCATGAGCAAAGATTCCATCAAAGTAGTCTTTTGGTAAATGTAAATTTAAGAAGTCTTGTACTAAAACCTCGCATCCGCTATCAACTCTAGCCAATTGTGCTGCTCGAGAGCTACCTTCGAGACCAATAGCAACATGACCTAGTTTTTGAAAGGTTAATAAATCTCTGCCTGGGCCGCATCCAAAATCGAGTATATGAAGTGGATGTTCCGAGTTAATTGCATTTATTAAGGCATTAATATTTTGAATAACATCATGATCTATTGTCCCTTCATGATATGAAATAGCATTTTAGTCATAATGCGCTATGTTTTTTTGAGATATTGAACTCACCAAAAAATATCCTTATTTCTAATTTTCCATATGATCTAGTATCTATATTAGATAATGTTATACAACTGAATGCTATATTCAGTTACCAAATTGAACTGACCTAATTTTTAGTACCACTCCAAAAGCG
>CAISJL010000168.1 GCA_903885665.1 uncultured beta proteobacterium | reverse complement strand
TGGCTGCCAATTAGGCTCCTCCGTGCGGATGGTGCCTTGCGTCTGGCGCAGGGCCAGGTAATAGGCTTCCTTGTTCAGCTCGATCACGCTCTCCAGCGAGCTGAAGGGCACATAAGCGTAGCCGGCCTGAATTAGCAACAGAGTCGTCAGCCCTCGGCTCAAACGTCCGTTGCCATCCTGAAAGGGGTGAATCTCCAGAAACACCACAACGAAGATCGCGATGATCAACAAAGGGTGTAGGTGCCCTTTGCCCCGCTCATCATTCACCCACGACACCAATTCGGCCATCAACCTTGACGTATCAAATGGCGTGGCGGTCTCAAAGACAATGCCAATCTGTGCCCCGTTTTCATCGAATGCGGCAACGCTGTTCGAATTGGTCTTGTACTGCCCCCGATGGCGCGCGTCCTTTTCACTGTGGCGCAGTAAAACCTGATGCAGTTGCTTGATGTGGTTCTCGTTGAACGGTATGTCCTGCCACGAGCTGAACACCAGATCCATCAATTCAGCATAACCGGCCACCTCCTGCTCGTCACGACTGTCAAAGGACTTAATGGCCAAGTTGGAGAGCAAGCGCTCTACTTCGCGATCAGTTAACTTACTGCCCTCGATACGGGTGGACGAGCCGATGCTTTCTATGGTCGCCACCCGCCGTAGCGCCAAAAGTCGCTCAGGCGCAAGTGTTCCCAAGGCCCGCCATGCACCTTTAAATTCGTCGATCCGAGCAATCAGGCTCAGAATCTCGGGGGTGATTTGGAGGGTGTTTGAACGTAACATGCAACCAATAATACACCCATTAACACCCATTTATAAGTCAAACAATCGTAAATTGGGTGGAAATGGGTGATTTTTCAGGCCAAAAGCATCATCGACACGTGATCGGAGTGCGGGGCCAAACTCATTGGTCTTGGTTCGTATCAAAGAGAAGCTGAAGGCTTTAAGCGCGAATTGCCAGAGTACTTAAACCACCAACTCCGTCAACTCATCCACCACCACCGCTGCGCCCTCAAACGATTCATCCGCAAAGAACTCACTGCGTACGATAGCCACGGGCAAACCAGCGCCGCCGGCGGCTAATAAGCCATTACGGGAATCTTCAATAACGTAGCAATCATGAGCACTCAAGCTCAAGCGCTGCAACGCTAAAAGATACGCTTCGGGATCCGGTTTTTTTGCCTGCACATCGTCACCCACCACGATAGTGGTCGGTGCAGGCAATCCCAAAGGTGAGAGTGAATAGTTCCACAGCGCGTCCCAGTTCGATCGACTGGTCGTGGTCACCACAGCCCAGCGAATATCGTGACGTGTGAGGCTATGAATTAGTTCTGCAAAACCTGCGCGTGGTTTCACCGCACCGGAAGCGAGAATTTCTGCGAAGTGTTTATTTTTATTCTTATGCACACCAGCCAATAAATGACGCAGTGCGCCAGCATCGTTACCGGTTTCTTCCGCATAGCGCAGTAGGCGCTCGAACCCACCCGCTGTTTTTAATAAACGCTTGTAATCAGCATGCGTCCATCGCCAAGGCAAACCCGCCTCTTCCAGCGCACGATTAAACGCTGGAAGATGCGCTTGTCCTTCTGTCTCGGCAATCGTGCCATCCACATCAAACAAGACACAGCGGTGTTTACCTGGAATGATCATACGATAGCTAAGAGACTCAATGCACCTTGGCTCGCAGGCTACCTTTTTGATACAGGCTGGCCATATGATCCAAATGCAGTGATTTAATCTTTGATGCTTGTCCTGCGCAACCAAACGATTCAAATCTATCCTTAACAACTTTTTTAGCTGCTGCAGTCGCCGCTTTTAAAAATGCACGTGGATCAAATTCATCCGGCTTATCAGCCATCGCTTTACGCATAGCAGCTGTCATGGCTAAACGAATGTCGGTATCGATATTTACTTTACGCAC
>CAISJL010000167.1 GCA_903885665.1 uncultured beta proteobacterium | reverse complement strand
ATTTAATTAAATTTTGTTCAATTCAATCTAATCAGTTATTTTAATTTAATCTGATTTAACTGCATTCATACGACGACATACCTCTAAAAACAAATGACCATCAGTGCCCAACACAACAGCCTGCACTCCGCGATCACGCACGGTTCGCGCATATGCAGGGTCTAAATGATTACCAATGGTGGTCATTACATACTTGCCGTGCTGTTTTGCAAGTTTAACAACACCCTCTAGGGCAGCGCTCATTTTAGGTTCTTCAAAGGTTGCATGCGGCACTCCCAATGAAATGGATAAATCTGTGGGCCCAATAAAAAATATATCTAGCCCTGGCGTCGCTGCCATTGCTGCAAAATCCGTGAGGGTTGCTTGATCTTCAATCAATGGAATCACCATCACCTCATGGTTAGCTTGAGCAACAAATTGATCCCAATCTCCTGGTGCATAACCCGCTGACCGAACAATAGCGCACACACCGCGCTCACCTTGCGGGGGATATGAAACCCACCGCAAAGCTTCTAAACAATTTTCACGGGTAGCATGTGGCACCGCTATACCAGCTGCACCCATATTTAATATTTTTTTAATCAAGCCACCATCCACTTCAGGAACTCGAACAAATGGCGTAATGCCCGCAGCGTCTGCAGCACGAATAATATGCGCGCAGCGGTCTAAATCAAGTGCACTGTGCTCCATATCTATAATCACAAAGTCAATACCTGCAGCCGCAGCCAATTCGGTAATCATCGGACTGCCACTGAATAAAATAATGCCGGTTACGGTTTCACCGCGTGCTAATGCATCTCGAATCTGATTCTTCATGGGATTAGTTTTAAAAAAGGAAGTAATGAAAGAAATGGAGAGTAAAAGAAAAAAGCCATTAGATATAAGAAAAATAGTCCAAAGATTAACCTGCATTTTCTATCAAAGCAAGGTTAATTCATTCATATTAATGATGTAACACTAGTCACCGTATTCTACTATCAGTCATAATAGCGATCTTAACAGCATACAGCGCTTTAATTTAATAATACCCTCAAGCTATTACCAACATCCAAACAAGTATCCTGCAACCATTAACCATTACTTATTAACCATTACTTATTAACCATCAACCTTCAACCATTACCCATTACCCATTAACATAAACTCTGTATATCCTATTGAGCGTATTGCCATGAATACCAGTTATGCCTTAACCGCCGCCATTGCTAAATTTATTACCCGCACACGCCACAGTCACCTCTCGCGTACAGTGATGCACCGAGGCAAGCGCTCAATACTGGACGGCCTTGGCTTAGCTTTTGCAGGCAATCGCGCAGAATCAGGACATCTCGTGCGTCAATACCTACAAACCTTAGGGGTTCCGCTAAACCGAGGTGCGACTATTATCGGTAGTGCGCTCAAAGTTCCTGCACGCTTTGCTGCTTTTGCGAATGGGATTGCTATACATGCAGACGACTATGACGATACGCAATTAGCTGTAGCACCGGATCGAGTCTACGGCCTGCTCACTCACCCTACAGCGCCAGCACTACCTGCTGTTTTAGCCCTGTCTGAAGTACACAATCTTTCGGGTCTCGATCTACTACTGGCCTATCAAATTGCCGTCGAAGTTGAAACAAAAATTGCAGAGGCTATTTACCCACGCCACTACGCTGATGGATTCCATTCAACTGCAACCATGGGCACCATTGGTGCAGCAGCAGGTGCCGCACGCCTACTAAAACTCTCAGCAGATCAAACCGCGCAAGTCATTAGTCTTGCAGCCAGTCAAGCTGCCGGTTTGCGAGAAAACTTTGGAACAATGACTAAGCCATTTCATCCTGGTCGTGCCGCTGAGTCGGGCATTGTTGCCGCTGAACTGGTAGCTCTAGGATGGACTGCAGCACCCAACGCTCTGGAGGCACCGCGCGGCTTCCTCAATGCCGCTGGTGGTGGCTACAGCCCTGCCGCTATTGTCGACAAACTGGGTAAGCCTTGGACCTTTGAGATGCCCGGGATATCGATCAAACCACACCCAAGTGGTTCATTAACGCATCCCGGCATGGGTGTTATGCTGGGTTTAATTCATCAACATCATATATCTGCTGATCAAGTGGTGCGTGTCGCGGTTGGCACTAATCGTCATATGCCGAATACGCTCATTCATCGTCAACCTAAAAACGAATTACAAGCTAAGTTCAGCATGGAATTTTGTATGGCTATTTTGTTGCTGGAGGGTAAAGCAGGCTTGGCTGAATTCACCGATGCAGTTGTCAATCGCCCGGATGTGAAACGGATGATGAAACGCATTCACTTTGATGTGCATCCAGTAGCAGAGGCCGCAGGCTATGAGAAAATGACGACCATTATCGATATCGAACTCACTGATGGCCGCACACTGAGCGGTCGCGCCGATTTTGGTAAAGGCAGTCCCATGCTGCCAATGAGCGATGACGAGCTCGCTAATAAGTTCCGTGAATCTGCACTTTGGGGCGGTCTCACACTTCGCCGCGCCAATTTAATTATTCAACGCGTATTCGAGCTCGACACACTCAAAAGTGCGCGTGAATTAACCCGCTTACTCGCTATTCAATAAACTCACTCAACGGAGAATTGTTCATGTCGAATTTACCACGTATTGGCTTTATGCTTGGTGACGTTACCGGCATAGGCCCAGAAATTGCCGCTAAACTACTTGCTAGTGGCAAACCCTCTGAAATTGCTCGGGTAGTGATTATTGGTGATCAACGCGTATTGCAACTCGGCATGAAAAATGCCGGTCTGACCATTCCATACACGGTCTACTCATCCATTAACGATGTAACATGGCCTAGACAGGACCTGCCTGTAGTCGATTTAGGCAATACAGATCCCGCACTCTTTCCCCAAGGCACCTCCTCAGACGTCGCCGGCAAACTTGCAGGCGACACATTGAAAATAATGATTGATATGGCAATGAACAATCAACTCGATGGCATCTGCTTTGCACCTTTAAACAAAGGCGCAATGAATCGTGGGGGCTGGAAATTTAACGATGAGCATCAAATGTTTGCCCATCTCACTGAACACACTGGTTTCTTTGGCGAAATGAATGTGATTGACCAGTTCAGCACATTCCGCGTCACTTCACACGTTGCACTACGTGAGGCAGTTAATCTAGTGACACCAGAACGAATTACTGCCGCCATTGAATTAGCACAAAATGCATTGCGTGCCGCAGGCCACCAACAACCACGCATTGGTGTGGCAGCACTCAACCCGCATAACGGTGAAAATGGTTTGTTTGGGGACGAAGAAATTCGCATTATTCGTCCTACGGTAGATCAACTCCGCGCCAAAGGCATACATTGCGAAGGTCCCATTTCCTCTGACGTGATTTTCCTCAAAGCACTTAAAGGCGAGTTTGATGGCGTTGTGATGATGTATCACGACCAAGGCCAGATCGCGACCAAGTTACTCGGATTTAATAAAGGGGTGACCGTCACTGCTGGCCTGAAAACCGTATTCACCACGCCAGCCCATGGCACCGCTTACGATATTGTTGGTCAAGGCATTGCAAATGTAGGCGCCATGGAACACGCCTTTATATTAGCCGCAAAAATTGCAAGCGGACGCATGCAGACTTAGCGCCACCCTAAGACTGCGTTACACTAGCACCCTAGTTTGGTGGGCTCAATGGCTAATTGTTTTAACACGATTTGCAAGAGTTGCTTTAAATATCTTTTAAAATCAAGAGGATAAAAAATAATGCGCACATTCACACTTCCCCTGCTCAGCCTGTGCATCGGCCTAGCCTATTCTACTCACAGCACCAGTGCGACTTGGCAACCCACAAAACCAATACGTATGCTGGTCGGTTTTGCACCTGGCGGTGGCACCGACACGACCGCTCGCGCAATCGGTATCAAATTGGGCGAGCGCCTGGGCCAGCAAATCATTATCGACAATCGCCCTGGCGCTTCAGGCAATATTGCTACAGAGATCACTGCCAATGCACCTTCTGATGGCTATACAATTTTAATGAGCACTATTGCCTCATTAGCCATTAACCCAGCCCTCTACAAGAAACTCTCTTTTGACCCGCTTAAAGATGTCATTCCAGTTTCACGTGCAGTAGACTCCACCAATATCTTAGTCACTCACCCTACAGTAGCCGCCAAAAATATTAAAGAATTAATTGCCTTAGCAAAATCTAAATCGCTTAATGGCGGTTCATCTGGCGTGGGCGGTGCAGGCCACTTAGCGCTAGAGCTATTTAATTTACAAGCGGGCACCAAAATCACCCACGTGCCGTATAAAGGCGGCGGCCCCGCCATGGTAGATTTGCTATCCGGCAATATTAATTTGATATTTGCGACTGCTGCAAGCGCAGTAAGTCATATTGCTACTAAGCGTATTAATGCCCTTGCTGTAACTACCGCCAAGCGCTCCGGCTTAGTGCCGGATTTGCCAACGATTGCTGAGTCTGGGGTGAAAGGTTACGAAGCAAATAATTGGTATGGTGTGCTGGTGCCGGCAAAAACACCTCGTGACATTATTAATCGCTTAAATCAAGAAATCGTCGCAGTGCTGAATCAAGCCGAGATTAAAGAGTATTTATTTAAACAAGGTCTTGATGTGTCTCCCAGCACACCTGAAGATTTTGGTGCTTATATCCGCTCGGAAAAAACTCAATGGGAGAAAGTGATTAAAGCTGCAGGTCTTTATCATACGAATTAATTCTCAAATAGGTTCGCTAGCTAATCTGCAATAGCACCATGCGCAGCACTGGCGAAATCAGTCAAAAAAAAGGCCGCATTAATCTATTAATGCGGCCTTTTTATGGCATACAATCATACAATCTAAGACACTGACATATTCACTTTTACAATCACTGATATATTCACGGAGTCTGATATGCCTCTCAAAACCATTAAAGCAATCGCAGTGTCTATGAGTATAGGCTGTGTTCTTAGTAACCTTGGGTATGCTGCCAGCCCAAATAATACCTGGGCCCCCAGCAAACCAATACGATTCATTGTGGGTTTCCCACCTGGAGGCGCGACTGATCTTGTGGCGCGGATTCTACAACCGCACCTCACGTCCAGCCTTGGCAATACAGTCGTCGTAGATAATCGACCTGGTGCGAATGGCGTTATCTCGATGCAGGTCTTAGCCCGCTCTGAAACTGATGGGCATACAATTGCAATATCGCACATTGGCTCATTAATTGTCAGCCCAACCATTCAAAAAGTCGGTTACGACCCGATGAAAGACTTTTCTGCAGTAGGTATGTTGGTGCAATTGCAGAATATCTTAATTGTGCACCCCAGTATGCCAGCAAAGACACTTAAAGAATTTCTGGCCATCGCCAAAGCACAACCTGGAAAGTTGAATTACGCCACTTCTGGTGTGGGTAGTCCGGGTCAGCTTGCCGGTGCCCTGCTGGAAAGCATGACTGGGGTCACGCTCAATCACGTGCCCTACAAAGGTGGTGGCCCAGCGATCACAGACCTTGTTGCAGGACACATCCCCTCTTTCATTGCAGTCATCTCAACCGCGGTTCCCCATGTACTATCGGGTAAAGCACGTGCTTTAGCAGTCACAGGGGGCAAACGGGCAGAAGCGCTGCCGGATGTTCCGACAATCGCAGAGGCTGGCGTTAAAGATTATCTTGCCACTAATTGGTATGGCTTATCAGCGCCTGCACGTACGGCGCCCAACATCATCAACCGACTAAATGCAGACTTTACTCTAGCGCTGCGCAACCCCGAGGTAATCAAACAATTCAAAGAAAGAGGCATAGAACCTGCCCCTTCTTCCGACACTGACTATCTGGCTTTTATTCGTAGCGAACAACAACGCTGGGTACCCATTATTAAAAAATCTAATTTTGAGACAAACTAATTGGATTGTTAGGATTGTTGAATTAAAAAATAAATGGATTAACTAGACTTATTAAGAACTTTAAGAACCGCACACCAATCAACATTAACAATTCATTGTAAGTAAAACTCTGCGAGGCTTTGTCACCACGCGCGCTGGTTTTCACATCGGGTAAATTTACATAACCAAATTTGTACGCACCGCGCACAAAATATCGTTTGAGAAAATCAGCTTCTACACCGCCGCCCACTGCTGCGCTATAACCAGCGATATGAAATTGATCATTACGCGTCTGCTCAATCATGGTCATTGTAATATTACTTTTTGGCATGACAAAACCTAGGCCAACTAAACTGAATGCACGCGCAGGCATGTTGACACGTGGAATTTCTAATGAATACTGCTTTTAATATTCTAGACTGATGATATTTAAACCGTCGGTGTGCTCATAATGCATAAAATCAGCATTAAGTGTCTTAGTCGCACCTAATGTAGTCGTGCCAGAAGAATTGGTATAACTACCAGAGGAGCGCACCGTTTGACCATCAGAGACGACATACTTCATGTGATCCAGATTAAATGCAACTGCTGTATCTTTTGATAATTGATACGCAATCCGCATATTGGTTTGGGGAATTGTGAGATTTCCGGGGTTTAAAAACGTGGTAAACAAGGTGCCAAGCGTGAGTTCCTTTTGCTTATCCTTGGCTTTCACATCGCTGAGGGTAAAATCATGATTAGTACCGCTGAAATGAATATCACTTTTTGAATACACTTCACGGTTCCAACCCCAAGCAAACGACCATTTGTTAATTGCCGAATTCAGTTGTGATTCCATTAACAGCGACACTTTTGTTGGTGCTACGGGCTCTGGCGCCGTTGCATTTTGCATTTGCGCTGCGGTGTTGAGACTACCCACAAGCATTGCCACCGATAACACCAATGTAACCTTAGCCGATCCATTATTTAAATACATAATTTCCCCAAAATTCATTCAAAAAACACCATACACAAGCCACAAATTTCGCTGATTATAACCGATGCACTTGGCTTAAATACCCTGCCATTATCTCCAGGATAGTGCGCCCTTAATTGATATCCATCAAACAGATATCACTTCAACTCTGTAATTAAGCGATCCCAGTCCTTTGGCAGACCAATTCGCTTACCGACGGGATAGCCCAGGAATGCGTTATGGGCGAACACATAAGCATTATTACGCATCGGGTCACCACCGACTGCAATCATAAAATCTTCTGGTCGCCACACAATGGGTACCATCCGATTAGGGTCATCTGACTCATAAAATACCTTAGGGATGCGATCATTCAGAACATCATCTTTAAGATCCCATACACCACGAATATTCCAATCGCGCAATTGCCGTTCAAAGACCCAAGCAGGCATCCGTGCATGCTCAAATAAAAACTGCTGGACATCGGCCTTACTCCAACCAGCTTGGGCAATCGTTTGCGCAATAATCGGGCTAATCACTGCGAGTGGGCGTAGCGTGCCGTGACCATGACTGGTGGTAAAGGTAATTTGCCAATTATTAAAGCGTAATAACGAATCCGCGAGATAGGGCAATAACAACTCTGGCGTGCTACCTGACACCGATGACAAAGAACCACCGCCAGTGTAACGCGCGATAGTCACCACATTGTCATCAGCAGCAAAACCCATTTCCGTGCCAATATTCGACCAACCAAGATCTTTAATCACATCATCATTCTCTGCAAGCACCACGCGCCAGGTATTACCAAACGTTGCTTTATCTGTTTTATGTAATAAAAATCCTGCCACATTTCTCAGATACAACCTAAAGAACCGGCCAATCGAAGTATTTGGTAAAAAGCCATCACGCATAGCACCCTGAGTGTAGTTAAAACCCAAGGTTTTAATAATAGGACCATTCAGAATAATCAAGGTATCACCACCAGGGGTATTACCACTATGCTCTACACCATACCGAGGGTCAGCCATGGCTTCGACCAAGGCAATCAGAATAGGCATATATTCAGGCAGGCATCCAGCCATTACGCCATTGACTGCAACAGTCCAAACTGTTGCAGCACGACGGTCTGGCAATAAGACGCCCAAGACTTCATTTGGATCACGATCCGTAAATCGCATGAATGCTGCAATCGCCTCTGCTGTGGGCGGCACAATTGGCAAACCATCCGAATACTCATGCGCATAAAAATAGCGATTCACCGCTTGAAATCCACCACGCACTACAATATCTTTTGCTGCAGGTTCCGCTAAGGCATTGGTAGATTGGGTGATTTGTGTCAAGTTGGCGATGACCGCGGCAGTAGTTACCTCTAAAACATCCTGTCGTAACTGCGCTGGACTCTTAGTGCCAATATGACCAGGCACTAAAGCTAGCGCGATATTGGGCATCCCCAATCCGATCGAAGTTGCTGCAGCTTGCTTAAAAAAACCCTCACAGGTTAGCGATGCAGTTGGAAAACCAGCAGCCTCACATACTGCACTGGCCCGCAACACGGCGGGCGTACAGCTACCTCAACACGCCATTCCAGAGATGACCGCATCAACCCCCAACGCCTTTAAGCGTGCCGGCAATGCGGCCAAGGCTTCTTTCTCGTCATCACCATGGGTGCTACCAAAATCACGCCAACTAATAAACCGAATATTCGGATAGCGGGCTCGTAAGCCCTCTTCTAACAAGGCAAACACCTCATCACCTTTAAACAGATAATCCCATAACTGTGCAACCACTTTTCCGTCTAAATCCGTCAGACGAGGCGCTAGCGCTCGAGTTTTTTGTTGACGTTCACCGCGCGGCCAATATGCTTCAAAATAACCATCATTACTGTGCGTAGTCATTGCTTACCCTTAACTTTTTCATTGAGTTAAATTTAATCTAATCTAATCTAATCTTAGGACGAGTGGGTACTATAACGACTAGATTTACTTGAAACCTCAATTCGACTACAAATGCCCAATGGAAACCATAATATTTCACATTTATAAATAATCCATATTGTAGGCAATTTTTTGTAATTCACACTGCTAAACACTTAAACTCAGTCCGATGGATTATACAATTTCTCAAATACAATTTCTCAAATACAATTTCTCAAATACAATTTCTCAAATACAATTACCCAAATACACTCAACAACAATAGTATATAAGCGTCATAGATAATTATCGATTTAACCATTAGAGTAGCTATTGCAGAAGACTACGCCTTCACATAGACTCATGAGCTAATGGTCGTTAAAAATACAGCTCTTTCAAAAAAGGATATTTCAATGAAATTATTTGGCACCGGTGGCAGCCCATATGTTCGTAAAGTACGTATTGCTTTTGCGGAAAAAAATATACCTTACGAATATGTATTAGCACCACCCGAACAACGTGCGGCATTGGTCGCGCCTTTAAATCCATTAGGCAAAATCCCTACCCTCTTAGCCTCAGATGGCCAGGCAATTTATGATTCAGTGGTGATTGTAGAGTATTTGGACGGCTTACAAGCTGAGCCTAAACTAATACCGGCCCAGTTCGCTGAGCGAATTGCCGTCAAACGCTGGGAAGCGTTAGGAGATGGTGTGGCTGAGGCGACAGTGCTACTCACTCACGACCCACGTAAAGCTGAAGCCAAACGCGAATCACCCGCTTGGTATGAAAAACAGCGACAAAAAATTCAACGTGCATTGACTGTAATGGAACAACAACTCGGTGATCAAGAGTACTGCTTCGGTAGCCAATTCAGCTTAGCCGATATTGCTACCGGATACTCAATAGGCTACCTAGAACAAGGGCTGCCTGACTTTGAATGGCGCAGTGCAAACCCCCGATTAGCCAAACATATCGACAAACTTAATCAGCGTGAATCCTTTAAAAGCACTGTGGTCAGCAAGTCTTAGCGCTCAATGATACGCACGCGGTGTGATTGAAGATACAGGAACAGATAATCCACCGCATAAAAATCTCACGGCGTTAAGGATTAAAAGTAAAGAATTAAGCATTAAAAATTAAGAGCAACGCATTAGAAATTAAAACTGAAAAATAAAAAGTTAACTATTCATGATTCACGATTAAGCATTGATATTTACACTTGATATTTATACTTGATAATACTCACGATACCACGCCACAAAACGTGCAACCCCATCAACCACTGCAGTATTAGGTTTAAAACCAACCCATGCATCTAACGCATCGGTATTGGCTGATGTGGCTTGCACATCACCCTGCTGCATTGGTAGAAAGTTTTTCTTTGCGGTCATACCTAATGCAGTCTCTATGGCTTTAATATAATCCATCAATGGCGTGGGTTGACTGTTGCCAATGTTAAACACTCGATAAGGGACATTACTCGTGGCAGGATCTGGATTGGCGGGGTCATAGTCAGGACTCCTTGTTGCCGTCTTATCTGCAACACGAATCACGCCCTCGACAATATCGTCAATATAAGTGAAATCTCGTACCATATTGCCATGATTAAAGATATCAATCGCATCACCAGCAATAATGGCCTTAGTGAATAAAAACAAAGCCATATCAGGTCGACCCCAAGGGCCATACACTGTAAAGAAACGTAAGCCTGTAGTGGGCAATTGAAACAAATGACTATACGTATGCGCCATTAACTCATTCGCTTTTTTAGTGGCCGCATATAGGCTCACCGGATGATCAACGCTATGATGCTCACTAAACGGCAAGGTGGTATTACCACCATATACACTAGAGCTACTGGCATAGACTAGGTGCGACACCTGATGATGCCGACAAGCCTCTAAGATAGTAGTAAACCCATGTAAATTCGCATCAATATAGGCTTGCGGATGAGTCAAGGAATAACGCACACCTGCCTGTGCGGCCAAATTAATCACGCAATCAGGCTTTGCACCAGAAAAAAAAGAATTCAGTTTAGCATTATCTGCAATATTGCAATGGTGAAAACTAAAATTGTGATCACCCTCAAGGCGGGAGAGGCGCGCTTTTTTAAGATTCACATCGTAGTAGTCGTTTAAATTATCAACACCCACCACGGTATCTCCACGCGCCAGCAATCTGAGCGCGGTATGCATACCGATAAAACCTGCAACACCTGTGATTAGATAGTTCATGGGGTTAATTTTTTCGCGCAGCAATTATTATAGCTATTGATTATGAAGTATATTGTAGTGATGTAAAAACAAGCCAATAGTTCTTAAGATCAAGCGTGCTTAAATAATTTTTGAATATATTACTTTTTTCAGATGACTAAAAATATTTCAAATCTTTGAGAGTTAGTTGCCAAAATTAAGAAACAGCGTGGGCATTCAGCGTTATTAAATAGCGTTCAAAAAATCTTGATATGCCGCGGCTAAGCCATCTGTCAAATTAACTTTTGCCTGCCAGCCCATTCCCTTGAGTAAATTGCTATTCATGAACTTTCTGGGAGGACCATCAGGTCTTGTAGCATCAAAGACAATGCGACCGCGATAGCCTACAACTCTACTCACCGTCTCAGACAACTCTTTAATCGTCATGTCAGAACCAAATCCCACATTGATATGACCTTGCATAGACTGAGTATGCACTTCATAGACAGCTTTATCCAAGTTCATTACAAACACTGATGCCGCTGCCATATCATCAACATACAAAAATTCACGCCTAGGTGCACCACTACCCCAGATTGCAACCTCAGTTAAATCTTTAACTTTAGCCTCGTGAAAACGTCTGATCAATGCCGGTATGACATGACTATTCTCTGGGTGATAATTGTCCCCTGGTCCATACAAATTAGTGGGCATAACCGATCTGAAATCTATACCATGCGACTTACCATACTGACGATTGTAACTCTCACACAACTTAATACCGGCTATCTTTGCAATCGCATAAGGTTCATTCGTGGGCTCTAAATGACCCGACAACAGAGCGTCCTCAGCCATTGGTTGAGGTGCCAGTCTCGGGTAAATACAGCTCGACCCTAAAAACAACAGTCGCTTAACACCACTTAAAAAAGCCTGATGAATCACATTAGACTGCATCATTAGGTTTTCATAAATAAACTCGGCTGGATACGTATTGTTTGCATGAATACCACCGACTTTGGCAGCAGCCAAATATACTTGGTCAGGTCTCTCTTCAGCAAAAAAAGTCGCAACTGCCGCTTGTTGACAAAGATCAAGTTCAGCATGTGTCCGGGTAACAATGTTATTTAATCCATGTGATTTTAAGGTTCGGACAATTGCAGAACCGACCATACCACGATGACCAGCAACATAAATTTTTGGATGAAGTGTCATTGCAGATCCATCAAATGGTATTAGCTCTCTTGACTGACCGGGATTGTATAACCATGCGACTTCAATAACGCATGTTGCTTAGCTTGGCTTAAATCATGCGCCACCATCTCTGCAATCATCTCATCAAGGGTGATCTCTGGGATCCAACCCAACCTCTCCTTGGCTTTAGTTGGATCACCCAAAAGGGTTTCAACTTCAGTGGGTCTAAAATATGCAGGATCAACCCGAACCACTACATCACCCACTTGCAAGGCAGGTGCCATTTCACCAGCAATACTTGCAACACGCGCAAGCTCATCAACACCTTGCCCCTCAAATTGCAAAACCACACCAAGCTCGGCTGCACTCTTGATCACAAATTCACGCACGCTGTATTGCACACCAGTAGCAATCACAAAATCTTCTGGCTGATCTTGTTGCAACATCATCCATTGCATGCGCACATAATCTTTGGCATGCCCCCAATCACGTAGCGCATTCATATTACCCATATACAAACACTGATCTAAGCCTTGTGCAATATTTGCTAAACCACGCGTGATTTTACGCGTCACAAAAGTCTCACCACGACGCGGGCTTTCGTGATTAAACAAGATGCCATTACAAGCATAAATACCATAAGCCTCACGGTAATTGACGGTAATCCAGTAGGCATACAGTTTTGCGACTGCATAGGGTGAGCGCGGATAAAATGGAGTGGTCTCTTTTTGTGGAATCTCTTGGACTAGACCATAAAGCTCAGAAGTGGACGCTTGATAGAAACGTGTTTTCTTCTCTAAACCAAGAATCCGGATCGCCTCTAGGATACGAAGCGTGCCCATACCATCCACATCTGCAGTATATTCAGGCGACTCAAATGATACAGCAACATGACTCTGGGCGCCTAGGTTGTAGATTTCATCAGGTTGTGTTTGCTGAATAATGCGCATGAGATTAGATGAGTCTGACAAATCACCATAATGCAAAATAAAATTTCGATTGTCTATATGTGGATCTTGATACAAATGATCTAT
>CAISJL010000166.1 GCA_903885665.1 uncultured beta proteobacterium | reverse complement strand
TGGGTCAAGGTTTCTGCATCGCACCATGCGCAACACAATCCTAACGCTTACTTAAAGAAAGTGGTCACCGTTGAAGATGTTGTGAATTCGCCGTTGATTGCAGATCCACTGCATCGTATGGATTGCTGCGTGGTGACTGATGGCGGTGGTGCAGTCATTGTGGTGAGCCCAGAAATTGCTAAAACTCTAAAGCGCCCGGCGGTGAAATTGATTGGCGCCGGTGAATCACCCAAGGGTCAAATGGGTGGCAAAATTGATATTACCTATACCGGTGCCGTGCGCTCGGGGCCTATCGCCTTTGCCGAGGCTGGCGTCAAGCCCAGCGACATTAAGTACGCCTCAATTTACGATAGCTTCACGATCACTGTGGTCATGACGCTTGAGGATCTTGGCTTTTGTAAAAAGGGCGAAGGTGGCAAGTTTGTGATGGATGGCAACTTGATTTCGGGCGTTGGCAAACTGCCCTTTAATACGGATGGCGGTGGGATGTGTAACAACCATCCGGTGAATCGCGGTGGCATCACCAAAATCATTGAGGCTGTTCGTCAATTGCGCGGCGAAGCCCATCCCTTAGTGCAGGTGAAAAACTGCGATATCGCCTTGGCGCACGGTACCGGCGGCTCGCTCAGTACCCGCCACGGTAGTGCTACATTGATTATGGAAAGAGAGTAAAGCCATGACCACACCCTATCAAGACAGAAAAATCCCTGCCCCAAAGTTGAACTATGGCGATGAGCCTTATTTTGATGCTGCCACTCAGGGCAAGTTGATGCTGAAGTTTTGCAACGACTGCAAGCAATATCATCACTATCCTCGTGCGCTATGCCCATTTTGCTTTAGCGACAAAACTGAATTCAAAGAAGTGAAAGGTAGCGGCACGGTTTATAGCTATAGCATCACGCGCACCTCGGGTCCTGTGCCTTATGCGATTGCTTACGTCACTCTTGATGAAGGCATCACGATGCTGACTAATATCGTCGACTGCGACTTGGATACCATCCGCTGCGGACAAAAGGTTGCGGTGACGTTCAAGCCGAGCGAGGATGGCCCAGCGATCCCAATGTTTAATTTAGTTTGAAGGCAAAGGATAAAAAATGAGCGATGCGCTTTACACCTATTGGGTCGGCATGGATATCCCCGCCGACACGAACGCTGCCGATGTTGCAGCGTTTAATGACTTTTACTCTAATGTGCATAAGCCTGAAGTGTTGGCTGGCAACCCAGGTTTTTTGCGTGGACGGCGTTACGAGCTTGCGCAAGACGATACGCGCGGCCCGCGTGGGCCACGCTTTATCGCGGCTTACGATATTGAAAGTCAAGAGGCAGCACAGCTTTACATTACTCGTAATGATGGGCCAGCGAGCGGTCGGCCCGTATATAGCGACGGTCCTGCCGCCTGGCAAAAGCGCAGCACCAAGTGGCGTCTAATGTGGCAACATGTGTTGAATAATCCTCAGGCAGCGCAAGTGTCTGCTTCGCCGTACATGTATTTGGTCGGGATGAACGCAGCAGCAGGCTCTGGTGAGGCTGAGCTGGCACAATTTAATGAGTTCTACAACACGATCCATGTGCCTGAAGTACTAGCAGGCTATGGTTTTGTCAGTGGTGCGCGCTATAAAAATATGCGTACCTTCCTT
>CAISJL010000165.1 GCA_903885665.1 uncultured beta proteobacterium | reverse complement strand
TAAAATAATAAAAAATAAATTTCTAAAAATATTAAACAATGTCGTTTGCATAGTTTTTTAGGATGTAAGCTATATTGTTGTTATACCTAGTTTTTTCGTCGTCGAAGCATTTGCTACCGAGGCTTAATAGGGGGGAGATTTATGACTATGATGAGCGCAATGCCGATATGTCTGCGGGTATTTTTAATGCTAGGGGTTTTGGCTACCACACCCAGCTTTGCTTGGGAGCCCACGAAGCCGGTCGAACTAGTGATCCCAGCAGGCACTGGCGGGGGCGCCGATCAAATGGCGCGTTTGATTCAAGGTATTGTGGCTAAGCATAACCTGATGAAACAAGCGATGATCCCTGTGAACAAGGCGGGTGGCGCAGGTGCTGAAGGGTTCTTAGAAGTCAAAGCTGCCAAAGGTGATTCTCATAAATTAATTATCACCTTGTCTAATTTGTTTACGACTCCAATGGCCACGGGTGTGCCATTTAATTGGAAAGATCTCACACCGGTTGCGATGTTGTCACTCGATAACTTTGTGTTGTGGGTTAATACTGAAGATCCCTATAAGACGGCTAAAGAGTATTTAGACGCCGTCAAAAAGGCCCCACCGAAAACATTTAAAATGGGTGGTACTGGCTCTAAGCAGGAGGATGAAATTCTCACGGTAGCTATTGAAAAAGCTGTAGGTGTTAAATTCACTTATATCCCCTATAAAGGGGGGGGTGCAGTTGCGACTCAATTAGTGGGTAAACATATCAACTCCTCGGTAAACAATCCGATTGAAGCAGTTGCCCAGTGGCGTGCAAACACCTTGCGTGCGTTATGTGTGTTTGATGATGAACGCATGCCGTATAAAACAAAGATTACAGAAACTCAGTCTTGGTATGACGTGCATACCTGTAAAGAAGCTGGTATTTCGACTGAGTATGTGATGTTAAGGGGTATCTTTATGCCCCCTGGTGTGTCCCCTGAGGTCGTGAATTTTTATGTTGATTTAATGACTAAAGTGCGTGCAACGCCGGAGTGGAAAAAGTTCATGGAAGATGGGGCATTCAATCAAACCTTCTTAACGGGCAAAGCGTTTGTAGATTGGGTGGCAAAGGCAGAGATTTTGCATCGCGATTTAATGAAAGAGGCAGGGTTCTTAGCTAAACCTTAAGTCGTGCATCACCTTAAGCCATATATCACCATAATGTATTTACTATTGAACGTTGTGGCATCTAAAAAGTAGATTCTATGAATGAGACTGTAGCGGAAACCAATAAGGACGCGGCAGCGTCCAGCGGTGGCATTTCATTGCGACGCGCCGAAGTTGTGGTGGCACTATTTTTTTTGGCGATTGCAGGTATGGTGCTGTGGGACAGCGTGCGCTTGGGCTTTCGCTGGGGCGAAGATGGGCCAGAGGCTGGTTATTTCCCATTCTATATCGGCTTGTTCATTGGTTTGTCTTCCCTCTACACTTTGTATCAAGCGCTGACTGCTGCGGCCACTGGGGCATTATTTGTTGAACGGCATTTGCTCAAACAAGTGTTGGCAGTGTTGTTACCGGCAGCGGTTTATGTATTGGGGATTCAGTTTGTTGGTATTTATCTGGCTTCGGCGATTTATATTGCTGGATTTATGATGTGGTTAGGCCATTACCCTGCCATTAAAAGCGTGATCATTAGTGTGGTAGTGAGTGCTGCAATGTTTATGATGTTTGAAATTTGGTTTCAAGTGCCGCTGTTTAAAGGCGAGTTTAATCCGTTAAGTGTGATTGGATATTGAGAGCGGACCTATAGGAGAATACAGCCTTGGACGAAATCACCGCACTGTTTCATGGTTTTACAGTTGCCCTCACGCCGTTTAATGTATTGTTAATGTTTATCGGTGTGGTATTGGGTGTGTTAATTGGGGTGTTGCCGGGCTTGGGTGGCGCTAATGGGATTGCCATTCTCCTGCCACTCACATTTACCATGCCGCCGACCTCAGCGGTGATAATGCTCTCGTGTATCTATTGGGGTGCGCTCTTCGGTGGGGCGATCACCTCGATATTATTCAACATCCCTGGCGAACCATGGTCGGTTGCAACGACTTTTGATGGATATCCGATGGCGCAACAGGGGCGTGCAGGCGAAGCTTTGGCAACAGCTTTTACCTCGTCTTTTGTAGGTGCTTTTTTTGCAGTAGTGATGATTACGTTTCTGGCACCTTTAGTGGCGCGCTTCGCGTTAAAGTTTGGACCGCCAGAATTTTTCGCAGTGTTCTTTCTCACCTTTTGTAGTTTTATTGGCATGGGTAAGGAGCCACCGGCTAAAATTGTTGCGGCGATGATGTTGGGTTTTGCGCTAGCTGCGGTGGGTATTGATACGGTTACTGGACAACTGCGCTTAATTTTTGGTTGGCATGAGTTGATGCGTGGGTTTGATTTCTTGATTGCCGTGATTGGTTTGTTTGGTATTGGTGAGATCTTGTTGTCTATGGAAGAGGGCTTGTCCTTCTCTGGTAAAGCTGCGCGTATCGATACTCGAGTGGTAATTGATACTTGGAAGAAATTACCGCGTTATTGGATGACTTCGTTACGTAGTTGTGTGATTGGTTGTTGGATGGGTATTACCCCTGGTGGTGCCACACCAGCGTCGTTTATGAGCTATGGCATTGCCAAGCGCATGTCCCCTGATGGTGCGCGCTTTGGCACCGGCATGCCAGAGGGCGTGATCGCGCCTGAGACTGCAGCCCATGCCGCGGGCACTGCGGCACTACTGCCGATGCTGGCACTAGGAATCCCCGGTTCGCCGACTGCAGCAGTATTACTCGGTGGTTTGTTGATTTGGGGTCTACAGCCAGGGCCTTTGCTATTTGTAGAACAAAAAGATTTTGTTTGGGGTTTAATTGCCAGCATGTATTTAGGCAATATTGCTGGTCTCATTATTGTGCTCACTTGCGTGCCCCTGTTTGCGGCGATCTTGCGCATACCATTCTCGATTATTGCACCGGTAATTATTGTGATTTGTGCGGTGGGTGCTTATACCGTGCACAACGCGATGTTGGATATATGGTTTATGTTGCTGTTTGGAGTGTTGGGCTATGCTTTTAAAAAGTTGTCCTATCCGCTCGCGCCATTAGTCTTGGCTTTGGTCTTGGGCGATCAAGCAGAGAGCGCATTCCGGCAGGCAATGCTGATCTCCCAAGGCAGTATTACGGTATTTTTCTCAAACACCCTTGTTAGTTCAATTATGGGGTTGGCCTTACTGAGCTTGTTTTGGCCTCTGGTCAGTCGCCAGTGGGCCATGTGGCGCGGGCACGCTTAGATTTTTCCGCTGCTATTGAGCCGCGATAAAGTCTCGGGTGACAGGTTAAGATATGAGGCGAGTTCTTTTTTAGGGATTCGTTCTGCTAGCGCGGCATGTTTGCGCATAAATCGCTGCACGCGGCCACGGGCATCGAGTAGATGCAAGGTAATCGTGTGTCCCATCACTTCACTCATGAGCTTCATGATTTCAAATTCGAATGCACTCTTAATACTGTCGTGACGGTTAAGGAATCCCACCCATTGTTCCATGGACAGTTTGGCTGCCCGCACCTTAGTGACTGCGCTAATGGCATATGGTAGTGGTGTTTTTAAGCGCCAAGCTGCATAGCTGGTATCAATATCAGTTTCCGCAGCAAAGCGCAGGATCATCTCTTTACCTTGGGCATTTGATACCGAGCGGCGCAGAATGCCTTCGATGATAAAGTATTGCTCCATAGCATGGTCGCCTTGATGTTCGAGTACGGCGCCTTTTGCGTAGTCGCATATTTCGATTAAGGCAATGAGTTCAGCCCATTGCGCCGGCGTGAGGTGCCGCAACACTAAGTTGTGCGTCAGTTGTGCGCTGATCACTATAGATTCAGGGTGTTGGGAGAGCCTGGTCAAGGGGGAGGGTGCCTGTGCTGGGTACGACTAAGTGTTATAGGTATAGGTGTTGTATCGTAATTGTATGGTCAATATAACGATCATTTGACAGATCTGAGTGTGCCTGACTTGATGAAATCAGTATAGCGAAAATTGCGTTTCTTGACGCGGGTCAATGATTGCAAAGAGCGTGTTTTCTATAGTCATCGCCTATTTGTTTCATCTATAGCGCACCTCAGTGGTGCAATTAATTAATTCACAGCAAACCGCGAGGTATCTCCGCATGACTACCGAGACCCAACCCCAAGCAGTGACCGATGGCTTTCAACTGATTATAGATGGCCTGAAACTGAATGATATCGATACCATCTACGGATTGCCGGGTATACCCATCACCGATTTTGCCCGCAAGGCACAGGCCGCAGGCCTACGCGTGATTTCGTTCCGTCATGAACAGAATGCTGGCAATGCCGCAGCGATTGCCGGTTTCATGACGCAAAAGCCCGGTATTTGTCTGACAGTGTCCGCACCGGGATTCTTGAATGGTTTAACCGCCTTGACCAATGCCACGACTAATTGCTTCCCGATGATTCTGATGAGCGGCTCTAGCGAACGTGAAATTGTGGATTTGCAACAAGGCGATTACGAGGAGATGGATCAACTCGCCATCGCCAAGCCGCTGTGTAAAGCAGCATTTCGGGTGCTCCATGCGGAGGACATTGGCGTGGGTATCGCGCGCGCCATCCGCGCTGCAGTGTCTGGTCGGCCGGGCGGTGTGTACTTAGATTTGCCGGCGAAGCTGTTTGGTCAGACCATGGATGCGGTAGCAGGCAAGAATTCTCTGATCAAGGTGGTCGATCCAGCACCCCGTCAGATTCCCGGTAACGATGCGGTGCAACGCGCTCTTGATTTACTCAAGAGCGCAAAGCGCCCATTGATTATTTTGGGCAAAGGCGCGGCTTATGCCCAGGCTGATGACGAGATCAGGGCCTTGGTTGAAAAGACGGGTATTCCGTATTTGCCAATGTCTATGGCTAAGGGTTTGTTGCCAGATACGCACGAGCAGTCTGCTTCAGCAGCACGCTCCTATGTCTTGCCGGCAGCCGATGTGGTACTGATTGTGGGGGCGCGGCTGAACTGGCTGCTATCGCACGGTAAGGGTAAAACTTGGGGCGGTAAAACGCACAAAGATTGGGGTGGTCAGAAATTCATCCAGATTGATATTTCCCCGCAGGAAGCCGATAGCAACGTCCGTATTGAAGCGCCGCTGGTGGGCGATATTGGTTCTTGTGTGTCGGCCTTGTTGGCGGGTATGGGTGGCGCGTGGGCTAAACCCGCTGCCGAATGGTTAGATGCGATTGCCGAGCGCAAGAATAAGAATATTGCGAAAATGGCCGAGACCTTGGCAAAAAATCCGTTGCCGATGAACTTTCACAGCGCGCTAAATGTCGTGCGCGATATCATCAAAGCGAACCCCGATGCGATATTGGTTAATGAGGGCGCTAATGCCCTAGACTTCACGCGCAGTATTGTGGATATGTATAAGCCGCGTAAACGATTAGATGTGGGCACTTGGGGCATCATGGGGATCGGCATGGGCTTTGCGGTTGCCGCTGCGGTCGTCAGTGGACAACCTGTAATTGCTATTGAGGGAGATAGTGCGTTTGGTTTTTCGGGTATGGAAGTCGAGACCATCTGCCGCTATAACCTGCCAGTATGTGTGGTGATATTCAATAACAACGGCGTCTACGGCGGCACCGATGTTAATCCCAGCGGTGGTGCGGATGT
Source organism: uncultured beta proteobacterium (assembly GCA_903885665.1). Classification (GTDB taxonomy): domain Bacteria; phylum Pseudomonadota; class Gammaproteobacteria; order Burkholderiales; family SG8-41. Next base: position 2,944 of record CAISJL010000165.1, on the reverse strand, counting down.
CGCGCCCACCGTGTTTGTGAAGGATGCGCGTTACGACAAGCTGATGGAGGCTTTTGGTGGTGTGGGTGTACACGCAACCACACCCGAGACCTTGCGCCAGGCGATGGAGGCTGCGATCCGCACGCGCAAACCCACACTCATTAATGCGGTTATCGATGAAACGGCGGGCACTGAAAGTGGCCGCATTACCAGCCTTAATCCACAAAGCGCAAAGAAATAATCAGTCAAACCCCTAACCAGCGGCGACCAGTATCCGGTTTGCCGTTGCTTATTTGGAGATCAGTATGGAAGCCCTAAAAGACGTTCGTATTCTTGACATGACCCATGTGCAGGCCGGCCCCACCTGTTCACAGCTGCTTGCCTGGATGGGTGCTGATGTGATCAAGTTTGAACCGCCGCAAGGGGATGCCACCCGTGGACAGTTGCGTGACATTCCCAACGCCGACAGCCTGTATTTCACCATGCTCAATAGCAATAAGCGGGCGATCACGGTCAACATGAAGACCCCGGAGGGTAAGGAAGTATTTATTGCATTGCTCAAAAAATGCGACATCATTATGGAGAACTTTGGTCCGGGTGTTCTTGATCGGTTTGGTTTTACTTGGGAGAAGATTCACGAGATTAATCCACGGATCGTCATGGGTTCGATCAAGGGCTTTGGATCGACGGGGCCATACTCCGATTTCAAAGCATACGAAAACGTGGCGCAGGCCATGGGTGGTGCCATGAGCACTACCGGTACGCCAGAGGGTGCTCCCTATGTCACCGGTGCTCAAATTGGTGATTCGGGTACGGGCTTACATCTAGCGATTGGCTTGCTCGCTGCATTGCATCAACGGGATCGCACCGGCATCGGCCAATATGTTGAAGTTGCGATGATGGATGCGGTAATGAATTTGTGTCGTGTGAAATGGCGTGATCATCAGCGTTTGAATCGGGGTAATTTGGCGGAATACTCAGTGCCCACTGCGCAAGGTATGGGGGCAACACCACGTGCGGGCAACGACTCGGGTGGTGGGCAGTTAGGCAATGCCATTCAGTGCAAACCAGGCGGGCCGAATGATTATATTTACGTGGTAGTGCAAGAGGCGGTATGGGATGCGCTAGCGCAGCGTATGGGGGCAGAGATGGGTATGCCGGGTCTGGCTACCGACCCGCGCTTTGCGACTATTACCGATAGACGTCAAAACCAAAGTGAAATATGGGCCTTGATGACGCGGTTTGCTGCCAATTACACCAAGCAAGAGTTTATGGCGATACTCAACCCCTTGAACGTGCCTTGTGGCCCGATTATGTCGACAGAGGACTTAGCCAATGATGAGCACGTGCGCGGGCGTGAGATGTATGTTGAACTCGATCACCCACAGCGCGGCACTTGGTATAACGTTGGGATGCCGATCAAACTCTCTGATTCGCCGGCAGTGATTCGGCGCTCGCCGCTATTGGGTGAACATACCGATGAGATCTTGCATGAGGTCTTGGGCTACGATGCTGAACGTATTGCCACACTCAAGACTGCGGGAGCTTTTAGTCTGCCACCGAAAAAGAAGACTTAATGTGGAACGCCTTAAAGTAAAACAGCTTAATGTTCAATGACTTAGGGTTCAAAGAGTTAAGGTTTAAAAACTTAAGGTTCAATGAGTTAAGGTTCAATGAGTTAGGGTTGAAGGAGTTAATCTTCAAGGGATTAAGGTAGCAGGAATTAAGTGAGAAGCGTTATTGTCTAGTGTGTAGCCATCAACTGTAGAATTAACAGCATCACACTCATCGAATATATCGTGTGTTAATAAGGAATCAAGCATATGAAGATTGCAATTATTGGTCAGCAAGATTTTGGTAAAACCGTATTGGAAGCGTTTCTCGCACGTCAGGACACGGTCGCTGGGGTATTTTGCGCACCCGAAAAACCCGGCGCTAAGCCCGACCCCTTGCGGGTGGCGGCCGAAGCCCATGGCCTACAGGTATTTCAGTTTCCATCGCTGCGGGTGCCGGAAGCACACGCCGCACTCGAATCCCTGCAAGTCGATATTGGAGTGATGGCGTATGTGCTGCAATTTGCCCCCGACACTTTTGTGCATATTCCGCGCCTGGGCACCATTCAATACCACCCATCATTGCTGCCGAAGTATCGCGGTCCCTCGTCGATTAACTGGCCGATTATTCGCGGTGAGACCACTACCGGCCTGACCATTTTCCGGCCCAACGAAGGCTTGGACGAGGGCCCGGTGATTTTGCAAAAAACCTGCACCATCGAACCGGACGAGACCATTGGTGAAGTCTATTTCAACAAGCTATTCCCCATGGGAGTGCAAGCCATGCTTGAAGCTGCTGATTTGGTATATACCGGCAAGCACACCGAGACTATCCAAGATGAAAGCCAAGCGAGCTACGAAGGGTGGTGTCGGGCGGCTGAAGCGCATATTCAATGGGCAGCCCCTGTTGATTTTGTCTACAACTTGATTCGTGGGACTAACCCTGCACCTGGGGCATGGACCACCCACAATGGTCAAAAACTCCAAATTCTCGATGCCCGTAAGCATTTGTTCCGACGCTATGCTGATGTCAGCGGCAAAATCGGCGAAGTCTGCGAAGTCACAGATACCAGCTTTCGGGTGACCGCCCAAGGTGGAGCGATTGAAGTGTTGCGTGCGCGTGGTGAGGATGGCAAAAAACTCAGTGGTGGCGAATTTGCGCGTGCCCATGGCCTAGGGAAAGGGGTGATCTTGGGGGGGGTGATTTGTGAGGGTTAGTAGGAAGGGCTAGGAGTAAGGGCTGGCAGTAAGGGTTATAGCTAAAGGGTTAAATTTGTAGATTAGCCCTAAAACGCAATGCGCAAAGTAGGTGTTAGCCGTTGATGGTGACTTCATCGCTGCGCTTGTCGCCGGTGTTGTCTAACCAGTTGACGGTGATTTTGTCGCCAGCCCTGGCGTTTTTGATGCGCAGG
>CAISJL010000164.1 GCA_903885665.1 uncultured beta proteobacterium | reverse complement strand
GCTGGATTCGCATGAAAAAAGCCGAGGCACGCCTCGGCTTTTTTGCAACTTCACGCTCAGCTTCAAGCGTGAGTGATACTTACTTCTTTGCGACTTTTTTCTTGGCTGCTTTCTTTTTAGCGACCGGTTTTTTAGCGGCTGTTTTTTTTGCTACCGGTTTTTTAGCGGTTGCTTTTTTAGCCACGGGCTTTTTAGCGACTGCTTTTTTTGCTACCGGTTTTTTTGCGACTACTTTCTTTTTTGTAACTGCTTTTTTCTTCGCTGCCATGATGTCTCCTTCTAGTTAACGTTGGCATCTGATTAGTGCGGTTAAATGACCACACTGCCAGCGCATGATGCCGAAGTGTATGTCGTCAGTGCGTTGATGAAGACTACTAACCTGACAACTTACAACTGTTGTTGCATTAATGTTCAATGACAACAAGCACCATGTGAGGTGTAGCAATTCTAAGGCACAGCTAAAAATAATTGCAATAGGTTTATGAATTATTTTTGACTATCTGATGACGTTTGTCAGATTGCATCCACATCGATGATTGATATGTTTGTGATGATCTAAGGTATGAAACACAACACCGTCAATCAGCAGTCGGCAGACGATGCTCATTGGCCATCAGTTGTGCGAGTGTTTCGCGCTCACGAATGCAGTGTATGTGTGCGCCATCAACCATGACTTCTGCAGCACGGGGACGCGTGTTGTAGTTAGAGGCCATACTCATACCATAGGCGCCAGCAGAGGCAATAGCGAGTCGATCACCGGCTTGAATGGCAAGCGCGCGATGCCGCGCTAAGAAGTCACCACTCTCGCATACGGGGCCAACAATGTCGTAGTGTAGGAGTTGTGCATCGCTGGCGGGTGCTTGAAGCGGCAGCACGTTGTGCCATGCATCATAGAGTGCCGGTCGCATGAGGTCATTCATGGCGGCATCGATAATCGCAAAATTTTTGTCCACACCAGGCTTGAGATATAGCACTTCGGTGAGTAATACACCGGCATTGCCAGTGAGCAGGCGTCCAGGCTCGAACAGTAGTTTTTGTGGGCGTTGTCCCAAGGCCTTGAGCAGCGCCTGCGCGTAATCTTGCATAGCTGGTGGGGTTTCGTCTTGGTAGCGGATGCCTAAGCCGCCACCTAAGTCGAGATGGTGTATCGCAATACCGCTACGTTCTAGTGCATCGACCAACAACAACACCCGCTCCAGTGCGGCGATAAATGGTGCAACCTCGGTGAGTTGCGAACCAATATGACAGTCCACACCGGTAATATGCACGTGTGGTAACTGACTGGCGCGTTGATAGACTGCAAGCGCATCGGTATAGGCAACGCCAAATTTATTGTCTTTGAGGCCGGTGGCAATATAGGGATGGGTTTTTGCATCCACGTCGGGATTTACCCGCAAGCTGATCGGCGCAATGACGCCTAAGTCACCGGCAACGCGATTGAGTAATTCGAGTTCGGCAGCTGATTCGATATTAAAGCAGAGGATTTTTGCTTCTAGCGCATCACGCATTTCTTGGGCTGTTTTGCCAACGCCGGAGAACACAATTTTTTGCGGATCGCCACCAGCGGCAAGCACTCGTGCGAGTTCACCGCCGGAGACAATGTCAAAACCGCTACCTAAACGCGCAAACACATTCAGGATGCCCAGATTGGGGTTGGCTTTGACGGCATAGCAGACCAGATGATCGCGTCCGCTAAATGCCTGATCAAAGTCGCACCATGCGCTAGTGAGCGCAGCGCGCGAGTAGACATAACACGGCGTGCCAAACTGCTGGGCAATGTGAGCTAGGGGTACATCTTCGGCGTAGAGCGTGCCGTTACGGTAAGCAAATGAGGTCATGGTAGTGTCTGGGGTAGTGTAGTTGTTTGTAGTGGGGGTGGTGTCTGAGTAGTGCAATCTGTATGGTGCTAAGGCGTTTGTGATGTAGCGGGATTGCTGGTGCTGGGTTTGTTGGTATTTGACTGCGGCGCGGGTTCTGTTTTCGGTGCCGGTGTTGGTAGATATAAGGGTGTTTTATTACCACAAGCGCTCAAGCCTTGAGCCAATAGTATGCACAGCGCGATGGTAGTGAGTTGTCGAGGCGCTTGCTGGTGCAGTGGCTCTGCAATAGCGCAGAGTTGTGGTGTGGCGAGGGTATTCATAGATGTCGGGTTTTTGTTGGTGAGGGTGCTAGTGATAGTGCTTGCTAAAGTGTTTGCAATAGTGCTTGCAATAGCAGTACGAGTTTGAGTTTTGAAAGTGTAGCACAGCAGGCGAGGCAAGCCTTGGTTCTCGACTTATGCTACAGCCATAAATAATCACGGGCTTGACGGTGCAGGGCCAGGCGGTGTTGTTGATAGTCGGGGTCTAGTGTGGCTACAGTTTGCCAAAAAGCGCTGGAGTGATTCATATGGCGCAAGTGCGCGACTTCATGGGCGGTGACATAACGCATCCACGGGTGTGGTGCTTGAATTAAGCGCCAGTTAATACGGATATGACCCTTGCGATGACAACTACCCCAACGGGTGCGCGCGTTCGACAGTTGCACCGGACAGGGATTTAATTGCAATTGCTGACAATGCTGATGGCAGTGCGTGGCAAAGGTGGTGAGTGCTTGTTGCTGCAACCACTGATGAATGATGCGAGCGAGGGCAGCGCCATTTAAATCGCTATGAAAGTGTAAGGTGTCTGCAGGGTCATTTAATTTTAGGGCTTGGGTGAGCGTGGCGTCTGCGATTAAGGTCAGCGGCTTGCCGCAGAACATGATGCGCTCACCGTCACACCAAAGGCGTGGGGGCGTACGTTGGCGTTGATATTGGTCGACGATCCACTGTGCATGCTGATCAATCGCGGTTTGAATCAGTGCCGGTCTGACACGGGTGGGCACATGAATGACTAGGCCGCGTTCATCAACGCTGAGACTGATTTGACGTCGATTACGCCGCGCTTGTAGTGCGTGCGGGATGGTTTGTCCACGCAGTATCAGGGGATGAAATTCGAGCGCCATGACGGGGATTGGGGTTGCGCGCGTGGCGAACTAAGGTGACGGTAAGCGGCTGTTCGGTGGTGGGATATGGGCCTCTATCCATTCGGCCGCTCGTTGCGTGAGTTGTTTGGCATCTTCTGCGGTATGTGGGGTGAGAGGCGGGCCAATATGTACGGTAATCAGCCCTGGACGTTTTAGAAACGAGTGGCGACCCCAGCACCAACCGGCATTGTGGGTGACTGGTAATAATGGGGTTTGAGTTTGGATCGCAACATGGGCGCCGCCTGCACGATAGGTGCCGCGCGCACCCGGTGCGATGCGCGTGCCTTCTGGGAACACCACAATACAGAAGCCTGCACGTAGTCGTTGCTGGCCTTGACGCACCATTTCGGTGATTGCAGAGCGCCATTGTTTGCGGTTGATCGCAATCGGCGAGAGCATGGCCAGACCCCAGCCAAAAAATGGAATATAGAGCAGTTCGCGTTTGAGCACCCACACTTGTGGTGGAAAAATCAATTGAAACGCTAAGGTCTCCCAAGCCGATTGGTGCTTGGCGAAAATAATGCATGGCTGCGTTGGAATATGCTCAGCACCAATCACTTGATAGCGAACGCCGCAGAATACGCGTAGTGCCCACATCAGGCATCGTGCCCATTGCGAGATCACCCGATAACGGGTGAGCGGTGCGAGCGGCCATGTCATGACTGAGATCAGGGTAAATGGTGGGGTGATGATGAGTTGAAATAAGGCAAATAGGCCAGAGCGCAATACAATTACAGTCTTATTCATGATTGGGGTGAAGACCGTAACAGTTCGCGAGCAGCAGCGGCCAGGTCGGCATGCACGCGAGTATGTGGGGGTAGACCTGCGGCTTGGGTGGCAAGCCCATTGCCGGTGAGTACCAAATGTAGTTGTGCGCCAACGGCTGCTCCGGCGAGTATGTCGCGCTCCGAGTCGCCAATAAACGGCACGTCAGTCAGTGGCGTGTTACAGCGCTTGGCGATGGCTTGGAGTAGCCCCGGTTGTGGTTTGCGGCATTGGCATTGGGCATCGCGGGTGTGTGGACAATAGAAAATACCATCAATGCGTCCGCCAACTTGGGCCAGCGCTTGATGCATTTTATGATGTATGGCGTTGAGCGTTGCCATATCAAACAGTCCCTGACCGAGGCCTGATTGATTGGTAGCGACAACTACGTGGTAGCCGCCTTGGTTGAGGCTGGCAATCGCCTCTAGGCTACCCGTAATCGGTAACCATTCGGCAGGGCTTTTGATATAGCCTGGGCTATCGTGATTGATGACACCATCGCGATCCAGGATCACCAATTTCATGTGGCAAGCTTGGCGAGATCAGCAATACGATTCATGGCGATTTGCAACTGACCTAGAAGCGCTAAGCGGTTATGTCTTAATTGAGGATCGTCAGCATTGACCATAACTGCATTAAAAAAAGCATCTACTGGTTCGCGCAATGCGGCGAATGTTTGTAAATAAGCTGTGTAGTCGGTTGCAGCATATAGGGGCTCGGCGGCACTGATGGCCTGGGTGAGTGCGGCATATAGCGCCTGTTCTGCGGGCTCTTGCAGTAATTCGGCGTTGACATGGGTGGCTGGCGTTTGGTCGTGGAGGATATTGGCGACCCGTTTATTGGCAGCGGCCAAGGCGCTAGCAGCAGGTAGGGCGGCAAACGCACGCACGGCTTGCAGTTGGCGCGGGATGTGTTGAATGCGCACGGGTCGTAGTGTCAAGACGGCTTCGATTTCTTGTGCGGTGTAGCCCGCATCACTACAGTAACCACGGAGTCGCTCATAAATAAATGTTGCTAAGTCAGCGTTTGTTTGTGGATTGGTTTGGGTTTGGGCAAATGGTGCAAAAGCCCAGCTCAGCAAGTCATCCAGTGGCAACGCCAAGTTGCGTTCAATCAGAATCCGAATCACACCAAGGGCATGACGACGTAGCGCGAACGGATCGCGGTCGCCCGTGGGCTTTTGACCAATGCTGAGTAATCCAGCCAGGGCATTGAGTTTGTCGGCCAAGGCGGCGGCACACGCAACAACACCAGTGGGCAGTTGGTCACCGGCAAAGCGCGGCAGGTAATGCGCAGCGATTGCTTCGGCTACGGCCAGCGGCTCGCCATCATGAGTGGCGTAGTAACGGCCCATAATGCCTTGGAGTTCCGGGAATTCGCCGACCATGTCAGTGACTAAATCGGTTTTAGCGAGTAGCCCAGCGCGTTCGGCGGCGGCGATTGCAGCTGGGTCAGAGGGGGTGAGGGCGCGCGCGATGTGACCCGCGAGTTGGCTGATTTGGGTGCTGCGCAAACCTTGGCTGCCGAGTTGGTTGTGATAGATCACTTTATCTAAACCCGACAGACGACTGGCAAGACTATGTTTGCGGTCTTGTTCGTAGAAGAAGCGTGCGTCTTCTAGGCGCGGCCGCACTACGCGCTGATTGCCACCAATAATATGTTTAGGATCAGATACTTGCATGTTGCTAACGATCAGGAAGCGGTGAGTTAACTGGCTGCTCAGGTCAAACAAGGGAAAGTATTTTTGATTTTGCCGCATGGTCAGAATCAGACACTCGGCCGGCACGCTTAAGAATTCGGAATCGAAGGCACCGGTGTAGACAGCGGGGTATTCGACCAAGGCGGTGACTTCATCGAGTAATCGGTTGTAGTCAGCCAGTGCACCGAGTGTGGCGTGGTGGGTGCTCGCGGCGGCTTGCAGTAAGTGATCGATCAAGGCGCGGCGCTCGGCAATGTCGACCATCACCATGCCTTCGGTGGCTAAGCGAGTCGCGTATTCAGTGGCGTTGTTGATGTTCAGGCGCGCGCTGCCCATAAACCGATGACCGCAGGTTTGGTGGCTAGCATCAATACCCAATACTTGGCCAGTAATCAGACTGCTGCCATGGAGCAGGATTAAGCCGTGGACGGGACGCACGAATTCGGCGTCCCCGCTGCCCCAGCGCATCATTTTCGCGACAGGTAGGCGTTTTAGTGCGGCCTCAACACTACTTGCAAGGCTTTGCGCGAGGGCGCTACCGCTAACAGTTTTGCGGCAGACAAAGACGCGACCTTTAGGGGTATCGATTTCGCTCAGTTGCTCTACGCGCATACCGTTTTTCTTGGCAAAGCCAAGGAGTGCTGGTGTGGCTTGACCGGTTGCATCGCGCCCGACTTTGAGTGACGGGCCTAGCACTTCTAAGGTTTTGTCCGGCGAGTGGCTGACTACCGCGCTGATCTCTACTGCTAAGCGGCGTGGTGTGGCATAGGCGCGAGACTGACTCTCGGGGCTGAGAAAGCCCTGTTGTTGTAAGTCGGTGCTGAGGTTATGGCGAAACGCTTCGGCTAGCTTGGCCAAGGATTTGGGTGGTAGCTCCTCGGTGCGCAGCTCTACCAGTAATATATCGGTGCTCATCGTGCACGCACCAAGGGGAAGCCCAAGGCTTCACGCGAGTCGTAGTAGGCTTGCGCTACAGCACGGGCGAGTGCGCGCACCCGTCCAATATAGGCTGCTCGTTCGGTCACTGAAATCGCGCCTCGGGCATCGAGCAGGTTAAAGGTGTGTGAGGCTTTCATCACCATTTCATAGCCTGGTAATACGCAAGCTGCAGTAATCAGCCGTTGCGCTTCGCTCTCGTAGTCTTTGAAGTGTTGGAACAGCATATCGGTATTGGAGAGTTCAAAGTTGTAGCGGGATTGCTCGACTTCGTTTTGGTGGTAGACGTCGCGATAGGTCACCCCCGGCGTCCAGATCAGATCAAACACCGATTCAACGCCCTGTAAATACATCGCGAGCCGCTCTAGGCCATAGGTGATTTCGCCGAGCACGGGTTTACACACGAGACTACCGACTTCTTGGAAATAGGTGAATTGGGTCACTTCCATGCCGTCAAGCCAAACTTCCCAGCCCAAACCCCAGGCACCGAGTGTCGGGGACTCCCAATCATCTTCAACAAAGCGGATGTCATGGACTTGGGTGTCGATGCCCAGCGCGCGTAGTGAGTCGAGGTAGAGTTCTTGAATATGTAGCGGCGAGGGCTTGAGCACCACTTGGTATTGATAGTAGTGCTGTAGGCGATTGGGGTTGTTGCCATAGCGACCATCTTTGGGGCGTCGCGAGGGTTGGACAAATGCGGCTTGCCAAGGCTCTGGGCCAATTGCACGGAGAAAGGTTGCCGTATGAAAAGTACCTGCACCGACTTCCATATCGTAGGGTTGTAACAAGGCGCAGCCTTGGCCATCCCAGAATTGGTTGAGCGTGAGAATAATTTGTTGAAAAGTCAGCATAAATGGGTGGCCGTGAGTAAGCGGCGATTGTACCGTGTTTAGCGCTAGACGCCAAAGGGGCTTGATGGGGATGACGGCTTGGCAGTGCTTGATCTAGTAGATCATGCCTAGTGGTTAGCAGTTGGGCGAGCGCGATAGCGTAGAATTGTGGCTCCGCCCAAAATTAGGCCGCACAGCCAGAGTATGCAGTGATTACCCCAATAAATGTATGGTGTGCTGCCATGCATGCCGGTGACGGTGTAGTCTACCGACGTGCGACTAAACTCGGGGGCGGCAGCTAGCACCTGACCATAGGGGTTAATGATCGCGGTCATGCCGGTGTTGGTGGCGCGTAGCATAAAGCGCCCTGTCTCGCGTGCCCGCATCTGTGCTATTTGTAGGTGTTGTTGGGCGGCATGGGAGTGTCCAAACCACGCGACATTGCTGACATTGACTAACACGGTCGCCAGCGGCAGTTGGCGGATGATTTCGTCCCCAAACGCGTCTTCGTAACAAATATTGATGGCGATACGTTCGTTGCCTAGTGTGAGAGGTTGTTGGGTGATGCTACCGGGACTGAAGTCTTGGAGTGGGATAGCGATTTGTGAGACTAGGCTGGCGATGAGTGCGCGCAAGGGGATGAATTCGCCAAATGGTACTAAGTGACTTTTACGATAAAACTGACTGGTGTGACCATCGAGCGCTAGCACACTGTTGTAATACTCGCCGCTACGACCACGCTCAGGCACGCCCAGCAATACCGCCCCGCCTTGGGCTCGGGCGTGATGTGCCATCGCCTCTAGATAATCTGATGGCACATCTTGGAGGAATAGGGGAAGTGCAGTCTCGGGTAACACAATCAGTTGGCTGTGGCTTTGACGCACCATATCAAGGTAGGTGAGTAGTGTTTCACGTAGCGCTGTAGGATGCCATTTTTGATCTTGGGAGACATTGCCTTGCAAAACACTCACAGTCAGCGGCTGGGGTGAGGCGCTGGTCCAGGCGATTTGGTTGAGGCCGTAGCCGCCCGCCCATAGCGCCCCCACGATGACGGTGCTAGCCCAAAGCTTGGGTGTGGTGGTGCGTGAGCGCAAGGATTGGTAGAGCAAAGCACAGAGGCCAGCACTAGTAAACAATAGAAAATTAATGCCATGAATACCGAGTACAGCGGCATAACCGGCCAGTGGACTAGCGGTCTGACTGTAGCCAGGATGCAACCAAGGGAAGCCGGTAAACAATACACCGCGTAGCCATTCGCTGATGGTGCACAGCGCGGGCGCGACGAGTAGCCAATAGCTGATATGGGCTTGTTGAAAGCGCTTAACGCAGTAACCGGCAAGCGCTGGAAACAGGGCTAAGTAGCTACAAAACGCCGCGGTCAGTAGTAATGCACCTGTCGCAGGCGTGCCGCCAAAGTCGTGCAGGCTAATGTAAATCCATGACACTCCAACACCAAACCAAGCCAGCCCAAAGCACCCGCCGATCAGCGCTGCAGCGCGCGCTGTAGTGGCGTGCTGCCATAGCGCGAACAATCCGCCGAAGGTGATGATAGGGATCAGCGTGTAGGCGGTGGGTGCATAGCCCAACACGGTGGTTGCACCGAGTGCAGCAGCCACTGCCCATTGACGATACTGGTAATTGCGAAGCAGGCTAAGCAATTTAAAAATAATTCAATAAAATCAATTAGTTAATTCATTTCAACCGTTTTGGAATTTAGTCAACTTTGGCGCCAGAGATGTGCACCGCTTTCTGCCACGCGCTGTATTCGGCTTTGATAAACGCAGTGGCTTGCTCGCGCGGACTGCCAACGGGAATAAAGCCCATCTCGGTGAGGCGTTTATTGACCTCGGGTTGTTGAATGATTTTGACGATTTCATTGCTCATGCGCTCCACAATGGCGGTAGGTGTGTTGGCTGGGGCAACAATCGAGGTCCATGTTTGATAGTGATACCCGGGATAGCCTTGCTCCGCGACTGTAGCTAAGTCTGGTAACTGCGGCAGGCGCTTTTCAGTTGAGATGGCGAGGGCGCGAATTTTTTGCGCTTTAATCAACGGAATGGTGACTGCGGTGGTGTCGGCGACCAACATCACTTGTCCGGCCATCAAGTCGGTGAGCGCAGGGATCGCGCCTTTGTAGGGGATGTGGGTGAGTTCGATACCAGCGCGCGAGGCGAGCATGGCGGTAACTAAGTGCGAAGTGCTACCGCTACCGGAAGAACCGTAATTGAGTTGTTTGGGTTTTTGGCGCGCTAAGCTGATGAGTGCTTGTAGGTTGCGGGCGGGCAGACTTGGCGTCACGGTAAACACCATACCGATGCCGACTAACTGCGACACGGGTGCAAAGTCGCGCAGGGTGTCGTAGCCAATTTTAGGATAGAGATGGGGATTAATCGCCAATGCCGCAGTACCGCCAGCGAGAAACGTATAACCATCAGGGGCAGACTTTGCCGCCAATTCGGTACCTAGCGCGGCACCAGCACCCGGACGATTATCGATCATCACTGCTTGACCGAATACGGGTGTGAGCCGCTCGGCAATGTTTCGGGCAATGATGTCGGCAGCCTGACCTGGCGGGAAGGGCACGATGATCCGCACAGCTTTGGTTGGCCATTGTTGTGCGTGGATCAAGCTGCTGAAGCTGGCAAGGGCGCAGAACAGCAGGGATAAGCTTAAGTGTATGGGATTGGATTTTGGGCGGTGTTGGATATTGCGTGTCATGGAGACAACCTCCGAGAGTGGGTCAAGCGCGAGTGGATTTAAAATAGATTAGGAATGCATTGCATTGCAATGAATACAGGTTTACGGTAATTATAGGATTAAGCATGAAGCTTAGTGCGCTAATCAATACGCACCCCTGCCTGGTGAACCACTAAGGCCCATTTGGCGATTTCTTGACGCATGAAACTGAGTAGTTCTTCAGGGCTTGAGGATTGAGGGGCCGCGCCCTCATCGAGTAGGCGTTGGCGAATTTGTGGTGTTTCTAAGGCTTTGAGCAGAGCGCTATGCACTTTATCAATGATTGGGCGTGCTGTACCAGTGGGTGCCATTAAGGAATACCAAGCGGTAGCCTCAAGCCCAGGAAAGCCGGCAGCGATTAAGGTTGGCACTTCTGGCAGTGCCGGAGAACGCTCGGCGCTCGTGACCGCAAGCGCGCGTAAGCGTTGGGTTTTGAAAAAAGGCATGACGGCGGGCGGCCCAGAAATCATCATATCAATTTCTCCGGATAACACGCTCACAGATGCAGGGCCTGCACCCTTGAAGGGTACATGCACCATCCGAATATGGGCAACGGTATTGAGTAATTCGCCAACCAGATGATTTGAAGTGCCGATACCAGCACTCCCAAAAGAGAGTTTGCCCGGTCGTTGCTGGGCAAGGCGGATGAGACCTTTGACGTCGCGTATCGGTACTGAGGGGTGTGAGGCGATTACTTGAGGCATTTTAGTAATCAAAGAGATCGGCGCAAAGTCGCGCAGTGGATCGTAGGGCAACTTAGCGCCATAGAGGCTGACATTAATTGCTAATGGGGACACTACACCAAGTAATAAAGTGTAGCCATCAGCAGCGGCACGAGCTGCAAATGCAGTGCCTAGATTGCCGGCAACCCCGCCGCGATTATCGATCATCACGGCTTGACCCAGGTTTTCTGCTAGGCGCTGCCCCAGAATGCGCGCCAGGACATCGGCAGTGCCACCTGGAGCGAAAGGCACAACCAGTCGAATTGCGCGCTCAGGATAAGATTGCGCCCAAACGAGTGACGCAAGCCCTACACTTAAGCACAGCAGTGCGCGAGCGTAATGGAGATGGTAGGGACTACGGACGGTAGCCAAAACTGGGTCGTCCTGGGACGCGAGCGCCGGCAGCGACATTAGCAAAATCGCAAAGGATTCTACGGGTATCACGGGGGTCAATGATTTCATCAATATTGAATGCTGCAGCGCTCCGTAAGGGTGAGCCTAGGAGGCGAAGGCGTTTCTCGATTTCGGCCATTTTTGCAGCTGGGTCAGGCGCGGCATCGATCTCAGCGCGATACGCGACTTCTAGGCCGCCTTGGATCGGTAACGATCCCCATTCTGCTGACGGCCAGGCATAACGCATGGAATAGCGGGCGTTGTTGACGTGAGCGCCACCAGCAATCCCGAAACATTTGCGCATGATGATGCCACACCAAGGGATGGAGCCTTCGTTAATGGCGGTGATTGCCTCCATACCAAAGCGAATCGCACTGTCTTGTTCGGCTTCGAGACCTATCATAAAGCCTGGGCAGTCGACTAAATGCACCATCGGTAGATGGAATGTTTGGGCGAGGTCGACAAAGCGTCGAATCTTGCGTGCGGCATGTACTGTCCATGCGCCTCCATAGTGAAACGGATCGCTCGCCATTATGGCAACTGGCCAACCATCAAGGCGGGCAAAGCCGGTGACTATGGAGCGTCCCCATTGGCGGCCGATTTCGAAGAAAGAACCGGCATCCACTACGGACTCGACAATCGGGCGTATTTTGTAGACCTTGCGCGGGTCGGTCGGCACTGCTTCAATTAAGGCATCAATGCGGCGTTGCGGATCGTCGCTATTGGGTGTGCGCTGTGGTAGTTCATAGACTGAAGGCGGCAAGTATGATAGAAAACGTCGGGCGAGCGCAAAAGCTTGCGCTTCAGACGCTGCCACATCATCGACAGTACCATTACGAGCATGGATTTGACTGCCACCGAGTTCATTTTTGGTGTAATTCTGACCCAGTCGTTTCACAATCGGTGGACCTGCTACAAACAGTTGCGAAGTGTCTTTGATCATAATCGAATAATGACTGCCAGCAACACGCATCGCACCTAGTCCGGCTACCGAACCCAAGGCGAGACTCACCACAGGTATGGTCGATAAATTCTCTACCGCTAGCCCCCAGCCTAAAAGGCTAGGGCATTTCATATAACCTAAGACCTCGGTAGTGCGCGCTGAACCGCCGCCGCCAGTACCATCGACCAACCGAATCAGGGGTAGACGTAATTCACGTGCCATCATCTCCACCCGCAATAACTTATCTTTGATACCACCCTCTGAGGATCCGCCACGAACAGTAAAATCGTCGCCCGAGATGATTACCGGTAGGCCGTTGATCCGACCGCGCCCCATCACTAAGTAACTCGGGGTGAGGGCAACAATATTTCCCTGTTCGTCGTATACGGGTGTGCCGCTAATACTACCAACTTCGTGAAAAGAATCAGGGTCTAAGAGTTGCGTAATACGCTCGCGCACCGTGAGTTTGCCGGCAGCACGATGTTTGGCAACCCGCTCGGTCCCGCCCATTTCTTGGGCAAGCCGTTGATGGGCGTGTAATTGGTCAATCACAGGTTGCCAAGTCATGATGATCTCCTCAAGCGGTCGGTGTCAGTGTCGGGGTAACAATCAGGGCATCGGCGACCGTAATGCCCTCACCCACAGGGCCTATAAATATCGGATTCAGATCGATTTCACTAATATGATCGGCGTGGTCGGTAATCAGCCATGATAGGCGCACGATCGCGTCGATTAACGCTGCCCGATCAGCTGGGGCTTGCCCCCGCACACCGTCGAGCATGGCAGCGCCCCGTAGTGCGCTCACCATGGTTTCGGCTTCAGCCGGACTCACCGGTGCGAAGCGATGGGCGACGTCACCTAAGACCTCGGTGAAAATACCACCGAGACCCACCATGATGTAAGGGCCAAATTGCGGATCGTTGACAGCACCGATGATGAACTCAATGCCGCTGGCCATCTCTTGAATAGAGACGCCATCGATACGCGCACCAGGCGCATAACGCAAGCCATTGTCATGGACGGTTTGGGCAGCTGTTTTGAGCGCAGCTAAGGATTGAATATTGAGCAGAACAGCCTGAGCTTCGGTTTTATGGGGGATATCGGGTGAGGCAAGTTTGACAGCAACTGGGAATTGCAGCGGAGCGCTAGTCAGTGCATGAATCTCCGCTAAGCTGAGCAATACCTCTTGTGTGGTACGTATACCATAGCGTGCAACGCAGGCTTTGGATTGTTGTTCAGACAAAGCGCCTCCGCTACTGGGCAGTGCTAAATCTTGGGGCGCAATCGGACGTGGGCTGTCTTTGGCTTGGAGATGACGTTCACGCTTCAGTGCAAAGTCGGTGAAGATGGCCATAGCGCGGGCAGCACGACCAGCAAAGTGGGCGCATAACACGCCACTATTTTCTAGCCGCATGCGTACATCGACATCGCGGGTTGGCGAGGACGACCAGTTGACGATGATCGGCTTGTCGGTTTTAGCAGCAGTGGCAATTAAACGATCGGTCCAAATCCCCACATCGGGGCCTGAGGCTGAGCGCACCATAAACATATCGAACGAAGGATCATCGAGCACACATTCAATAGCTTTGTATTGATCGCCATAATTGGCCATCATATCAATGGGGTTGCCCACCGACGAGAATGTCGACTCGAGCCCACGCAGTTTATCTTGGGTAGCCGCTTCAGGCAGCGGCAAGCTGAGACCGTTTTTTTCGCAGTGCTCGGCCATCAGCACACCCCAACCGCCGGAGCCTGTAAAGACACAGACGCGGCGACCTTTGGGGTATTTGCCAGCACTGACTAAGCGCGCGACATCGGCTAATTCATCGAGGTCGCTAATTTCAATAAAACCACCTTCTTGGAAAGTGGCGCGTAATAAGGTGTGATCGGCAGTGAGTTTACCGGTGTGTGAGCTGGCTGCTCTGCGACCTGCAGCACCATTGCCAACATTGATCATTAAAATGGGTTTGCCAACGCGCAACGCATGCTGACCGAGCTCGCGCAGTTCGTGGCCAGCAGTGGTAGCTTCCATATAGGTGGCAATCATTTTGACTTCATCACGCTCTAAGAAGTCGTGCGCAAAGTCAAAGAAGGTTAAGCCAGTTTCGTTACCGCAGGAGATGACATAGTTAGAGCCTATGCCTTGGGCATTGGCAAACGTCATCATCGATTGGCCAAAACCGCCGCTTTGCGAGACGATGGCGAGTGGGCCCGGGCGTAATGCGGGGTCGGATAATGCACCACCAAAAGCCATATAAGCGCGGGTGATAACGTTCATCACACCTACACAGTTGGGGCCGACTACACATACCCCGCTGCGGGCAATGGCTTGCTCGAGTTCGAGTTGCATGGCGGCGCCAGCGTCATCACCGGTTTCGATAAAACCAGCGGTCAGAATTACGGCAAACGGAATGCCTGCTTTGCCACAATCATCGAGGGCTTTGGGCACGTGTGCGCGTGGCACGGCAATCACCGCAACATCACATTGTTCGGGGATGTCTAATACGCTGGCGTAAGATTTACGGCCTTGCACTTCGCTACGTTGTGGGTTGACTGGATAGAGCCCGCCCTCGTACTTGCAGTTAATCATGTGGGCTAAAGGTTGGCCACTGATGGACTTGGGGTTGGTGGAGGCGCCAATGACAGCTACGGCTGATGGGCTGAGTAGTTTTGAGATATCTTTATTGCGGTATGTTGTAGTGAGTGTCATGAGTCAATATCCAAGAGATTAGGCCTAGAAAAACAGGTGATTGAGTAGTGATTGATTAATAAATGTGTAAAGTGTGTAAAGTGTGTAAAGTTTGTATTGTATGTATTAATTAAGTATTCAATAATTATTCAATAAGTATTGAATAGATAGTAAAAAGGTTTTAAACGCGATGGGTAAGTGCTCAGTGAATCATAGGCGAGGATTATTTAAGTTCAATCTTACTCGATCTATATTAGCGCTATTTTAGTGGGAAATGTCGATTTGAACAGCCTGACTTGCGACGATGCGGACCAGCGATCAGAATGTTTTTGCCCAATACATTGGGTAATCGCAGCGAATATGATGGTGGCGCAGCGTGTGGTCGCGGGCATTGATCAAGAAAGCCCACAGATTGGAGCTTGCTTTAAGGCGTAGCTGTCAGGCCAGTGCTGCTAGTTTGCGCGGGTTAATCAAATATTTGACCATTCAAATGATGGACATTGTTCGCGCTGTACGATGTTTAACTGGTTGTTTCCGGCAACTTAAAGACTTGCAGTAAATAAATACGTCGACTATCCGAGCGTAGTATACGAAAGCTGAGTGCGCCTAAGGTGATCTGTTCGCCACGTTTGGGCACGCGCTCGTAGTGGTTGAGAATTAAACCGCCAATAGTATCGAATTCGTCATCACTAAACTGTGAATTAAAGGCGGCGTTGAAATCGGCGATCTCGGTGAGGGCTTTGACCCGATAGACGCCGCGCTTCTCTTGTACGATGTTGTCTTCTGCTTCATCGAAGTCGTATTCGTCTTCGATATCACCGACAATTTGCTCGAGCACATCTTCAATAGTGATGAGTCCTGCAACTGCGCCATATTCATCCACCACGATCGCAATATGATTACGATTCTTACGAAAATCTTTGAGTAAGATATTGAGCGGTTTGGATTCAGGGATAAACACCGCAGGGCGTAGCATATCGCGAACATTAAATTCTTCTTCACCGGCGTAATAGCGCAACAGATCTTTGGCTAAGAGTATTCCAATCACATCGTCACGATTGTCTCCAATGACTGGAAAGCGTGAGTGTGCGGTTTCAATCACTAAGGGGATGAATTGATCAGGGGGTTGATTCACATCGATCACATCCATTTGACCGCGGGGTACCATGATATCGCGCGCTTGCATCTCGGAGACTTGCAATACGCCTTCGATCATGGCCAATCCATCAGCGTCTAATAAATTACGTTCGTAGGCGGAGTGCAGCAACTCGATGAGCTGCTCGCGGTCTTCAGGCTCGCGTAGCAAAAATGTTGATAAGCGTTCAAGAAGGGTTGGTTTGGCGGTGGGGTCCATAATTCAGTGTCTGGGTAGTCAATCAAATAGGGCTGGGTTACAAGATAACACTGTTACGCGCGACCATTGTCTAACGGAGTGCGATATGGGTCAGGATAGCCTAAACGTTTTAGTAGTTTGGTTTCTAATCGCTCCATCACAGTGGCGTCGTTGTCGTTGATATGGTCGTAGCCTTGTAAATGCAGTAAGCCGTGGATCACCATATGCGCATAATGTGCGGCAACGGTTTTACGCTGAGCGCGCGCTTCGCGCGTAATTACTGGTGCACAAATGGCAATATCACCTTCGAGCGGTGCGTGTTCACGAAACACAAAGGTGAGCACATTGGTGGCATAGTCTTTGTTGCGATAATGTCGGTTGAGGGTGCGACCCTCTTGGTTGCCAACCAGCCGAATCGTCACATTGGCAGCCCCTTGAAGTGCCACACGCGCCCATTGACGAATGCGGTAGGGCGGCGGCACGTTGCGAGCGGTCGTTGCAGACTGCACGGTGATTCGAATTTTATGGGGGTGGCGAGCGGGCGCACTCATGATGATGGGGTATTAGTTTTGGTGGGTTTTACCGATTCTTTTTGATGGCGATCATAGGCGTTCACGATACGTTGCACTAAAGGATGACGCACCACATCGGCGGCCAGAAAGTGCGTGAATGCGATGCCGCGCACTTTTTTCAGCACCGATTGTGCTTCCACCAAGCCGCTGACCATACCTTTAGGCAAGTCGATTTGGGTCACATCGCCAGTGATTACGGCTTTACTTCCAAACCCAATACGAGTTAAAAACATTTTCATTTGTTCGCGTGTTGTGTTTTGTGCTTCATCTAAAATAATGAATGCATGATTCAGTGTGCGACCGCGCATAAACGCTAAGGGGGCGACTTCAATAGCATTGCGTTCAAACATTTTAGCAACGCGATCGTAACCCATGAGGTCGTAGAGCGCGTCATACAAAGGCCGCAAATACGGGTCTACTTTTTGTGCCATGTCACCCGGTAGAAAACCGAGGCGCTCGCCAGCCTCGACTGCTGGCCGCACTAAAATGATGCGTTGTACTGCATCGCGCTCAAGGGCATCTACTGCACAAGCAACTGCTAAATAAGTTTTGCCTGTGCCGGCAGGGCCTATACTAAAAGTAATATCGTGCTTTTGAATGTTGAGCAGGTATTCGTTCTGGCGTGGCGTGCGACCTTGGAAGTCTTGCTTGCGAGTAATGAGTGAAGGGCTGGGTAGGCCGGCATGCGGTACACCCTGATGTCCGGCTTCAATCAAAGCCAATTGAATCCGATCCAGCGACAAGGGTTGTTGCGCTTTGTCATAGAAGTCTTGGATGACACGTGCGGCAATGCGTGTGCGCTCAGCCGCACCACTCAGAGAGAAGCGTTCACCACGGCGGGTGATGTGAATGTCTAGCGCGGTTTCGATTTGGCGTAAATTTTCATCGAGAGCGCCGCACAGATTAGACAGTCGTTGGTTGTCGATCGGGGTAAAGCTTAAGTCCAATGATTTCAAGGCGATGCCGTTCTTTGGTGGGTGGAATGGAACTGTTGAGTTGCAATCTGTGGGTGGTGATCAAGTAGCTCACCATGGAGTGTGCGAGCTTGGGCGCGGGTGATGGTCACAGTTTGTATCGTATGGATACGGGTGCGTGGACCGACAAAATGTACCATCCGATTGTGATCAGTTTGTCCGCGCAGCGGAATCAGTAATTGAGTCTCGGGTATTGTTTCCAAGTCTAGGGGGGGCAATACTAATACGCGTTGTTGACTGCCGACTAGGGCTGCGCTAAAGGCGTGGGTGTGGGTTTCATTTAAGGCTTGCAAACGTTGCAGGCGCTCCAGTTTAATTGCATGTGGCGTAGCGTCAACTAGTGCAGCTGCAGGTGTGCCAGGCCGAGGACTGTAGACAAAACTAAAGCTAGCATCAAATTCAATGTCTGTGATGAGTCGCATGGTTTGTTCAAAGTCGTTCGCGGTCTCGCCTGGAAAACCAACAATGAAGTCTGAAGTGATCGAAATATCGGGACGTTGTACGCGCAGGCGGCGCACAATGGATTTGTATTCGAGTGCAGTATATCCGCGCTTCATCGCACCTAACACCGAGTCTGCGCCAGCTTGCACTGGCAGATGCACATGGCTTGCCAGTTGCGGGATTTGCCCAAAGCAATCAATTAAGCGTTGCGTGAATTCTTTGGGGTGTGAGGTGGTAAACCGAATGCGTTCTATACCTGGAATCTCGGCGATGTATTCTATGAGCAGCGCGAGATCTGCAGCGTTATCCTGACTACTGCTAATAGAGGGGTTGCCACTGCTATTTGCACTTTGAATGCGAATAGCGGCAGTATAAGCGTTGACATTTTGCCCCAGTAGCGTGATTTCGCGCACGCCTTGGAGGGCGAGTTCGGCTACTTCTGCTAACACATCTGCAAAGGGTCGTGAGACTTCTTCGCCACGAGTGTAGGGCACCACACAGAACGTGCAGTATTTACTACATCCTTCCATAATCGAGACAAATGCACTGGCCCCCACAACGCGTGCTGGTGGTAGGTGATCAAATTTTTCGATCTCAGGAAAGCTGATGTCTACTTGTGATCGGCCGGTTTGCCGTTTGGCCGCAATCATTTGCGGTAGACGATGCAGGGTTTGTGGCCCAAATACCAAGTCTACATAAGGTGCGCGTTTGACAATTGCCGCACCCTCTTGACTAGCCACGCAACCACCTACGCCAATAATGAGTTGTGGATTGTGTTGTTTGTATTGTTTGATACGACCGAGATCATGGAAAACTTTTTCTTGTGCTTTTTCGCGCACCGAGCAGGTGTTGAACAACATAATATCTGCTGCTGCTGGGTCGTCGGTCACGGTGTAATCGGCGTGCGCGCTTAAAATGTCTACCATCTTGGCCGAGTCGTACTCGTTCATCTGACAGCCAAAGGTTTTGATATAGATCTTACCCATGGCAATACGTAATGGCAGTTGTCAATGTCTGCTGTTGTCCCTGAACAGGGGATAAGCGGTAGTGTGTTTTAGATTTAACTTGGCGGTGCATGGTGGAGACGTTGCGCATCAAGGTAATTGATTCAGAGACTTTTTGTATTGCGTATATTCACTCTCGGACAATAACCAGAGCAAACTAATCTGATGGTTTGTGTCCAATCGCAAGGCGACGGGGGCGTTCGAAATGAGTTGATTATGAGTGAGGCTGCGATTATTGCTGTCGATGATGCGGCCGCCTGGCGCTAATTGATAGGTTTTACTGTTGAGACTGATCTCAGGGTACACACGTTGTGTGTTGGTGCGCGCGATGAATGCATCAGGCGGTACTTCGCGCAGTGTTTGCGCTCGGCTGTTTGCGCTAGCGGTCAATAATTGTAGAAGAAAAAAAACTAACAACATCGTGTGTTTAATCATGCTATTACGATAGCATGTTGGGCATATTGGGGGCAATGCTTAAGCAAGTTGCGCAGGGAGGTGTTTATTTGGAGATGTCAAAGTTGCCAGACTGATTGAATTCACAGCCGCGACTTAATCAACAACTTAAATAACAAATTAAACAACAAATACCCCGCTTTGGCTGTCATTGTAGGTATTTAGCCGATTGTGCAGCGACCAGCCCAATTACTTTCGGGTTGGTAGATTTTTAGTTATAATCCCCCACCCCGAGGGCATACGGGTCGTTTTTGCCCGATCGTGTTAAGCTTGGCAGTATGTTGTTCTTGTCGGGTGCAATTGATTTTTATTACAGATGCTAATTAAGCCGCTTTCTGGTGATATAGCTCAGCTGGTTAGAGCGCAGCATTCATAATGCTGATGTCGGTGGTTCAAATCCACCTATCACCACCAAGATGTAACATGTCATATGTGACATCTTAAAAAAGCCGTAATTCACTAATAAATCAGTGAGTTACGGCTTTTTTCTTGGTGCGCATCAGCATTTTTGGCGATTGCAATATGGGTGTATTCGGCTTAGAGTTGGCGCAATCAGTTGACGTCGTAGATAGATTCGCAACATTCGCTAGATTCGCACGACAAGCGCGCTGTTTAACAGTCGGTATTAAATGGTCATGCTAGTTTGGGGTGTATTGGGGCGCTTGAACCGACGCGCTATTTATGGCGCCCATGTTGGCTGGATCTCTATTTGAGTAAAAGGATAGCAATTCATGTCCCAATTATACGGACGTCAGGCTTTTGTCGAGCTGTTGATGAGCGAAGGTGTGACCCATTTGTTTGGCAACCCTGGCACTACCGAGTTGCCCATTATGCAAGCCTTGCCCGATTACCCGCAGTTGAAGTTTGTGTTGGGGCTACAGGAAGCGGTAGTGATGGGGATGGCGGATGGCTATGCTCGTGCATCCCGCCAACTGACTGCTGCCAATGTGCATGTCGCACCCGGATTGGGTAATGCGATGGGGGCGTTGTATAACGCTAAATTTTCGGGATCCCCGGTGATTCTAACTGCAGGCCAACAAGAGCAAGGCCATGGTCTGCAAGAGCCTTTGCTCTACGATAATTTAATGGCAATGGCCGCACCTTTGGTGAAATGGTCAATCGAAGTCACACGCCTACAAGACTTGCCGCGCATCATGCGGCGGGCAGCTAAGGTGGCGATGACACCGCCCACAGGCCCTGTCTTTATCAGCCTGCCTGGCGACATTCTCAATGACTGTGCTGAGATTGACTTGGGACAATCGGTGCGTGTGGATCGTCGTGTGCGCCCCTCTGACCAAGCGCTCGTGGCCTTAGCGGATGCTTTGTTGTCTGCCAGCCATCCTGTGATGATTGTTGGGCAGGAGTTGTCTAGCCCGCAAGCGTTCGCTGATGCCAGTGAGTTAGCAACGCTGCTCGGAGCTGGAGTGTTTCAAGAGGCCATACCTTATAGCGCCAGCTTTCCAACCGCGCATAGCCAATACCAAGGCATGCTGACTCGCGCCCAAGAGGTGGTGCGTAAAACGCTGGAACCGTTTGATTTGATATTTTGTTTGGGTGCGGATTTGTTGCGAATGTCGGTGTACAGCCCAGTCGAACCACTGCCAGATCATTCGCGGGTGATTCATTTGAGTGAGCGCAGTTGGGAGCTCGGTAAAAATTACCGCACCGAATTGGCTTTGCAAGCCAATGTCAGCGAAACCCTACAGGCGCTATTGCCAGTGTTGCGTGCGCGTATCAGTGCCGGTTATATGGCGCAAGCACAGTCGCGCGGCGCCGCCCTTGCAACGCATAACTGGTCAGTCACTCGGGCGCAATTGGTCAGTCAAGTGATGACCCAAAGTGCGGTCAGGCCGATGTCGGCCGCCACCTTTGTGATGCACGTTAGCGCCCAACTCACCCCCGACGTGATTGTGGTCGAAGAGGCACTCACGTCAACCCATCCCTTACCGCAGTATTTACACCAGCATAATCCTGATAGTTTTTTTGGTCTGACCAGTGGTGGATTGGGATTTGCGATTCCTGGCGCCGTAGGAATTAGCTTTGCCAAACCGGGTCGGCCAGTGGTGGCTATTGTAGGGGATGGGAGTGCCATGTATGGGATTCAAGGCCTGTGGACGGCCGCCCACTGCAAGTTACCGATTACCTATGTGATTGCTAATAATAAGAGTTACCGCATCATCAAAGAACGGTTGGTCGCCATGCAAGGCTGCGACCGCTTTATTGGTATGGATATGAACGACCCGGCCATAGATTACTGTCAATTAGCGCAGTCTATGGGTATGCGTGCCGTGAAGGTTTCAGATCCAGCTGACTTAGATCAGGCACTCAAGGCCGGTATTCAAAGTGGTCAACCGAACTTGATTGAAGTGACGGTGGCGAACGGTTTTGGTGGCTAATTATTGTAAATTACTGATTTTATTAATATTTTTTAAGATGCGGTCATTAAAATAGGGGCTTCGTTGAACAATAGCGTGCAGGTCTTGGTGGTCGGTGGTGGTTTAGTGGGCGCGAGTTTGGCGCTCGCATTAGCCCATCAAGGACAACGGGTGGCTTTGGTCGCCTCCGCCGCCACTTTGGCAACTTGCGCCCCTATCGAGCCGACTTGGGATCAGCGTATTTATGCGGTCAGCCCCGGTAATGCCGCGTTTTTGGGTGGTCTTGGCGTGTGGTCGCGTGTGGATGCGGCACGTGTGCAAGCGGTGGCAGCCATGGCGATTTGGGGTGATGCGCAGTCGCATCTGGGGTTTGCCGCTGAAGCAGCGGGCTTACGTGAGTTGGCGTGGATTGTCGAGAGTCGGGCTTTGCAGGCCGCCCTTGCCGCAGAGATTGCTGCAACCCCTGAACTGACGGTGTTGGCAGACGCGCGTCCTGTGACGCTCGATTTGACATTAAGCCCTGCTGTCCTGCGCTTAGATTCTGGTGAGCAGTGGTCAGCGGATTTGGTGGTAGGTGCTGACGGCGGGCAATCTTGGGTGCGCGAGGCGGCGGCGATTCCGCTCAAGAGCAATGATTATCAACAATTGGGTGTGGTGGCGAATTTTGCAATCAGTGCCCAACATGGCGCGGTGGCGCGCCAGTGGTTCAGACCGGATGGTGTTTTGGCGCTGTTGCCGTTGCCTGGGCAGCGCGTGTCAATGGTGTGGTCAACGCCAATAGCGCATGCTAACGCCCTGCTCGCGCTATCGCCTGAGGATTTGGCGAACGCGGTGCAGGCGGCAAGTCTTGGGACAGTGGGGGTGCTCGAGTCTCTCTCGCCTGCGGTTGGCTTCCCCTTGTCTTTGCAACAGGCACAGTCTTTGGTAGCGCCGGGCTTAGCTTTGGTTGGCGATGCTGCCCATCGTGTGCACCCCTTGGCTGGTCAGGGCGTGAATTTAGGGTTTCGTGATGTACGGGAGTTAGTGGCGGTGTTGGCCGCGCGGCCGCCGTTGCAATCATGCGGCGACTACCCATTGCTACAGCGTTATGCACGGGCACGACTTGAAGATATTGCCTCGATTGCTTGGGGCGGAGATGCCTTGCAAAAGTTGTTTGCCACCCAAGCACCATTGTTGGCGTCTGTGCGCAACCAGGGTTTGCGCATGGTCGAGCATATGCCAAGCATGAAGCGGTGGTTAATGCAGCGCGTGATTGCTTGAGTTATGCTGTGCTGTTGCTGTGGTCAAATTGGGAGCCTGGCGACTGCAAGGCTTGAAAATAATTCGTAGATATTTTAAGGATATGGCGTATGCGTATAAGCATGTTGGCGAGTGGTTTGGGCTGGGGATTAATGTTGCTACTTGCCTTGCCTGTCGCAGCGCAGCCAGATGAAGCGAAGACGCGTAAAAAATTTGAGGCGCGCTTTCCGACTGCAAAAATTGAGCAGTTTAATCGTACGCCTTTTGCTGGTTTGTATGAGGTCGTATTTGATGGTCAGGTGGTCTACACAGATGACAAATTAAATTATTTGATCACCGGTAATTTATTTGATCTGCGCCAAGCGGAGGAACGTAATTTAACTCGCGAACGGCGCGATCAAATTGCATCCGGTGGTTTGGTCAAAGCGCAGCTAAATGCTGTCAAGCGTGTGCGCGGTAATGGTAAGCGCGTGATCTATACCTTTGAAGACCCAAATTGTGGTTACTGTAAATCTTTGCATAAAGAATTAAACAAGATGACCGATGTGACCATCTACACCTTTTTGCTGCCCATTTTATCGGCTGACTCGGTAGAAAAATCGAAAGCCGTATGGTGTGCCAAAGACCGCGCTAAATTGTGGGATGACTTAATGACTAATGTCGTGGTGCCGAGTAATGCACCTAAAAATTGCGCGACGCCAATCGATGATAATCAAGCGCTCGCCAAACGCTTTGGTGTGCGTGGCACGCCTGCAGTGTATTTGGCCACTGGTCAGCAGATTGGTGGATTTTTATCGGTCACTGAACTCGAGGAGGCGCTCACTACCACACGTTAGTTGTGGTGAGTGAAGCTGTCCGTAATGTTAGGCGCCCAGTGCTTTGTGTTTGGTTCTCTGTGTTAGGTCCGCTGTGTTAGGCCCACAGCCTTGGCAGTCGCGTCTGGCCGAGCGCTGGTTGTGGGCGCTTGCTGTGTCTGCCTTGATGCATGTGCTGTTGTGGCAGGTGTGGGTGCCTGCGGGAGGTGCTCGTGTCGCTCGTCCTAAATTGGGCGCAGTGTTTCAAGCGCAGATTGATACCAAGCCCGAATCGCGATTGCTGACGCTCAGCGAAGTGATTGCGCCCGCAACGCTGAGTGCCGCACCCGGCGGCATCTCGGTGAACCCGCAAGCGAGCGCTGCAACAACGCAACCTCAGTCAAGCGTAACGGCACCGGCCGCTGAAGTCGCCGCACCTGTGGCGTCCAGCGCTGACACCCTAGGGCCAGACTTGAGGCTCTACGGTGCGCGCGAGCTCGATCGTTACCCGCGTCCAGCGACCGCCTTGCAATTGCCAGCATGGGGGGTAGGGCCGACAAGTTTGCGCTTCTGGGTCAGCATCAACCAAGTGGGCGTGGTGGAGAGTGTGACAGCGATCGATCTCGCCGCTGGTGACTTGTCGCAACAGGCCGAGGCCTTGATTCGCCAGACCCGCTTTATGCCCGCGGAGCGTGCCGGTCATGCAGTGCGCAGCCGTGTGCAAGTGGTATTGCGGGTTGTTCCTGACTAAATTGAATAGAATTTATAAATCAATAAGTTAGTTTAATTACAGCGCTTAACTTGATAATGATAAGTGCACGCTCACTGCTATTGATCACCTTGCCTAATCGCGCTTTAGTTAAGCTTGGCGGGAGCGATGGCACTGCTGTTTGGCGGTACGGTGTAGCCGCGCGGCAATAATAACCACAGTTTAAGTGCTTGTTTCATGCGCCCGGCTTCGCGACTGGCGTCCTCGCCCGCCCCCCAAAAAAAGTCGATGCGAGCCGCGCCGCGAATTGCACTGCCAGTGTCTTGGGCAAACACCAGTCGTTCTAAGGGTTGGTTGCTCAGTGGCCAGGTGGTGGCGATAAACAGTGGTGCGCCCAACGGAATGAATTGGGGATCGATGGCGACGGAGCGTTGGGGGGTGAGCGGCACCCCTAGAGCGCCGGGTGGGCTTTGCGGGCTGGGGGGTAGTTCTCGAAAAAAGATGTAGCGCGGGTTGAGGTTGAGTAAGTCGCGCAGCTTTTGTGGGTTTTGTTGTGCCCACAGTTTGATGCCTTGCATGGAGGCTTGGTCGGGCGTGAGCTCACCGCGATCGATGAGGGCGCGGCCAATTGAGCGATAGGGGTGACCATTGTGCCCGGCAAACCCTAAGCGCAGGGTGGTGCCATTGTCGAGTTCGACTCGACCTGAGCCTTGGACTTGCAGAAAAAATAATTCAATCGGGTCGTCAGTCCACGCGATTTCGCGGCCGCGCAGCGGGCTATGGGGTGCTTCGATTTGGGCGCGCGTGTAATAGGGCAGTGTGTTTTTACCATCGTTACGCGCTGGGGTACGAGGGTTAGGGGCTATGCCGTTAAAGTGTGCTGCGGTTGCTGAGTTGGGTGTGACCGTGCTGAGGTCGATATAAATTAAATCTCGCGGCTGTCCATAGATGGGATATCGATAGCGCGAGCTCGGCTTGCGGCTGCCTGCGATCAGCGGTTCGTAGTAGCCCGTTGCGAGCCCTTCGGTGCCGGGCTCGGGACTGACCCAGTAGGGTGCGAGGTGGCGCTCTAGAAATTGTTTGACCCGTTCGCGGTTTGGGCGATTTTCGCTACGGGCCGCCGCGCAGAGGTGTTGCCAGAGTGCTTGGGTTTGGAGCACACGACAGCTGCTCAATAGCGTATCCCAAGCGGCGCTGTGATCGTCGGTCGACCAACCGGGCAGTGACCCCCAAGTGGCGGGGATTAAAGTGCCGGCAGCTGGCGCAGGGGCAGATGTAGAGGAAGGACTTGGCGTTACCGTCGCCGGTGGCGCAGGGATGACCGGTGAGCTGCTCGCTGGTGGTGCGATGGGCTTGCGTTGGCTAGGGCTAGGCGGCGGAGGGAGCGAGCTACACGCTGCCAAGCTTAGGGTGATCACTAGACTGATCATGCGCTTGCTGTGGCCTAGCGAAGGTCGGCCTTGTGATAGTCTAGGGCCTAAGCGTCTCAGTTCTATGTGACTAAGGTCTAGGTGTTTAAGCTTTAGGTGCTTAAGTTTAAGTTGCATAAGCTCAAGGTGCATAAGCTTAAGGTGCACAAGCTTAAGGCGCATAAGCGCTAGAACGTAACGTGGCAGGGTGCGGAGATGCGTTGTGATGGTAACAACTAAGGAGTTCGGGGTATGCAAGGTTTGCTGTGGTATTTGATCGAGGCGTTGTGCGCAGTGGGTTTGCTGGTGGGTATCGTGTGGTCGACTTGGCCACGCACCGAGCGTGATGCGGCGGAGAATGTCGAGGACAGTAGCATACAAGCCCGGCAGCAGAGTGCCGCGCCAGGGGATAGACCGGTCACGGTGGTCGCTAGTGGAGCGCTGAATGAGCCAGTTGAGCCCGCTGAGCCAAAAACACCTTCTGCATGAACTGAGGATTATATAAAAAATCTTTATTTATCAGTTAGTTAGTGTAAAACCCTAGGTACCGACAGTGTGAACTCTGGAATGGGTGCATCGAAATTTGTGCCATCTTCGGCAACCATTTGGTAACTACCGCGCATGGTGCCCACGGGGGTGGCTAGGATAGAACCACTGGTATATTCAAAGCTCTGGCCGGGTTTGAGGTGGGGGTGCGCGCCGACCACGCCTTCGCCTTTGACTTCTTGGACTTGGTTATTGGCATCGGTAATAATCCAATGGCGGCTGACTAGGCGCGCGGCAACAGAGCCAGTATTGGTGATGGTGATGGTATAGGCAAAGGCGTAACGTTCAATTTGCGCGTTTGACTGGTCAGCGATGTAAGTGGCCTTTGGGGCGATGGTGATTTGGTATTTTTCATCATTCATAGCCCTATTCTCGCACTGCTGCGGCAATCACGGAAGTGTTGCGTGTGAATTACCCCGATATTGCGCGAGCCAGAAGGTGAGCGGCTTGGCGAGAACGGGTACAATGGTGAGACTGTTTACCCCGCATTGGAAACCATCATGACTTATCGCATTGCCCCAAGTATTTTGTCGGCCGATTTTGCCCGCCTTGGTGAGGAGGTTCGCGCCGTGGAAGCCGCGGGCGCAGACTGGATTCATGTGGACGTGATGGATAGTCATTACGTGCCCAATCTGACCATTGGCCCGCTGGTCTGCCAGGCGATTCGGCCGCATGTGGCAATCCCGATTGACGTGCATTTGATGGTTGAGCCTGTTGATCGTTTGGTGCCTGAGTTTGCCAAGGCCGGCGCTAATTTAATTTCCTTCCACCCCGAGGCCTCGGCTCATATTGATCGCACCATTGCCTTGATTCGCGAGCAGGGCTGTCAGGCTGGCTTGGTGTTTAATCCGGCCACGCCCTTGCATTACTTAGATCATGTGCTCGAGCAGCTTGATTTGGTGTTGATTATGTCGGTCAACCCAGGCTTTGGTGGCCAAGCGTTTATTCCCCAGGCCTTGCGTAAAATTGCCGCTGTGCGCCAGCGCATTGATCAATCGGGTCGCGATATCCGCCTTGAGGTCGATGGCGGAATTAAGGTCGACAATATTGCCGCTGCTGCCAGTGCAGGGGCGGATACATTTGTTGCCGGCTCAGCGATATTTGGTGCGCCCGATTATGCCCGCACGATTAGCGCGATGCGTCAGGCCTTGACGACGGTTAGTCGCTAAGGGGGGCTGATGGCTGCTAGTACATTGCAATTTCCGCTGCCGATTCAGGGCGTTATTGTTGACCTCGATGGGACGATGTTGGACACAATTGCTGACCTGACCGTTGCGACTAATCAGATGTTGGTGGTCTTGGGGGAGCAGCCGTTACCGGAGAGCGTGGTGCGCACTTTTGTCGGTAAAGGTCTACGGCGATTGGTCGAGCGTGCCCTAGCGCGTAGCGTCGACGGGGTCGCGGAGGCGACGGCAGTGACCGCCGCCATGCCGATTTTTGAGCGTTGTTATGCTGCGGTCAATGGTACCCAGACCCAGATATACCCTGGCGTCGTAGCGGGTTTGACACAATTGCGGGCGGCGGGTTTTCCTCTGGCTTGTATGACGAATAAGTCTTCTGCCTTTGCGCTGCCGTTGTTAGCGCGTCAGGACTTGGCGGAGTTTTTCTCGATTACCGTTTGTGGCGATACCTTGCCCCAAAAAAAACCCGATCCGCGGCCGCTATTGCATATTTGTGAACAATGGGGTTTAGCGCCGGCACAGGTGTTGATGGTGGGCGATTCGATGAATGATGTGCAAGCTGCGCGTGCCGCAGGCTGTCCGATATTTGCAGTGCCCTATGGCTACACCGAGGGGCGGGCTGTGCAGAGGCATGAAGTTGATGCTATAGTAGCAACATTAACTGAATGCATCTCTTTGATTAAAAAGGTTTAATAGTGCTCTCCTGGAAACTGTGTCTGAGCCATTCTGTGTGTCGATCGCAAGCGCTTTGGTGTTGCGCTTGGACTTGGCGTCGCTGATCGCGCCGGAGTTGGTTGACCTTTTCTACCGTTTTTGAGGAGCAGCACATGACTGAAGTCGAATTTGAGCAACTCGCCGCTGCGGGTTATAACCGTATCCCGATGGTGTTAGAAACCTTCGCTGATCTGGATACACCCTTATCGATTTATTTAAAACTCGCTCATCAACCGTATAGTTATTTACTCGAGTCTGTGGTCGGTGGTGAGCGTTTTGGGCGGTATTCGTTTATTGGCTTAGCGGCACAGACGCGGCTTGAAGTGCGCGGCTACACGTGCTCAGAAATCCATCAACAACAAGTGCTCAGTAGTGAGACAGTGGCTGATCCCTTGGCTTATGTCGATCAATATTTGCAACGCTTCAAAGTCGCCACCGATGCCCGATTGCCACGTTTTTGTGGTGGCTTAGTCGGTTATTTTGGCTACGATACCGTGCGCTATATTGAGAAGCGTTTAGCCCATGACGAACGCCCTGATCCACTCAATACCCCAGATATTTTATTGCTAGTCTCCGAGGAGATCGCCATCGTCGATAACTTGTCGGGCAAGTTATCCTTGGTGGTCTACGCTAAGCCGCAACAGCCCGGCGCTTACGCTGCAGCCAAGGCGCGCTTGGCCGCACTGCTGGCACAACTGCGCATGCCTGTAGATTTGCCCGTAAGCGCGCCCACGGCGTCGGTCCCTGCAGTCTCGGGGTTCGGTCAAACCGCGTATCACGCGGCCGTGGCTAAAGCTAAAGAATATATTCGCGCCGGCGATATTATGCAGGTAGTGCCTTCACAGCGCTTGTCTAAACCGTTTACTGCTTCACCTTTATCGTTGTATAGAGCATTGCGGGCGCTTAATCCCTCGCCGTATATGTATTATTTTAATTTGGATGATTTTCATGTCGTAGGGGCCTCGCCCGAGATTCTGGCGCGCTTGGAAGGCGATCTGGTCACTGTGCGGCCGATTGCTGGCACCCGTCGCCGCGGATCCACCCCTGCGGAGGATGCCGCACTCGCTGCTGAACTCTTGGCCGATCACAAAGAGCGGGCAGAGCATATTATGTTGGTCGATTTGGGACGCAATGATGCGGGTCGTGTGGCTCAAGTGGGCTCGGTGAAGGTGACTGAGCAGATGATTATTGAGCGCTATTCGCATGTGATGCATATTGTCTCTAATGTTGAGGCTAAGCTCAAACACGGACTCAAAGCGATAGACGTATTGCGTGCCACTTTTCCAGCAGGCACGGTGTCGGGTGCGCCAAAAGTGCGGGCGATGGAAATTATTGACGAGCTCGAACCGGTAAAGCGTTGTATCTATGCGGGTGCAGTGGGTTATTTGGGGTTCCATGGCAACATGGACGTGGCGATTGCTTTGCGTACAGGGGTGATTAAAGACGGACAATTACATGTACAAGCCGGTGGCGGTGTGGTGGCCGATTCAGATCCAGAAGCCGAATGGCAAGAAACACAAAGCAAGGCGCGCGCATTGTTGCGTGCTGCCGAAATGGCTGAAGCAGGTCTAGATACGCAACTATAGTGGTGTGTTTCAGGGATGTGATTCAGTGGTGTGGTTTATTAGAGTTGTGGAGCTATGGGGTTATGGAGCAAGTGGTTGTGAGATTCACTATTTCAAGAGGATGATATGAAAAAAAATTATGACATACTCAGCTACTTAACGGTACTAATGAGTCTGGTCTTGGTGCCCACCTTGGGGATAGCTCAGTCAGATAACTATCCCACTAAGGCTGTGCGTATCATTGTGCCGTTTGCACCGGGCGGCAGTGTCGATTTGGTGTCGAGGATGTTGGCGCCCAAGTTATCCGAGTTTTTGGGGCAGCCGGTGATTGCAGATAATCGTTCTGGCGCTTCTGGCAATATCGGTACCGAGTTAGTGGCGCGCGGCCCGGCTGATGGTTACACCGTGTTGATGAATACCTTGCCATTTGTGGTGAACCCACATATTTATGGTAAAGCACCTTACCACCCTATTAATGATTTTGCGCCAGTCGGTATGGTGGGTATTTCGCCCTCGATTGTGACCGTGCACCCGTCAGTGCCGGTCTATAGTATTAAAGAATTAATTGCATTTGCCCGTGCACGCCCAAAACTCATTAATTATGCCTCGGCAGGGGTTGGTACTAACCCACATATTGGCGGCGAATTATTTAACTTTATGGCCAAGACTAGCTTAATTGCTGTCCACTACAAAGGCGGTGGTCCAGGACTAGTTGCTGCTATGAGTGGTGAGGTGAGCGCGACATTTACCAACATTGCCGAGACTTCATCCTATGTACGGGCCAAGCGTTTGCGGCCCTTGGGTGTGACAAGCCTAAAACGTTCGCCCGCTTTTCCGGATATCCCAACGGTTGATCAGAGTGGCTTGCCTGGTTATGAATTTGTGACTTGGTTTGGTATTTTCGCGCCTGCCAAGACGCCACGTAATGCAGTGAATGTGTTGAATGAGCAGATGCGTAAAGCACTGGCTACGCCAGAAATTGTGCGGATGTTTAATGAACGCGGTATTGAAATTGCTGTCAGCTCTCCGGAAGAATTTGCAGCGCATCTCAAGAAAGAAAATGAGCGGTGGGCGGGCGTAGTTCGCGAACGCGGTATGCGCGCTGAGTAATGGATTGCTAACTAATCATGAGTGAGTTCGTACGGATCCCAGTCCTCGATGCCATACATGCTAATCGCCACCACTGGACTTCTCGCATT
Organism: uncultured beta proteobacterium; assembly: GCA_903885665.1. Lineage (GTDB taxonomy): Bacteria > Pseudomonadota > Gammaproteobacteria > Burkholderiales > SG8-41. The sequence goes on along the minus strand of CAISJL010000164.1, from coordinate 38,317 downwards.
CCACAGCTTCCGTTCTATACGCTTGGTGTGGCGAGTTACCTCGATGCGGAAATCAGCAAGGCCCACTATTATCGGTCTGCGCATGATTCGAGACCGTTATTATGGGAGACTTTTGGTTGGCTGTATGAAATGGTGGCAAGCGCACTTTCAACGCACTTTAAGCAAACAGTCGTCTATGATCCTGCGTATGCATTACCTGGGTTTCATATTTTTTTGGCGCATCCTGCATTCATACAGGCTATTGCTGCAGTACATTGGGATGCACAGCATCTTGCATTAGATTGGTCCTCACAAACTGATTTTGCTCGACCAGTCTCTTTTACATTACCCATTACGCTGCCAAGCAAGGGTGCCGGTTTAAACTATTGGGATTATGAATGGCAACCAGATGTACCCGCAGACGCCGTGAATTTAAAACAGATTCTCAGTGCGCTACCTACGCATAATATTGAATATGCCGTGGGCGAGATGGTCGTCCACTCGGGTCGTTTGTTGCATCAGATCGCTCCTGCTCATGAGTATCAACCACAGGACGAGAGAATTACATTGCAGGGCCACGCCCTATTATCGCAAGGCGATTGGAAGTTATATTGGTAGTATGATGATTTTTTGCTGCCCCTGATGAGCGGATGACAAAGCGTTATTTGTATAGCGCTACATTTTCTGCAGGGTTTAATCCGGTGGCATTAATTCATTAGGTATAGAAATTTTTATTCAGTAATTTTTATTAGGCAATTTATGTTACTACTGATCGATAATTATGACTCGTTTACTTACAACCTCGCCCAATATTTTGGCGAGTTGGGTGAGGACGTGGCAGTGCATCGTAATGATGAAATCACTTTGAATGAAGTTGCTGCACTTCGGCCTGCAAGAATCGTGGTTTCGCCAGGACCATGCACCCCAAATGAGGCTGGTATTTCTGTACCGTTGATCACTGCCTTTAGCGGTAAGATCCCGATCTTAGGCGTGTGCTTGGGTCATCAAAGTATCGGCCAGGCTTTTGGTGGACGGATTGTGCGTGCACAAGAATTAATGCATGGTAAAACCTCTCCTATTGAGCATCGCGATGGCGGTGTGTTTCGGGGTTTGCCATGTCCCTTAGTGGCAACCCGCTATCACTCATTGGTAATTGAGCGGGCGACTTTGCCAGACTGTTTAGAAATAACGGCATGGACAGCAGACGGTGAAATTATGGGAGTGCGACATCGCACGCTGGCGGTGCAGGGGGTGCAGTTTCATCCTGAGTCCATCCTGACGGAGCACGGTCATGCGTTGTTGAAAAACTTTTTAGAGGAGCAGCGACCATGACGCCGCAAGAAGCGCTAGCGCATTTGATTGATCATCGTGAAATTGCCCATGATGATATGTTGTCGCTGATGAGACAGATTATGTCTGGGGAAGTCTCGCCTGTCTGTATTGCGGCACTGGTCGCCGCCTTGCGGGTGAAAAAAGAAACCATCGGTGAGATTGCTGCAGCGGCCACAGTGATGCGAGAGTTTTCCACTAAAGTGGCAGTGCCGGATGCTTTAGAGTTAATAGATACTTGTGGTACGGGTGGGGATGCAGCCCACACTTTTAATGTTTCCACGGCCGCTATGTTTGTAGCGGCTGCAGCGGGCGCTAAAATTGCAAAACATGGTGGACGTTCAGTTTCTAGCACATCGGGCAGTGCCGATGTCTTAGAGGCCTTAGGCGTCAATATTAACCTGTCGCCCCAGGCTGTCGTCGATTCGATTGCTGAGGTGGGTGTAGGGTTTATGTTTGCACCCAATCATCATGCGGCGATGAAACATGCAGCACCAGTACGGCGTGAATTGGGTGTGAAGACCTTGTTTAATATTTTAGGTCCTTTAACTAACCCAGCAGGGGCGCGTCAGCAAGTTATGGGAGTGTTTCATCCTGATTTGGTGGGAATACAAGCGCGGGTTTTGGCGCAGCTAGGTAGTCGTCGTGTCATGATTGTACATGGTCTAGAAGGTCTGGATGAGTTATCGATTAGTGGCCCAAGTGCAGTGGGTGAGCTCAAATACGGTGAAGTCAAAGAGTATATGATTGCGCCCGCTGATGTGGGACTTAAAACACATAATAATTCGGCCATACGTGTGAGTAGCGTCGAGGAGTCAAAAGCGATGCTGTTGGGGGCTTTGTCAGATAAGCCCGGCGCGGCGCGGGACATTGTTGCCCTCAATGCGGGGGCGAGTATTTATGTTGCTGGTATGTCGATTAATTTGTTGGATGGTGTAAAGCGGGCGCAAGCGGTCATCGCAAATGGTGAGGCGCGGCGGAAGTTGGATCAATTTATTGAATTCTCGAAGCGCTATGTCTGATATTCTCAAACGCATTATGGCGGTTAAAGCGGAAGAAGTGCGCGCGGCGCAACTACATCAATCGCTGGCCGCCGTACAAGTCGCTGCTGCCGTTGCCCCTCCAGTGCGCGACTTTGTTGCAGCGCTGCGCGCAAAGGTGGCACAAGGACAGTCCGCTGTGATTGCGGAAATTAAAAAAGCGAGTCCTAGTAAAGGCGTATTACGCCAGCACTTTGAACCTGCAGCGATTGCTGCAAGTTATCAGCAGCATGGTGCGGCATGTTTATCCGTATTGACTGATGAGCAGTTTTTTCAAGGTCAGTTGGCTGATTTAGTAGTCGCTCGTGCAGCGTGTCAGTTGCCGGTGTTACGCAAGGATTTCATTATGGATCCTTATCAAATATATGCAGCAAGAGCCGCAGGTGCTGATTGCATATTGCTGATTGTTGCTGCTTTGACGCCTGCGCAATTGCAGTCACTAGAGGCGGTTGCCCTGGAACTAGGGATGGCGGTGTTAGTGGAAGTGCATGCGGCTGATGAGTTGCAGATCGCCTTGCAATTACGCACGCCGCTGCTCGGGATTAACAATCGTAATTTGCGCACCTTTGAGACGCGATTACAAACCACGATTGACTTGTTGCCTCAAGTGTCGGCTGAGCGTATGGTGATCACTGAGAGCGGGATTTTGGCGGTGGCCGATGTTGCCTTGATGCGCGCGCATGCTGTGCATGGTTTTTTAGTGGGCGAGGCGTTTATGCGGGCATCGGATCCCGGGGTGGAATTGGCTAGACTGTTTGCTTAGTTGGATTGCTGTGCTTGTGTTAGCACGTGTAAATACGTGTGAATCGATGAGTGCTACATTGTGTTTACTGAGTTGTTATGATTTGACGGACATGATTAGCTTCTTATAACTTAATGACGCTTGTTAAATTTTTCCGAGGTTATGATGTTACGAATAGATGCGTTCATTGAGGTGATTGATCAAGGTTTGCGCACCGTGTTTGCGTCGGCGCATAGCAAGCGCACTATTCCTGGCGACGCCTTACCTGAAGCGGAGCTTGGTGTTGTTGAGCAGCGTCATGCTGCGGCCTTGATGCGAGTTAATCACAGTGGCGAAGTTTGCGCGCAGGCCTTGTATCAGGGTCAAGCGCTCACCGCGCGTGATCCGCAGGCGCGTGCCGCACTGGAGATCGCTGCGCGCGAGGAAACCGAGCATCTGGCTTGGACTGAACAACGGATTCGCGAATTGGGGGGGCGTCAAAGCCTGTTAAACCCGGTGTGGTATGCCGGATCGTTCGCCATTGGCGCGTTCGCTGGTGCGATTGGCGATCGCTGGAGTTTGGGCTTTTTAGCCGAAACCGAGCAACAAGTAGTAAGTCATTTAGAAAGTCACTTAAGTCGCTTGCCGAAGAACGACCAAAAAAGTAGGGCGGTTGTGGTGCAAATGCAGGAAGATGAAGCGCGTCATGCCACCACAGCAATTGACCTCGGGGGTAGTGTGTTACCTGCCCCGGTAAAACTGGCAATGCAGCTGAGTTCGCGGGTCATGACCACCCTAGCCTATCGACTCTAAGACAGAAGGTGATGTGGTGATTGGCGACAGCGCTATCTAAGCGATAGCTGTAGACGCTTCGCGAATTTCAAAGTCATGAGTGATTTGTGCGGTTTTCGCCAGCATAATCGAGGCTGAGCAGTACTTCTCTGCAGATAGACTTACCGCGCGCTCCACTTGCGCTGGTTTGAGGTTGTGGCCAGTGACAATGAAATGAAAATGTATTTTAGTGAATACTTTTGGATCTTCACTGGCGCGCTCGGAATCAATCTCTAGTTCGCAATCGGTCACCGGTGCGCGGGACTTGCGCAGAATGTGCACCACATCATAGGCCGTGCAACCTCCCGCGCCCATGAGCAATACCTCCATAGGTCTTGGCCCGATGTTTCGACCGCCGCCTTCAGGGGCGCCATCCATTACTAATGCATGGCCGCTACCCGACTCAGCAATAAAAGAAACATTTTCTACCCATTTAATACGTGCTTTCATGGCGGGCGCTCCCTTATCCATTTCAATAGGAATCAAAACTTTATGTGTTGAATGATGAGATTATACGGCTGCAAGGCGTAGGCAGTGCGTCAAGTATGCGCACCTTAACGTGGGCTCAGTAGTGCCCGCATACGATACCAGAGCGCGCCGATGATTTCATGGCTGAAAATGGCGCTATCGCGCAGCGCGCCTCCGCTCGGCATAAAGTCGAGGATAGTGATCTGATTACGAGTTGTGAATGCCACTGGTGCTGGTATCACCACAAAGCCGGCGGCTTCGAAGGTGCGTTGCGCCCGGGGCATGTGCCAGGCATGAGTCACTAAATAGACGGTAGTTATGTGGGTATTGACTAACAAGGCGTAACTGAAGCGCGCGTTTTCATAGGTATTGGCGGAAGCGCCTTCAACCCAACGCACGCTGACCCCAAAATCCTGGTGCAGGCTATCAGCCATCAGCGCGCCTTCGGGGGCGCCTCCGCCATCGGGTGCGCCACCGGTGGTTAGTAGGGGCAGACCGCTTTGACGGTGTAATTGTGCAGCGTAACGCAAGCGCGGTAGGGTGGCAACACTGACCGCGTCATTGCCATTAAACTCTGGGCTGGCAAAACTACGGCCGCCACCTAAGACAATAATGGCACTGGCGTTTTTTATGGCCTGCGGGGCGTGCGTAGGCTGTTCTAGTTGGGTGATTAGGTAGTGACTGAGTATGGGCAGGCTCAGCAGATAGAGTAGAATCGGCGAGCCGTAGCGTAGCAGCCTTCCCCAAACAGGGTAGCGGCGGCGGACCAGAAATCCGAGAAACATCAAAAATAGCAAATTTCCGGGAACAATCAGGAATGCAGCCACAAAATTACTAAGTAAAAAACTGAACATTCAATCGCCTTAAATGTTTGAAATTGTTAATAAGTTATTGATTTTAATATAAAATTATGATTTTGACTCGAGCCGCTCTTGTTGCGCCAGTGTTACAGGCAGTGCTGAGAAGTTTGACATAAGTAGCACATTTCCAATAGAATTGATGGTTTCCCATGAATCACGAGATCGCGCTGGAACACGTATGAAGACTTATTCCGCTAAACCGCATGAAATTACCCGTGACTGGTATGTCGTTGACGCCTCTGGCAAAGTGCTAGGCCGTCTGGCTGCCGAAATCGCCCATCGTTTGCGCGGCAAACATAAACCGCAGTTTACTCGTCATATTGATACGGGTGATTTTATCGTCGTTGTGAACGTCGACAAATTGCGCGTCACTGGCAATAAGGCTAAGGATAAGCTTTATCATCGCCACAGTGGCTACCCTGGTGGTCTCTACACCACTAGCTTTGAGAAAATGCAGGAGAAGTTCCCCGCCCGCGTGCTTGAAAAAGCGGTTAAGGGCATGTTGCCTAAAGGACCTTTGGGATACGCGATGCTTAAAAAACTGAAGGCTTATGTAGGCACGGATCATCCCCATGTCGCGCAACAGCCCAAGACACTCGACTTTTAGGATTGATGACTATGGCATTACAAACCGATAAAAATTATGGCACTGGCCGTCGCAAAAGTGCGATTGCCCGGGTGTATTTAAAGCCTGGCAAGGGTAGCATTGTTGTCAATGGCAAGCCCGTTGATGAGTTTTTTTCTCGTGAAACTGGCCGTATGGTCGTGCGTCAACCTTTGGTCTTACTTGAAAAGCTAGACTCTTTTGATATTAGTGTAAATGTCACTGGTGGTGGTGAGTCTGGTCAAGCAGGTGCAGTGCGTCATGGTATTACGCGTGCATTAATCGACTACGATTTGACCTTGAAGCCAGCCTTACGTAAGGCTGGTTTAGTAACCCGTGATGCGCGTGAAGTTGAACGTAAAAAAGTTGGTTTGCGCAAAGCGCGCCGTCGTAAGCAGTTCTCGAAGCGGTAATACACGACATTCGTTTTTGAAAAAAATAACAAAGCCGCCGATGAGGCGGCTTTGTTGTCTCTGTGGTGTATTTAATAGCGCATTCAGAAAGTTAATCATCTTTTTCTGGATGCCTAGTCAGACCATAATCATGGAGTAGACAGGATGCACAAGACGATCAAGGTGGGTATTGTTGGTGGTACTGGCTATACCGGAGTTGAGTTATTAAGACTCTTAGCGCAGCACCCGTATTGTGAGCTGCAGGCGATTACTTCGCGTAAAGAAGCTGGGATGCCCGTGGCTGAGATGTTCCCTAATCTACGTGGGCGAGTCGGTTTGTGTTTTAGTGAGCCTGCGGCTGCTGGTCTCGAGAGTTGTGATCTAGTCTTTTTTGCCACTCCCAATGGTGTTGCCATGCAAGAAGCGCGAGCCCTAGTCGACGCCGGTGTGCGTGTTATCGATCTGGCAGCAGATTTTCGTATTAAAGATATTGCGCAGTGGGAAAAATATTATCAAATGCAGCATGCTTGCCCTGAGTTAGTGGCAGAAGCTGTTTATGCGCTCCCAGAGATGAATCGCCAAGCGATTGCTGCTGCGCGCGTCATTGCTAATCCAGGATGTTATCCAACCGCAGTACAGTTAGGATTTTTGCCTCTACTTGAGGCCGATTGTATTGATGCCACGCATTTAATTGCAGATGCTAAGTCAGGCGTTTCGGGTGCGGGTCGCAAAGCTGAGGTGCCAACATTACTGGCTGAAGCGTCAGATAACTTCAAAGCCTATAGCGTTATGAGTCATCGTCATCATCCAGAGATTGTTCAAGGTTTGGCGCGGGCTTCAGGTCAATCCGTAGGTTTGATATTTGTGCCGCATTTAACGCCAATGATTCGCGGTATACACGCGACGATGTATGCACGTTTGAAGCGAGAAATTGATGTCCAGGCTTTGTTTGAACAGCGCTACGCTGGTGAGCAGTTTGTGGATGTCATGCCGGCAGGAAGCCACCCTGAGACGCGTTCGGTGCGGGGTGCTAATCAGTGCCGAATAGCAGTGCATCGTCCACATGGCGGCGACACGATCGTCATTTTATCGGTGATTGATAACTTGGTGAAGGGTGCTGCTGGTCAGGCTGTGCAAAACATGAATATCATGTTCAATTTGCCAGAAGAGACAGGTTTAATGCAGTTAGCGTTGTTGCCGTAGCCAATGATGCGACGCTTCAAAGTGTTTCTGCGGCGCTTTAGTATTGAGGCACCTAGCTTATCGGTGCGCCCGCAAATGCCCTGGTATGTGCATTGGTTGCGGTGGTTGTTGGCGGCTGTAGTCATTGGTGCGATTGCTTGGTATACCTATGATGTTGGTCTAGAGTATGCGGGGTTTCGCCAAAATGAAGCACGGCGTGTGAATTCAGAGCTGGGTGTGTTGGTGCGTGATCAACAAAAACAATTAGCAGATGTCCACGCTAAGCTGGCTGCTGCAGAGCGTCAACTGCAAATGGAGCATGCAACTTACGAAGATCTAGCGAAGCAGGTAAAGACTTTAAGCCAAGAGAACTCAGCATTAAAAGAGGATTTAGCCTTTTTTCAGTCGCTGACCGCCACTGGCAAGACTGGCGCCATTAGCGTCAATCGATTTCGGCTAATGCCGGAGGGCGTCCCGGGTGAATACCGTTATCGTTTATTATTAGTTCAAACGGGCGAGCGTGCAAAGGAATTTACGGGTAGTATGCAGCTGGTGTTAAATTTGCAGATTAACGGCCGTAAGACCGCGGTTGTTTGGCCTGAGGAGAGTAAACGCACCCAACCACAGTATCGTATTAACATTAAGTTTTTTCAGCGTGTTGAGGGCGTCTTGAAAATTCCAGTTGATGCGCAAATACTAAGCCTTCAAGTCCGAATTTTTGAAGGTCAATCAGACACACCAAAACTGACCCACGACGTTAATTTATAGATTAAAGGAGTCACCATGTTCGGTAAAAAACACTCTAAACCACAAGGACGCATTGATTCATTAATCGGAGCAGGTACAGTTATTACTGGTGACGTGAACTTTACGGGTGGCTTGCGGATCGATGGCATTGTGCGCGGCAATGTGATTGCTACTGAAAATAAAGGGGGTACGCTAGTGCTGTCAGAGGCAGCTCGGGTTGAGGGTGAAATACGAGTCTCGCATGCAGTGATTAACGGCACTATTTTAGGCCCACTCTATGCACTGGATTATGTTGAGCTACAAAGCAAAGCCAAAGTGACCGGGGATGTCAGTTATCGCACCCTAGAGATGCAACTGGGTGCAGTAGTGCAGGGTCTTCTCAAGTATCAAGAAGACCCTAAGGAAGATAAGGTATTACAGTTTAAGTCGGCCGCAACTGAATAGTGTGGGGCTTTGCATAGATGTCGTGCCGAGTTAATTTCAGAAGTGACTGCTTTGCTGTAAGATAGGCCTGTTATAGTTTGATTAATGTAATCTTGATAAATTGGAGTCGACCATGAATGCAGTGACAGAAATGATGCCAGAACCACTGGTATTTACTGAAAATGCAGCCAACAAAGTGCGGTCGTTGATCGAAGAAGAAGGCAACGAAGCACTGAAATTGCGGGTGTTTGTTTCTGGTGGCGGTTGTTCTGGTTTTCAATACGGATTTACTTTTGATGAAGAAATTAACGAAGACGATACTGCCTTGCAAAAAGGTGGGGTAACTTTGTTGGTAGATCCTATGAGCTTGCAATATTTAACAGGCGCAGAAATTGATTATCAGGAAAATGTAGAAGGTGCGCAGTTCGTCATTAAAAACCCGAATGCCAGTTCTACGTGTGGTTGCGGTTCGTCTTTTTCCGCATAAGGTCTTATTGTTATCAAGCAGGGTAGATGGCGCCCAGTATGCGTGGGCCGCGGGCGCCAGTCACTGCAGCTAGATTGCCAGACTCACCTCTGAGCGTGCGTTGTGCCAACCACGCAAATGCTGCAGCTTCAACATGATCGACTGCAATCCCCAGTAGTGCGGTGCTTGCAACACTGGCCTCAGGCAGTAGCTCACCAATTCGATTAAAGAGGGCGCTGTTATGAGCACCTCCGCCACATAAGAATACGGCAGTGGTGCCATGACAATGTGCGCGAATCGCATTGCTAATGGTGCGCGCAGTGAGTTCAAGTAAGGTGGCTTGGACATCTGCTGCAGCTTCATGGCCTGTTAAATAATCACGTAGCCAATTGAGGTGAAATAAATCACGCCCAGTACTTTTTGGCGGATTTCGTGCGAAAAATGGATGTGTAAGTAATTGATTCAGCAACTCAGTTTTGCATTGCCCTTGGCCCGCCCATTGTCCTTGATCATCATAGGGTTTACCAAGCTGCGATTGAATCCATGCATCCATTAAGATATTGCCGGGTCCGCAGTCAAATCCGAAGGTGTTTTGGTCGGGAAATAATGTGGTGATATTGGCAATGCCACCAATATTGACAATGGCACGAGTGCTTAATGCATCGCCAAACGCAGCGCGATGAAATGCCGGCACTAGGGGTGCACCTTCGCCACCCGCGGCGATATCGCGACTTCGAAAATCACACACCACACAAATGTGCGTTAATTCCGCTAGTAGTGCAGCGTTGACTAATTGCACAGTGTATCCAGCATCAGGGCGATGGCGGATGGTCTGACCATGACATCCGATCGCAGATATTTGGGCTGCAGTTATTTGCGCCTGTTGCAGCAAATCAGATACCGCAAGGGCGTAGTGCTGCGCTAGTTCCTGCGCTGCAACTGCTGCGCGATGCAGTTCATCTGAGCCCGAGTAATTGAGAGCAAGCAGGGCCGAGCGTAAGGCGTCAGGGAACGCGCGATGGGTGTGGGCATGAATGCTTGGTTTCGTGCCACTGTACAGCAATACGGCGTCTATACCATCCAGACTGGTACCAGACATCAAGCCAATAAAGTATTGCATCAGGGCGCCCCGCTCATCGCGGCGTGCCAGAGTAAGCACTTTTGGGCTAAAATCACAGGTCTATAGTGCATATTTCATCATTTAAGCAGAGGTGATTGTATGTAGTCGTAATGCATGTGTTTGAGGATAGCGCATTGTTCAGTATATAGCGGATGTGCGAACTGCGTAAGTCGACAGCGTATTCACGGAGCTAGACTTTGACCCAGCTTTGGTCTGGTTCGTGTTGCGGTAGGTTATTGCTAAGCAATCGATTTAATATGTAGTTGATTAATATGTATTTGATTAATAAGTAATTGATTTAATCAGTCAGTGATTTAATCGGGTGCGTTACCTGATAAGGTTAACAATTGAGTCCTAAAAAGTGAGCAGATTTCCATGGTCGCAATAGATCAACAATTACAAATCATTCAGCGCGGTTGCGATGAATTGCTGGTGCTATCGGAATTGCAAGATAAATTGCGCAGCGGGCGTCCTTTGCGGATTAAAGCAGGCTTCGATCCTACAGCACCAGACTTACACTTAGGCCATACGGTATTAATCAATAAGTTACGACAATTTCAAGAGTTGGGCCATCATGTGTTGTTTTTGATTGGTGACTTCACCGGCATGATTGGGGATCCGACCGGTAAAAATACTACGCGCCCACCTTTGGATCGCGAAGCCGTATTACGTAATGCAGAGACCTATACTGCGCAAGTGTTTCGGATTCTAGATCCGCAACGGACCGAAGTTGTTTTTAATTCCACTTGGATGGGGAAAATGGATGCGGCTGGGTTGATTAAGCTGGCCGCAACCCATACGGTTGCACGGATGTTAGAGCGTGATGATTTCGCGAAGCGCTATCGCGGCAATCAACCGATTGCAATTCATGAATTTCTCTATCCATTGGTGCAAGGCTACGACTCGGTCGCTTTAGAGGCCGATGTGGAGTTGGGAGGCACCGATCAGAAATTTAATTTATTGATGGGCCGTGAATTACAAAAATATCACGGGCAAGCACCCCAATGCATTCTCACCATGCCATTGTTAGAAGGCTTGGATGGCGTTAATAAAATGTCAAAGTCGCTCAACAACTATGTGGCGATTCAAGATCCCCCGCAAGAGATTTTTGGCAAACTGATGTCGATCTCAGATACCTTAATGTGGCGCTATATTGAATTATTGTCGTTTGCCTCGATTGCGCAAATTCAGCAGTGGCGGGAGTCAATTGCCGCTGGTGCAAATCCTAGGGATATTAAAGTTGAGTTTGCACGTGAAATTGTCGATCGTTTTCATGGAGCGGGTGCAGGAGAGCGTGCGCTTGCAGATTTTGAAGCACGTTTTCGCCAACACAGCGCACCAGATGTAGTCGAAGAAGTGATATTGATCGCACCAGAGGCCGGTATTCCCATCGCTAATGCCTTAAAGCAGGCGGGTTTAACAGAAACCACCTCAGAGGCGATTCGGATGTTAGGTCAGGGCGGAGTCAAAATCGACGGCGAAAAAGTAAGCGATAAAAGTCTGTTATTACCGCCAGGCACTTCAGCAGTATTTCAGATTGGTAAGCGCAAATTTGCGCGTATTACCATCAGTTAGGTAACCGTAGCGATTGACAGTATGATGAGTTGATCATCATAGACAGTGATCGATATTCAATTCATAAGGGGTGGACATGCAAGCAGTGACGTTGACACAATTTCTTAATCAAGAAGCAGTTAGTGCTGATTTACGATTTTTAATTGAACAAATGGCAAGCGGCTGCCAAACAATCAGTCATTCGATTGGGCAAGGTGCATTGCAAGAGGGTGTATTAGGAAGTGCGGGCACTGACAATGTGCAAGGTGAAGTGCAAAAAAAATTAGATGTGATTGCGAATGATATTTTGATTCAAGCCAATGAGTGGGGCGGCCATCTTGCTGGCCTAGCTTCAGAGGAAATGGAGTTGCCCTACCCTATCCCTAGCCAATATCCGCGTGGGGAGCTGTTAATGCTGATGGATCCTTTAGATGGATCGTCTAATATTGATGTGAATGTATCGGTAGGCACCATTTTTTCAGTGCTACGTAAACCACAAACGCACACTTCGGATGAGGCGGCATTTCTACAAGCCGGCAGCCAGCAAATTGCCGCAGGTTTTGTGGTGTATGGACCTGCAACCATGATGGTGTTGACGGTGGGTCAGGGTGCACATGGTTTTACGCTGGATCGTATGGTAGGGCAGTGGATATTAACCAGCCCCAACATTACTATCCCTGTAGATACCGCAGAGTTTGCCATTAATATGTCAAACATGCGGAACTGGGGTGCGCCAGTGAAGCGTTATATTGAAGAATGCCTGGCAGGAAAATCTGGCCCCTTGGGTAAGGACTACAACATGCGCTGGGTAGCGTCAATGGTGGCTGATGTCTATCGGATTTTGACTCGCGGTGGTGTGTTCATGTATCCGCAGGACTCAAAGCATGTCGAGGGCCGTCTGCGCCTGATGTATGAAGCTAATCCAATGGCCTTTATTGTCGAGCAAGCCGGTGGTGCTGCCTCTACTGGTCGCCAGCGTATTATGGAAGTCCAACCCCAGCGCTTACACCAGCGGGTAGGGGTGATTTTAGGTTCACGTAATGAAGTCGAACGCATTATGTCCTACCATGGTGATGGTCAGTAACTCTCTGGGCATAATGTGAATGTGTGGCGTTTAATAGGAGTGGTGAGCAAATGACAACGAATCAGCAAGAAACAGCAACTTTTGGCGGCGGTTGTTTCTGGTGTATTGAGGCTGTATTTGATGCCCTTAGAGGCGTGCAATCGGTGGAGTCTGGTTATTGTGGGGGGCATCTGGAAAACCCGCGATATGAAGATATTTGTAATGGGGATACCGGACATGCTGAGGTTGTCAACATCACTTTTGATCCGAACATCATGAGTTATGAAAAATTATTAGAGGTGTTTTTTAATATTCATGACCCCACTACATTAAATGCCCAAGGCAATGATGTCGGTACACAATATCGCTCAGTGATTTTTTATCATAGCCCAGAGCAACAGGCATTGGCTCGCCAGATGATAGCGAACTTAGAGATGAACCAGATCTATGGCCGGAGAGCTATCGTCACTGAGGTTTCACCTGCGCCTCACTTTTATATTGCTGAGCCCTACCATCAAGAATATTTTGAACGCAACCCACAGCAGTCCTACTGTCAATATGTGGTGTCACCAAAATTTCAAAAATTTCGTAAGCAATACGCTGCCCAACTCAAGAGTAGTGCACTTGGCGCTTAGCGGACTGTTATAGAGGATGGACGATCGGTTGTGCGGCGCCGTCGTTTTGATGGGTAGCAAGTGATTCTCCAGGAGAAGTTGGTATTTTTTGTGGCTGCTACCATCCAATTTAATACTGCTGAGAGACCTAAATTTTAGCTAAATAGTGGCTAAAAATAGAGCTCCAAAAAGTGTAATTTCATACCTAGTGATGCATCGGAATTGCGCGTTTGCCAAGCACTTTAGGCACTACATAGGGAGGATAGTGGTCCTCAAGAGTGAAAAGTTGCTATTTTCCCTATGGCAACCCATTGACAAAGTGTTCATCCATCGGCATTCTGTCTGCACCGTGAGTCTTCACGGAGCACTGATTCATGCAATGTTTGAATTTAATAGATAAAATTTACCCTAACCCACACGGGAGAATAATCGATGGCTGCAAAGAAAAAAGCGACAAAAAAAACAGTAACTAAAGTTGTCAAAGCAAAGAAAGTGGTAGCAAAGAAGGCTGTAGCGAAGAAAGCAGTTGCTAAGAAGCCAGTAGCCAAGAAAAAAACAGTAGCTGCAAAGCGTAAGCCTAACGCGGCTTTCATGAAGCCAATGCAAGTGAGCGCAGAGCTTGGTGCAGTGATTGGCAATGCTGCAATGCCTCGCACTGAAGTCACCAAGAAGATCTGGGCTTATATCAAAAAGCATGACCTCCAAGATAGCAAGAACAAGCGCAACATTAACGCCGATGACAAATTGAAGGTTGTCTTTGGTGGTAAGAAGCAAGTATCAATGTTTGAAATGACAAAATTGCTCAGCAAGCACTTGAAGTAATTCATTGCTTACATGCAATTTAAAAAGGGCACTGTGGTGCCCTTTTTCATGTGACTGCTGTATTGATCTTGAACGCATAGACCGCTCGCATTTTCGATCCTATCCCTATCCCCGCTCTCGTGCTTATCCACGACTGATATAGATGCCACCAATCAGTAGGGCAGCGGCCATACACCAGAACACAGGTGTCATACCTAAGGTGGCGCCAACCACACCAAAAAGCAGAGGGATTCCAGCCTGCGTGACATTGATTAAGAAGGTGCGCACACCCACAACCTCGCCGCCACGTCCCTCGGGTGCTGTGTTATAGAGTAGCGCCATAATCATAGGCTGGGTGCCGCCAATAGCGAGCCCAGTTACAAATGCAATAGCCATTAATAGCGATACCTCATGAATGAGTGGGAAGATCACCATTGCTAAGCCGGTGGCAATCATGCCACCAATTAATAAAGGCCATTCGCTTAGGTGAAGAATTAACATGGGCAGTATTAAACGCACAATGAAGATGGCACTACCAAAAGCACCTAGAATAAGGCCAATTTTGGTTGCAGATAATCCCAGTTGTGTGCCGTGAATCGGGGTCACAAATGTGAACAAGTCCCAAGCCATTGAGAGTATCGCACTGGTAATAAATACCCGTCGTAGATCACGAATCCGAAATAAATCCATGAGTCGCTTTGGTTGGCTGTGACTGCTATGGTTAGTTGCTGATTTAAGTTGAATAGGTTTGGTGATGAGTAAGATGATTCCAGCGGTAGCACTGATACTCAGCATTAAGAAAGTGAGCCGATGACCGACTAAGTCGATGGCAAAGCCGGCGAGACTGGGCCCTAGAAAACCGGAGGTGGAGAATGCGAGCGCTAGCAGGCTAAAGTGTCTAGGCCTTTGCTCAGGCGTGCCCAGCATGCCTGCGACTTGATTAACGCAGATATGAATCAGCATAAAACCACTGCCAGATAGTGCGCTGACAATAAATAAAGTCTCCAGCCCCGGTGAAGCTGCAGCGATCAGTGCTGCAGCTAGGGTTGCGCCACTGCCGATCAGCAGCGGTTTTTGCACACCAATGCGATCAATCATGCGACCCCAACTGACAGAAAATAATAAGGGTACAGCGGCCAGTAATGAAATGAGAATACCCACGATCAGTGGAGAGGCCTTGAGGTGTAGCGCATAGAGCGATAGGGTGACTCGGACGCCAGCAAAGGTCAGATGGCACAGTATGGTCAATAGCAGAATACGGTAGATCGAGATCGTATGAGTCATTACGCAGTCTTTTTAGGATCAGTCTGGGGTGGACGTTGCCAGGTGACCATCGCCACACCCAAGCAAGTGATAGCAATGCCAGTAAGCGCAATGAAGGTAGGAACAACCTGGAACAGGAGGAACTCGAGTGCGACTGCGAAGATGGGGGTGAAATAAATGAGACTGGTCACTTTAGTGGCTTGACCGCGGCGCATGAGCGTGTGAAATGCGTTTACTGCTAATATGGATGCGCAGAATACTAAAATAACAATGATCGCGATCAGCAACCAAGTCCAACGAATGGGTGTGGTTTCTACCCAGATTGCCAGTGGTGCAACAACCAGCAAGGTACCTGAGAATTGTATGAGTGAACCAGCACGTAAATCCACAGACGGACAAAAGGTGCGTTGATATAGTGTTCCTGCTGTGACACCAAACAAAGAAACGGTCACTGCAATGAGCGCACCCAGTGTTGCTTCTCGGATATCAATCTTATGCCAAACAATTAACACGACACCGCCGATACCAATTGCTATCCCTGCCCATTGCTGTGGTGCTAAACGTTCGCCCAGCCAACGACTGGCGATCAATGCAGTTAATAGCGGTTGAATGGAGAGTAGTACTGCAGTAATGCCGGCTGACATGCCGAGATATTGCGTGTAGTGACTGCCCCCCAAATGCACGGCATGCATGAGCAGACCAGCAATAATCAGATGCATGTAGTCGATCAGACGTGTGGGCCACACTGGTCGTGTATACCAGACGATGGGGATCATGCACAGCACACCAAAAGCAAAGCGAAGTGATAAAAATGTAAAAGGAGGGGCGTGTTGTAGGCCGACTTTAGTGGCAAGAAACCCCGAGCCCCATACAATGACAAAATACCAAGCCAGTAGGGATTCGTAGGTGCGAGCAGTCAGTGAGGTGGGCAAGATAGTGAACTGTAGGTGTGCCAGACAGCAGATTCTAAAAATGATTATGGAATTGGGGTTGATATCGGTTCACGCTTAAAGTCCTAGGGTGCAAGGCGTTCTATGGACCAACCATTTGAATGCCGCTTATAAATTAAGCGGTCGTGAAGTCGATTAGGTCGGCCTTGCCAGAATTCTATCGAGTTTGGGTGCACGCGATAGCCACCCCAGTGTTCAGGTCGCTGTGGTGTATCGCCCTCTTGTGCGATCGTGGCTGCGAATTGTGTCTCTAGGTGGCTACGTCCAGATACGACGGCGCTTTGGGGTGAGGCAATTGCAGCATGACGACTGCCCAGCGGTCGACTATCAAAATAGACGTCTGACTCTGCTGCTGAAACTGTGCTAACACGACCTTCAATACGCACTTCGCGTTCCAACTCTGCCCAATATAAGACTAAGGCTGCGATTGGATTGGTGTTCAGTTCTTGACCTTTACGACTTTGGTAATTGGTATAGAACACAAAACCTTCTGCATCCAAACCTTTTAATAACACGATCCGCGCCGATGGCACTCCGCCTGGGGTAGCAGTTGCTAAGGTCATCGCATTGGCTATGGGAAGCTCAGCATGAAGCGCAGCGTCAAACCAGGTTTGGAATTGCACAAATGGGTCTGGATGGAGGTCGCGACGATTTAAGCGTTCTTTACGATATTCGTTACGCAGATCGGCCAGTTTATGAGTGACTAAAGACACAGTAGCTCCAAGAATGTCGGGTAATGTTGAATGCAATGAACTATTTTACAGCGTGTCGAGATCGTGTGTTGCCTCGATCACGCAAGAACTGACTTAAGATGCGACTAGTGTGTGAGCGCAAACCATGATCAATGAGATGATAGGGTGAGCCGCTCGCGACAATTTTCCCGCCGCCGTCACCGCCTTCCGGACCAAGATCGACAATCCAATCGGCCTCAGCCATTACATCCAGATTATGTTCGATCACCACTACAGAGTTGCCAGCATCGACTAAGCGATGCAGTACACCAATTAATTTTTCAACATCTGCCATATGTAGACCCACAGTAGGTTCATCTAATACATATAAAGTGTGGGGAAGTATGCGTGTGGATGCTTTGCTAGTCGGTGGGGCAATGGTAGTGCGTACTTTGGCTAATTCAGTGACTAATTTAATCCGTTGCGCCTCCCCTCCAGATAAGGTGGGGCTTTGTTGGCCGATGGATAAATAGCCTAAGCCTACAGCTTGTAATAACTGTAAGCTGTGGTGAATGGTCTCGTGTGCGGCAAAAAAATCAACCGCTTCATCAATACACATCGCTAATACTGCGCCAATGGATTGACCTTTGAAAGTGACGGCTAGTGTAGCTGGGTCAAAGCGCGCACCATTACAGCTACTGCAAAGCACCCGCACGTCGGGTAAGAAATTCATTTCAATTTTTTGCACGCCTTGGCCTTCGCAGGCCTCGCATCGACCACCAGCGGTATTGAAAGAAAAGCGACTGGGCGAGTAGCCGCGCATCCTCGCCTCTGGCGTGTCAGCAAATAGTCGACGAATCGCATCCCAAAATCCAACATAGGTAGCAGGACATGAGCGTGGTGTTTTCCCGATTGGCGTTTGATCAACTTCAAGTACGCGAGTCACGGATTCCCAACCGCTCAGCTCGCGACAGCCAATCAGTGCGGGTGCGCGACGTTTAGTCGCGCTCAATAAATTATTGAGATTGGTTTGTAGAATATCTCTGGCGAGCGTTGACTTACCCGAACCGG
Source organism: uncultured beta proteobacterium (assembly GCA_903885665.1). Lineage (GTDB taxonomy): Bacteria > Pseudomonadota > Gammaproteobacteria > Burkholderiales > SG8-41. The sequence continues at coordinate 20,168 of CAISJL010000164.1, read as the reverse complement.
AGACTCCGGTCACAACCGTTAAGCGCCCTAGCGGAATACGTGCATTCACATTCTTTAAATTATGAAGGCGTGCGCCCCGTATATAAATTGATGGGTTGTGGCGATGGGTGTCGCGGGTTGGGTGGGTGGGATGTTGTAGTGGTCGTGCAAGTAGCTGACCAGTAACCGACTGTTTGTTTTTTTGAATTTGTTTAGCAGTGCCAGCTGCAACAATTTGACCACCGCGACGTCCAGCACCAGGGCCAAGATCGATGACGTAATCCGCACGTCGAATCGTATCTTCATCATGCTCTACAACGATTAAGGTGTTACCGTGTGATTGTAGCTTTGATAAAGTGTTCAGTAGAATTTCATTATCTCTAGGGTGTAGGCCAATCGTGGGTTCGTCAAGAATATACGCAACACCACGTAGATTAGAACCCAGTTGTGCTGCTAAGCGGATACGTTGCGCTTCGCCACCGGACAAGCTGGGCGCTGATCGATCTAGCGTCAAATACCCTAAACCGACCTCACTTAAAAAACTTAATCGCGAACGAATCTCGGCGAGTAGATCGCGGGCGATGGTGGCTTCGCGAGCGGATAAGCGAATTGTTTTAAATTCAGTGGAGAGTTGGGCAATTGGCAATGCAGTTAATTCAGCAATGGAGCGTTTTGCATAACGTACTGCTAGTGTATTTTGGTTTAGGCGTTGACCACTACAACTCTGGCAGGGCTGTAGCGTTTCTTGTTGATTGAGGAGGGTATCGAGTAAGCGATCAGCGTTTTCGGTTTGTTCGGTTGTCGCGGCCAAGGTAGACTTTGAAAGTGCAACGCCAGTGCCTAAGCAGTCCGGACACCAACCTTGCTTGGAATTGAACGAAAACATTCTTGGATCTAGCTCTGGGAAACTAGCATGGCAGCATGGGCAGGCACGCTGTGTCGAAAATGTGGCTTCGGAGGTTGAAGTGTGAGCGAGTTTGGTATGGCGCTTAGGTTTCGTGGTGGATACAGTGCTTGTAGGAGTCTTTATAGGGTTGCTTGTGGCATTGGCGGACACTACAGGCACTATACGCACGACACCCAGGCCATGCGCTAACGCAGCAGTCAAGCCTGCTCTTAACTGGGCATGCTGAGCCGGTTGCACCGTTATTTCAGTGATCGGCAAATCAATATGGTGTTCGCTAAAACGTGCTAGTCGTGGCCAAGCGGCGGTGCTGGTTAATGTTCCATCCACCCGTAAGTAATCAAAGCCCTTGTTGGCAGCCCATTTTGCTAAGTCGGTGTAATAGCCTTTGCGGGCGATGACTAGCGGTGCCATGAGGGCAATGCGTTGGTGGCGGTAATCAGTGCTGATACGATTAGCAATTTGATCAAGACTTTGGGGAGCAATCGCCACTTCGCAGTCGGGACAATATTGAGTACCTAACTTGACATAGAGTAGTCGCAAAAAATGATAAATCTCGGTGAGGGTGGCAACCGTGCTGCGCCTGCCACCATGACTGGTGCGTTGTTCTATGGCCACAGTTGGTGGTATGCCATAAATTGCTTCTACATCGGGACGGGGTGCACCTTGCACAAATTGACGGGCATAAGCATTTAATGACTCTAGATAGCGGCGCTGACCTTCAGCAAAAATAATATCAAAGGCTAATGTTGACTTGCCACTACCAGATACCCCAGTAATCACTGTAAATTGATCGCGCGGGATGTCTACACTAATATTTTGTAAATTGTGTTCGCGGGCATGATGGATGCTAATTAATGCGGGAGCAGGTTTTGCTTTGTTATTGATGGCTAGAGTGCGGCGCAAGGGGGCTGATTTTTTTACAGAATGCTGGGGCTGAGATTGTGACGTGATATATTCACGCAACGCTTTGGCAGTGTGAGAGTGTGGGTGGGATAGGATTTCAGCCGGCGTGCCTGCGCACACCAGCTCACCACCTGCATCGCCGCCTTCAGGGCCTAGATCGATAATCCAGTCTGCAGCACGCATTACATCTAGATTATGTTCGATCACTAGTAGCGAATGTCCGGCGATGAGCAACTTACGAAATGCAATCAGTAGCTTGCGGACATCATCAAAATGTAACCCGGTAGTCGGCTCGTCAAAAATAAATAAGCTGGTAGTCTTGGAATTGCTCACGCGCTGAAATGCACGCTGCGCAGCTGCAGCTAAAAATCCAGCTAATTTAAGCCGTTGCGCTTCGCCCCCAGACAAGGTGGGTACTGGCTGGCCCAGTTTTAAATAATCGAGACCAACATCAACAAGTGGTTGCAGTGCGCGCTCGATAGTTCCCGACTGATGAAAGAAGGTGATGGCATCAGCAATGGTCATGTTCAGTACGTCAGCGATTGATTGCCCAGCAATTTTTACTTCGAGTATTTCGGCGCGATAGCGCTGACCATCGCAATCAGGACAACGTAAATAGACGTCAGAGAGGAATTGCATTTCTACATGCTCAAAACCATTACCGCTACAAGTCGGACAGCGACCGGTGCCTGAATTAAAGCTGAAAGTGCCTGCAGTGTAATCGCGACTTTGTGCTAATCCGGTATCAGCAAATTGTTTGCGAATCAGATCAAAAGCGCCGACATAACTTGCCGGATTGGATCGCGTGGTGCGGCCAATTGAGGATTGATCTACCAAGATAACGTCGTTGATGTGGGATACGCCTTCTAGAGTGCGGAAAGGACCTGGGGACTCTGTGGGTCTACCTAGTGCTTGGCATAGTGCCGGATACAGCACGTCTTGGAGTAGCGTTGATTTTCCAGACCCCGATACGCCGGTGAGTACTGTGAGTCGGCGCAGAGGGAAATCAATATCAAGCTGTTTTAAGTTGTGAGCGGTCACACCACGTAACTGCAGTTTCGGTGTAGTGGCAGTAGGTGGGTTTGGAATGGGTTCAGAGATTCCGGTTATGTTGCCTGCAAGATAGCGCCCAGTGAGTGATTTCGGGTTCGCCATCAGTCGTGCGGGGGTATCAAAGTCAACAATCTGTCCGCCATGACTGCCAGGGCCTGGACCGATGTCTAAAATACGATCTGCAGCAAGCATCACCTGTGGTTCATGCTCAACCACCACCAGAGAGTTCCCAGCGTCACGCAACTTTTGCATCACACCGACCACTTGATTAATGTCGCGCGGATGCAGACCAATCGATGGTTCATCGAGAACAAATAAAGTATTTACGAGTGAAGTGCCTAGTGCGGTGGTCAGATTGATACGCTGCACCTCTCCGCCAGATAAGGTCCGCGATTGCCGGTCTAAGGTTAGGTAACCCAGACCCACTTGATTTAGATAATGTAAGCGCGCGCAAATCTCGTTGATTAATTGATGCGTGGCTTCCTGGGCACCACTTTGGTGTTGTAGTTGATCAAAGAAGCCTTGCACCCGCTCCAAGGGCAGCGTCATGATGTCATGCATGCCAAGCCCGGGTAATAAGCTCCACAGTTGGGGCGCAACGGTAGTGCCTTGCGGGGTGAAGCGTACGCGTTCGCCCAGAGCTGTAGTCGCTGTTTCTAGATCGCCGATGCGCCACAATAAGGCTTCTGTTTTCAGGCGAGCGCTCGCGCAAGTCGGGCAGGGCGTGTAAGCGCGATATTTTGACAATAGTACCCGCACATGCATTTTGTACGATTTGGTTTCCAACCACTTAAAGAAGTTCGCCACACCATACCAGTGCCCAGGCCATGATTCGCGCCAATTCTGCCAAGCGGGGTCGCCCATGAGAATCCATTGTTGTTCATCTTTGCTCAGCTCTTGCCATGGTTTAGCAATGGGTATGCTGCGGCGGCGGGCGTAGGTTAGTAAGTCTTGTTGTGATTCGGCATAAGACGCAGTTTGCCAAATTTTGATAGCGCCATCTCGCAGAGATTTTTTAGGGTCTGGAATCACTAGACCGTAATCAACGCCAATGACCCGACCAAAGCCTCGACAGGCTTCGCAAGCACCGACTGGAGAGTTGAAGGAGAACAGGCTGGGACTTGGAGTGTTGTAGTCAATATTGCAATGAGCGCAATGTAGCGTTGTGGAGTAGCGCCAAATAGCAGTGGGTGGTTCATCGAGATGAATGTTGACGCGTCCTTGGCCGACGCGTAGTGCAGCCTCTAGTGCGTCGGATAGTCGACTAGGCTCAGTATTACTCAGGCGCAGTCGATCTTGAATGACTTCGAATTGGGTATCAGACTGATGTAAAAATCGGCTATAGCCCTGGGCTTGCAGTGCTGCTTGGACTTCGCTTGTTTGGAAATTGGCAGGTACTGGCACCGGGAAGGCGATGATTAAGCGTGGATCGGTGAGCTTGCTGGCGCGTTGTTGAATATCGCTGGCGATGTGATCTACGGTATCGGCTTGTACATGTTGGCCACAGCCACGACAATAAAGTTTGCCCACGCGGGCAAACAATAGTTTGAGATGATCATTCAATTCAGTCATGGTACCCACGGTAGAGCGTGAGTTGCGCACCGGATTGACTTGGTCGATAGCGATTGCTGGAAGAACACCGTCAATAGAGTCGACTTGGGGTTTGTCTTGACGGTCTAGGAATTGCCGCGCATAGGGTGAAAATGTCTCGACGTAGCGGCGTTGCCCTTCAGCGTAGAGCGTATCAAATACCAACGATGATTTACCGCTACCAGATACCCCAGTGACTACAATTAATTCGTGCAGTGGGATATCGAGGGATAAATTTTGTAAATTATTTTGACGAGCACCACGAATAGCAATGTGTGGTTGTGTGTGTTTTGGTGACTTCATCTTGAACCCAAGCGGTAGAGTGAATGTAGATCATCGCGATAATGTGCTAATGGTGGTTCTATACAGCGCGGATGGTCATAGGCGTTTATCGGTCATCAACGATTGTACCCAGTTTATATTGAATTGCTGTGACTGTTCTAGTGATTACAGGAGAGTTAGGTATCGCAAGAGTTAAGTATCGCAAGAGTTAACTATCATAAGCGTTGAATATCCGAATCAGGCATTGCGAAACAACAAGGAGATTTTTATCTGCGCACCCCCGTTGTGAAGCTCTACAATAGCGGGGTAAGCTAAACATGAATTTTAAGTGTGAGTTTTACGGGTAAGTGTTAAGTGATGAGTGATGGGTGGTAAGTGGTGAACCTGAATTGTGTATGGGACTTTGAGTGGGTGCGTAGAGCCCAGATTTAAAATATCAGATGTATCAATGTAGCTTTAATTAATCAAATTATTCAATAACTTAGTGTTTTTAGGGTGATTCAATCAATATCTTGATTGGCATGAGCTGAGTGATGGAACCGTAGTAAAGGAATGATCGCAATGCGTGCAAAGATCCAAAGTGGTGTGATGCTGATAGCGCTGGTGATGGGGGTTTGTGACCATGCGGCCTTGGCACAGTCTTACCCCGATAAGCCAATTCGAGTGGTAGTGCCTTTCCCCGCGGGTGGTGCAGCCGATATTGTGGCACGCCATGTGACAACGCGGCTGACTGAAGGTCTAGGTCAAACCATTATTGTGGATAACCGTGGTGGCGCTGGTGGTGTCATTGGCGGCGAGAACATCGCGCGCTCACCTACAGATGGATACCACTTACTATTTGCTTCATCGAGTGTGTTATCCATTAACCCCCATTTAGGCGTCAAAGCCAGCTACGATGTCATGCGTAGTTTTACGCCGATTGTTCAAATCGGCCATGCTCCGAATGTATTAGTCGTACACCCTTCAGTCCCTGCGCAGCATGTTAAAGCCTTGATTACCTTAGCCAAAGCGAAACCCGGCGTGTTGGCCTATGCGTCTAACGGCGTGGGCACCTTGAGTCATTTAACCGGTGAGCTGTTTGCGCAACGCGCTGAGGTGAAGTTGTGGCATGTGCCATACAAGGGTGCGGCACCAGCAACCATAGATACGATGGCGGGTAATGTTTCTTTGTTGTTTGCAGCCTTTCCCAGCGTATCTGCTCAAATGCGTAGTGGTCGTTTGCGGGCATTAGCTGTAACCAGCGCTAAACGCATGGCAATTGCCCCCGAGTTACCTACGGTTGCAGAAAGCGCACTATCTGATTTTGAATCGAGCCAGTGGTGGGGCTTGTATGGTCCACTAGGGATTTCATCGGTGGTGGTCGAGCGTATCAATACCGTCACGAATAAAGCACTAATCACCGAAGAAATGCGGCGCGCGCTGGCCAGCGATGGCGCAGCGCCGAGTGGTGGCACCCCCGCAGCCTTAGCTGCCTATCACAAAGCAGATTACGATAAGTGGGCTAAGGTGATTGCCAAAGCACAGATTAAAGCGAATTAGAACGAATTAAAAATACCGAACGGAAATCGCGCCATGCCTTACTTATCGCTAGATGACTGCGAGCTCTATTATCAAGTGGACCAATTTACCCCGCCTTGGCAGAAGCCACAGACGGTATTAATGCTTCATGGGAATGCCGAGAGTGGTCTGGCGTGGTTTGCTTGGGTGCCTACACTCGCTACACACTTTCAAGTGTTGCGTCCCGATATGCGTGGCTTTGGCCAATCTACGGCAATGGCACGTGATTACGAGTGGCACTTAGATCAATTAATTGATGACTATTGTCGTCTGCTGGATCATTTAGGGATTGATCGGGCGCATCTGGTAGCCGCAAAAATTGGCGGCACGATTGCACGCGCGTTTGCGGCGCGGCGGCCAGAGCGGATATTGACGCTCACAGTATTGGGCACGCCGCAGGCATTGCGGCCAGGCGTGGAGTTAGTGCCAGCATTAATCGAAGAGTTTGAAACTTTAGGCGCTGCGCACTGGGCGGAGCGCACCATGGGCGGACGCTTGGGTGCGCACTTTCCAGAACAGGGCGTGCAGTGGTGGACGCAATACATGGGTCGTGCCCCAGTATCGTCTTTGGTTGGATTTAATTTAGGCATTAACTATGCGGATATTCGCGCGGACTTGCCGCGAATACAATGCCCCACCTTGGTGATCACTACTGAGGAGAGCGGCTTGGGTAGTGTGGCGTTGACGCGACAGTGGCAAGTGCAGATTCCAAACTCCGAGTTGCTGGTGTTACCGGGTCATTCTTACCATGTTGCAGTCAGTGACGCTGCAGCTTGTGTGGCGGCTTGTCTGCACTTTATCCAAAAGCACGTGCCGCCATCGGCTGCGGTATCGGCCACTGTAGTGCCGACTATTCCAGCACCGACTACTCCGGTTTAATCCCGGCTTCCCGAATCACTTTGGTGTATTTAGTGGTCTCGGCTTTGATGAATTGCGTAAATTCACGTGGTGTGTTGCCAATAGGGATTGCACCTTGCTTAATCAAGGCTGCTTGCATGTCGTTAGAGCGAGTGGCTTTGACGGTTTCGGTGGCAATTTTTTCTAGCACTTTAGGGGGGAGTCCTGCAGGGGCGACCAAGCCATACCAAGCCACCGACTCATAGCCAGCAACACCGGCCTCTGCCATGGTTGGCAACTCCGGCATGACCTCTAGGCGTTTGCTGGTGCTTGCGGCCAGTGCGCGAATGCGACCTGTTTTGGCGTGAGGAAGTACGGTGAGTGCAGTGGTAATAATTAAATCCACATGACCTGCAGTCACATCCAACAATCCTTGATTGCCACCTTTGTAGGGCACATGGTTCATTTTAATTTTAGCCATGTAATTGAGTAACTCAGTGGCTAGATGTTGCGAAGAACCAATACCACCGGTGGCGTAATTGACGGGCTTTGGTCCCTTAGCCAAGCTTAATAGTTCGCGCAAGGTCGAGGCTTTGACAGCAGGATGAACGGCTAGAATTTGTGGCAATACAGCGGTTAAGCTCACTGCGCTAAAAGCTTTGTCTGGATCGTAGGGTAACGTTTTGATCAGTATGGGGTTGATTGCATGGCCGATCGCTACAAACATTAAGGTATGTCCGTCAGGATTACTTTTGGCGGTGAGCTCAGCGGCCACTACACCATTGGCGCCAGGGCGGTTGTCAGCGATCACTTGTTGACCCCAAGCCTCAGTGAGTTTTTGACCGATCATGCGGGCTAAGATATCGGTTGAACCGCCTGGGGTGAAGGGGACAAGAATGCGGATAGGGCGATCGGGGTATTCGGCATGCGCGAAAAAACTAAACACGCTGCACAGCGCGATACCAATTAGAGTGCGAACAAGGGCTTGGGGGCGTTGCCAATACATAAATGTCTCCAGCGACGATACGGTCGCGATTATAATTTATTAAATAAAATCAATAAGTTAGCGAATTTACACTCTGATGCGAATGGTTATGGGTTTGCCACAATATAGCCAGACGCTGTGCCCATGACCGTGGTGCGTTCGAGATGGCGTAACTGTGCTTCATCAAAATCGCCTAACGCCTGATGCATGGTGCAGCGGTTATCCCACACCAACAAGTCGTTCTCGCGCCATTGATGTCGGTAGACGAATTCGGGCTGAGTTGCATATTGATTGAGATAGTCAATTAAGGGCTTGCTCTCGGCTTCGGTGAGGCCATCAAAGCGTTTGACCTTTTGCCCGAGGTAGAGGGCTTTGCGTCCTGTTTCAGGGTGAACGCGAACCAGGGGTTGGGCGATTGGCGGATTGAGTCGCATCACTTCTGCTGCACGTGCAGTGCCGGTCTCGGCGTTGTTGATTTTACGGGTGCCAGATAAATGAATACCATGCAGATCGGCGATTAGTGTTTTCATGCCAGTAGACAAGGCCGCATAGGCCATACTCATGTTGCAAAACAGAGTGTCACCCCCCACTTCGGGTAAGTTAAAACAACGGAGCAAGGAGCCTAATGCGGGTTGGGTGGTATAGGATAAGTCGCTATGCCAGAGCCTGCCGGTATAGCGCGAGTCTGAGGGTGAGCCATCTGGATTGGGGCGATTGGTCACCAGCAATAATTCAGGATAATCGGGATGGCGATCGCGGGGTAGTGACTCATGGCGATCCAGTTCACCAAAATGCCGGCTAAATGCAATATGTTGCTCGCGGCTGATGTGCTGATTGCGAAACAACAAGATGCCATATTCTAGAAAAATCTGGTGGATCTCTCCGAATGTGGACTCACTCATGGGTTGCGCGATATTGATATCGCAAATTTCAGCACCTAAGGCATTGGAGAGGCGACGTATTTTGAGAGGCATAACGGTATCTTTGTAAAAAGGGTTGAATCGTTAAGCGGGTAGCTTGTTGCAGTTCAATCCGTGCAGGTATCGTCTCTGTCACGACAGACCGAAGGGTACACGCAGTTGTGTTTGATATAAAGCAGTTTTGAGGGCAATGAACGGTTTTGGAGTGGCGCACTGGCCTTGTTTGTCGAGTCCAAATAAAGAACTCAATCATGCCGATTATGCGTTCAGCGACAAAGTCGTCTATTCTTCGGTATTGTCTCGGTATGCGTTGAATTTTATTGCAGTATTCTTGAATTATTCATGAACTATTCGATCCGTTTTCGATACGCGATGTTTATTGAATAGTTCAATGGTTTCGAATCATCATTTTAATTTCACATGACAGCAAGGATTGACACTATGTATCCCAACGTACAACTTTTTATCAATGGTCAGTGGTGTGCAGCGCTCTCTGGGCGAACAATTCCTGTGGTGAATCCCGCCACGCATCAAACCATAGGCACTGTGGCGTTTGCTGAGCAGGCGGATTTAGATCGCGCCCTAGAGGCGGCTGAGGCTGGTTTCAAGGTCTGGCGTCAAGTGTCGGCGTTTGATCGCTCTAAAGTGTTGCGTAAGGCGGCGCAATTATTGCGCGAGCGCGCGGAATCGATTGCACAATTACTCACCCAAGAACAAGGCAAGCCCTTGATGGAAGCCAAGATGGAGGTGATGGGCGGTGCGGATACGATCGAATGGTTTGCCGAAGAAGGTAAGCGCACCTATGGAAGAGTGATTCCAGCGCGGATGCCTGGCGTCAATCAATTAGTAGTTAAAGAGCCCGTAGGCCCAGTGGCAGCCTTTACACCTTGGAATTTTCCGATCAATCAAGCGGTTCGTAAAATCTCAGCAGCCCTCTCTACCGGTTGCTCGGTGATTATCAAAGCAGCCGAAGAGACGCCCGCCTCACCGGCAGAGTTAGTGCGCGTATTTGCCGATGCTGGTGTGCCAGCAGGCGTATTGAATTTGGTTTATGGTGATCCTGCAACAATCTCTAGTTATTTGATTCCGCATCCAGTGATTCGTAAAATTTCATTCACCGGATCTACACCGATAGGTAAACAATTAGCTGGGCTGGCAGGCTTGCACATGAAGCGGGCAACCATGGAGCTCGGTGGTCATGCCCCCGTGTTAATTTTTGATGATGCAGACATTACCGCCGCTGCTAAAACGATGTCGTTTATGAAATTACGTAATGCGGGTCAGGTTTGTATTTCACCCACCCGATTCTTAGTGCAAGAAGGCGTCTATCAGCAGTTTGTGGATCAATTTGTCGCCAATGTGCAGGCGGTGAAAGTAGGTGATGGTATGGATCCAGACACTAAAATGTCCACGCTCGCTAACCCCCGTCGACAGCAAGCCATGACTACTATGGTTGAGGACGCACGCAAGCACGGCGGTCACGTAGTTACGGGTGGTTACCCGATTGGCGAGAAAGGTAATTTCTTCGAACCCACAGTGATCACCGAGTTGGAGAACACTGCCCAAGCCATGAACGGTGAGCCCTTCGGACCGATGGCGATTATCAATCCCTTTAAAACCTTTGATGAAGCAGTGACTGAAGCAAACCGTCTGCCGTATGGTTTGGCGGCTTATGCCTGGACGCGTTCAGCACAAACGGCCACTGCAGTTGCAGCACAAGTAGAAACCGGCATGATGACCATTAATCACTTGGGCTTGGCCTTGCCTGAAGTGCCATTTGGTGGTGTGAAAGATTCCGGTTATGGTTCTGAGGGCGGCACTGAAGCGATGGACCCATACTTGGTATCGAAGTTTGTGACCCAAGCCACTTTGTAATTAAATCAAATAGTGTTCAAGCAAACAATTGAATAAGGCGGCAGGTGCAGTCAATGACTGCGCCTGTACAGCTTGACGTTGCTCATGTGGTTGCTGGAGGAGAAATGCAAATTGTCGGTATGCGCAACATAGTGCGCGCTTTGTTGTTGATGTGCTTGTCGAGTGTGGTGCTGGCGGTTTATCCAGAGCGCCCCATTCGATTAATTGTACCTTATGCACCAGGCGGCTCCTCCGACGCAATCGCGCGGGTCTTAGCGCAGATGATGGTAGCCCAGCTGGGGCAGAGTGTCGTGATTGATAATCGTGCCGGTGCCTCGAGTATTATTGGCCGCAGCCTGACTGCGCGTGCTGTACCAGATGGCTACACCTTGATGTTGGGCGATGCAGTACATTCGATTAACGTGCATGTATTGCGCAACATTCCCTATGATCCGATCCGTGATTTTAGTTTTATCTCGATGGTCGGACGCACGCCGATGGTGCTAGCTGTGCAACCACAGACTGCGCGAGATTTGGCGGCGTTTATATCTTTAGTGCGGGCGCAACCCGGGCGCCTCAATTACGGTAATGGCGGCAGTGGTTCCATCACCCATTTAACCGGAGAGTTGTTTAAAAAATCGCTGCAACTGGATGTAGTCGGTGTGCCTTATAAAAGCATTGGGCTTGCAGTCACCGGTTTGATTGGCGCGCAAGTGCAAGCCGCATTTCCAAGCCTGCCGACGACAGTGGGTCATGTTGCGGCAGGGCGACTACGGGTGTTGGCAGTGGCGGCAGAGCAGCGCGCCAGTGTATTACCGGAGGTGCCGACGTTTGTAGAGTTAGGGGTTAAAGAAGTGATTGTAGCCAATTGGTTTGGAGTAATGGGGCCACCTGCGCTACCCGCGCCACTACTCACGCGCTTGGTGCAATACACCCATCAGGCATTAGCGCAACCGGAGTTGCGCGAGCGCTTTAATGCCATGGCTTTGGAGATTGCGCCAAACCAACCGCCCATCTTTAAAGCAATGGTGGCGGCGGAGATCGACCGTTGGGGTAAGGTGGTGAAGTTGGCAGGTATTCAGCCTGAATAAAAAATCTTGATTTTCAATTGCTTATAAAAAATTTAATAGCAGTTGCAAGGAACCAGTAGCGAGGAGCGTGTTGGAATGCATATATCTAAATTAGGCACTCTAGGTGCTGAGGTCGTTGGGGTAGATGTCAGACAGTTCAGTGATCAAGATTTTGCTGTGATCTATCAAGCGTGGCTCGATTGCAATGTGTTAGTGGTGCGTGATCAGCGCTTGCAACTGACTGACTACTTACGCTACAGCCAGCGCTTCGGCGCTTTGACCCCACACCCTTCAAAGAGCACGCGGCATCCTGATTGCCCAGAGATTACCGTGCTGGGAGTGAATAAATTTCGCGCCGACGGTTCATTAAATAACGATATCTATCGGCGCGGTGCAGAAGGATTTCATACTGATGGCTCGTATGAAGCAGTGCCATTTAAGGCCACGCAACTGTATGCCCTCGCAATACCAACCGTGGGTGGTGATACGTTTTTCTCGAGCGCTTATTCAGCCTATGAAGCACTAGACGATAGCCTCAAACAATTATTGGCGGATAAGACCGGACAGTTTGTCTACGGCGGTCGGATTAAAGATAATGCACTACTCGATCCGGCTGACCGTCATCGCAAACCAGCGTGCCATCGTTTGATTCAAGTGCACCCAGAGACGGGCAGAACCTTGCTCTATTTTGACCAACGTAAAATTATTAGCATTGATGGTTTGTCAGCGCCAGAAAGTGATGCAGTGATTGAAGCTTTGAGCGCAATGATGGCTGATCCTCCCAATCAATACCGCCACCAATGGCGCAAGGGCGATGTGGTGATTTGGGATAACCGTTGTTCGTATCATAAGGCTGCGGGTGATTATCCGCCGGATCAAGATCGCATACATTGGCGAGTGTCGATCAATAACACCTAAGTGATGAAGGGATGTAGTGGCAGTAAAAGCAATATTATGGATAAACCCATGCCATGGGCAATTGCACATATTGGCGCGCCCCAGTGTAGTGTAAACAGCAGGACATGGTGGTTAGTATTAACGATAAGCGCATTGAACGCTGAATGAAGCAAGAAAACCTCCAATGCGTGATCGGGCTTACGGAGATTTATTGACTAAACAAGAGATCTCCATGCCAAGTGCTCCACAGACTTAGTGAAGTGCTCATGCATAGCAACTAAAATCAATCAGCAGTGGGTGGATGATATGCCTGACTCAATCGTTGAATACATAAAAATACCTAGCTAGGCAAGATGAGATTAGTATCTTTGTTTAGTTTCATCGAACAAAACGGCCAGTTGCCCTTGATCGCGACTGCTAAAAATAGGACGAACAAAAATGCGTTTTATACCCACATCGGGAATAACCCGCATTGAAGAGGTATTTTCAACGTAAATACCCAATGGATTTGCTTACTGTAGAAACGATTGATTTGGGCTACCGCGACTAGCGGTGACGTGGCAAATAAACCGCCATCGTTGATTTTTGCACTTGTAAAACAGGAGTCAGGTTTTCAGCCATGGGCTATCGGGCCTGATTCCGGTATGCAACCACTTGCACGGCAGCCGCAGTCTCTAAAAGAAGCAGTAGAAATGGCGCAAAAAATGCAATCCCAAGGCCTGCGATTCTCAGTGGGATTAGCTCAAATTCACTCCTCAAATGTTGAACGCATGAGTTTGAGTTGGGAGCAGGCATTTGACCCCTGCACCAACTTGCAAGCGGGCCAGCGCGTGTTATTAAAGTTTTGGTATCAGGCGCTTGAGCAGAAGTTCTCTGGCACTGAAGCCGTACGCGCAGCCCTACGGGGCTATAACAGTGGCAATGTGCTGCGTATGGTTAGTGAGCCTTATGCAGAAGCAATATTAAAAAGAGTGCAAGCGTTTGGTGCATCGCCTCGTCAGGCGACACTAACATTCGATGGGGAGCCTAAGTTAAGTCCCCAGTGGCAGCGTCACTGGGAAACGATGCGCTAATCAAGCGCCTTGAAAGTAAGCTCAATGCGGCATTCCCTCAGTTGTTGTCCTGCATTTAGAGCAGCTCTGCTCTCAAGGTTCTGTGCGGGAGGTAATGTCGGCAGGCTATTGTGTGATTTACCGACGGGGCATGACATCGTGGCATTCCTAATGGCTTAACAGTGATTTTTATCAATATATTCTGATGTTGTCGCGACATGAGCGACACGTTTTAAATAGATGTCGCTGCCAACGGCATGACTGGATTATGTGTCGCTATTAATGCCATTTGTCGACATCAGGCTGTTGGGCTGTATTAATGCGAAATTTCGGTGAATGATGGCCTGAGACGCACATCGTCAAAGGGTTATTTCAGGGCTTCTGTTCAGTTGCATATTTCCCGCTATACCGTTAAAAAGCCACCTATAAGGGTTTAGGCTTTTTAACGGCCAGACCTAAACACTCAAAAAATTATATTAATAATCAACAATTTAATGTATTTTAGTGTTTAGGCGGCTGCGGCAATCGTTAAGCCCACCACTTGGTTATTATGAATAGCGTCAGCCACAAACCCCGATGCTTTTACGTCCTCGATAAATGCACCCAGGTACTGGGCGGCTTGGGTGCGACCCTTTGGCACACCAGCGGCTTGCTGAACGGCGGTGAAGCGTCCTTCAAGAATGCGCGAGCCTGGCAATTTGGCTTGGTCGGTGACCAAACGCGGGCGCAAACCGGCAAGCGCGTCGAAGCCGTCTTTGACAAAGCGGTCAAAAGCAGCGTCGGCACCAGCCACGTCCACCAAGGTCGCTTGCTGAATACTGCGCTCTAGATAGAGTGCGTAGGCGGCGCGCGCGGGCACCATAATCCGCACACCCGGACGATCCACTGCGTTGACGTCGTTGAGCGTAGACGCGGCAGGCACCAAGTAGGTGGAGTCGATCTCAACATAAGCCGCGGTAAAGTCGATTTCGTTGGCGCGTTGTGGCTCGGCCCCCAGAAAACCCACGTCCCAGATATTTTTGTTTGCAGCATCAGCGAGCACGCCCGGATTTGGGTGCGGCACAAATTCAACCGGCAGACCTAAGCGGCGGGCGAGCTCAACACCCAGATCGTGTGCTACACCGGCTGGTTTACCGGTAGCGGCATCGGTGCGGGTGAGCAAAAAATTGCTCATGTTAAGGCCGACACGAAGAGTGCCAGTGGGTGCAAATTCGGCGCGTAGTGCAGGGGTAACAGTAGACATGGTGGAGAATCCTGTAGCGAGAGTAATCAATGATGGATAAAAACCGAAGACAAAACTAACGTGCAGCAAACATCGAATATTTATATTAAAAACATCAAGAGGATACATATAGTCCAGCGCAGGGCTGGGTGATGACCTCACCACACTTCGCGGGTGATCATCGACTGCAAAACAGCCCACAGTATAGGAGATTGTGCGACCGATTAAAAATGGCAGCACCGTGATGCGATGACGGCTGCAGCCTAATCTGATAGGCTCGAGCGATTTATTGAGTTAAGGAACACAGGCTATGATCTTGAATCAACGGTATTTGCGAACGGGGTTGCTCGGGGTGCTGGGCGTTTTTCTGTTATGTGCCAATGGCTTAGTGGTGGCGGCTGAGAACTATCCGGTGCGCGCGATACGTTTAGTTGTGCCGTTTGCCCCCGGCGGATTTATAGATTTTACTGGCCGCCTGCTGGCCGGTCCCTTGGGGACTGCCTTGGGTCAGCAAGTGATTGTGGATAACCGTGCAGGTGCAGGCGGCGTTGTCGGCTCGGAAATTGTGGCGCGTGCGCCTGCTGATGGCTACACCGTGGTGATTGGTAGTGCTGGTACGCATGGTGTGAACCAAAGCCTCTATCCCAAGCTGCCGTTTCATGTGTTACGCGATTTTGTGCCGGTGGCGCGTTTAGTGGATGCACCGAGCATCTTAGCTGTGCATCCGTCGCTACCGGTGCGGCAAGTCAAAGACTTACTTAATTTAGCGCGAACCAAACCTAACCAACTCACTTATGGTTCTGCTGGCGCTGGGACATCCACTCACTTAGCGGCGGTGTTGTTCGAGCATTTAGGGCATGTGAAGTTTGTGCATATCCCCTATAAAGGCGGGGGCCCATCGCTAGTGGCCTTGATTACCGGAGAAGTCACTGTGAGTTTTGGCACGGCTGCAGCGACGGTGCCGCACTTGAGTAGCGGTAAGTTGCGTGCGCTCGCAGTCACCTCGGGTCAACGCGCTACTGGCTTGCCAGATTTGCCCACCATTGCCGAGGGCGGACTTGCTGGTTATGAAATGCTGAACTGGTTGGGGATGTTTGTGCCGGCCGGCACCCCGCCAGCTATTGTGCAAAAACTAGGCACTGAGGCGATTCGGGTTATTCGTCAACCTGAGATGTTGCGGCGCTTACAAGCCCAAGGTGCAGAACCTTCAACCCTTGCTGCCCCTGAATTTGCAGCGTTCGTCAAAAAAGAAGTCGCAAAATGGGCAGAAGTGGTCACTGCAACAGGAATGACGGCGAATTAAATATATAGGGGGCGTGCACAGAATCAATGTAAGGCTTGGATCGACATCAAATCGAATTTGACTCATAAGAAGATTATGCGATCCAGCCATAAGAAAACCTACAGACTTTGCCGATGAAGCATACAATAAAGGGTTAGTTAAATTTCCAGAAAATATTAATTTGCTGGTTCATTACGCCAATTTATTGATTACGCTAAATCGTAAAGAACAAGCATTAAATTACCTCACTAAAGCCTTTAAGATTGCCCCTCAAAATACAGAGGTCTGGACTAGCATGCTGAGTGTAAGTGAATTCAAAAATGAACCAATAGCAAAAGAGGTTCAAAAAATGGCCATAGATAAAATAAAACAGCATCCAAGTGACCCGTTAATGCACGCACTTAAATTCCTCACAAAGGAGTGATCTACAGTGTTGATCAGGAAATATATTTTATTAAGTGTAATGGTAATTAGTTTTCCAGTATGTTCTCAAGATATTGAGCATTCAAAAAAACTAGCGCAAGAGGTGCCGATTGCAGATGTACACCGGCATGTACAAAGATGGGTTTCTCCTGAACTGTTAAAAAAGCAAATGGAGAAGAGCAACGTAAAGTGGTCAGGCGCGGTGGGTGCACCTTTTGGCCCCTATGACACCATGTCTTATTTAGACCTACTGAAAAATCAATATATTCCAACCATAGGTCAGGTTGAATTGGGTAGCATATTCGATCAGTATGGTGCTGCAGGCCTGATAGACATGAATGTCAAAACATACAAGGAATTGTTAGCCAATGCCGAACACTTATTTGCGAATGGTAAAGTTAAAGGTTTTGGTGAGTTAATACTGAATAATAAGATTTCAAACCCCAATGTGTCTTTCAGAAGAAAAGTGAAGATTAATTCGGCGCCTATAGAAGCAATGTTCACTATTGCTGATCAGCACAAGGGCTTTGTTCAAATACATTCCGAAGACGATCCAGATTCTGTGGATGAATTAAAATCACTATCTACAAAATTTAAAAATACTTCTATCATTCTGTCGCACTGTATGTTTTCAAGCGATGTTAATCGCATTAAAAACTTGCTAGAGAGTTATTCCAACATGTTTTGCGAAATGTCTGCTAGATCTAGATCCCATTTCATGAACCCAGATTCAGAACGCGCAAAGCTGTGGGTGGTGTACGGCGAAAACTTTGTTAAAGAGGAATGGGTGCAGTTAATTGAAGAGTTCCCCACGCGATTTATGGTAGGTACAGACACATACAACCCCAAGATTGATTTTGAAAAAAATATCAAAGAAATCCGAGAAGGTTTGTTGAGCGCACTACAGCCAGCAACGATTGAACTCGTTGCTTACAAGAATGCTGTGCGGGTGATGAGACTAGAGTAAGGGCTGAATGCCGGAAATTAATTGGTTAGGTACTCATGATGTTGGAGCGGGGCTTTCTGTAATGGTAGGGCAGCGTCGCTTAAGGCGACCGACATGCGTGGAAGGCGGTAGCTTGATTTTGTAAACGACGGCACCTAAAGCGGTGCAGTATTCAGCTGAATGAAGCGTGGTGAACTACGTGCTTGCGTTTGAGAAGGTGCTTGCTGTAGAGATCTGTTTGTAGAGTAAATGTTAAAATTTTTCAGAATGAAATTAAATATGAAGAACTATTACCAGTGGATCGCCTGCTTATTGTGGCTATGTAGCCATGTCAGTTTTGCGCAGCAATTTTCTCTAATCAGCTCGGAGGTGATTCAGCTCAAAGCAATGGGCTATGATATTGATGATTTTGAAAAAAATGCATCAATCATTGTTGGCAGAAATGGATCCAACAAAATTGTGTTACAAAAAAATTCGGGGCGCTTAGCGATTAGTCGGTTTTTTAACAAAAAAAACCTAATGAGCGAAAAAGATGAATACGAACTATTAAAAATCATCAATCAAATCAATAATGACACATCAATCCAGGTGTCCTTGAGTAAAGAATATCTCACTTGCGCGATGTATATCTATAGCCCGCACGATATTAAGACCTTTGCGAGTGTAGTGCGTGAAATAGAAAAGGCAGATAGAATCTTTGATGCCTATCCGGTGTTATTAAAATTATTAAAAGAATAAAAAATAATGTTCAATCAAACATCTGCTAGTTAGCCCAGACCTGTTGCCTGTAGATGTAGATGTGGTGAGTGCATGTCGTCGGTGGATGTGTAGATGCGCTATGTAGCGATGCGAGCCAGATTACAAACATGATTGCGTCAAGGGTTTATAATGCCAGTGGGATCAACAATCCGATGCGCCATGCACCAATGTACTAATGGATCAACGCATCAATGTACCAATTCAATAATTCAATAATTCAACAATCCAACAATCCAACAATCCAGCAATCCATCAACACAATAGGTAAATATACATGAACACATTAGATGCAATACGTCAGCGCAGAGCAGTGAAACATTTCGACCCTAATCATCATCTGACTACAGCTGAAATGGAGCTGTTACTAGATCTGGCAATGCAGGCCCCCTCATCATTCAATATCCAGCACTGGCGTTTAGTGAATGTCACAGATAAAGCGCTCAGAGCCCAGCTGCGTGAAGCGGCATTCAATCAAGCGCAGGTCACCGAGGCATCGGTGTTATTTGTGTTGGCGGTAGATATTAAAGCGTGGGAGAAAGACCCCGCCCGATATTGGGTGAACGCACCGAAAGAAGCCCAAGATATTGTAGTGCCATGGATTCATCCGTTTTACTCGGGTAAAGAGCAGCTGCAAAGAGATGAAGCCATGCGCTCTGCGGGCATTATGCTGCAAACATTAATGCTCTCGGCAAAAGCGATGGGCTATGACTCATGTCCGATGGTTGGGTTTGATTTTGACAAAGTGGCCCAATTGGTCCGCCTGCCAACAGACTATGCTATTGGTGCAATGATTGTAATTGGTAAAGGCATTAAACCAGCCTGGCCCAAATCTGGATTTATTACACAATCAGAGATGATGATTGAAAATCATTTTTAATAGAGTGCTTAATAAAGTAGTTAATATAGATAGTTGATTTTTTAATTTTTAATTTTTAATTTTTTGATCTTTCATGTTGAACTATTGATCGTTAATAGCGTATAGGATTAAGGGCGTGAAAACGCCCCCCCATCAAACGAAGCAGTGTATTGATCATTGCTGATCGGGTCAGTCAATCACCGCAGTCATCAGGGTTTATTTTTTTGAGTAAAACCCCAATGCATTACTGAATACGTAGTGGCGCATTAATAAAACCCAGAATATTACGCCACCATCTAAGTATTAGTATTAGATAAATACTAAAATTTTATTCAGAATAATTATAAAAATGATTTAATGATTTCAGAGATACTGAAATTATAAAAAGTATTTCAAGGGCTAACGATAAGTTATTGATTTGTAGTTTGGAAATCAATAATAATTATCTGTTAAGTTTATTAAATGCATGGCGGAAATGCTATTTAATTTGAAGCCATTATTTTAATTTTTTAATACACAATATTTTTCGAAGATGACCGCCTAGATAATAAATTTAAATATTAAACGAGTTCCCAATTGTAAAGTAGTGCTTAATACCGCTTCTAAAAATTATTTATTGTCGAGGACTTATGCAAACTTTTGATCTTTATAGATATCAACTGAACTGATGTTAGTTTAGTGCCACGGGTAAAGAGAGTGTGCATATCTTATCATTGAAACATGGCTGGTTGATTATGGATGAGATTAGGAACTTTACTTTGAGGCGCAGGTGGTCGGTAACCCAGAGCGCTATG
>CAISJL010000163.1 GCA_903885665.1 uncultured beta proteobacterium | reverse complement strand
TTATTAATAAATTAATGCATAGTTTTTAGTATCATTATTCTAGAATCATCAAAGATATATTAAAATTCGCTAAATGGCTTATTTTGTAAATGCCATTCTTAAAACCATAAGTTAAGCGTCATAATTTTCTCAATGTCTAGGACAGTTAAGACGCAATTATTTCGAGGTGAATTGTTGCTTGTGGCGGTGTTAAATAGGCGTGGTGAAGTGCAGTGTAGCCTGGAGCTGCGGGTGGTTTCAGCGACGCAATAGGTGGCAATGGCTTGGGGTCGCCAATTGAGCGCGAAAGCAAATCTGATGTGGAGAACTGCTTCCTGTGTACGGATCTCCAAGAGTGTCTATATGAGCGCTATTAATCATAGTTATAGTCATTCTATGCACATCTGTCTTGATAAAGCGAGTAACTTCTTTCGGCCTATTGTTGGCGGTAGGTCTTCACGAGACTGAAAAACAAATTTAATCGATCAAATTGCCCGGTACAGGGGGTAGTCTGTATGAGTAGTGTTTGTGAGTGGCGAGTGTTTTGGGTTATGTCCGTACCAGTGCGAGTAGGGTGCCGGCATATTCAGAAGCCATTTCGGGGCTTAAGTGTGCAGCCTTTGCCTGATAGCGTTTGATAGTTTCTAGCACTAAGCGTGGGCGACTAGCCAAGGTGGTGAGAAACGCGCGAGCTTCCACTGCAAAATGTTCTTCGGCAATGACTTTGCTGGCAAGTCCTAAGGTCACGGCTTCTTGGGCGCTGATCGACTCAGCGGAGTAGATTAAGTAGGTCAGTGCTTTTGCTTGAATCTTGCCTTGTGCCGCACACATCGCCATGGTGGGCGGGATGTCGTGCTCAATTTCAGGAAAGGCAAAGCGGGCATTGCTAGACGTGAGAGTGATATCGCAACCAACTGCAGTCGCTGCGCCAAAGCCTAGCGCATCAGCGTGTACCAGTGCTACTACGGGTACTGGCAAATCAGCAATTGCTTGATAGACGTCGAGCACTGCTCCCATCATGTTGACGCGAATCTCATAAGGCGTCATGCCGGTTCGCGACTCACCGGTGCCATCACGACCACGACAAAATGCTGCACCACGACCCTCCAAGGCTACGACATTGATTGTCGAATCGTTACCGAGCAGACGCAACGTGGCAGCCAATTGCACCATCATTGCGCGTGTTAATGTATTGCCTTGATCGGGGCGATTCAAGTCGATACGGGCAACGCCGGCATCGCGGGTGACTGCAAACTCAAATTCGCTCATCATCTACTCACGGGGGTTAAGAGAAAAAAGAGGGGAGATAAAAGAAAGGGTATAAAAGAGAGGGAATATACCCCTCAGCAGGGGTTACCTTATGCCGCTACCGCTACCGCATGCGCTTGTGGTGTGCTTGCAGTCAGTGCGGTGACGCTACGCACATCTTTTAACTGTTCAAACTGGTGTATCTGCGCATATAAACGGGCTGAAGCTGCAGCGTCAAACACACGTTCTGCACAAAGCTCAAATTTGGTTTTGAGTTGGGCATCGGGTAGTGGTTGGCCGGCAGCGCGGCCTAGCGTTTGATCTACCTTGGTGCTGACAACGCGCCCATCGGTGAGGGTGACTTTGACTTCTGCACCAAAGTGATTGTCAACCGGGAACTGTGCTGTTGTATAAGTATCCACATGAATTTTGGTCATGAGCGCGCGGGTGGCTGGATCTTGCCACTCAATGCCTTCGAACTGATCGACTTTAACCGCATGGTTGATCAGTGCACGTGCAAGCACATATTGCACACTGAATTTTGCATCGAGTGCTGATTGTGGATTGGCGCGATTGGTGTGTTCGAGTCTGCGCTTATGTGTCCATGAGTCAATGCGCGCTACTTGCTCGGGTTTGAGTTGGTGTTGCTTCACCAGATCAAGCATGCAGTCAATCGCTGGGTGCGTGCTGGCGCAACATGGATATTGTTTAAAGGCAATGCCTGGATAGAGGATGTCGAGTGGCTCAGCCCAAGTCGCTAAAATTTTATCGGCGTGATAGTTACCTGTGCCATTGAATACTTCGAAGTAGCCTTGCTTGTGCTCAAAGGCGGTTGCTCCTGCAGTAAAGCCATCGCGCGCGATCAGCGCAGCAAATAATCCGTTGCGCGCTGAATGACCCACATGCAAGGGCTTGGTCATTGAGCCAAAGTTA
This sequence comes from uncultured beta proteobacterium, assembly GCA_903885665.1. Lineage (GTDB taxonomy): Bacteria > Pseudomonadota > Gammaproteobacteria > Burkholderiales > SG8-41. The sequence goes on along the minus strand of CAISJL010000163.1, from coordinate 54,295 downwards.
GATTTAATACCGCTAGAGAAGGAGGCCGCAATCGATAGTGCGGTTGCGGTTTTTTCGGGGGATAGTTGGAGCAAGTGTGCGCAAGCAGCGGCGCTACCGAATACACCTAAGGTGCCGGTGGGATGCCAGCCTAAGGTGTATTGATAGAGGTTGACGCCTAAAGAAATTTTACAGGCTGTTTCAAAGCCAGCCACATAGGCGGCGATGAAGGCCTCACCACTAACCCCAATTTCATCACTGAGCGCGAACATGGCAGACAAGATGGGTGCCGAAGGATGACCATTCATGGTGGTACTGCAATCATCAAAATCCAGTGCGTGTGAGGCGGTGCCATTAATCATTGCGGCATCAAGTGCGCTCACGCGACGGTTATGACCCATGACCTGAGCGCTACCGCTACCAGAGGTCACACCGAGAAGAATACGCGTCGCATCTTCTGAGGCACCAGCTAGGGTCACGCCAATGGTGTCGAGCAATCCGGCCTTGGCGCATTGCACTGCGGCAGCGGGTAGTGACTTATAGGTTAACTGTTTGATTTTATGAGCTAATTCTAATGCTAGTGACATTGCGTATCCTCGCGATCTTGGGTTGTTCGGTTAATGAGTCAAAGCGAATGAGTCAAATAGTTCATGAGTCCAATAGTTCATCAGTCCTTGGGTCAAGCAGTAAGGGGTGAAATAATTGTTTTTAAAATAGTTATTTTAATTGTAGTGTAAACCGGCTCGTGATATGGGCTAGAGTCAGCAACATGGCTTGAATTTAGAGCATGTTGGTGATGCGACGATTGGCGGAAGAGAGTGGGAGTCGAACCCACATAGGACCGCTCGCGGCCCCTACCGGGTTTGAAGTCCGGCCGCCCCACCGGGAGCGATTCCCTTCCATGGACTGCTACAGCGTCTACGGTTGACAAGCGTTGCCATTGTAATCGGCGCAAGCCCGATAAAACAATCTATTTCCAAATAGTGAGAGGTATTTGTGCGCTACCGCCTCTACCCTTAACACAGTGTTGTCGAGTGGGTAGTTTGACTTAATATTTGCGGGCCGTTTGTAGGATTGCAGGGGTAATCTCAACAGTTTGGTGGCCATCGGTGAACCAGATCGTGCCATCTTGGATGGTACATTGAATTTGCATATTGCGCTGGGCGAGGGCGGCCAGTTCGCGTGTGCTTTGAGCCGGTAGTGCGATCACGCTGAGGTTGCTCGGTTTAGCCAGTGCACTTGCTGACTGTTGCCACCAGCGTTCGGCGGTGTGTCCCCCGTAGGCGTACACATAGACTTGGTCAGCCTTACCGCAGGCACGGCGCACGGTTTTTTCGTCTGGGAGGCCGATTTCTATCCATAGACTAATCGCGCCGGTTAAATCAGTTAGCACAATATCTGCTTCATCCTCAGCCGAGAGGCCGCGACCAAAACTTAAATTGTCTTGGGCGTGGCGGGCAAAAGCCACAAGTCTGACCATCATGCGCTCATCGGTTTCAGAGGGGTGTCTGGCTAAGACGAGTGGATGTGTGGCGTAGTAAGCGCGATCCATGTCGGTAATGGTGAGCTCTACTTTAAAAATGGTTGCGTTCAGTGCCATAGAGTTTCTGTATACGGGGGTGTAAATCGTCGATTAGATCACAGGGCTTGGGTGAGTGCGATTAAAATGATGATGGTGTGCTGTCTGGCATCCCTTTTCGGGCATCTGGTTTGTATGTGGTGGGTTTGTATATAGTGATGAGTCTGGAAGTTTATGCGGAAGTATATCGGTGGTTTTAAGGCAGAGGTGCTGGTCGATGGGTGATGAATTGAATTTTTCAGCAGGACCAAGGGTGCAACAGGTGATTGCGCAAACCGAACACTGGTTGCGTGATGTGGTGATTGGCTTGCAATTGTGTCCGTTTGCTCGACGGGTCGAGGAGTCTGCACGTGTGCATTATGTGGTGAGCGCTGCGCAATCAAGCGCAGCGTTGTTACATGACTTGCAATTAGCGATCGCTGCTTTGGTTGCGGCAGATCCGCAGGATATTGAAACTACGCTATTGATTCATCCGCAAGCATTGACTGAATTTTTGAGCTATAACGCTTTTTTGCAGCAAGTCGATCAATTGCTAGAGGAATTGGATTGTGTGGGTGTGATACAAGTCGCGAGTTTTCATCCGCAGTATGAGTTTGCTGAGCATGACCCGGATGATATGGCGCACTATACGAATCGCTCACCATTTCCAATGCTGCACCTATTGCGCGAAGACAGCATCGAGCAAGCGATCGCAGGCTACCCCGATCCAGCACAAATATATTTGCGCAATATTGCGCGCTTGCGAAAAATGACAAGACGGGAGTGGCAAGCATTAAATACCTGGCCTACGCTAACCACTCCGGACCCCTTAACTGAATCGTAACATTTACTACAATCCAACTCGGGCGTTGATGTAGTGGTGACTGATGCAGTGTCAATTGTTACTGCTTGTTGTGACGTGCTACGGTGTCTTATTGCAAGCGTTGTTTGAGTGTGGTGGCAACCTGTTGCGCTTCGGTCATTGCGTCGGCTAGAGTGCCGCCACAGCCGCTACGGACTGCACCTATGGCCCACAGGCCTGGGCATGAAGTTTCGAGATTGTCTTGGGTAGTGATAAAACCATTGGCATCGCGTGCGATAGCCGCATCTAAAAAATCTTGATTGGGCTCTAGGCCAATATAAGCAAATACTCCAGCGCAAGCGAGTTCCGTAGTGCCACTCGCGGTGTTAAGGCTGACGCGCTCGACCATTTGTCCGCCTAGGATGGCTTCAACAGTAGTGCCAAAATGCACTTCAATTTTATCGTTATGGGTGATGTGCTTAATGAAGTGAGCTTTAGCACTAAAGGCGTTGCCTCGGTGTACTAAGTGCACTTTGCCGCAATATTGCGTGAGTACTTGGGCTTCTTGCAATGCGGAGTCACCGCCACCAACCACCACCACGCTTTCATTTTGAAACATCGGGCCGTCACAGTCGGCACATTTGGATACACCGCGTCCCTCGAATTCGCTCTCTCCGGCGACATTGAGATTTTTTAATCGTGCACCACTCGCAACGATGACTTGGCGTGCTTGGTAGTTGCCGCTGTCGGTAGTTACTTGAAAGCCACTGGCGTTAGTGGCTACTGCAGTCACGGGCTCTTGTATGCTGGTGACTCCAGCGTCGCCATTGCTTTGAATGAGTTCTGCGGCGAATGCTGCGCCACCGGCCTCGCCGCCAGCAGGTGCAGGGTCAAGTTCGTTGACATTGAGCACTAAACCACCAAAGATTTGTTGTTCGAAGGTGGCTACTTGTAGCCCAGCTGCTGCTAGCTGACCGGCCGCAGTCAGACCAGCCACACCTTCACCAATAACGATCACATCAAATGTAGACATAATTTTTCTTTCAATAACGAGAGTTGCGAAAAGGCGGGCGTGGCTTCTGCGTTGTAGCTTTAGCCGTCACCGCTCCAGCGGCGTTGGGAGGTCGCGCAGGCGGTGGCGGTGCAGTAGCTGCACCCAGTAGAGGTACAAAATCTTTACGTATTTTACGGGCGTCACCAATGCGTTGAGTCACCGTAATACTATCCAGGGCCTCGAGAATCTCAATCGCTAGGGTACGACCTAAGCCGGTGGCATCACGGAATTGTGCCGCAGAGAATAAACTGTTGGCTTGGGCTTGAGCAGTGGCTTGCGCTACAGCGGCAAGTGTCGCCATGGTGGCTTTGAGATAAAAGCGCTCAGCACCCACTCGATATAAATTACCCACTTTCATTTGACGATAGACAAAGTCTTTCACGATCGCATCTTTTTGTTTTAAAAGGGGCGCGAGATCGCGCAGTGGTGGGGCATTAAATTGAGCGCTATTGAGAATGGGGACTAGCTGCTGCCAGAGTCGTTCATCAGCACTGTTGGCCGTGGTGTTATGGCCTGCACGTCGAACTAAACCGCTAGATAACTCAAGTGTGCCGTCTTCAATAACCAGTCGCAGCACATGACCAAAAGCATCAGGATCCAGCTCGCTGGCCACTTGGGTGCGTAGCACTTCAAGCTCGAGACCGGCTGCTTGGGGTTGGTTGCGATGAAAGGTTTGGATATTGGTGAGGATGGTAGATTTGACTGCGTTGAGTCGGTCGCGGTGCAATGCCCAGCGCCGATCTTTACCTAATAAAAAAAACCCTGCAGTTACGTATTTGGGTAGTGCTACATCAGGCAATATATTGAAGATCGTCTCAAGATGTGCGATATCGAGTGGGTGCTGGCTTAGGCTGGCGCGGCGCTCGAGTACGGTCTCAAAATCGGGTGCGGCGAGCGCTTCGAGCTCTGCATCCCGAGTTCTACTACGACGAATCGCTGGCGGCATGGGGTCGATAATGACGCCACCACCCAGTGTGCGAATTGCCGATTGGTCGCGCAAAATAAAGCGGTCGCCATGCAGTGCTGCTATCGGCTCATCGAGAATTAGTTGTGCGCGACCCTCTTGCCCTGGTGCGATCGACTCTCCACGGCGCATGGATACGCGGGCAGTGACTGCAGCAGTGGCCAGGTGTAGATGCACAGGGGTCCAGTGTTTGAGTGCGCGACTCTCTCCAGCTAGCACATTGAGTTGAATATCGAGTCGTTGTGTGGCGTGATGAATTGGTGCGGCCAAGACCCAATCGCCACGTCGTACTGAATCGACGTCAGCGCCGGTCAGGTTCAAAGCGCAGCGCTCACCGGCACGTGCTTGATCACTAGCACGGCTATGAATTTGAATGCCGCGTACGCGTACTTCATGACCTGCAGGCGACAAAATGAGTTTGTCGCCGACTTGAACCGTGCCATTGAACACGGTGCCAGTGACTACAGTGCCACTGCCGGCTACACTAAAAGCGCGATCAATCGCGTAGCGCAAATGTTGGCCGACGTTATTGCGACGATGCAAGGTGTGCGCGTTGTGTTTAAGATGCTCGAGTAGTGCGGGCATACCAACACCAGTCATTGCCGAGACTGGAAATATAGGCGCATTCGCGAGTTGCGTATTAGCGAGCAATTCGCGCACTTCAGTGCTGACGAATTCAATTTGTTCGGCATCAGCGCGGTCTGCTTTTGTAATGGCGATCGCGCCGTGGTTGATTTGTAATAAATCAAGAATCTGTAGGTGCTCTATGGTTTGCGGCATCACACCGTCATCTGCAGCCACAATGAGTAGTGCAAAATCGATACCAGAAACTCCCGCTAACATGTTACGTATGAAGCGTTCGTGGCCAGGGACGTCTACAAAACCGATCAGCCCGCCATCGGCTAGGGGTAAGTAGGCAAACCCTAAATCGATTGAAATGCCACGGGCTTTTTCCTCGGGCAGTCTATCGGTATCAGTACCAGTTAAGGTTTTGACGAGTAGCGTTTTGCCATGATCGATATGGCCTGCAGTGGCGATGATCATGATGTGGGGACTTGTAGTTGTGCGAGTTGCGCAATAAAGCGATCTGCGTCGTTGAGGCAGCGGCAATCAAACACCAGTGCACGATCTTTGATATGACCAATCACCGGTATGGGTAGCGCGCGAAATGCTGCGGCCAGCACGCCAATATCCGTGGTTTTTTTAAGTGCGCTAATGGCCACGCCAGCACTGGGTAGGGAGTCAACCGGTAATGCACCACTACCGATTTGACTACTGCAATCGGTGCGGGTGACCGGCCATTGTGGGCCTAGTGCATCGCGTAGCGCGGTATGAAGGTGATCGGCGACTACGGCAATCTCAGCAGCGGGGCGGGTGAGCAACTGTAATGCGGGCAATTCTAGATGCAAGCGTTCAGGGTGCAGATATAGGCGAAGTACAGCATCTAAGGCCGTGAGTGTCAGCTTGTCTAAGCGTAGCGCTCGCTTCATCGGGTTTTTAGCGATGCGCGTTAGCAAGTCCTTACGGCCCACAATTAATCCCGATTGCGGGCCACCCATGAGTTTGTCACCACTAAACGTGACGATATCTGCACCTTGGGCTAGGGTCTCGCGCGGTGTGGGTTCGTGCGGCAGACCGTATTGCTCAAGGTTGATGAGTGAGCCTGCACCTAAGTCGACGATAAAGGGGATTTGATGTTCGTGTGCAAGTGCCGCCAGCGCGGTCTCTGGTACGGTTGCGGTAAACCCTTGTACTACGTAGTTGCTGGTGTGCACTTTCATAATGCCTGCAGTGCGTGGCCCTAGGGCATCGGCAAAATCTTTGAGGTGGGTGCGATTAGTGGTGCCAACTTCGATGAGTTTGACGCCGGCGCGTGCCATGATGTCAGGGATACGGAAAGAGCCGCCAATTTCAATTAACTCCCCGCGCGAGACCAAGACTTCACGGCGCAGGCCGATGGTGTTTAATACCAGATAGACCGCTGCAGCGTTGTTATTTACCACTACCGCTTTTTCGCCGCCCGTGAGTTGTTGCAGCCAGCCTTCGATATGACTGTCGCGTTCGCCGCGGCGACCGGTGTCCAGATCGAACTCGAGGTTGACGGCTTGCGTCATTGCCGCCATGACCGCTTCAGCCGCTACGCGGGGCATCACTGCGCGACCCAGATTGGTGTGTAAGACCGTGCCGGTTAAGTTAAATACTGGCTTGAGCGAAGGTGCTGTGGCGCGGGCGAGACGACTTGCACACGCGTTGATACAGGCGTCTTCATCGAAGGGCGTAATGTGGGCGGTTTCTTGGGCGAGTCGTCCACGTTCATCGACCAAGATTTGGCGTAAGGTGGTGGTGAGGTTACTGCGGCCATAGCACTCGCATAACGATGCGACTGCAGGATGCTTGAGTAGACGGTCTAGTGAGGGTAACGCGCGACGCGCGGTTTGCGAAGTGCTCACTGGAGAATACCAGAGCTTAGGTGTAGGCTAGAAGGCATGCGTGACTAAAATGAATGGATATCAGTAGGTAAGGTATCTGGTTAAGGTTTTTGTGAAGGGGCTTATTTATGGGAGCTTATTAAAAGAGTCTATTAAAAGAGCTTATCGATATCTCCGTGAGTGTTTCATTGATTTATTGCTGTAATGATTGCGTACTCTAGTGCTTAGCAGCATTTTGATAAAAATAATGCCAATGATTATAAACCGACCTACAGACTTTTAGTTCTGGGTGTCGGTTAATGTGGACGCGGTAGCGAGGGCTGAACCAGAAAACGTGGTCTAGTGCCAGATGGTCTGTTCATTTTTATGCGCTAATTAGGGCGTCTGACGTGGCCGGTAATGCATCTAAATAACTGCTCCTCGGTGTTCTAAAGGACATTAAATTTCACCCACTTCAGCAATACTAATGTTGAAGTGGGTTGTGAGATTTTAAAATTTATGAATAAATTCAATTAGTTAATTTTTTTGTGGCTTTTTTGGTTTTTTATGATTGCATGGTCTGCAGCAGGGTTTGCTCTTTAGGCGCCAGCGACGGTCAACAGAATTTTGCCGATATGCGCACTGCTCTCCATGCGTGCATGTGCTGCGTTTGCTTGGGCGAGCGGCAAGATGGAATCGATGACTGGGGTAACTTTGGTGCCCAGATGCTCCCAGACTTGATCTAGTGTTTGGCGCACAATTTCAGCTTTGACTGAATTGGCTGATACGCGTAATTGGGAGCCAGAGACGACTGCGCGTTTACCCATAATGGCACTTAACGGCACGCTGTATTCGCCATCGCCAGAGCTTAGATGGAGGATGCGACCGTCCATGGCTAAGGCTTCGAGGTTACGTCTGGCGTATTCGGCACCCGCCATATCCAGAATCACGTCTACACCACGGCCTTTGGTCAGTTGTGCCACTTCAGCGACAAAATCTTGCTCGCGATACAAGATGACTTCGGCACCCAGGCCTTGGCAATAAGCGGCTTTAGTGGCATTGCCCACAGTGGTAATGACGCGCGCGCCGTGGAGGTGGGCGAGTTGAATAGCAATTGAGCCTACACCACTAGAGCCGCCATGCACTAGCAAGCATTCTCCGTGTTGCAGTCGACCCAACATAAAGACATTGAGCCAAGCGGTAAACAAGGCCTCTGGCAAGGCTGCGGCCAATTGCAGATCAAAGCGAGCGGGGATGGGAAGGGTGACAATATCGAGTGCTAAACAGTATTCAGCATAGCCGCCACCGTTGACTAAGGCGCAGACGCTGGCACCGGGCTGCCAACGCGTGACGCCAGCCCCTGTGGCAACTACAGTGCCTGAGACTTCTAGGCCAGGAATGTCAGTTGCACCTTTGGGGCCAAAGCCGCGCTTGCGTTGACCGCAGTCGTGGCGGTTAATACCAGCGTAAGCCACTTTGATTAAGACCTGACCGGGACCGGGTTGTGGCACAGGGCGGGTGCAGACTTGCAGCACTTCGGGGCCGCCGGCTTGTGTGATTTCGATAGCGGTCATGGTGGTGGCTTGCATAGAGGTAATCTCCGAACGTTGAATGTGGACCATTGCAGATGGCTTGCATTGTAGGGTGGTTATAAGCGACATTTCACAGGCGCTTATTCTCGCATGGATTTACGCAAGTTGATTCTGTAAAAATACAGCCGCTAGAATCGCTACAATAGCGCATGATAATGTAGTGCTTGTAGTGGCGACTGTTAATGCATGGGCACCAAGTCCATATCACGCTAGATGCGTATGGTCTTGGGAGGGCGATGCAGCTAAATAGCGCGAATTAGAGTGAAGGGTTTGCCGTGAGTGTGAGCAGTGAGCAGCAACATAGCAGATGCGCAATGGCAATAAGGGTTGATCATACGCATGATCAATCCATAAATACTCAGGAGTGATACCGATGGACAAGCGTTTGCAAGATTCGACAGGACACACGGGCCCGAGCACACGTCGCTGGCGTGAGCAGCGTTGGTTAGTTGATAACGTGATTCGTTCGGTTGGCATTGATTGGGATCAACCACGCAGCATTAATTACAACGCGCCTTGTGGTGCTGAAGCGAATGCTGATTTTGCTGGGATTCGCGATCGTGTTAAAAAATTTGCGGATATCTCGCCGGCATTTGCAACCGCTGCACGGCGGCGCGAGACTAAGGCGCGCGCCGCATTAGCGCAAGGCCATCGCGTGACTGCCAGCCAGAATTTTTTTATTGCAGCAGTGCAATACGCTGCAGCACAATGGTCGTTTGATGAAAATAACACGCAGAATTTAGCATTGAATCAACGCAAGCGTGATTGCTATACCGAGTATGCAGCGCTTGCCGATCATCGAGTAGAAGCGGCATGGATTCCGTTTCAGGGGCGTGCGCTACCCGGATGGTTGCATTTACCGCCAGGCTATCAGGGCGGGCAGATGCCTGTGGTGGTGGTGATTCCGGGCATGGATAGTTTTAAAGAGGCCAGTGTCGCATTGTTTGGTGATCGGTGGTTAAGTCGCGGCATTGCAGTGCTCAGTATTGAGGGGCCGGGTCAGTACGAAAGTGCGATATTAGGGATTCCGGTGAGCGCGCCCAATTGGATGGCGGCGGGCACGGCCATCATGGATTGGTTAGTCGCTAGACCTGAAATTGATCCGCAGCGAATAGCGATTGCGGGCCAGAGCTTTGGTTCTTTATTCGCTACGATTGCATGTGCCCATGAGCCGCGCTTTCGTGCTTGCGCAGTGACTGCAACTTGCTTAGAGCCGGGCTGCCATACCATTTTTGAAGAGGCCTCACCAACGTTTAAGCAACGTTTTATGTATATGGCGGGGTTTGTGGATGAAGCCGCTTTTGATGGTTTTCGTCAAACCTTAACGTGGCAAGGCCATGCCGAGCGCATCAATGCGCCTTATTTGTGCGTGGCTGGTGAGGCCGATGAGTTATGTCCCCTGACGTATACCGAGCAGATGTTTAACACCTTGCCTGGACCTAAGCATTTAGTGGTGTATCAAGATTGTCGCCATTCAGTGGGCAATGTGCCGGCCACTCACTTGGGTCCCTCGCCAGGGATTTTGGTGGCCGATTGGGTGAGCGATCGACTGGCTGGTCGGGAATGTCAGAGTGAGCGTTGGTTTGTTGAAGCCAATGGTCAGGTGCAAGTCACGACTGTTACTTCAGTGCGTACTGTTGGGGGATAGTAAATAATACGGATGAGTAGGGTTTGGTGGTAAGCCTTGGATTGTTTAAAAATAGTAATCACTAATCAGTAGTTAATAATCATTAATTATTAATTATTAATGAGTTAGAGTTGATTAAGATTAAGAACTTGTAGAGGGTAAGACGTAGTCGTTGGTCAGATCTAGTGCTTTGTTATGATCAAGTGCTAGCGTCATTAATCGAGTTTAATGTTGGCGGATTTAATCACTCTACGCCAACGTGCGGTATCTTCTTCTAATAATCGACCAAAACGCTCGGCAGGGCCCCCTTGTGGTTCTAGACCGAGCGCAAAAAAACGATCTTTAATTTCAGTTAAATTTAATGTGCTTTGTAGGTCGTGATTTAATTTTTCAATAATCGGGCGTGGCGTTTGTGCTGGCACCACGAGACCAAACCAAATAGGCACCTCAAATCCGGGTAGTCCTTGTTCTGTGCTGGTAGGTATGTCGGGATAAATTGCGAGTCGTTGATTACCCGCGACCGCTAGTGCTTTTAATTTGCCACTGTTGATCATCGGTTGTGCGGTGACTGAGGTGGTGAAAATCAAGCTGAGTTGTCCGGCGACTAGGTCGCTAATCGCAGGGCCAGCACCTTTGTAGGGGACGTGCAAAATATCCACGCCGGCCAGCATTTTAAATAACTCCAGTGCTAGATGACTGCTACCACCGGTACCGGAGGAGCCACCGCTAAATTGACCGGGACGCGCTCTAGCCATTGCGATGAGTTCTTTGAGGTTGCGCGCGGGGTGACTTACGCCGGTCACTAATAAAATGGGCGACCAGCCTAATAGCATAACGGGCGCAAAATCGCTGGCTTGATAAGGCATTTGCGGTCGCAGCGAATAGTTAATGGTATTGGCTCCCGGATTGGCCATCAGTAGCGTGTATCCATCGGCTTGAGCTTTGGACACAATCTCGGCGCCAAGCATGCCACCGGCGCCCGCACGGTTATCGACCACCACTTGTTGCCCCCATCGCTCGGTGAGTTTTTGGGCGAGCAGACGGGCAATTACATCATTAGAGGCGCCTGGTGAGAACGGCACCACAAAGCGCACCACGCGCTGTGGGTAGCGCACTATGGTGTGATTAGATTGGCTAGCGCCTGTGTTAGACCACAGACAGAGCAGACTCAGTAATAAGGTGAATAGCATTGTGGGTGGGCGCTGTCGTGATGGCATGGTGGGCGTCGTTTTAGGTAGGTGTGTTGTGTAGGGTGGGTGTTGTTAGCCTGAGATTGTGCGTTTAGAGGTCTTCAATATGAATAGGGAACAAGGGGGCGAGCGCATCGACTTCCACTACATGATAGGCACTAAAGCGATAGGCTGTGCCCGCCATGACTTCTGGTGGGGTGAAGGGGAAGGCTAAGTTACCACCGGTTGAGATACGTCCTGGAAAACCGTGATGCAACAGGTATTGCTTAAATACGGTGGCTACTGACTTTGCATCGGCACGGGTGGCAGCAATCACTTCTACCATCACAAATGCTTCGCGACTTTGTTGGGGTGCGGGGGTTGGCCAATTGATAACACCATCAATGCCATAGACTTTAGGATAAATCTGAAACGGCGCACTCACTGATCCGGCGACTAGTTCACGCACAATCGCTTCGACTGCGGTGAGAATCTCGGGCATGGCGGCAATCGCTCGCGGGTCGCCACAACCCGCTAGCAATACAGCACGTTCACCAACTTGGGTTGCCCCTTCAATTTTGACAGTAAATTGGGTTGCAGGCTCCCAGCGTGCGCCGCTGATCCGACAGCGATGGTCATCGATGGCGGTGTATTGCGCGCCATCGGTGTGCAAAGTACCTTCGGGTTCATAGACGCGGTAGGGGTCGCCTTGTTCGTAGAGGCTATGGGCAGCTACCGACATCGGTGTGGCTTGGCGTATTGGGTTCATGCTGTCGATGGTGAAACCTTCATCGTCTAGCGTGCCTAAGAGGGCATCGCGACCGCCGGGAATGGTGCAAATCGAGCAGCACTCAATAATTTTTGCCATGTGCATTGCTGGTCCAATGGGATAGCCTAATGCCGCTGGTATCGCAGCAAATACCGCGGTATCGCAGGCGCGCCCAGCAATCACCACATCGGCACCCGCTTCGAGCGCGCGCTGAAAGGCTTCGATGCCCATTTGTCCGACGATATGGCTTGCCTCGTCGATGTCGGTGGTGGTCAGTGGGGCAATTGCACCCAGTGCCCGAGTGCGGCCGGCAGTGACTGCGGCTTTGAGGGTGTCGCGTGGCATATCAGCACTAATACTGGCTAGACGAAAGTGTAGGTTTTCAGATTGGGCAATGTCGCGCACCATAGCTAGAGTTTGCGCCAAGTGTGGTGCGGCCCCAGCAGTGCCGGCAGTGCCAATGATTAAGGGCACACCAATGGCGCGTGCACCACAGAGGACTTTGCGCAAATCGCTACGGGTGACTTCGATGCTGGTTGCCAGCTCACCACTGCCTAAATAAAAAGGCCCAGGGTCGACAGATCCCATGTCGCAACCGATGAAGTGCGGTTGCTGAGCAAGCCCGGCTTGGAATGCGGCATCCGGCACACCGTAACCGAGTTGGCCAGAAGCGGCTAGGGCGCGTAGTGGTTTGCGTCCTTGAGGGGTTACTAGTTCAGCGCGTAATTGGTCGAGTGCAGTCATCTGCGTCTCCTGTGACTGGGTGTTGTGGTGATTGTTAGCGTTATTGTTATTGTTATTATTATTATTATTATTATTAGATTTATTATTGGTGTTAAAGGCTGAGGTTGAGTAGTGGTCCGTGTTGCTGTGCGCCGTAGACATCACGGTCGCCAGGCGTGCCAGCCACAATGGCACGGTCTAGCACGATTTTGATCGCTTGCGCCGGTGGGTAGCTAATGATCTCGACTTGGCTAGGCGCTAGTCTATACAAACTCGCAATATTGGCTGCACTGAGTGCGGGAGATTGGCGCGCCAGGTCAAAGCCGGCGGCGTCATTAAACAGTAAGTCTAGGGTGAGAGTCGTCGGCCCGGCATTTTTGCTGCGAATAACGCGGGCAATGTCTATGAGTGCAGTGGTCATCTTCAAGGTGCTCCGGCTGTGGCTGCAGTGTTGTGCAGTATTGTTATGAGCGCGGCTGTGGTGGTCGCGATGTGTGAATTGTAGAGGCTTGCGGGTGAGCTGTGGGGCTCGAGACCAATTTGTTGAGATAAGATAGGTTATAGGGATTGCATATATTAAATAGATCAAATAGATCAAACACATCAAACACATCAAACACATCAAACACATCAAACACATCAAAAAGATAAACCAATGGCCATGAATCAGAGATCCGTGGCCATTGCTAAGTTACTGCTTTGTAGTTATATAACTAACTGAAAAATAAGATGTTTTCGACACTACTCCCACAAGCGCTCTGGAAGCGGTAAGCCTGCCAAATCTTCAGCCGTCAGGCGCTGCTCGGGCTCTATGCCTAGGCGCTCTAGTACTGCAGTCAGCTGGCGGGCGTGTTGGGCGCTATGCCAAGTCGAGCGTTCGTAGAGCATATAAATCGGCTGCATCCCAAAGAAGGTTTTAATTTTCTGTTGGCAAGTTTTATCTTCGAGGTGATCCCACCAATGCTGTAGGCGTGCAATGATGCCTTCGCCATATTCGGCAATAGAGGCGCCAGTCATATACGTGCCTTCTGCGGGCGGTATATTGGCCAGCTGTACGGCATATTCGGTTTGACCTTCAACAGACTCTAAAAACGCTTCACCGATCCGGAACACGTGGTGGCACATGTAGCGGATAGAGCGATCACGATTAGGAATGACGCGCTCGAGAATAGCCTCGTTTGGCAGTTGCCGCATAAAGCGTTGCGCGGCACGCAATACCATCACCCATTTTTGGATCAAAACTTCAGGTGGCAGTGGTTTGTGACCAGTACCTTGGAGGCCAACAAATTCGGCGACGTCTTCGAGGTTTTGACCAAACACAAACTGCTCGCCTTTGGCAATCACTGGAACATTGCGTACCCCATAAGTCAGTAAGCGCTCCCGACCTTGGGGATCGTTTAAGACGTCAATAGCGACAAAATCGATACTTTTGCGCGAAAGAAACTCTTTCGCCCGTAGACAGCTGCTTCAACCAGGTTGGGTAAATAAAATAAATTGCTGTGGTAAGACTTCCATGGGGGGATCCTTTGTGAGCGGACGAGAAAGAGATGAGATGCGTGCAAGCGTAATCGGATTTGGGTCGTAGCGTCAAGGATAATGGTAGAATAATCCCTTAATCTTCGCCAATGGTTAGCGTTCATTTGCTCAGTTGGTTTAGTGTACTTTAGCGTAGTTATCCACGGATCGTTAATAGCAGGTGCCATGATCAGCAGTTTGATCAGCAATCTGCGTTGGCGACGTTGTTTTTAAATTGTTGTTTAACGTTGAATCGAGCACTCTGGGTCATGATGAAGCTGTTTGGAACACTCACAAGTCCGTATACGCGAAAAGTACGGGTAGCGTTGATCGAGAAGCGCATGGAGTGTGAGTTTGTGATCGAGGCGCCTCATACGCCAGGCTCGCACGTCAAGACCTTTAACCCATTGGGTAAGATTCCTGTTTTAGTGCTTGATGACGAGACGGCGATTTACGACTCCCGTGTCATAGTCGAGCATTTGGATAATGCTAGCCCCGGGCACCGTTTAATTCCCGATGACAATCGCCCGCGCACCCAAGTGCGGCGGTGGGAGGCTTTGGCGGATGGCTGTACTGATGCAGCAGTGGCGGTATTGATGGAGCTGCGGCGTGAGTCGGCCCATCAAGATGAATCGCTACTGCGCCGTCAACATGAAAAAATAAATAGTGCTCTACTGACAATGGCTGATGACTTAGGGAATAAGCCTTGGTGTACCGGTGACTTTTTTAACTTGGCGGATATCGCAACCGGTTGCTGCTTGGGATTTTTAGCGTTGCGTCTGCCAGCGACTGATTGGCGCAATGATTATCCACAGTTAGCGCGGCTAGCAGACAAGCTTGCGTTACGGCCCTCGTTCCGAGATACCAACGCTCAACCGCAGTGAGTCGATTGGTTGGAACAGCGCTTACTGTTCGTCAGGCGCAATGCCGTCAGTGTGTGGCTGGCAGGCCAGGTCGCTTGCTGGCGCTTGAGCAGGGCGCGTGCTTTCAATAACACCCCCGCCAAGACAGACATTGCTCTCATAGAGTACCACCGACTGTCCGGGCGTTGCCGCCCATTGGGCTTGCGAGAATTCCACCACACAGTGATCCGGGCTGAGCGCAGACAGTGCGCAGGCGCTATCGATTTGGCGGTAGCGCGATTTGGCGCTGTAGACCCAAGCACAATGTGGCGCCTCACCGCTGATCCAATTGAGCTGAATGGCATTGATTTGATCAGAGAGCAGGCGCGGATGGTTATGGCCTTGCACGACCACCAGTTCGTTGCGCGCCATGTCTTTGGCCGCCACATACCAAGCGTCACCATCGCCACCCCGGGTGCCACCAATGCCTAAGCCTTGGCGCTGTCCTAGGGTGTAGAAGGTGAGTCCCATATGTTTACCGACGACATGGCCATCGGCATCGACAATACGTCCAGGATTGGCGGGTAGGTAGCGGTTGAGAAATTCGCGAAATGGACGCTCACCAATAAAGCAAATACCGGTGGAGTCCTTTTTGTCGTGATTAGGTAGCCCTGCTTGTGTGGCTATTTCACGCACCTCGCGTTTGTAGAGTTGACCAAGTGGGAACCAAGTTTTTGCCAGTTGTTGTTGGTTTAAGCGATAGAGAAAGTAACTTTGATCTTTCGTACCATCATCGGCTTTTAATAGCTGATAGCGACCGTCCACTTCGCGTACTTTTGCATAGTGACCTGTGGCAATATGGTCGGCGCCTAGCTGGAGTGCATGATCAAGAAATGCTTTAAATTTAATTTCTGAATTACACAATACATCGGGGTTAGGTGTGCGTCCAGCCGCGTATTCGCTCAAGAACTGCTTGAACACTCGATCTTTATATTCGGCGCTAAAGTTGACGGCTTCGATTTCGATGCCGAGGTGATCGGCCACGGCCACCGCGTCGATGAGGTCTTGACGAGTGGAGCAATGTGCTTCGCTATCGTCGTCCTCCCAGTTCTTCATGAACAGGCCAATGACCTCATGGCCTTGCTCTTTGAGGAGCATGGCAGCCACTGCAGAATCCACGCCGCCTGACAGTCCAATCACCACAGTTTTTTTAACGCTCATGAGTTAAGTTCCTAAAATATTTGAGTTTTTATTCGAACTCATGAATGAGAGATAAGGGGTGGCGCTGACCTGCTAGGTAGTCTTCGGCGCAGCGTAGCACCATGGGGCCGCGATGTTGTTCTGGGTGTGCGCGCAGAGTATCTATTGACTGCCATAAAGTGCGAATAATGCCCACATCAAGTGCCTGTTCGGGCGCATGACTGAGCAGCTTCCCGGTGAACGCAAAGCGTAAGTAAGTGACATCACTTGTTGGTGGGCGGTGGCGATAGATGCCGACTAAGCTGTCGGGTTCAAAATGCCAAGCGGACTCTTCTAGAGTTTCGCGAATCACTGCTTCAATCAAAGTCTCGCCGGGCTCCCAGTGACCTGCCGGTTGATTCAGACGCAAGCCGCGTGCAGTCGACTCTTCAATTAAGAGAAATTGATCATTCTGGGCGACTACCGCTGCAACGGTAACGTGGGGTAGCCAAGGACGATTATCTGCATGGGTCATAACGCTATTTTACCGCTCTTGCGTGCTACGCACAGCATGGGATAACAACGCTTCTAGGTAGAGCAATTAAAATAATCATTAAAACAGCAAATTATAGATTGGTGTGGTGTGGCGGCTGAGCGATCGCGATTAAAGCGCTTGGGTTTGTCGATGTAAAAAAGCAGGGCGTTTGCCCTGCTTTTATAGGAGCGCTTGAGGGTGCAAGCGCTTAATCGATTAATGCTTTTTGTCTTCTTTCTTTTCAACTTTCGCATCTGCTTTTACGTCTGCTTTTTTCTCGGCTTTGACATCAGCCTTCTTCTCTTCCTTTTTTGCGGCGTCAGCAGCAAAAGCGGGGGCAACAGTTGCAGTAGCAAAAACACCAGCTAATAAGGCAGCTAAAAATTTGTTCATGTGCGTTCCTCAATAAGTAGTTAGATTGAACAACTGTGTTTTGGAGACTTTGACTGAATCTGTCCAGTCAAGCCAGTAACGGCGCCCGCGCTTTGGGCGTTGACAGCTTTGTGTAATTTTTTTAATTGAATTGAGAAGGCAGATTAATATCAATGAAATAAGACCATTAAATCTCAATATGGTTTTTGCGCAGTTTTTTCGGGGGTGAGGCTATTGTATTGACCGAATGTGCAGGCTTGCCAGACTTGGGTGGCTTGGGTGACTTGGGCAACCGAGGCGACTTGGCAGGTGCGGCCTGGGGATTGCTCCCGGGCAAGTCAATCGTATGCCACTGACCAGGGGATAGTTGTCCAAGACTCCAAGTGCCAATTTGATAACGGATCAAGCGTAAGGTCGGAAAACCAATCGCAGCGGTCATGTGACGAATTTGGCGATTGCGGCCTTCGCGTAATGTGAGTTCTAACCAAGTGGTGGGAATCGCAGCGCGGCTGCGGATGGGTGGATTGCGTGGCCACAACCAGCTGGGCTCATCAGCAATGCGTACTTCTGCAGGTCGTGTGTAGTAGTCTCGTATGCGAATGCCGTTACGCAATGGGTGGAGATCGGTATTGCTGGGTGCACCTTCGACCTGCACCCAATAGCGTTTGGGTAAATGGTGGCGAGGGTCAGTAATTTGGTGCTGGAGCGTGCCGTCATCAGTCAGTAGTACCAGACCTTCGCTGTCGGTATCTAGGCGCCCCGCTGGGTAGAAACCACGTGCGGAGACCGCGTCTCTGAGGGTGGCGTGGGGAGGCGAGGGGCTGAACTGGCAGATCATGCCATAGGGTTTATTGAGAAGAATTAGGCTAGGCATGGTGTGTGACTTAAAAAACACAACGCCCGCTACTGCGGGCGTTGTGGTGGCGCGTGGAGAAGTGTCGAGATGCGATCACTGGGCGCAATGAGTGCGTAAGCGCTTAGTGACTACCCCAAGGTTTGATTGCAGCTTTGAGCTTGGCGTAACCATCGAGGTAACGTGGCCGCTTGCCGCTGTAGACTTGGTCGAAAATCGCCAATTGTTCATCTAGCCATTTTGCCAATTCGGCATTGCCTGGGTTAGCGGCTTTATAGGCCTCGTTGATTAACACGAAGTGGATACGTGGATCGTAGGGTTGTTTCTCGCCGCCAACGGTTTCGTCGCCATCGAGTAAGCGCAACAACATGGCATCGGCAGAGCCTAGAGTCTGTTCGTAAATAGGCGCGCCTTCGGTGCGATACATGATGCTGGTCATATCTTTACCGTTAGTCATGGTGAAGCCCATGTCTTTCCACATCTGGCCCATGTCAACTTTAACCTTGGCTTGGTCGAGCACTAGCTGACCCCAGTCGCGTAAGACGTCAGGCGCATCAGCCATTAAATCGGTGAGACGATCGCCGTCCAAGTCGGTGGCGTAAACAATTGCCTTACGCTGGCGAATCATGTCATGCAGTAGCAAGCCAAAGTTGGTGTCGGAGATATGCTCGTAGACATCACCCCCCCAGTTTTCCATGCCGGCTTTAAAGTCTTTGGGTAGCAAGGCCACAATTGCATCAATATTTTCTTTATGCTCCTCGTAAGCATCCACAGTGTATTGGCGCTTGAGTTTGAATTTAGTGTCTTTCAATAACCAACGCATAATACCGGCGTTGATTGCGTCCTCTTGTGCCTGGGTTGGTTTGGTTGCAACGCGACCGATTTGGCCAGTCTCGTGAACCATCTTCAGGAATAAACGTGCTGCATAAGCCATACGCACACCTGGGGTGTTCATCTCAGAGTGAATATTGCCTGTTTTGTGATCAATGATGAATTTCTTTTTGTCTTGCGAGTATGGCAAGCCTGGCATGAAACGAATGCTGGTAATCGTGCCATATGGCCGCACGTTACAGTAGACGCCAGCAGCAGTGCGCAATGGTGCATTCGCTGATTTTCCAGCGACAACGACTTTTTTACCGTTCTCATTTACCATGAAGTCACCAGCGGTAGACCACTTGAGCGCGGTGTAGTCGAGCTTACCAAACCACTCGAGGGATACTAGTTTGGTGTCGTGTCGGAACTGCGCCATCATCGGTACGCCTAAGAACGGTAAGCCCAAGACATCGAGTGCCATGAGTGTGCCGTTTAAGGCAAACATGTCAGTAAAGGCATGAGCCACAGGCTTGACGCCACCATGGGCGTTGCCGCCTTCCCAAATAATGGCATCAGAGAAACCGGTGGGTTGAATTTTGGAGCGGCTGTAGATGCCATCTAGAGTTTTAAATAGATCGCCGCTCTGTTCATCTTGCGCGATTTTGAGCAGGTCGAGGTTGCCAGTCATGATTCTCAGTCTCCGTTCAAAGGTGGATATGTTCTAAAGAAATCGATCAAAAAACCCGCCAACCGTTATTAATGCAGTGCTAATCAGACCGGGATGCATCGTCGAAATAGGCTATGCGTGATCTGACCCGCACTCCATTACAGGCGGAGGGCTAGGCGCGAATTATCGCATTATTCAGGTAAAAAAGCCCGCTGACCTTGGGCGTCGCGGGCTCGAATCGGAGCTGCCCTGCGCGCTAGCGCAGGAAATGCTAGGCAGCTTGGATATTGGAGGCTTGCTTACCTTTGGGGCCTTGAGTGACCTCAAAAGATACTTTTTGACCTTCTTTCAGTGTTTTGAAGCCATTCATTTGGATTGCAGAAAAGTGCGCGAACAAATCTTCGCTTCCATCATCTGGGGTAATAAAACCAAAACCCTTAGAATCATTGAACCATTTAACTGTACCAGTTGCCATATTTCCCCTACCTTAATAAAAAAACGGATGCAATCCGCAAATTGTCCGAGTTTGGCGCACCACAGCGACTGTTTTTGATCTTCTGTTCAGTGCTAAACCCCAACACCTGTGTAATTTTTAGGGTATTTGATAATGAATGTCAAGCGTAAGAGTGCGTGCGTTATCGGCGTCGATTTAGTTAATTTGGATCTATGATCGAAAGAAATACATTGCCTCGGCAATATTTTGACCAAAGGGTAAAGAAATGCTTGAAAAATTCCCCTTTTGGTAGAAAATAGTTGCAAACTAAGTCGCTTGGGATGTGGCATTGTAGAAATATAATCAAAAGCCTGAGTGGTTTACGTTGCAATGCAACACAAGCGGCCAGATTTATGGCTTAATTCTTGTCAATGAGTCTGGAAACACAGTAGCAACGGATAATGATTACAAACTGAAGCAGGACGTATGGCAAATAAGCAACATTTTGATACGGTTATAGAGGTACAGCGTTCGAAAACGAAGCCGCCACCCATGTACAAGGTGATGTTGCTCAATGACGACTACACGCCTATGGATTTTGTAGTTTTAGTATTACAACGGTTTTTTTTTATTGAGTCGTGAACAGGCGACGCAAGTGATGTTAAAGGTGCATAGTGAGGGTATGGGGGTGTGCGGTGTATTTTCACGCGACATTGCCACCACTAAAGTAGAGCAGGTGAAATCGTATGCTAAGCAGCACCAACATCCGTTACAGTGTGTAATGGAAGAGAATTAAACAGAGGATTCAATATGATTGCTCAAGAACTCGAAGTCAGCTTACACATGGCATTTATGGATGCACGGCATAAGCGCCATGAGTTCATTACAGTTGAGCATTTATTGCTCGCCCTGCTGGACAACCCCTCGGCTGCAGATGTGTTGCGGGCCTGTGCGGTGAGTCTGGATGATCTGCGTAAACAACTTGTTGATTTTGTCGCTGAGCATACCCCCGTGCTAGAGGGCGAAGACGTAGACACCCAGCCTACCTTAGGGTTTCAGCGGGTAATTCAACGCGCGATATTACATGTGCAGTCTTCAGGCAAAAAGGAAGTCACCGGCGCGAATGTGTTGGTTGCGATCTTTGGCGAAAAAGATTCACACGCTGTGTTCTTTCTCACCCAAAAGGGGCTCACGCGTTTAGATGTAGTGAATTACATTGCGCATGGTATTAGTAAAGTGCCGCAGTCGCCACAGCCAAACAAAGCTGAGGGGGAGGGTGTGGAGACTGAGGCTGAGACCAAGTCTACCGGGGCCTTGGAGGCGTACACGCTAAATCTTAATGCGATGGCTGAAGCCGGCAAGATTGATCCCTTAATTGGGCGCGCTCACGAGTTGGAGCGCGTGATTCAAACGCTATGTCGCCGGCGTAAAAATAATCCTTTGCTGGTTGGCGAGGCGGGTGTTGGTAAGACGGCGATAGCTGAAGGTTTGGCACGTCAAATTGTCGAGAACGCAGTGCCGGAGATTCTCAAGCAAGCGACTGTATATTCTCTAGATATGGGTGCATTGTTGGCCGGAACTAAATATCGGGGTGATTTTGAACAACGCCTCAAAGCGGTGCTCAAGCAATTATCTGAGAACCCGCACGCTATTTTGTTTATTGATGAAATCCATACCTTGATTGGTGCAGGTGCAGCTTCGGGTGGCACTTTAGACGCATCGAACTTATTGAAGCCAGCACTCTCTGGCGGGCAATTAAAATGTATAGGCGCGACTACCTATAACGAGTACCGGGGTGTGTTTGAAAAAGATCATGCGCTGTCACGCCGCTTCCAGAAGGTTGACGTGAACGAGCCTTCGATTGAAGAGACGGTGGCTATTTTGAAAGGCTTGAAATCCAGATTCGAAGAGCATCACGGCGTTAAATATCAACCAGCAGCCTTGAGTGCAGCGGCGGAGTTATCGGCACGTTTTATCAATGATAGACACTTGCCAGATAAAGCGATTGATGTGATTGATGAGGCGGGTGCTGCGCAAAAAATTCTGCCAAAGTCTAAGCAGAAGCGCATTATTGGTAAGCATGAGATTGAAGCGATCATTGCAAAAATCGCACGCATTCCAGCGCAGACGGTGTCTTTGGATGATCGTAATGCCTTGCGTAACTTGGATCGCGATTTGAAGGCTGTGGTGTTCGGTCAGGATAAAGCTATCGAGGCACTGACTGCCTCCATTCGAATGGCGCGTAGTGGCCTCGGCAGTCCCACCAAGCCCATTGGTAGTTTCTTGTTTAGCGGACCCACCGGTGTGGGAAAGACAGAAGTCGCTAAGCAACTCGCCTATGTTTTGGGGGTAGAGTTATTGCGCTTTGATATGTCGGAATATATGGAGCGCCACGCGGTATCGCGTTTGATTGGCGCACCTCCTGGCTATGTTGGATTTGACCAAGGCGGTCTGTTGACTGAGGCTGTCACTAAGAATCCGTATTCGGTGTTGCTGCTCGATGAGATTGAAAAAGCCCATCCCGATGTGTTTAATATTTTGTTGCAAGTGATGGATCATGGCACCCTCACTGATAACAATGGTCGCAAGGCGGACTTCCGTAATGTGGTGATCATTATGACTACGAACGCGGGTGCTGCCGAGCTATCTAAGGCCGCCATGGGCTTTACCAACAGTCATCAAGTGGGTGATGAGATGGTTGAGATTCGCCGTATGTTCACGCCAGAATTCAGAAATCGGATTGATGCCATCATCTCATTCCGCTCGCTCGATCGGGAAATTATTCTGCGCGTTGTTGATAAATTCTTAATGCAGCTCGAAGAGCAGTTGATTGAAAAGAAAGTGGAGATCAGTTTCTCGCAAGCGCTGCGTGATCATTTGGCAGACAAAGGCTTCGATCCGCAGATGGGTGCGCGTCCGATGTCACGACTGATTCAAGATACGATTCGTCGCGCACTTGCTGATGAATTATTGTTCGGCCGTCTAGCCAGTGGTGGCAAGGTCACTGCAACACTGGATGATCAAGAAAAAGTCGTCTTAGAGTTTGCAGAAGAGCCTGTCGCTGTAGTGTAAAAGCGAGCTTAATGTTATAGGTAAAGGCCCTGCCCTGTTCCGCCTCGCGCGGAAGTTGTTGTGCGGTGTACCTATGGAACGTTCACGTATCGCCTATTACTTATATATCGAATCGTGATAAGAATAGAGTGAATAGTTCCATACGAGCGGATAAAATACGTCAATATAGCGTGTTGGCTAGTCATCCGCGTAGGACTACTGGGGAGGTTGCAACACATTTATTGTTTAAGCTATTGCTCATGGAGAATAACCAATGAAGATCGTTTCTGCGTTATGGCGGTGCCTGTATTTGCTCGTCGGTTTGTGCTTAATGAATTCGGCAGTTCAAGTGTGGTCAGCCGATGCACAGTTAGGGAATCATCAGTCACTGAACCATCAAACACCGAATGCCCAATATGCCCGCAGTCTAGCGGCCACGTGTTTTACTTGCCATGGCACTGAGGGGCGGAGCGTAAATGGCGTACCACCAAGTCTGGCTGGCTTAAATAAAGATTATTTGCTCAAGCAAATGCAAGATTTTCGTGAGGGCAAGCGCCCAGCTACGATTATGCATCAGCACGCCAAGGGCTATACCAATGAACAGTTAGATTTAATTGCAGCTTATTTTGCCGCCGTCAGTCCAGGGCGTGCCATTGCTGCGCCACTCGCGCGATAGGAGAGTCATATGTTAATGAATAGACGACAGTTTGTGCAATGGACAGCAGCCAGTGCAGGCGTGGCCGCGCTGAATGGGTGCGCGACTACTGCGGGTGGCGCAGCAGGTCGCGTGGTGGTTGTTGGCGGTGGCTACGGTGGAGCGACTGCGGCCAAATATATTAAGTTATGGGCGCCCAATATCGACGTCACCATTGTTGAGCCCAATCCATATTTTATTTCATGCCCCATCAGTAATTTAGTATTGGGTGGCCATGTACAACTGAAGGACATCTCGCTGAGTTACGAACAGTTGCAGCAGCGTGGTGTGCGGATTGTCCGTGATACCGCGCTGGCCGTTGATGCGGCAACACGCACCGTGCGTCTCGCGAGCGGTGCAGTGCTATCCTTCGACCGGGCAGTGGTCTCGCCTGGTATTGAGTTTATGTATGATCAAATTCCAGCCCTACAAGATGTCGTTAATCGCAGCCGTATTCTGCATGCTTGGAAGGCGGGTCCAGAGACGACTGCTTTGCGTCAGCAGTTGGAAGCCCTGCCCAATGGTGGGGTTTACGTGATTCACATTCCGATGGCTCCTTATCGTTGCCCACCTGGACCCTATGAGCGAATCTGTCAGATTGCCAGTTACTTTAAAGAGGCAAAGCCTAAATCCAAGATTATCGTGCTTGACGCAAACGCTGATGTAGTCTCGAAAAAAGGGTTGTTCTTGGCAGCTTGGAATGGTTTATACAAAGGCATGATTGATTATCGACCGAACAGTGAGCTGGTCGATGTCGATGTCAAAACCATGACCGTGAAGCTCGCCTTTGATGATGTTAAGGGTGACATTCTGAATATTGTTCCGCCGCAGCGGGCGGCTGGTATTGCTGCGACTAGTGGTTTAATTACCGCTAATAATCGGTGGTGCGGTGTGGACTGGACCTCGTGCGAATCCTTGGCCGTCAAAGGGGTTCATGTTTTGGGTGACAGTACTTTGGCCGCAAATGCAATGCCTAAATCTGCCAGCATGGCGAACCAGCAAGCCAAGGTTTGTGCCGCAGGTGTGATTGCGCTGATGCAAGGCGAGGCGGTGAATACCGATACCATGATGATGAACACCTGTTATAGCTTTGTCAGCGGCGATATGGCAATGCACGTGGCTTCTGTGCATCGTTATGATGCTGCTCAAAAGACCTTGTTACCGGTTGCAGGTAGCGGTGGAGTCTCGGTCGAGGCGAGTGCGGCTGAGGCTATTTATGCCTGGGGTTGGGCGCGTAATATCTGGGCAGATGCGCTCACTTAAGATTAAGGTTAGGTCACCATCGGTTAAGCGTTAGCTGATGATCGACCTGTGTAATAGAGCTGGCTTATAGCAGTTGCTGCGCTACGTTTAGAGATGGGGTGTGACTGTACGCTGAAGGAAGTCGTGAAAATGCCGCATGCCATCTTCTAGCGGACTTTGATAGGGACCTGTCTCGCAGCGCCCTTGATTCCATAAGGCGCGTCGCCCTGCCGTCATTCGCGCAATAATTTCAGCGTCTTCTACTGCAGTTTCGCGATAGGCGGCTTGTTCTGCCTCAATGAAATCACGTTCAAAATGCACAATTTCTTCTGGATAGTAGAACTCGACCACGTTGCGGCAGGTTTCAGGCCCGGTTGGCAAAATGGTACTGACCACTAACACTTTTGGATACCATTCCACCATTAAGTTTGGGAAGTAAGTGAGCCAAATCGCTCCATGCTGTGGTTGCTCTGTGCTTTGCGTGAGCACTTGATTGTGCCATTGTTGATACACCGCACTTCCGGGACGGGCGAGTCGATTCTTGATACCACAGGTCTGCACGCTATGCCAGTCGCCAAACTCCCACTGTAAATCATTCACGTTTACAAACTGACCCAGCCCCGGGTGAAACGGCTCAACATGATAGTCCTCTAGATAGACTTCAATAAATGTCTTCCAGTTGCAAGCGTAGTCATCGGTTTCGATGTGGTCTAGCACGTAGCCGGAGAAATCAAGGGCGTGGCGGGAGCTGATTTGGGCGAGATCGCGCGCCACATTGCGCTGGCCAGTAAATAGCAGGCCATTCCATTCATGTAGCGGTGTACTCGCCAAATCTAGACATGGGTTGTCAGCGAAGTGAGGCGCACCTAGCAGTTTGCCTTGTAAATCGTAAGTCCAGCGATGGAGTGGGCAAATAATGTTTTCTGTATGCCCCCGCCCTTGCAAAATAATCGCTTGCCGATGCCTGCAGATGTTAGACAATAACTGAATGCCAGCGGGGGTATGTACCAACGCTAGCGAGCTACCCAGCCACTCAATGACATGGTAGTCGCCAATATTTGGCACCATCAGACGATGTCCCACGTATTGCGGACCTTGTGCAAATAGCAGTTTTTGTTCGGTCGCGTAGATGTGCGGATCGAAATACCACGCAACTGGTAGTTGTGAGGGGGGGGTGCGCAAGGCGCTAACACTAGAGAGAACGGTCATACAGCAGGTAATAGGGTGGGTAATAGGATTGATACGAGGATTGATACGGGGACGGGTAAGAAGATGGATAAGTGATGGTGGATATCGGGGTTGTAAAAGTAGTGTGAATGTATTGGTTTGTTGAGTAGGGGCAATGAAGTTTGTCGTTAATCAGTGTGATGTGGGTCGTTAAAAATGAATACAGTCGGTCAACGGATAGTAACAACATGGCCAAACAATAGGACTAAACAGCAGGACTAAACAGCAGAACCAAACAACGGAACATTCAATCATGGCTAAGAAATCTAATCTCATCCTGCTCGCTTTTGAGGTAAATACTCAGCATAACTAACAGTGCGCTGTTATTCCGCATATTTCGATCAAGCAAGGGGCGTATTCTTTCCCAGTGACTGTTAAAAGGCAACTATAATTTTACCACTCATGGAGTTAGGGTCGGCAATCAGTGTAACCTTTTGATTTATATGGTTTATATTCTTTATTCGGTGACTAATTTTACAGCCACTGAATGGTCGGCAGAAGTTTTGTAATTTGTGGACTCAAAATGGATGCGTTTTTGTCAGGCTCAGGTCTATTGGCTATGTTTGTAGTGTTGCATGGACTGCAGGCTACACGTATCATCAACCCCCATGGTAAAAACTGTAAAAACAAATACTTCTGAGCCCAGTTTTGAGCAATCGCTAACCGAGCTGGAAGCTATTGTGGCGACGATGGAGGACGGCAAAATGACGCTAGAGCAATCATTAGCGTCATACAAACGAGGAGCTGAGTTGCTTAAGATCTGTCAGTCGCAACTGCAAGATGCGCAAGCTCAAGTTAAAATCCTTGAAAATGACCACTTAAAAAATTTTGGAGCGATCGAGTAGCCATGCTACTCGTTCATCAGCGATTATTATTCGTTTGAATGTATTTGGGGTGATTGGTATGAAGCTGCCTTATGCGCAGCTTCTTTGTTTAAGAGCGCTGATTGATTCGGTGTAATCATGACCTTAAAAATTGTATCTAAGTCGGAATTCGGAAGTTGGATGACTAAGCAGCGCAAGTCTACAGAGGCTCGGCTCGAAGAGTGCTTGCCGCCTGCGACTGAGTTACCGACAGTTCTACATAGAGCCATGCGCTATGCTGTGTTGGGTGGTGGCAAGCGGGTGCGTCCACTATTGGCTTTTGCTGCGGCGGAGATCGCGCATGCGGATATAGAGCGGGCAACTTGGGTTGGTATTGCAGTCGAGTTAATCCATGCATACTCCTTAGTGCATGATGATTTGCCCTGCATGGATGATGATGTGTTACGCCGCGGCATGCCCACTTGCCATGTGAAGTATGGTGAGGCGATGGCCCTGCTGGTAGGTGATGCGCTCCAATCTTTGGCTTTTGGCGTGTTGAGTGAGCGCTGTGTTGCTGAAGATGCGGCTACACAGTTGGAAATGGTGAGCCTGTTAGCGCAAGCTTCTGGTTCTTATGGCATGGCTGGCGGTCAGGCGATTGACCTAAGTGCGGTAGGCCTTCGGCTAAATGCTGTAGACTTAGAGCAGATGCATAGCCGTAAAACTGGAGCAATGATTCGCTGTGCTGTTGCCCTTGGTGCGCGTTGCAGTCAGCAGCTCAGTCTCACGGAGCTGACGCTATTAGATGATTATGCACGTATTATTGGCTTGGCGTTTCAGGTGATTGATGACGTGCTAGATGAAGAAGCTCCGACGAGCATACTGGGTAAAACGGCCGGAAAAGATGCTAAGCAGGGTAAGCCAACCTACGTCAGTGCTTTAGGCTTAAGTGGGGCTAGAACCTTGGCAGAAAATCTCTTAGATCAAGGCTTAGCAATTTTGGAATGCTTTGACGAGTCTGCCAATAATTTAAGACGGTTGGCAACCTATGTAGTGAAACGAACATATTAAACTGGCGTTCAAAAGTTCAAAAATATGCCCTTATCTAAAACACCACAGAATCACCAGCCCTATGCGTTACTCAAGTCGATTAATTCGCCTGCGAGCTTGCGTGAGTTGGAGCGTAGCCAACTACCTGGTTTGGCCGATGAGTTGCGTCAATATTTAGTAGAGACGGTCAGCCATACCGGCGGTCATCTCTCGTCTAACTTGGGTACTGTTGAACTCACTGTCGCGTTGCATTATGTGTTTGATACCCCACATGATCGCTTGATTTGGGATGTTGGGCACCAAACCTATCCGCATAAAATCCTCACGGGTCGTCGCGAGGCCATGGACTCATTGCGGATGTGGCAAGGTTTGTCGGGTTTTCCGCGGCGTGAAGAGTCAATCTATGATGCCTTTGGGACTGCGCACTCGAGCACATCGATTAGCGCAGCCTTGGGCATGGCCTTGGCCGCGCAACTGAAAGGCGAACCGCGCCGTGCGGTCGCGATTATTGGTGATGGTGCGATGACTGCGGGTATGGCTTTTGAAGCGATGAATAATGCTGGTGTGATGGATACCGATGTATTGGTGATTTTGAACGATAACGATATGTCAATCTCACCCCCGGTGGGTGCTTTGAATAAATATTTGGCGCGCTTGATGTCTGGCCGATTCTATACTGCAGCTAAGGGAATTGGTCATCGAGTGTTGGGCGATATCGTGCGCCGTGCCGAGGAGCATGTAAAGGGCATGGTGATTCCCAACACTTTATTTGAAGAATTCGGTTTTAACTACATCGGACCAATTGATGGCCATGATTTAGATGCGCTGATTCCCACCTTGCACAATATTAAGCGACTCAAAGGACCGCAGTTCTTGCACGTAGTTACTCGCAAGGGCCAAGGCTATAAGCTTGCTGAAGCAGATCCTATTCTGTATCACGGCGTATCGAGGTTTGACCCCGATAGTGGCATTATAACTAAGCCCGCTGCCAAGCTTAGCTATAACCAGATTTTTGGTGATTGGTTGTGTGATATGGCCGAGCGTGACCCGCGCTTAGTGGCGATCACTCCAGCGATGGCTGAGGGTTCGGGTATGATGAAGTTTGCTGCCCAATATCCCAAACGTTATTTTGATGTGGGTATTGCTGAGCAACATGCAGTTACGTTTGCAGCAGGTATTGCATGTGAAGGTTATAAACCAGTAGTGGCTATATATTCCACCTTTCTGCAACGTGCTTATGACCAGTTAATTCATGATGTACAGATACAAAATCTACCGATTGTGTTTGCAGTTGACCGCGCGGGCTTAGTCGGTAATGATGGCGCAACGCATCATGGTAGTTTTGATTTGAGCTTTCTGCGATGCTTGCCAAACATGACTGTAATGACCCCGTCTGATGAAAACGAATGTCGGCAAATGCTCTACACTGCCTACACCATGAATAGTCCCGTGACTGTACGCTACCCCCGCGGCACAGGGCCCGGTATGGCGATTGCACGCGAGATGCAAGCATTGCCAATTGGTCGCGGTGAAATCCGCCGCACTGGGCAGTCTGGCGTGGCGATATTGGCTTTTGGCTCTATGCTCGCACCGGCGCTAGCGGCGGCCGAGACTATAGACGCTACGGTAGTGAATATGCGTTTTGTTAAGCCGCTAGATGAAGCTTTAGTGAAGCAATTAGCCGCACAGCATAGGCTTTTGGTCACGATTGAAGAAAACGTGGTTATGGGTGGTGCAGGCAGTGCGGTACTAGAAGCATTGCAGGCTCATGGTTGTTTAGTGCATGTGTTGCAATTGGGTTTGCCAGATCGCTTTATTGACCAAGGCGATACCGCCTTGCAACTGAAAGACGCAGGACTTGATCCGGTAAGTATTATTGAATCGATTAAAAACCGCTTAGCGGGCCTGACCACAACTACTGCGGCCCAGCCTAGCCATGATAGCGTGCGCTGGATTAAAAGGTAAATGATGAAAGCTGATCACAGGATGGAGCCGTACTCTAAGACTGAATCCTATGAACCTGAAGCGATTGCACGAATTGCCGCGCACTACTCGAGCATATTGACCGATCTGGGCGAAGATCCGCAACGCGAGGGCTTGCTCAAGACACCTGAGCGTGTAGCAAAGGCGCTACAGTATTTGACCCATGGTTACGATTTAGATCCCGCAGAAATTCTGCGCTCTGCGATGTTCACTGAAGAATATCAACAGATGGTGATTGTCCGCGATATTGAAATTTATTCGATGTGTGAACATCATATGCTGCCTTTTTTTGGTAAGGCACATATTGCTTATATTCCCAAAGGTCGGATTGTTGGCTTGTCGAAATTGCCGCGAGTTGTGGATGCGTTTGCTAGACGTTTGCAAGTGCAAGAGCGCTTAACGGTGCAAATTCGCGACTGTATCGACGAGACCTTGCAACCGGCCGGGGTGGCTGTGGTGATTGAAGCGCAGCACTTATGCATGATTATGCGCGGTATTCAAAAGCAACATTCAACAACACTCACTTCAGCGTTTACCGGTGAGTTCAATCAAGCAGTCACACGCGCTGAATTTTTACGATTGATTGCTGATCGTCATTCAAGATAACAATAATGAGTCATCAGTCAAATGAGTAATCAGTCAAGCAACACCGCGCATCAAGCGATACCAAACGTTACCGAGAAAACAAGCGAATACCGGGTTGAGCAAATCTTGGCTGATGTGCGGCGTGGTCAGATGGTGATTTTATTTGATGATAAAGATCGCGAGAACGAGGGTGACTTGTTTATTGCCGCAGAGCGGGCAACAGCGCCCGCAATTAACTTTATGGCCAGTTCTGCGCGAGGTTTGATTTCACTGGCGCTCACTGAAGAGCGTATGCGTCACTTAGGCTTGTCGTTGATTACCGACGACACTGGCAATCAAACTAAATTTGGCACTGCTTTTGCCACGCCAATCGATGCTCGCCAAGGGGTTGGTTCTGGTATGTCTGCGTACGATAGAGCACATACCATAGCAGTGGCGATTGCAGACGATACCCAAGCAAATGATTTAATTCGTCCGGGCCGCTTGCAAACATTACGCGCGCTAGATGGTGGTGTGTTGGTGCGGCGCGGTCACACTGAAGCTGCGGTTGACTTGGCGCGTTTAGCGGGTTTAAAACCGGCTGGCGTATTGTGTGAAATTATGAATGCCGACGGTACGATGGCACGCTTGCCTGATCTCGAACAGTTTGCAGCAACCCATGGTATTCAAATACTCCAAATTAGTGATCTGGTGGCATATCGTAACAATGAACGCATGATTCGGCGACGTGCGCAAACAGTGTTGCCCACTAGCAAGGCTGGGGAGTTTCAAATGATTATCTATGCGGATCATTTAGAATCGAATTTGTATGTTGCTCTAGTTAAGGGTGAGATTAAGCCTGAGCAACCCGTTTTGGTACGTATGCATTCGCAATGCCTCACTGGTGATGTGTTTGGCTCTGAGCGTTGCGATTGCGGCGAGCAACTCGATGCCGCAATGAAAATGATCGAGGACGCGGGTAGTGGTGTGCTGGTCTATATGTTTGATGAGGGGCGCGGTATTGGCCTGTTAAATAAGATTCGTGCCTATGCACTGCAAGATCAAGGTCACGATACAGTAGAGGCTAATCATGCGCTGGGGTTTGCGGCTGATATGCGCGACTATCGTGCAGGGGCGCATATCTTGTTTGACCTTGGCGTGCGCCATTTACGCTTAATGACCAACAATCCAGAAAAGGTTGCTGCACTCGAGGACTTTGGTTTGCAAGTGGTCGAACGGGTCTCGGTTGAAGTGGCGCCGCGCCAAGCTAATCGATATTATTTAGAGACTAAACGCAGCAAGTTTGGCCATTTGTTATCGATGGTTGGCGGTGCTGTCGAAGAGCTTCCGCGGAAGTAGGCCTCGCGCCCGCGACGAATAGTCGCGTAATCTAATAGCGATCACAATCAAAGCTAATTATTAATTTCAGCAGATTACCGGCTTGCTGCTGGTCGGCTACTACTGCCCGAATATTACGGCTCTGCAACTATTTCGCAGCAACCACTGCGCGGCAACCACTGCGCGGCAACCACCACACAGCGTCAGCGCTTAGACCGCTCGTTTAATCACGGAAGTTTTTATATTGCAGTGGAAAATCATTGATTGATTTACGAATCAATGCAATCGCCTCTTGCAGCAAATCTTTTTTGGCGCCAGTGACACGCACCACATCACCTTGAATGCTACCTTGTACTTTCATTTTACTGTCTTTGAGTAGCTTGATAATTTTTTTAGCGAGGTCTTGTTCAATGCCTTCGCGGACGGTCACCGGTTGCTTCATTTTATTACCGCTAATTGATTCGCCATTATCAAACTTTAGGCAACGGGTATCTACGCCACGCTTAGCGAGCTTAGCGGTAAGCACATCACGTACTTGGGATAATTTGAAATCATCATCACCAAATAAGGTCAGTATTTTATCCTTGTCGTTGATCTCGATTCGCGCATCAGATCCTTTGAAGTCGAATCGAGTAGACACTTCTTTGTTCGCTTGGTCGACAGCGTTATGCACTTCGACTTGATTGACTTCGGAAACTATATCGAATGAAGGCATGGTAACAATCCTAACAGTAACAACAAGGTTGTATTATACGCGTTACCAGACACCATGAGGCGGGGCTGAGGTTGAAATTAAGCGAAATTTGATTAAGCGCGTAGTGTATAGATGATTATAGAAGATAAAATAAAATAAAATAATCAAATTAAATGAGATTATTTTTTGGTAATGTTTGAATGGATTAATTGTGAAAAGTACGCTGACATTTTTTTATAACAACCAGCGCGTTGTTTCAGAATAAATTTAAGCAAAGTGACATACGTAGTGTAGCGGCTCAGTCGCTTCAATTTCAAATTGTGAGTCTGCTGGCACATCAAAGTGCTGGCCAGCACTGATCGATTGCCAAGCGTCACCAGGTAATTGATAGCGCCCAGTGCCTGCGATGATTTCCATACGTTCAGCAGCGGCGGTATTAAAGGTTAAGGTGCTAGGCATAATCACTCCGATTGATTTGCGTGAACCATCAGCCAAAATCACGGTATGACTCACGCAGCGACCGTCAAAGAACACATTTGCTTTTTTGACGACGGAGACTTGATCAAATTGAGGCATATTAAAATCCTTATAGTTTAGCGTGGCTTCCGACGGCGTGCTGCAATTCGCAGACGTAGCGCGTTGAGACGAATGAATCCAGCCGCATCGGCTTGGTTGTATGCACCTTTGTCATCTTCAAAGGTCGAGATTGTCGCATCGAACAGCGAATCTGTTTTGGAGACGCGACCAACGGTGGTGACCGTTCCTTTATAAAGCTTCAGGCGTACGCTTCCATTGACATTCCGTTGTGATTGATCGATCAGCGATTGGATGAGTTCACGCTCTGGGCTAAACCAATAACCGTTGTAGATTAGGCGGGCATAGCGTGGCATTAAATCATCTTTGAGGGCGAGCACTTCGCGATCCAGCGTGAGTGATTCCATTGCACGATGGGCGCGTAACATGATAGTGCCACCAGGGGTCTCGTAGCACCCGCGCGACTTCATGCCAACATATCGATTCTCTACTAAGTCGAGTCGACCAATGCCGTGCTTGCCACCGATTTGGTTAAGCTTGGTGAGTACTTGCGCTGGGCTTAATGCTTTGCCATTAATACTAACAATATCGCCATGGCGGTAACCGAGTTCAATATATTCAGCACGCCCTGGTGCTTTTTCTGGGGAGTTGGTGATCCGCCACATGGAGGCCTCAGGCTCAAAGTTGGGGTCCTCGAGAATGCCACCTTCATAGGAGATATGTAGCAAGTTGGCGTCCATAGAATAAGGCGCACCACCTTTACGTTTTTTATAATCAACGGGGATGCCGTTTTTATCGGCATAAGCTAAGAGTTTTTCACGTGAGAGTAAATCCCACTCGCGCCACGGCGCAATGATTTTCACATCAGGCATTAAGGCATAAGCGCCTAGCTCAAAGCGGACTTGATCGTTGCCTTTGCCGGTAGCGCCATGAGACACCGCATCAGCGCCAGTTTTGCGTGCGATCTCAATCATACGCTTGGCAATTAAGGGGCGTGCAATCGAGGTGCCGAGCAAGTATTCACCTTCGTAGACGGCATTGGCACGAAACATAGGGAATACATAATCACGCACAAATTCTTCGCGCAAGTCTTCGATAAAGATTTGCTTCACACCTAAGAGCTTGGCTTTTTTACGAGCTGGCGCGACTTCCTCACCTTGACCAATGTCTGCTGTAAAGGTGATCACCTCGCAGTCGTAGACATCTTGGAGCCACTTCAGGATTACTGAAGTATCTAAGCCGCCGGAGTAAGCTAGCACTACTTTATTTATTTTGTTTGATTTTTTCATAATGTATTTCCAGTGAAGACGACAGCGCGCCGCGCTCGGTTGCTGTCAATGCGTAATGAATAATGAGTAATAAGTAATAAGTAATAAGTAATAAAGAAAACTAGAGTAATAGAGTAAGTGTAAGAGTTAGATTAAGAGGCAGAGTAACAATAAGAAAACCGATAAAAATATTAGATTGTAAACAGGCGATATTGTAGAGCAAAGTCGGGTCGGTTTCGACTGCCGATTAATCTTTGATGCGCCCAAGGAGTAACATCTCCATCAATGCTTTTTGGGCGTGTAGGCGATTCTCAGCCTCATCCCAGACGACGCTGTGGGGGCCATCGATCACCTCTGCTGTGACTTCTTCGCCGCGATGGGCAGGTAAGCAATGCATGAACAGGGCGTCAGGTTTAGCTGCTCGCATCATCTCGGCATCTACGCACCAGTCTTCGAAGTCACGCTTGCGCTCTTCGTTCTCGGCCTCAAATCCCATGCTAGTCCAGACATCGGTAGTCACAAGGTCGGCATTACGCACCGCATCTATGGGATCGCTAAACTCTTCGTAGTGCAGTCGACCATACAGACCAGCACGCTCGGGTTCGACTGCGTAGTCTGGAGGGGTGGAGACGTGGACATTGAAGTTCAGCACTTCAGCGGCTTGCAGCCAAGTATTGCAGACGTTATTTGAGTCGCCAATCCAAGCTACGGTTTTACCGCTCATGCTGCCGCGATGCTCGATAAAGGTGAAGATATCTGCCAAGATTTGGCAAGGATGGTATTCGTTAGTGAGCCCGTTAATTACCGGCACCCGAGAGTGCTCTGCAAAGCGTTCGATAATAGTTTGTTCATAGGTGCGTATCATCACCAAATCAACCATGCGGGTAATCACGCGTGCGACGTCTTCAATCGGCTCGCCACGGCTAATTTGTGTTTCGTGCGAAGCTAAATTAATCACTGAGCCGCCCATCTGCAACATGCCGGCCTCAAACGAGACACGGGTGCGGGTTGATTGCTTCTCAAAGATCATTGCCAGCGTGCGATCATGCAGTGGCAGATAAGGCTCATAGCGTTTAAAGCGCGCTTTAATGATGGCAGCCCGCTCAAATAAATGGTGATATTCCTCAGCACTAAAATCATTAAACTGTAAGTAGTGGCGCAAAGACATATGCAATTCCAGAGAAAGTAATGCGAACGGGAGGAGACGGGTAGGGATCTGTGAACGGTTGGCTTTGTTTGGACAAGGGTGGTGCGATGCGGGCTTTAGTTTAAGCGGCTACTGGTTGTGGTGTGGCCAGCACTTGTTGAATTAATGGAATGATTATTTCTAACAAGTGATCAGCATCTTTGCGGCTAAAAATCAAAGGTGGCAAGAGTCGTATCACGGTGTCAGCTGTCACATTGAGCAATAAACCCGCAGCAAGCGCAGTCTCGACAATTCCTTTGCAAGGCCGATCTAATTCAATACCAATCATCAGGCCGCGCCCGCGCACGCTGCGCACACCATTGACGCCAGTAAAACGTTGACGTAACTGGTCACGAATATAGTCGCCCACGGTCGTGGCGTTAGCCATTAAGCGTTCGTCTTCGATGATCGCGAGATTAGACAATGCTGCCGCGCAAGCGAGGGGATTACCACCGAAGGTCGAGCCGTGGTTACCAGGCTTAAATAACTCAGCGGCATGGCCTGCAGTCAAGCAAGCGCCAATCGGCACCCCATTGGCCAGACCCTTGGCCAAGGTCATGACATCGGGTTTAATGCCGGCATGTTGAAAGGCAAACCACTGACCAGTTCTGCCCATTCCGCTTTGTACTTCGTCGAGCATGAGTAACCAGCCATGGGCATCGCATATTTCGCGCAACCCTTTGAGATAGCCTTCGCTGCAGACGTGAATGCCGCCTTCGCCTTGGATCAGTTCTACCAGTACAGCAACCACTTGGCGGTTGCTCTCGGCCACACGACGCACGGCCTCGAGATCATCGTAGGGGACGCGCACAAAACCGGAGACTAGAGGCTCAAATCCTGCTTGTACTTTGCGACTGCCGGTGGCAGATAGCGTGGCCATGGTGCGTCCATGGAACGCATGTTCCATCACTACAATGGCTGGTGAGTCGATACTCTTTTGGTGTCCGTAGTAGCGCGCCAACTTGATGGCGGCTTCATTGGCTTCGCAGCCCGAGTTGCAGAAAAACACACGATCCATACCAGATAGCGTGGCGAGTCGATCAGCCAGGGTTTCTTGATGCGGAATGCCGTACAGGTTGGAGGTGTGCACCAAGGTCGCAACCTGGGCCTGGAGCTCGGCCGTGAAGCGCGGGTGGCAGTGACCTAAGCCACAGACCGCAATGCCCGAGAGGGCGTCAAGATAGCGCTTACCTTCGGTATCCCACAGCCAAACGCCTTCACCCCGAGTAAAACTCACGGGTAGACGCGCATAGGTATTCATTACATGCGACATGATTCAAGCTCTCCACAAAAACAGACGGCGACCCTAGCCGCCGCAAAAAACTATTCTCAGCCAAGGTGCTTTTACTTGGCAAGTGAAATTTATGAGACAGTTGCTGTCAACGTTGCCGCTTTGGGCGCCATTAGCTTCTTTAGTGTAGCTTCTTGATCGAGTCACCACGGAATCGCTCAACGGCTAATGTGACTACATTTGATTCAAGCTGTGTTCTGGTCGTGATTCAGGTGCTCATTATCAAAGCACCCATGATCTAATCACTGATGTTCTACGCAATCGAACCCAACACAGTGCCATATTCAGCACATTCAAGGAGGCTGAGCGCAATGCGCTGGGGCAATCTGAACAATCTGGGCTGGTGGAGTGGCGCCAGCCCCAAACAACGCTGGCTGTATTAGGCCATTGCCTTTACAGCAGCAGACAAGCGGCTTTTGTGGCGAGCGGCAGTGTTCTTGCTCATAATGTCTTTGTCAGCGATTGAGTCGATTTTGCTCACAGAATTTTGAAATACCGAGCGCGCAGCGACCTTATCGCCAGCGGCGATGGCTTTACGAACATCCTTAATGGCAGTGCGTAGCGCAGAGCGTTGCGCAACGTTGCGAGCGCGGCGTTTGACGGCCTGACGAGCGGCTTTTTTGGCTGAAGCAGTATTGGCCATGTAAACTCCGAGTTTTGTGCAGAAAAAGGGCGTAATCATAATGAAACTTGGCCACTTCTGCAAGTATAATGATGTTTGGCGATTTCGCCACAATTTAAGAAAAATATGAATCTTCTCAAAGCGTTAGCGATGGTTAGTAGTATGACCCTGATCTCCCGGGTCTTAGGATTTGTGCGCGATGCGGTAATTGCGCGGGTTTTTGGGGTCGGAATCATGACCGATGCGTTCTTTGTGGCTTTTAAAATCCCTAATTTACTGCGACGTCTATTTGCCGAAGGCGCTTTTTCGCAGGCTTTTGTGCCGATTCTGGCTGAATATAAAAATCGGCAAGGGGAACAGGAAACTCGTGCCTTGATCGACCGTGTGGCGACGCTACTCACACTGGCCCTGGTGGTGGTGACCCTACTTGGCGTGCTGGCAGCACCATGGATTGTTGGGCTCACGGCGCCAGGTTTTAAGGCGCAACCCGAAAAATTCGCCCTCACCGTTGAACTGTTGCGGATTGTTTTTCCGTATATATTTTTTATTGCGCTAACCGCTTGCGGAGGCAGTATTTTAAATACCTGGAGTCGTTTTGCAGTCCCTGCGGTCACCCCGGTGTTGTTAAACCTGTCGTTTATTTTTGGTGCAGTAGTTGCTGCCCCTTGGTTTGACCCACCAGTGAAAGCACTTGCATGGGCAGTGTGTTTGGGAGGATTACTGCAATTGGCGCTGCAAATTCCGTTTTTGGCCAAAATTGGTATGTTGCCGCGGTTTTGTTTGGATTGGCACGATGCTGGCGTGCGACGGGTGCTGCGTCAAATGGCGCCGGCGGCTTTTGGTGTGTCGGTCGGTCAAATTAGCTTGGTGATTAATAATATTTTTGCGTCTTTTCTGATCACAGGGAGCGTGAGTTGGTTGTATTTTGCTGATCGGTTGATGGAGTTTCCGTCTGGCATGTTGGGTGTGGCCTTGGGTACCATCTTATTGCCGAGCTTGGCAAAAAGTTATGCCGATGAAAATCTACAAACCTACTCAGCGCTACTCGATTGGGGTTTGCGCCTGACCTTGTTATTAGCGATTCCTTCTGCTGTCGCCCTTGCGGTATTGTCAGTGCCTTTGGTGACGACGCTGTTCTATTACGGTGCGTTTACCGCAAACGATGTCACTCAAACTTGTAATGCGGTGACGGCCTACGCCGTAGGTCTGGTGGGCTTGATTGCGGTAAAAGTACTAGCCCCGGGCTATTATGCGCGCCAAGATATTCGCACCCCAGTGAAAATGGGCTTGATTACTTTGGTCTTCACGCAGTTACTGAACTTAGTCTTGATCGGAGATTTGCAGCATGCCGGTTTGGCGCTAGCGATTAGCTTGGGCGCGACCTTGAATGCGCTGATGCTTCTGCGCGGCTTGCGTCAGCGCGGGGTCTATCAGCCGCAACCCGGGTGGATGAGCTTTAGTCTCAAGCTCTTGCTAGCGGTGATGGTGATGGCAGCGGTGTTGTGGGCGCTAATGGGGGCGCCAGCTGCGTGGTTTGCAGCCTCTGGTCTGTATCGGGTGTTGTGGTTGATGCTATTGGTGGTGGCTGGGAGTGCAGTGTATTTTCTGACCTTGTTTACACTCGGTTTCCGCCTGAACGACTTTAGTCGGCGTGCCAGTTAGGCGTAGGCTCGTGATGTATAGCGCTCAAGGTGATTCGAGGGAGTCGTCTGCTTCGGGTGCGTTTTGAAGCGCTTCAAAAATCGCAGCGCGTTTCAGTTGCGGTGAAAATAGTTCAATAAAATCAATAAGATATCTTCTTAGATAGGTGTTGCGGCGAAGCGCGATGCGAGTGGTGCTAGGGGCGAATAAGTGATCCGCGTTAATTAAACGCACCCCTTGATCGCGCGCTGGATCAAACGCCATTTTCGCCAAAATACCAATTCCCATACCTTGTTCGACATAGGCTTTGATGACGTCTGCAGCAATGGCGGTGAGCACGACATTGGGTTGGATGCCAGCGGCATCGAAGGCCATCTTAATCGGTGAGTCGGCGGTGAATGCAAAATCGTAGGTAATCAGCGGGTAGGCGGCAATGCCCTCTAGGGTCAATGGTCCGGCCTCGAGCAAAGGGTGTTTGAGCGGGGTGATGACACTGCGTGTCCACTGTGCGCAAGGTAGGGTCACGAGCGCGCTAAAACTCGCGTCAGATTCGGTCGCAATCCCCAGATCAGCGCTGCCAGAGAGCAGGAGTTCGGCAATTTGCTGAGGGCTGCCTTCGCGTAGGGTCAGGCGGATGTGCGGATGGCGTTGGGTAAACCGTGCGACAACCGGCGGCAAGGCGTAGCGGGCTTGGGTATGGGTAGTAGCGATTACCAGATTACCGGTGTTGCTTTCGTTGAACTCTTGGCCTACAGCGCGCAAGTTCTCGGCGTCTTGCAGCATGCGCTCGGCTATGCGCAAAATAATCTGTCCAGGCTCGGTCAGGTCGGTGACGCGCTTACCGTTGCGCACCAAGATAGTCACACCCAGTTCTTCTTCCAGCAGTTGCAGTTGCTTGCTAATGCCGGGTTGCGAAGTAAACAGCGTCTCGGCCGCACTCGATAGGTTTAAGCCGTTGTGAGCAATTTCACGCAGATATTTTAATTGCTTTAAATTCAATTGGTTACCTTAAAACTAGTTACCTTAATTTTGATGATGACGGATGCTCATCTGAAGGGGTGCTTACATAGGGTTTAATTAGTTTTGAATTGGTTTTTTAATCGGTAACGGGGCGGTTATGGGGGTAGTTATGGGGGTGGTTATGAGGCGGCTAATTAGGCCTGCTACTCAGGATGTTAGTTGCTGATGAGGCCAATCGCCGCTCTTGGTTACGCAGAAATTTGAATAATCATATAACTAAATCTTCTAAAGAACCAATAATTTATTGATTGGAGATATAAAGAAAGCACTATATCATCGAATCACTTCATCTGTGGATTAGAGTAGAGAACAATTTATGTATATTTACGACGCAATAGATCAGGGTATTGTGGATGAGCGGGTAGCGCAATTTCGCGACCAAACCCAGCGATTCTTAGCTGGTGAGTTGGCCGAGGACGACTACCGTCCCTTGCGCCTCCAAAATGGCTTGTACGTGCAACGCTTCGCCCCCATGTTGCGGGTGGCGATTCCCTACGGATTATTGGCCTCTCGCCAGATGCGCGCCTTGGCCGAGATTGCGCGGCGCTGGGATCGTGGTTATGGCCATTTCAGCACTCGCCAAAACATCCAATTTAATTGGCCTAAGTTAGAAGATGTGCCGGAGATCTTGGCGCACTTAGCAAAAGTTCAAATGCACGCTATTCAAACCAGCGGGAATTGTATTCGCAACACCACCACTGATCATTTTGCCGGTGTGGCGGCCGATGAAATTGTGGATCCGTTGGTATGGTGTGAGTTGATCCGTCAATGGTCGACACTGCATCCCGAGTTTGCCTACTTACCGCGTAAATTTAAAATTGCCGTGTCTGGTGCAACTCAAGATCGGGCCGCAATCCAAGTCCACGACATTGGCTTACAAGTACTCAAAAATGCTCAAGGTGAGATTGGTTTTAAAGTGTTGGTCGGCGGCGGACTTGGACGCACACCAGTCATTGGTGTGGTGATTAACGAGTTTTTGCCGTGGCAACATTTGCTAACGTATTTAGAGGCTATTTTGCGCGTCTACAACCGCTACGGTCGGCGTGATAACAAGTATAAAGCGCGCATTAAAATATTGGTGCGCGAACTCAAGCCGGCGGTGTTTGCCGAACAGGTGAGTGCAGAGTGGGCGCACTTGCGCGATGGCCCAGCCACCTTGACTGCGCAAGAAGTCGAGCGCGTCACAGCGCGCTTTACTCGCCCTCAATACCAACACCTAGAGGCACTGCCGGTCCAATACACCCAAGCCTTGGCGCGCGAGCCCGCGTTTGGGCGATGGGCCCGTCGCAACGTGCATCCGCACAAGGTTGCTGGCTATGCTGCAGTGACCTTGTCGCTGAAGAAAACCGGTGTCCCCCCAGGCGATGTGACGGCCGCGCAAATGGACGCAATTGCCGACTTAGCTGACCGCTACAGCTTTGGAGAGTTGCGCGTCTCGCACGAACAAAACTTGATCTTGGCCGATGTGCGGCACAGTGAACTGCATCAGTTGTGGCAAGAGGCGGTGGCACTCGAGTTAGCCACCCCTAATGTAGGGCTACTCACCAACATCATTGCATGCCCTGGCGGTGATTTCTGCTCCTTGGCTAATGCCAAATCAATTCCGGTAGCAGAGGCCATTGCGCGGCGCTTTGATGATTTAGAT
Source organism: uncultured beta proteobacterium (assembly GCA_903885665.1). Lineage (GTDB taxonomy): Bacteria > Pseudomonadota > Gammaproteobacteria > Burkholderiales > SG8-41. The sequence continues at coordinate 12,588 of CAISJL010000163.1, read as the reverse complement.
TATCAGTTTGATATCGGTGAATTAGATTTAAATATCTCCGGCTGTATGAACTCCTGTGGTCATCATCATGTCGGACACATTGGGATCTTGGGCGTAGACAAGCACGGTGCCGAGTTCTACCAGATCTCGATCGGTGGCGATCAAGGCGTTCAAGCGGCCTTGGGTAAAGTCATTGGCCCCTCTGTCTCCCAAGACGAAGTACCTGAAATTATTGAAAAAATTATCCACACTTACTTAGCCTTGCGCGATAGCGAAGTCGAGCGATTCATCGACTTAGTGCGCCGCATTGGTACTGACCCCTTTAAGGAGACCGTCTATGGCACTGCTCATCAAAAACGCCAAACGCGCCGAGAATCTGTGGCAACTGCTTAGTATTGAAAACACGGGTGAAACGCTAGTCCCGGTGCCGTCATTGCCCAGTGGTGATGTGTTGGTGTCTTTGCCGCTATGGCAAGCTGCGCGCGCCGCACTCATCGCGCGTCCGAGTGGGCGCTTGGGCGTGTGCTTAGCGCCAGCGGATGATCCTGCGCAGATTGCTGAGGACTTTGAAGTATTCAGTCTGATTGCAGTAGAGTTTCCGCAATTCACCGACGGCCGTGGCTACTCGATTGGTCGACTCTTGCGCGAGCGCTATGGTTGGCGAGGCGAGTTGCGGGCGATGGGTGATGTGCAGCGCGACCAGCTCTATTATTTGGCGCAATGCGGCTTTGATGCGTTTTTGTTACGCACGACCACTACCCAAGACGAAGACCGTGCTTTGCAAGTGGCGCTAACTGCTGCCGCCGACTTTAGCGAAGCCTACCAGAACTCGGTTGCTCGTCCACAACCACTGTTTCGGCGGCGCCCACTCAATCCCACTGCAGCAGCATGAGCAAGCCCCCTTTGCATCCGCAGCTGCAAACAGAAGGTCAGCCTCAAACACCAGGCACAGTGTATTTGGTGGGCGCGGGACCTGGTGCCGCCGACTTACTAACGCTGCGCGCCTTAAAGCTGTTAGCGCAAGCTGACGTGGTATTTCATGATGCCTTGATCGACCCGGCGATTCTTGACTATGCCCCGCGGGCACAGCGCATTGCCGTGGGTAAGCGCTGTGGTCGGCACTCAACGGCGCAACGCTTTATCAATAAACAACTGATTGCAGCCGCCGCCCGCTATCCCGTAGTGGTACGCCTCAAGGGTGGTGACCCCATGTTATTTGGGCGTGCCCAAGAAGAAATCGCCGCACTTGATGCCGCTGGTGTGCCCTATGCGGTAGTGCCCGGCATTACGGCGGCACTTGCTGCCAGTGCAGAGCTTGGCGTATCTCTCACCCAACGCGGTGTTGCCCGTAATGTGGTGCTCACCACGCCAAGGGTTGGTGTGGACGAACCTGCAGGCGAATGGGCAGCCGGCATTGACGCGGGTAACACTGTGGTGGTGTATATGGGCATGGGCAAAGCGCCCGAAGTGGTCGAGCAACTCTTGGCACGAGGTGTCACCGGTCACACTCCCGTAGTTGTCATTGAAAACGCCACGCTCCCCACGTGCCGCGAGACCTGGTGCACGGTGGCTAGTTTAGTGGCGGTAGCGCAGCAAGCGCTCACCGGGCCAGCCTTAATCATCATTGGCCGGGTGCTCGAACAAGCACGCACGCAGGCGGCTGAACTGGATCAAGCGCATGGGTTGGGCGTGCTTTCGTCTCGCGTGGGCACAACACGCCTCGCCCCGATCCGCAAAACACGCTAAAATTCAGACTTTTAGCGTGTTAATTCGGGTGTCATGCAAATATTCCGCAGCGTTCCAGACGTTGCCAACAGTCCCGTCGCGCTGACCATTGGCAATTTCGACGGGCTACATTTAGGTCATCAGGCCATGCTCTCCAAGCTACGCGCTGCCGCAAAAGCACGTGGCCTGCCGGCGTGCGTGATGACTTTTGAGCCACATCCGCGTGAGTTCTTCGCTCCCGATCAAGCTCCAGCGCGACTCACCAGTCTGCGCGAAAAACTCGAACTACTGGCCGCCCACGGCGTAGACCGCGTTCAACTGTGTCGCTTTAACTTTGCACTAGCCCAAGTCACTGCCCAAGATTTTATCGAGCGCATTTTGGTGCGTGGTCTGGGCGTGCGTTGGCTGCAAGTGGGGGATGATTTTCGCTTTGGTGCGCGGCGCGCTGGTGATCTGGCCTTGTTAAAACGTGCAGGCCTAGAGTTTGATTACACCGTAGAGTCCATGCCCACAGTGTTAGTGGGCGATGAACGCGCCTCGAGCACCGCAGTGCGCACGGCGCTGACTGCCGGTCGCATGACACACGCCCAGCAACTGCTCGGCCGGCGCTACAGCATCAGTGGCAAGGTGGTTCGCGGTGATCGACTGGGGCGACAACTGGGCTACCCCACCGCCAATATTCATATCCCCGACGCACGTCCGGCGCTGTATGGCATATTTGCCGTGACGCTGACCCGACCCGATGGCAAACCCTTGCAAGGAGTGGCCAGCTTAGGCGTGCGCCCAACCGTCAAAGCACGTGGGGCAGCGCCCGTGTTAGAGGTCTATCTATTTGATTTTAATGAAGATATTTATGGTGAGCGGGTGCATGTCGCGTTTTGGCATAAATTCCGAGACGAGGCCAAATATGTCGACCTCGACACGCTAAAGCAGCAAATCGCTCTTGATGTCAGCGCCGCGCGTGCCTACTTCGCGCAAGTCGCCGCCGATGGCGTGACCGCGTAGACGGTGGGAGCATCTCTCAGGTCACCACACAAACAATCACACACAATCAGACAAATAATCACATCAACAATCGCACAAACAATGAGACCAATAATCACATAAATAATTACAAAACAATCGCATAAGCAATCCCACAAGCAATCGTTAAACCTAATCGCTAATCCGTAACGCTAAACCGTATACTCCACCAGAATCAGCAAACACTCACCTGACTGAAGTCCCATGACTGAATATAAACAAACCCTCAATCTCCCTGATACGCCATTTCCTATGCGCGGTGATTTAGCTAAGCGCGAACCGACAATGCTCGCGCAATGGCAGGCTCGAGGATGGTACGAACGGATACGCCAAGCCAGTATCGGTCGGCCCCGCTTTGTGTTGCACGATGGCCCACCCTATGCCAATGGCGATATTCACATCGGTCACGCCGTGAATAAAATCCTCAAAGACATTATCGTCAAATCGAAATCGCTCTCGGGTTTTGATGCGCCGTATGTGCCGGGTTGGGATTGTCACGGCATGCCGATTGAAGTGCAGATCGAGAAGCTCCACGGCAAGCATCTACCAGCGGCACAAACCCAGCAACTCTGCCGCGATTATGCCGCTGCGCAAGTTGAGCGTCAGAAGCTAGACTTTCAGCGTTTGGGTGTATTGGGCGAATGGGACAATCCCTATCTCACGATGACACCGGCCACCGAAGCGGCCGAGATTCGCGCCCTTGGGCTGTTGATCGACAAGGGTTTTGTCTACCGTGGTTTGAAGCCCGTGAATTGGTGCTTCGATTGCGGCTCCGCTTTGGCTGAGGCCGAGGTGGAATACGAAGACCGTAAAGATACCACTGTAGATGTGGGCTTTGGCTTTATAGACCGCCAACGCCAGCCACTGGCGCAGGCTTTTGGTCTGGCTACTCTGCCAGAAGGCCCAGGCTATGCAGTGATCTGGACCACAACACCCTGGACGCTACCCGCTAATCAAGCGCTCAATCTGCATCCCGAATTTGAATATCACTTAGTAGCCACTAGCCGCGGCATGCTCATACTGGCTGCCGAGCGCCAAGAATACTGTCTTGCCCGCTATGGTTTAGAAGGCCGCACGCTGGCAGTGTGCCGCGGCGAACAACTCGCAGGCATTGCATTTCAACACCCCTTCTATGACCGCGTCTCACCGGTTTATTTAGGTGACTACGTCACGCTAGACACTGGCACCGGCATTGTGCATTCGGCGCCCGCCTATGGAGTAGAGGACTTTCAATCCTGCCGCCAACATGGCATGGCCGACGATGCCATTCTGACACCGGTATTAGGCGATGGTAAGTATGCCCAATCACTGCCGCTCTTTGGTGGTGAGATGATCTGGAAGGCAAACCCCAAAATTGTGGCGCATCTCGAGGCCTGTGGCGCATTGTTTGCGAGTGAAGCCTATCTGCATAGTTACATGCATTGTTGGCGCCATAAAACACCAATCATTCTGCGAGCGACAAATCAGTGGTTTGCATCTATGGATGGGGTGAAGAGCGGGCATCCGGTGGGCAAGCAGCCTCCCAGCCAGAACACCCCCAGCCTCAGAGACACGGCGCTACGTGCAGTCGATGCCACCACGTTCTATCCGGCGTGGGGTAAGGCGCGCTTACACGGCATGATTGCCAATCGTCCTGATTGGACGCTGTCACGCCAACGCCAATGGGGTGTGCCTATGCCCCTATTTGTGCACAAAGAAACCGGCGCACTCCATCCGCGCACCAGTGAACTGATCGAACAAGTGGCTGCGCGCGTTGCGGTGGGAGGACTAGAAGTATGGCAAGCACTCGATGCAGCCGAATTGCTGGGGGCAGATGCTCAAGACTACGTCAAAATCAAAGACACCTTAGATGTGTGGTTTGACTCAGGCACCACCCACTACACCGTGCTACGCGGCTCACACGCTGCGCAAAGTGCCTATCCGGCTGATCTATACCTTGAAGGCTCAGATCAACATCGCGGATGGTTTCACTCCTCGTTACTCACTGCCGCCATGATTGATGGCCACGCACCGTATAAGGCCTTGCTCACCCACGGCTTTGTGGTCGATGGTCAGGGTCGCAAGATGAGTAAATCCAAAGGCAACGTCATCGCGCCGCAACAGATCATGAATGAATTTGGTGCAGATATTCTGCGCCTATGGGTGGCGAGCACCGATTACTCTGGAGAGTTGTCGATCTCTAAAGAAATTCTCAAGCGCGTGGTTGAATCCTATCGGCGTATTCGTAACACCTTACGCTTTTTACTCGCAAATATTGCGGACTACAACCCGCAACAACACGCCCTACCGGTGGCGCAATGGCTAGAGATTGATCGCTATGCGCTAGTGATGTTGAGCGACTTACAAAGCGCGCTTACGCCAGCCACACCAGGAGATAAACGAAGCGCCTCTGTAGGACATTATGGCGAGTATGAATTTCATCAAGTCGTACAACGACTGCAAGCGTTTTGCTCTGAGGACTTAGGCGGCTTTTACTTAGATATTTTAAAAGACCGGCTCTATACCGCGCCCGAGAATTCACTGGCACGGCGCTCAGCACAAAATGCCTTATACACCATGACCCACGCACTGACTCGACTGATGGCGCCTATTTTATCGTTCACTGCTGAAGAAGTATGGAGCTTGTTGTCGGATCAATCAGATAGCGTGTTTGAGCATACCTGGTTACCCATTACCGAGCCTGCAGATGCCGCGCAGTTGCGCGAGCGCTGGGGCGAGCTGCGTCATATCCGTGGTGAAGTCATGCGCCAACTCGAAGCGCTGCGTACGGCTGGCAAAATTGGGTCTTCATTGGCGGCCGAACTCGATGTGTATGCCGAAGGAGACGCTCTACAGCGCCTACAACATGTCGCTGATGATTTGCGCTTTGTGTTTATTACCTCGCGTGCCACCGTGCATGCCTCAGCGGCCCCGGCTGATGCGCAAGCGACAACACTGCCCAATGTGTGGGTGCAAGTGAACCCGAGCAGTCACACCAAGTGCGAGCGGTGCTGGCATTATCGGGCCGATGTTGGTAGCAATAGTGACCACCCGCAGTTATGTGGCAGATGCCACGCCAACCTCTATGGCGCGGGTGAGATCCGTCACCACGCATGAGTATGCAGCTAAATTCGTTTAGTCAGATGTTGAGAAAGCCACTACATTGGTATGGGGTTGCGGTGGTCATTGTAGTGCTTGATCAGCTCAGTAAGGCTTGGGCCGTAGCACAACTCTCAGCGCAACTACCGCTGGTGGTGAACGCCCACTTTAATTTGGTGTTGGCCTATAACACGGGTGCGGCTTTTAGTGTGTTAGCCGATGCGGGGGGGTGGCAGCGCCATCTATTAAGCGGCTTGGCAATTGCAGCTGCAGTATGGTTGGTGGTGATGATCTACCAACAACCCCAACAACGTCTGTTGTGTTGGGGCTTGAGTAGTATTTTAGGGGGTGCAGTGGGTAATGTGATCGATCGCATACGGATCGGTGCAGTAGTAGATTTTTTAGATGTACATGCGTACGGTTGGCATTGGCCCGCATTTAATATTGCAGACAGTGCAATCTGTGTGGGGGCGGGTTTATTGATTATCGATAGCTTGCGGCGTCAAGATAAATCACCTGGTTGACTGACTGAGTTGGCTTACTGAGTGAGCTTGCCGAGTTGGCTGGGTGCGTTGGCTGAGTAAGTTTGCTGAGTAAGTTGGCTGAGTGAGCAGAATGAGTGAGCTGATTCAGTGAGTTGACTGACGTGGTTGATTGACTTCATTAACCTATTGAATTGACGCGTGCAGATTATTCATTGAGTTGATTCAATAATTTGATTGAATAATTTGATTCAATGAGAAGATTCACTGCCAGCATGATCACCGCTACATGATTTTGATTTGATTCTAATTAGGGGGCATGAAAATGACTACAGTAACAAAAACGCGGCGCGTCGTGCTGGCTAATCCCCGTGGATTTTGCGCGGGCGTGGTGCGCGCGATTGATATTGTTGAGCGCGCCTTGCGTCAATTTGGCGCCCCGATCTACGTGCGTCATGAAATTGTGCATAACCAATTTGTAGTCAATGATCTGCGCAATAAAGGGGCAATTTTTATTAACGAGCTTACCGATGCACCCACCGGGGCAGTGGTGATTTTTAGCGCACATGGAGTATCGCAAGCGGTGCGACTACAAGCAGCCGCGTTGGGGCAGCGGGTCTTCGATGCCACATGTCCATTGGTGACCAAGGTGCATGTAGAAGTTGTCAAAATGTGCGAGCGCGGATATGAAGTAGTGATGATTGGTCATCGTGGTCATCCTGAAGTGCAAGGCACCATGGGGCAAGTGTCTGGAGGCCTATATTTAGTCGAGACTATTGACGACATCGCAACCTTGAAAGTGCAAGACCCTACGCGCCTCGCTTATGTCACCCAAACCACGTTGTCGGTGGATGATACTTCGCGGATTATCAGCGCCTTACGTGCCCGCTTCCCGCAGATTGTAGGCCCAAAGAAAGACGACATTTGTTACGCCACCCAAAACCGCCAAGATGCCGTGAGCGCATTGGCGGCTGAGTGCGATGTGGTGTTGGTGGTCGGCGCGCAGAACAGTTCTAACTCGAATCGCTTGCGTGAGCTGGCGAATCAACTCGGGGTTAATGCGTACTTGATTAATGATGCCAACGAGATAGATACCGCTTGGTTAGACGGCAAGCACAGCATTGGTGTGACCGCTGGCGCCTCTGCCCCTGATATCTTGGTCGATGGGGTGCTGGTGCTCTTACAGCAACTGGGTATCACGCGAGTGGATCAACTCACGGGTGCAGAGGAAAACATTATGTTTCAAGTGCCCAAAGAGCTCACGGGTATTGCGCAAACGATGTAGACCGATGTAGGCGACATAGAAATTAAAAAAGAATAAACGTCACGGACTACATGAATTATATGAGCGGTGCTTGGCGCCTAGGGATTCATGGACTGCTGGGCAATCATCACCAGGTGCTCATAGCGGTTTGAGCAATGTCAATGTTACCGTATTTTTTGCCAACTAAATGCTTTAATTAGGATGTCGTTTTTATGTAAGCCAATCTGAGTATACGAGATGGTATTGTTAGGGCCTGATACGCGAACCGTAACTCGATAATCTGTTGTCATTATCATGCTACCATTAAGGTCTGAGTAAATACAGCGCTGTGTGGGAGCTATATTCTCATAAGGGCTTTTGTCTTTCTCTAAACATAGGCGCTCAATCACGTAGTGTACACCCACATCAGCGGGTGTTCCACTGACTTTGAACCCCTTTTTACAGTCGTCGCTGCCGCCTTCCCATTTAAAAGCAGGATCCGACATCGGATCAATTTTAGAAGAGTGGTAGCCCTTGCTACAATCAGTATTATAGAGGGTGGTATCTATCGTACTGGCAAGCCATGCACGCGCTTTCTCTATCCCGAGATTGGTTTGCGCGTCTACGTATTGACCTATTGCGATATTTTTAGAGAGCATGATTTGGTCTTGCATGCTACGCCACACAGTGAGTGCGGTAAACGCCATCACCATGAGTGCAAATAAGCTCACCATCAATACGATACCGTGCTGCCTTGAGGCGGGTGAGTGGGCTTTAGAGAGGGGGTTGTGTGTGAGACTGCCCGATGGTAAGTGGGTGCGCTGGCGCCTGTGGAATGCGCGTGCGGGCTGCTGTGAAAAGGTCTGTGGTTGGTTGAGCATTGAATACTTAGGCATGGGTTATCTAGACAGTGATTGATTAATCTTGACCTAACACCACATTGCGTAGCAAATAAATTCGTTGGTATGTACGGTAGCGATAGTGTTTCCAATCCTTAGTCGGGTCTACATGGTTACCGGAACCATCGGTGCCATCTAAGTGTTGCATCGTAAAATCGCCGCCAGCCCAACTGTAGGTGGTGCTGTCTGCCGTTTTTTCGTAATTGGAATTGCGCACCAGTAAGCCAACGCGAATCGCAACAACATTCGCCCACGTCGGGGTGGTGCTGCCGTTCTGCCATGCATCGACTGTGGTGTCGGCGTCGGTATCTACACCATATTCAACTTTAAAGCCAACGGTGTTGCGGTCGCGATAAATTTCAGTGGGTGTTGCCGGTGTGCCAGTTTTGGTGTGGTTGGTAACATAAAGACCATCTTTATCGACTTGCCAGGTCGTTGAGAACGGTTGCTGGCTGAGTTTCCCTGCTTTGGCTGTTGAGCCCATATGATAGAGGCGGCCGCTGAAAGAAACTGTATTGTCGAGGGTGACCGTGTCGGTAGGACTGCCATCATGGGCGAACGTATGAGATGAAACTGATCTCACTTGATATAACTTTCCGCAATTATCAGTACTAAAATACGATATTAATAATAATAGATCACCAGTGGTAATGCCGTAGTTGGTACCAAGTAGAATCTGATTGGTTGGCAATCCCAGCTTGTCTGTCCCTACGAATTGTCTGGAAACAGGGTAGTCGAACCCCGAAGCCATAAGTTGTAGGGTGTCATTACTGGAGCCCGAGGTAATGCTGGCGGGTGCAAATATAGTGGGTAGGGCTGTGTCTGTATTATTTGTAATAGTACAGCCGTAGCGGTCGGTCGCAGTGCTACCAAAGCCCGTAAGCCCAAAGCCTGCGCGATTGATCTGTTCTTCTAGCATGTAGAGGGTCATTTTTGCCGAGGTGTCGGCATCGGTAGCGCCCGCGGCAAACGACACAGTGCGACTGGAGTTCGCCATGGTTTGGTAGATCACACCAATACAAAGCACCGCAATACTCATGCCGACGATTAATTCGACCAAGCTAAACCCCAATGCACGTGTGCCGAGATAATCGCGTGCGCGTGTTGGGTTGAGTCTGGGTGTGGCGGGTTTAGTAGACATAGGCGGTGCGTGTGGTGATTTGATTTTGATTATCTTTGGGGGTTTTCCAGCACAAGCGTACGGTGACTAGACTATTGGTGGTGTCGATAGTGACTTGAGCTGTAGAGTCACTAGCGCCAGGCAATGATGACGTGTAATTAGTCAGCCATGTATTTCTAAGAGCGTCGCTAAATGTGGTATCGGTGCTTTTAGTGAAACCACCGCTGTAATTGCAGTCACTAGTTTTTGTTGAATTGTAAGAGAATTTGTCTAGGCTTTTAGTGAGCCCGCTAATTGTCACAACCCCGCCTGTGCGGGCGACTGAGATTTGCACGATGTCTAGATAATCTTGAGCAAGATCGAGTGCGCGCGTTTGTAATTCATCATGGGCGAGGGTGGTGATCGCTTTGGCTTGTAAGCCCACAATCGCAAGCAAACCAAACGAAAACACCACAATCGCGATCACAGACTCTAGTAGCACCGCGCCACAATGGCGGTCGCGCGCGCGTGCGTTAGGGCCGGAGCGCGCCCTAGATTGGCTGCGGGTGTTATTGGATATGGGGTGAGCAGTCATGGTTATTTGATCTGTGAGATGGTGCCATTGACTGCGACTTGCACTTGGATGCAGGGGTTATTTAATACTGCGCAGTCGATACCGCTATAGCCGATGGTAATGATTTGGGTTGCACCCCCGTCATTAGTGCCGAAGCGGGTGAATGTGATTTGGCTACTATCTGCTGTAAAGCGCACATCTCGATCGATAGGTGTGATGGTGTCGGTTAAGGTATAGGAGGTGCCATTTCCGTAGTCGATGTAACGAAATGGGCCGCTCGTGTTAAGGTTAGGATCCGTTTTCGTTGCGTCACTCATGGTGTATGTGCTGCTGCCCGAAAACGAATACCGCGCTTTGGAATTGTGAATAATCGCAGTCATGCGGGTGTGCCGTAGGTCGGCATCTATGGCGGCAGCGGCGTCACGGATCGCGCTTTTTTTTTGAAAGTCATTGAAATGCGGTTTACCATAAACGATTAACGAGGCAAACACCGCCATGGCGATCATAATCTCGAGCATGCTAAACCCAAGCGCACCCGATGCTGGGTGATTGTGATGCTGGTGAAGGCGGTGAGCATTTAAGGACATGGCTTGTGATGGCAATAGGGTTGTGATGGCAATAGGTTGTAGGTAAAAAGCGCTGATCGTGAATATGGGTTGGAACTGCAATTTAAAATAAAAATCAAAACATATAAAAATAATGATTTTAAAAATAAAATAAAATTAAAAAATTAAATCATTCAGTCATGCACCACAACAGAATTTCAGCAACAGCGGCTCATGAGGATTCTGATCCAGAAAATAGTCACTTGGTCGAAGTACACTCACCAGGTTTAGTCAACACCCAACAGGGAAAGTGTTTGCTCCCTAGGGTTTCCCAATTGGTGGGTACGCCGTAGGTGGTGCGCTGATTCAATTGATTGACTCTGAATTCAAAATCATTCATGTTGCGATCTTTGCGGCCGATGGCAGTGAGCGTGTAAGTTGCGGCATCTGCCGTGCACTTATAGGCAAAGTTACTACTAGCCGCATAATAGTCTTTAACGTCTCCGCTGACGATATTATCGGTCACAGTGATCGGGCTTGTGAGTAACTTTGTACACATGTCAGTGTACTTGTGATTCACTTGAAAATATTGTTCGGCACGGGCTTGATGCTCGCTCAGCTCGGCATGCGCTTCCGCCAGTATGCTTTTTTCAATATATTGATTATATTGGGCTGAACCCACCGCCATTAAAATGCCAATAATAGCCAATACACTAACTAGCTCGACTATGCTGAGACCGCGCGCTAGATGAGGACTATAGGGGTGTGGTTTTAGGTGTGTCATCGCATGACCCTTAGCGTCAAGTGTGTAGGAGTGGTGATTTGTTGATGATGTGATGCAATACATGGTATGAATTAACTGCCTGTGCCTTGGCAAGTTGTTTGAGATTTACTGGTTGGCCAGCAGGTGAGCGCATCTCCGTTTAGATTATGGGCCCAGCCAATTACTTCACCGTGAGCGAAACTCCGTCTACTGTTACCAATAAGTAACGAAACTGTATTAGATGGGTTTGTTGAAGGATCGGCATCCTTAGAAAAAACAGTATCCTTTTTTCCCACAACCATGAGTAGATACTCTGATTTTTTAAACAAAGGGTCATTACATAAAGGCGACCAATCTTTATTTCCAGTGAATGTAACGACCGAACATCCGCCCACGTAAGTATTTTTTTGTTGATAATAATCTTCTATGAGCAGTGATTGGTCAGTGAGTATTTTTTGCGCAGCATGGATGCTCGATTTGATGATGTAGTCGTTATATTGAGGCACGGCAATCCTGGTAATTATGCCAATAACGGCGAGCACGACAACTAATTCGACTAAGCTTAGGCCGCGTTGCAGGGCTGTTGATTTGAGGGGCAATGATTTAGGGGTGACAGTCATGGCTGAGGGTGTCTTTGGTTTAAGTGGTGGTAGGGTGTGCATATTTATTGTAAGGTTGGTTAACTTCCCGTGCATTTGGTTTGATTTTTTTGAGTTGGCCAGCAATCTGCAAATGCTGTTATGCCATTTTGAGTCGAGGTTCCCATCCAACCTATAGAATAACCATTAAAAGCACGCTCGGAGTTATTCTTTATTCCAATATCTACCGGATTGCCGCCACTACTATCTTTGAGTGCTGGAGAAGTGCCTATTGCTCTTAATTCAAAGTCAGTGGAGCTTGATGGGTTGCAAGAAATCTGCCAGTCAGCTGTTGAAAGTTTTGTAAGGACTGCTTTGCCTACGGTAGCGCTACACACACTCGCATTAAGATATGTGCCGTTATCAGCAAAATAATTAGCTAGCACTTTAGATTGGCCTGTCAAGATTTCATACGCCGTCATGACTTTGCTACGGGTAATGTATTCAGAATACATGGGCACTGAGATGCTGGTGAGCACGCCAATAATGGCGAGCACGGCGACTAATTCGACTAAGCTTAGGCCGCGTTGCAGGGCTGTT
>CAISJL010000162.1 GCA_903885665.1 uncultured beta proteobacterium | reverse complement strand
ATGATGATTTAAATTTGAAAATATTTTTAATAATGAAAGTAAAGAAATGAGAAATGTTAAATATCTTGTATTTATTTTTGCCTTGTTTATACATAGTTTTTGCATAGCTGCCGGGTACCCAGAGCGATCAGTCAGAGTTGTAATTCCATTTCCACCAGGTGGAGGTACTGATGGACTAGCTAGAATTCTTACACCTAAAATTAGCAATGCATTGGGGCAACAGTTTATTGTAGACAATAGACCTGGCGCAGGCGGTAACATATCGACAGAAATAGTGGCTAGTGCACCACCTGATGGATATACACTGCTCATGACAATCAGTACCGCACTTACAGTTAATCCACTTCTTTACGCAAATTTAAATTTTGATGTCAATCGAGATCTAAAACCTATAACGCAAATTGCTGCTGCTCAATACATTCTGGTTCTTCATCCATCTATACCAGCAAGTAATGTAAAAGAATTAATAGCTCTCGCTAAGGCAAGACCCGGTAAACTTAATTACGCATCCGGGGGTATTGGGAACATACAGCACTTCGCATCAGAACAATTAATAGCTAAAACTGGAGTTAAGATTACACATATTCCTTACAAGGGCGGTGGCCCTGCTGCTGTAGCAGTACTATCTGGGGAAGCGGATATGATTTTTGGTAGTGTCGCATCTTCAGTTCCTCAAATAACCGCAGGCAAATTAAAGGCAATAGCAGTCACTGGCTCTAAACGTATGCCTATGCTCTCGAATATTCCTACACTTATAGAGTCTGGGGTTCCAATTGAGATCCGCACTTGGTATGCAATTCTTGCTCCCTCACAAACAGCCGATGCAATTGTTAATCTTGTGGGCAAAGAGACAAAGAGCGCTTTAATGCAAACTGACATAAAAAATGCAGTTGAAAAACTTGGCTTAGAAATTACGACAAGCTCGCCTCAAAGTTTAACGGAATTAATCAGACTTGAGATGAAAGAAAACGTGAGAATAATTAAATCTGCTGGAATTAAATCTGAATGAATTTTATTTTGACCTAAGAAAATTCTTAATTAAATCTAAAAGGACTATATGAATAATAAGCATAATGTTTCAGATGTAATGCTTAAATTAAGTGACTATATATCGCAAGCATATCGTAAACCATTACCTAAAGAGGTAGCATTTCGAGCTAAATTGCATTTAGTTGATACTTTTGCAGCCATGATTTCTGGTACAAAGTTACTTCCTGGAAAAAAAGGAATCAGTTACGTAAAGTCTTTAGGGGGTAGAAAAGAAGCTGGAGTTGTAGGTACGAAATTTGTAACATCTGTACTTAATGCAGCGATGGCCAATGGAATGTGCGCGCATGCAGATGAAACTGACGATACACATCCGCCGTCAATTACACACCCTGGGTGTAGTGTAGTACCCGCAGCACTTGCAATCGCAGAACGTGATAGTTTACCTGGATTGAAAGTACTGCGCGCAATTGTTTTGGGTTATGACATATGTGCTCGCCTTGGTCTGTCTTTAAGACCAATGCCCTTTATGAGATCAGGTCATCATACTTGCGCATTTGGTCAAGTTTTTGGAGCTGCCGCCGCCTCTGGATCTCTACTCAATCTAAACGCATTACAGACCCGCTACTTACTATCCTATACTGCACAGAATGCATCTGGTCTTTATACAATGTTTCGCGATGAAGACCATATAGAAAAATCATATGCAATGGGAGGAATGCCTGCGCAAAATGGACTTTCTTCAGCACTTATGGTGAAGCATGGGTTCACTGGTGTAGAGGATGTGTTTTCTGGACAACGTGACTTTTTCTACACTTTTTCCCCTGATGGTGAAAAGCAAGATCTAATTCGAGCTTTAGGCAAAGACTACGAAATTTTACGTGCTGCAATTAAATTTTGGCCGGTCGGAGGCCCGGTTCAAGGACCAGTTGACGTATTGAATCGAATGATACTTAAACATAACCTGGTCTCTGATAAAATAAAAAAAATTAGTGTACGTATACCAGAACAAGAACTAGAGACTGTCAACAACCGTGAAATGCCTGATATTTCTTTGCAGCACCTTATGGCTGTAATGATTCTTGACGGCAGGCTAACGTTCGCATCATCGCATGACATGGCTAGAATGAAAGATCCCAAAGTACTCGCTTTTAGAAGGCGTATTGAAGCAATAGGAGACCCCGCACTTACTGACAAACAACGGCGATGGCGTGGAATTATCAAAATCGAACTTAAGGATGGCAAGGTATTAGAAGATCAAACAATGGCAGCAAAAGGTAGCTTCGAGAATCCCTTGACAGAACAAGATGAGAATGAAAAAGCAACTGATTTGATCGGACCTATACTTGGAAAAAGAAAAACATCAGATCTTCTTAAAGCACTTTGGAAATTTGATCAACTCAAAAATGTTGCTTCATTGCGAGAGTTATACTCAAAGTAATTTAGGTTATCATTTCGATATTAGCAATTAGATAGTATTTCAGTTACATTGAAATAATGAATTTGTCTAAATAGGTACCGCTCTTTATATTGAATTGGTTGATCTAAATTTTTTGTTCCTTATTGCCGGCAGCTAGCGCTATCACCTTTCCTGCATCACTAACCTTTTCGAGAGACCAGATAGCGTCGATTAGAAGCTCCTTGTCGCATGATGTATTGCTAAAGTAGACAAGATCTGAAAGTTTCTTTTCTAGATCAGCATCGGATAACGGATTATTAAAACTACCACGCGCCTCCTCAGTCTTTTGAGTTAAAATTTTTCCTCCTTGAAAGTATATTGTTACCAATGCTGATTCGATTACGTAATTATCATCATCAACAATGAATACCTTCTCTCTGAGCAACTTTAAGGTTGGATCAATAGTACAGGCATCACTAAATTCAGCTAATCCTGCTTTTTTATTTGAAAGCACCACTGCGACACAATGCTGGAGGCTAACCTGAGCTTCGCGACCAGAATGTGGTTCAATACGATCAGTCCTTTCACGTAGCAATGGATTACCCGTTACCACAATACGATCGATATTGGCCAGTGACATATGCTCGTTATTCGCGAGAGAAAGGCATGCTTCTATTACCGGATTCAATACCACACCACATGGATACGGCTTGTAAGTATTAGAAATAAGCTCCCAATGTTCTCCTAATTTGTTAATAATGCAGGGGCTTTTAGCATTTATCCCTAATACATTAAAAAATCCATAAGATCCTTCTAGTGGACTTTCTGGCCCGCTTACACCTTGCTGAGCATATAACGCAGCCAAATACCCATTACGGGAAGCATTTCCTACACTAATGCTCTTTGCCATAGTACCTAATGTTTCCAGCAGTCCACCTGATTGAGCTGATGCATTACCAAGAGCCCATATCATACGCTCTGCTGATAGTCCAATGATCTTTCCAATCGCAATCGCAGCACCAAAAACTCCGCAAGTTGAGGTGATATGCCAGCCTTTTCTGTAGTGCCCCGGGGAGACTGCATTTCCAATACGACATTCAGCTTCCACGCCAAGAATAAAAGAAAGCAGTAATTGAGCACCAGATATTCTGGTTGTTTCTGCAAATGCAAAAAGAGCTGGTGCTACAGGAGCAGTAGGATGAATTATTGTAGGAGTATGAGTATCATCAAAATCAAAAACGTTAGCGCTCACAGCATTTAAAAATGCAGCATTTAGGGGATCAATTTTCTCCTGACGTCCTATAACTGTAGCTACCCTTTGACCTGAAAATGGTCTTAGCGCAGCAGTCAAGTTACCTACAACATCGTCTTGACAACCACCAAGACTACAGGCAAAAAAGTTAAGAATTGAACGCTTTGCCTCATGACGAATATTAGAAGGTATATCCTCCCAACGCGTGTCTGAGAGGAATTTTGCAAAATACTGCGAATTTCCTAAACTTTCATTTTTAGCAACCATAATATTGATTTACCCTATATTAGGATACAAGTTTTAGATGGATTGAGCGTGATACTGATTACACTTCTAACGTTGGACAATATTTGTATGGTAAAAATATCAAACGTCTAGATTTCTTTAGATGAACTAATTCTAGCCTGAAATTCGATACCTATTGAATTCATTGCAGTCAGAATTCGTTTAATCTGATATTATCAAAAATGGCTGAATCGCATTACCCATCTAAGCAGTAAAGCAACAAAACTAAATCCATTTGGTTTTAAACTTCTAAAAACTATACCGCCAAGCTGTACAAGTGCTCCAGGACCTTCAAGAGTTACATTATGTAACTCTTGGTCAATTACACGAATTATTACACGTTTGATATTTTTGACTTAAGATATTGTATTTAAACGATATTCAACGAGCCTGGATTCCTGTTAATCCGCAGGTCCCTGGTTCAAGTCCAGGTCGGGGAGCCAAAATTACTTTAAAAACAACGATTTAAACCGTTTTTTTTATTTTATACCTTAATTACACGGTTATTACACGAATTGTTGGTCTGCCGCTGGTTGTTTTTACATTAATCTGGTACCACACTACTCCATATGCGTATACCGACCACTGAGACTATAGTCGTTAAGCCAGAACTGATTAGGCTGGTGCGTCGTGAAGACAGCAAAAAGTGGCAAGCCCACTACAAGTTAGAAGCCGTTAAAACTTGGTTCAGACGCACTACTGATACTGCTGATGTCAAAGAGGCAACACGTATTGCAGAACGCATGTGGATGAAAGCAACCTTTGATCATGAAGAGGGTCGCCCCGTTGTCAGTAAGAAGTTTAAACCAGTTGCTGAGATTGTTCTACGTAGACTAGAAGAAGAGATCAAAGCAGGTACAGCCAAGCCCAGCTTCAGGGATTACGTATCAGCTATTAAATTGTATCTCATCCCCTTCTATGGCAACTATAACGTCGATTGCATCAAACCCGCAGTAGTCTCAGAGTTCCATCACTGGCGACGTGAGAAAGTGGGTCGTGAGCTATCTGGTAGTGCCCAGAGTAACCACAATGCTGCATTAAATGTGATCTTTGAAGAAGCCATTGAGCGCGGTTATATGAATGCGCATGATCGCCCTTTGACTAAGAACACGGGCACTGAGGGGGATCGTCGTGCAGAGTTTAGCCACCTAGAGCTAGAAGCCATGATGGCTTATGCCAAGACGTTTATTGAGGATGGACGCACAGCGCGTACTAGGATGATCCGTGAACTGCTATCAATCTACGTGCCCTTTATGGCGGCTACGGGTATGCGCCCAGGCACTGAGGCGGAGTTCTTAGAATGGCGCCATATCGATGTTGAAGTGAGGGATGGGCAGCCTGTGCTGCATTTCCGTCTACAGCGCGGTAAACGGGGTCCACGTAACTTTGTAGCCCACAACAGCTGCTGGCTACTGCTAGAGCGCTTGCGGCAACTGAGTCCTGACTTATCTAGCATGACACTGGAAGAGGTTTTAAAGAAACGCGTTCCTAAACTGCTATTCCGTTTGTCAGATGGCTCAGTGCCCGACAACTGGGGTAAGCCATTCCGCCAGTGGTTAGAGGATTCTGAGCTACTCAACTGCCCGGTGACTGGTAAAGAACGCAGTCTATACAGTTTGCGCCATTACTATGCCACGCAGCGGGTGCTGGAGGGAATCCCCGTGCATGACTTGTCTGAGCAGATGGGCACTTCAGTCTTAATGATCACCAAGCACTACAGCCACTTGACCCCACTGATGAAAGCTAAACAGTTTGCGGGTGTGGTGGATGAGACTGTAAGCACTGAGGCAGCACAAATCAAAGCCATCATGTCCGCGCAGATGGCCAATAGCAACATCATGAGCTTGGT
>CAISJL010000161.1 GCA_903885665.1 uncultured beta proteobacterium | reverse complement strand
TATGATAGGCGCTCGATATCAATTTACCGCAGTACCCCTTTGGTTTTTTGGTCTGATGTTGTTGCTTTTAATTTGTGTTCATTTATACGTGTATCGTTGTAGACGACAACTGCTAGCAGATCCGTTTCGTTCAGTAGATGTTGAATCAGTTTGGGTAGATTTTCTCTTAAATTTTGGTCTAGTGGGATTCTTTGGTCTGGCGCTTTGGGTGAGTTTGGCAACTATTAATGGCACATTAGATACGACTCAGGGGCGAGAAATATCTGTATTAATTATTGAAAAACGTGAACCTAGAGCCCGTTTTTCTAGTCGGAAGTTTGTGTTTTTATCTCCAAGCGGTGAGACAAGATCAATACTTGTCAGCAAACAGTTATTTAACACGCTAAATACCGGTCAGCATGTTGCTATCGTGTTCCACCAGGGATATTTTGGTTGGGAATGGCTGGAGTTGGCTGATGAAAAAGGTCGTTGAGTGCCAATAAAAATTAAGTTATTTCGTTTTATGGTCTGATTTTTATTTCCATGCCTCTACTGCAGGTCAAAATGAAAATACGCCTAATTTCGAAACGTCGAGTAAGCGCATTTTTTGTGCGGTAGAGGTTGCTCATGGTGCAGCATTAAACAAATAGCAAGTCTTTTTAAGGGTCTTACCGATCTGCAAATAACCGCTCTGTCCAACGCGCAATCTGAAACAACTGCCAATCGGCATCGCGGCGGGTGACTAATTGCACGCCAATCGGTAATTGTTGATCCCCTTTGTACAACGGTAGTGTCATGGACGGGGTATGGCACAGCGTCCATATCGAGCTAAATGCGGCAGAGCCTGTGGCGTTTAAGCCAACGGGTGGAACGCTGGCAGCAGAGGGTGTGAGAATGACATCGTAGTCTTTAAATACTTCGTCTAGTTCTAGTCGTAATTGTTCTGCGAGTGCGCGAGATTTTCGATATTCATCGAACTGATAATGTAGTCCATGTTTGAGTCTATTTTCACGAAGTGTGGTGCTAATTTTTTCAGGATATCTCAGTAGCTCCCACGCGCGATTTCGAGCAAATTCAAAACTTGAAATTTGTTGGTGTATTTCATCAATGGGGTCGAAGCTTTTGGGCAATTGAAGTGTACTGACTTTGGCACCGGCTTGCTCCATAGTGTGCGCGCAGTCTTCGATGGCGTGGCGAGTGGCTGCATCTGTTTCATCCCAGAATTGGGTCTGACAGACGCCGACTCGCGGTGCGGCGCAGGGTGTTGTAGGCAATGCTTCAACAGGTATACCCGCTAAGATATTGCGATACAGCACGACATCATCAACCGAGCGCGCAATGATGCCTAGTGTATCGAGTGAGCCTGCTGCTTCCATTACGCCGGCAAGGCGTAAATCACCCCAAGTGGGTCTGTAGCCAACGCAACCATTGTAGGCCGCAGGGCGAATGGTGGAGCCGGTGGTTTGTGTGCCAATTGCCAGTGGCACCATGTGATCACCGACGGCTGCAGCAGACCCGCTTGATGAGCCACCAGGGGTGCGTGCAGGGTCTTGTGGGTGTCGTGTCTTACCGGGATGGCGATTGGCAAACTCGGTGGTGACGGTTTTACCCATAATGATCCCACCCGCACGCCTTGTGAGAGCTACGCATGCCGCATCCATGTGTGGGTGATAGCCTTCATGAATCGGTGTGCCGTAGCTAGTGGGCATGTCTTCGGTATCGATAATATCTTTTATCCCCACCGGGACACCGTGTAGCGGACCGATCTGGCCGCAGGCATCTAGGGCTTGTGCTTGGCGAATGGCTAATTGGGGGTCCAAAAATTGCCAGGCCAACACTTCAGGTTCACGCGCTTCAATGTGCGCTAAGCAATCGCGTACTACTTTCTCAGCAGTGGTTTTTTTTTCGGCTATTGCGTGAACAATTTCTGTTGCAGTAAGGTGGTGAAGTGCGACTGGTGATGGGCTGCTCATGGTAGGCTTTCTGAGAGGTGAACAATCAAATGATTTTTTTACAATGGTACTTCTGAGGGTATTTATGAGGGCATTTCAAAGGTGTTAGGAAAGTATTAGGAAAGCATTAGGAAAGCATTAGGAAAGCATTAGGAAAGCATTAGGAAAGCATTAGAAAGGCATGGGGAAGGTGTTTGAAGGGTATTTGAAAATTTTTTAAAGATATTTAATTTAGTTGCGGCTTGCCAAGCGTACATGGCTTGAACGATTTTTAATTAGTTATTGGGTTTGCGCATCCATTCTGTAATTAGATGAACGGTTTGTGCTTCATAATTAATAAAGCCGTGCCAATGCAATGCTTCACAAAAGTCACCGCTGGGGTCAGAGCCGCCTTCTATGAGCATGAATTTTTTTTGTGGGGCTGCGGTCAGGCTTGCGGTAATTTGACTCGCCGCTGTCGGTGAGCAAATCTTACAACGGTCGTTTTTGTGATGCACCACCATCGTGGGTATGCTGATGTGATCAATCGCTTGGCTTGTAATGGCGCCGGGTTTGCCATGGGTTACGCTGGATGTTAATACCAATCCTGCTAATTTGGCTTGACCCAATACGATAGTTGCCGCCGTCGCTGACACCGAGCCGCGACTAGTGCCGACTAACCATACCGGCACTTTAAATTGGTGCTGCGCAAAGTCTACTGCTTGGGCAACTTCTGCAATATGCGCTGCACTAGTACGATACGAATAGTCTAAGTTTTGTAGGTCAGACGGGCGAAAAGCAATGACTACGTTATATTGCCCTGCATAGAATGCCTCGCGTGCACGGACTAAAAAGTTACGACTGCTGGGTATACCATCCACAATTTTACCAGTGCCGGCATCACCACCTGGGAGTAAAACTACGGTGCCAATTGCTTGATCGTGCCGCATCACCAATAGTGGTAGGTTAGCATTGCTTCTGTTTAAAGGTAGTTGGATGAACTCGCTGGGTATCGGTGCAACTGCAGGTGCAGCTGCAGAAATTGTGAAGTAGCCGCACAGTAGTAATGCAATGAAGTAGCGATAGCTCAGCATGAATGTAATGAATTAGAGGTGATCAATTGATGTGATCAAGTTTGGGTGAGTGACTATCAAGAGCTCAGGCTTTTTCATTTCATTTAACTAATTATTTAACTACATTAATTTAACAATATTAATTTAACTGTATTAACTTAACCGTATTAACTTAATCGAATTAACTAAACGCCGATATTCCGGTAATTGCTCTGCCTAGTATTAAAGCATGTATGTCATGGGTGCCTTCGTAGGTGTTTACGGCTTCCAAGTTCATGACATGTCGGATTACATGGAATTCATCTGAAATCCCATTACCGCCGTGCATATCGCGGGCAGTGCGGGCAATGTCGATAGCCTTGCCGCAAGAGTTACGCTTTAGCATTGAAATCATGTCGGGCGCTACGCGTCCTTCATCCATGAGTCGGCCTAAGCGTAATACAGCATGCAGGCCAAGCGTGATTTCAGTTTGCATATTTACCAACTTAAGCTGCACGAGCTGATTGGCAGCCAATGGCCGACCAAACTGCTCACGAGATAGGGTGTAATTACGTGCCGCATGCCAACAAAACTCTGCCGCACCTAATGCGCCCCATGCAATACCGTAGCGGGCTTTATTCAAACATGAGAAGGGGCCTTTAAGACCGCTGACATTGGGCAGCACGTTTTCATCCGGTACAAATACGTTGTCTAGGACAATCTCGCCAGTGACTGAGGCGCGTAAGCTAAACTTACCCTCAATCTTGGGTGTAGATAAACCATTCATGCCACGTTCTACAATAAATCCACGGATGATGTCTTGATCATCTTTTGCCCATACCAGTAACACGTCTGCGAGTGGTGCATTGGTAATCCACATTTTTGCACCATTCAGAATATAGCCGCCATCTGCTTTACGGCCACGCGTGAGCATGCCTGCAGGGTCAGAGCCGGCGTTAGGCTCAGTTAAGCCAAAGCAACCAATCCACTCACCGCTTGCCAATTTGGGCAGATATTTTTGTTTTTGGGCTTCGCTGCCAAACGCTGAAATGGGGTACATGACCAAGCTGGATTGCACCGACAATGCAGAGCGATAACCACTGTCAATTTGTTCGACTTCACGGGCGATTAAGCCGTAGCAGACATGGTTAACGCCAGCACAGCCGTAGCCCTCTATAGTCGAGCCAAGCAGGCCGAGCTCGCCCATTTCGTTCATAATTTCGCGGTGAAACACTTCGTGACGGTTAGCTTCAATGACCCGTGGCAGGAGTTTTTCTTGGCAATAACTGCGCGCTGCGTCCCGTACAATACGTTCGTCCTCGCTCAGTAAATCGTTGAGTAATAGCGGGTCATCCCACTGAAATGATTGCGCGGCAGTGGAAGTTGCGACAGACATGGCGTTCTCCGGTTAGAATGGACAGGTATAGTATTTAAGAGTTTTGAACGTAAGTATTTAATGTAAGTATTTAATATTAATGACAAATTTTAAAATTATTAAAAATTCTATTTTAAAAAGCTGTCATGGTTAACGTAATATCAATTTCCCTTATTTTAGATCATTTTTATGAGCTCTGACCTCTCTCGTTTACATATAAATCGTGATTCCGTCCCGGCGCGCCGACAAGTGCCGCGTTGGTTGCTTTGGTGTGGTTTAGCGCTCATTGTGCTTGGTGCCGCGTTTGGCTGGCAGCGCCAGCATGCACTTGTTGTGGTGCAAGTGGCGAGCGTGAGTCAGGCCTATCCCTCGCAAGCCTATACGCAATTAAATGCCACAGGCTATGTGGTTGCCCAGCGCAAAGCCGCAGTCGCCTCTAAAGCCACTGGCCGATTAGAGTGGTTGAAGGTGCGCGAGGGTAGTGTAGTGAAAGCCGGTGAGATCGTAGCGCGTCTAGAAAGCCTGGATGTCGGCGCTCAGCAACAACAAATGCAGGCCAGTGTGCGAGTCGCGCAGGCCAATGTCGAGCAGGGTTTGGCGGAGATGCGTGATGCAGAACATGCCCTGAATCGCTCTAAAGATTTATTAGCGCAAAAATTCGTCTCTGCAGCAGCGCACGATATGGTGGTTGCACGTTATGAAAAAGCGACTGCGGCTATAAATAGTCTGCGTGCTTCGGTGGCGGTTGCTGAAGCTAATCTACGAGCCGCAGCGGTGGCGGTTGAACAAACCTTGATTCGTGCACCCTTCGATGGTGTGATTCTGACTAAAAACGCTAATGTTGGCGATGTGATTACGCCATTCTCCTCTGCATTAGGTTCACAAGCCGCCGTAGTCACAATGGCGGACTTAACGACACTCGAAGTCGAAGCCGATGTTGCTGAGGGTAACTTGGCCAAAGTGCAACTGGGGCAGCCTTGTGAAATTCAACTCGATGCGCTACCGGGACAGCGCTTTCGTGGTACGGTGCAACGCATTGTGCCCACCGTGGATCGTGCAAAGGCAACCGTGATGGTTAAGGTACGTTTTGTCGATTTAGATGCCAGAGTATTGCCTGAGATGAGTGCGAAAGTTGCATTTTTAACGCAAGAGATGCCGAAAGAGGAGCGCACGGCGCGCACTGTTGTGCAAGCGGCAGCGATCGTCAGTCGGGGTGATGTCACTGTGGTCTATGTGGTGAAAGACGGTGTGGTGACCGAAGTGGCTGTGAATAAGGGTATGGTGATTGGTGATTTGGTTGAAGTGACCGCACTTACAGGTCGTATCGAAGCTGGTGATCAATTGGTATTGCGAGCATCACCCACCCTACGCACGGGTGATCGGGTCTCGATCGCTAGCAAATAATGGTTTGATTGATACCCATCATGGCTAACGCTGAACCTGCAGTCGCGATTCGACATTTATCCAAATCCTATCGACGGGGCGGACAAAAGGTCGTTGTGCTGGAAGATATGAGCTTTGATATTCAAGCCGGTGATTTTGTGGCTTTAATGGGGCCGTCTGGCTCGGGCAAGAGCACCTTGCTTAATTTAATTGCCGGTATTGATCGGCCTGATCAGGGCGAGTTACGCATTGGTGGTATTGATATTAATGTATTGAGTGAATCTGAATTAGCAGATTGGCGAGCACGCCATGTTGGATTTATATTTCAATTTTATAATTTGATGCCGGTATTAACTGCTTTTGAGAATGTGGAGCTACCGTTATTATTGACAGAGCTTAATGCCCGCGAGCGCCGTGAGCATGTGCAACTCGCACTCGATATGGTGGGATTAGCCGATCGTGTGACGCATTATCCGTCTGAGCTCTCGGGTGGACAGCAACAACGGGTAGCTATTGCCCGCGCAATTATTTCTGATCCAACAATACTAGTTGCAGATGAGCCTACAGGCGATTTGGATCGCGTTGCAGCAGAAGATATTTTGGCGTTGATGGAGCGCTTGAATCGTGAATTGGGTAAGACCATCATTATGGTGACGCATGATCCACAAGCCGCACAACGAGCCCGTTCCATTAAGCATTTAGAAAAAGGCATGTTAGTTGATTAATAATTCTCGCGTGAGGCGTGTCAATTGTTGCTGGATCGACTGGCTCATGATCGCTAATATTGTTCAATAAAAATCAATTATGCAAGTGCTTAAACTCATTATTGGAAACGCACTGCGTCATCCGCTACGCACTTTATTAACTACACTCGGTTTGTTAGTAGCGATTTTGTCGTTTGGATTATTGCAAACAGTGGTGGATGCCTGGTATGCCGGTGCTGCTAGAGCGGCACCGAATCGCCTGATTGTGCGTAATGCTGTGTCTCTCGTTGTACCATTGCCGATTCATTATCGTGAAAAAATTCGCGCAGTACCGGGTGTGCGTGCCGTAGCTACTTCGAATTGGTTTGCTGGAGTGTTTAAAGAGCCTAAGAATTTTTTCCCGCAATTTGCTATTGATCCTCTTGCTTATTTGGGGATGTATCCAGAGTATTTAATCAAAGATGACGAGCTACGCGAATTTTTACGGGATCGTCAGGGTGTGATTATTGGTCGTAAGCTTGCCCAAACGCACGGTCTACAGGTTGGCGATACCATGCCCCTACGTGGCACCATCTATCCCGGCAATTGGGAATTTGTGGTGCGGGCTATTTATGATGGAGTAACGCCTAGTACTGATACCACCTTGTTATTTTTTCAGTGGCAATACTTGAATGACAGCTTGCGGATTCGTGCGCCACTGCGTGCTAATCAAGCTGGGGTGTTTGTAGTGCAAGTCGAAGACGCGGGACGAGCTGCTGAGATTGGTTTGGCGATTGATCAGTTGTTTAAAAACTCACCAGCTGAGACTTTGACTGAAACCGAGCAGGCGTTTCAGATTGGTTTTGTGAAACAAACCGAGAGTTTGGTGATTGCCATTCGGATTGTATCGTTTGTGGTGATTTTTATTATTCTGGCCGTCATGGCCAATACTATGGCGATGACTGCACGCGAACGGCGTGCAGAGTATGCCACACTCAAAGCACTGGGCTTTGGTCCAGGTTTCTTGTGGCAGCTTATTCTGGGTGAGTCATTAGCGCTTGCGATAGTGGGCGCCGGTGCAGGCATTGCCTTAACCTTTCCGGTAGCGCAGTGGTTTGGAGCGCAAATGGGCACACTGTTTAAATCGTTTGTAGTGAGTCCAGAGACGGTATGGATGCAAGTGATTTGTGCGCTAGTTGTGGGTGTGTTGTCAGCTATTATTCCGGCAGTGCAAGCGTCTAGAGGGCGAATTGTAGATGGTTTAAGGGCGGTGAGTTAATGACCATACCTTTATTTTATTCCTTGCGAAACTTATGGGCGCGAAAGCTGACCACTGTATTGACGGCAGCTGGCATGGCGTTAGTGGTGTTTGTTTTTTCAGCAGTGCAAATGCTCGATACCGGTTTGCGCCAAACCTTGATTGCTACGGGACAAGAAGACAATATCCATGTGACTCGGCGTTCGTCAAATGCGGAGATCTCGAGTATTGTGGACAGACAGCAGGCAGCGGTTATTGAGACTCAGCCTGAAATTGCACTGGATGCTAATGGTGTGCGCCTGGTTTCTAAAGAAGTGGTTGTGTTAATTACCTTACCCAAACGCGAGACTGGTGTGGCGACCAATGTGACTACACGTGGTATCGGTTTGCAGGGATTTGCCTTGCGTCCGCAATTACAGATTGTGGCCGGGCGGAGTTTTCAGCCCGGCGCATCAGAAGTTATTGTGGGCAGTAGTATTGCGCAGCGTTTTGCTGGTGCTGCAATTGGTTCGCAATTGCGCTTTGGTGGGCGCGAGTGGCGGGTGGTGGGGCACTTTGCAGCCAAAGGTTCGGCCTATGATTCGGAGTTGTGGGTTGATGCTGATCAGTTGCAACAGGCATTCAGACGCAATGCTTGGTCTGCGGTTGTGGCCCGATTGGCAGATGCAGCAACATTGCCTGCGGTGCAGGCGCGGTTGAGTGAGGATCCGCGACTCACTCTGGATATACAATCAGAACAACGCTTCTTTGAGGGGCAATCAAAGGCACTATCTAATTTTATTAGTTATTTAGGTATGACCTTGTCGATTATTTTTTCGATTGGCGCCATGATTGGTGCCACTATTACCATGTATGCCGCAGTAGCAACCCGCACAGCGGAGATTGGTACCTTGCGCGCTTTGGGATTTAGGCGGTCGAGTATTTTGATCGCATTTTTAAGCGAAGCAGTATTCTTGGGCTTAGTTGGAGGAGTGGTTGGCGTGATGTTCGCGTCGCTGATGCAATTGGTGCATATCTCTACATTAAATTGGCAGTCATTCTCTGAGTTGGCATTTGATTTTGTATTAACGCCCAAGATTATTGCTACCTCGCTAGCGTTTGCATTGATGATGGGTTTGCTTGGTGGGTTTTTGCCTGCAGTGCGCGCTGCGCGGATGGCGATTGTCGATGCGCTGCGGGCAGTGTAGTTGATTTGGTAAATAATAAATAATAAATAATAAATACTAAACGGCTCAACGCTTAAATCACCAATCAATTCAGTCGATTAAATACAGTGAATCAAAAATGAGCCTACGTCGGTTTATCACCTTTACGCACACCGCGCTCTATGGTGCCAACATGGAATTGGTATTGACCTGCTTTGCGATCGGCATAATAGTGTTGCAAGGTATTACGCACGGTGGCAAATGCCAAATGATCCCAAGGAATATCGGCTTCGTGACAGAGTTTGACTTCAGAGGATTCACTAGTGGGTCCAAAGTTGAGATCTAGCAGTTGCGCGCGATACAACACATAGACTTGATTGATGTGCGGAACGTTATAGAGCGCATAGATTTCACCAATTTCTACAACAGCGTTTGCTTCCTCAAGGGTTTCGCGTGCGGCACCTTGGGCCGTAGTCTCACCATTTTCCATGTAACCTGCTGGCAATGTCCAGAGACCATGACGAGGTTCAATTGATCGTTTGCACATGAGCACGCGGTCTTCCCACTCAACAATGCAACCAACAATCACTTTTGGATTCTGGTAATGTATGGTGTGACAGTGGTCGCAGACGTGACGATACAGCGCATCACCATCAGGAATTTTAAGGGTAACCCCAGCACCGCATTCGCTACAAAATTTCATAGGCTTCTATTGTTTTGTGACAGAGATGGATAAAACATAGTCAATGGCTTTGCTTGTATTCAGGGGTGCTAGTCTATGCGGCATAATGGGTGTTTAGGTCGGATTTGAATGCGCTAAGTTGTAATTGCAAGCGTTTCGAATCCTCAGCTAGATGAGTAGTTTAATGGAATAACCGATAAATGACGATGTTTTCAGTGTGTTATGCCGAGTTATACTTGGGTGTTGGATAATTGACTGCCATCCCAGCGGTGTATCTGCTTTAAATCCTGGTAAATCACGTTTTATTTAGATTTTTGTGGCTTCTGCGATAGTTTTTAGTCAATCATATAACTTTTTAATTGTTTTTGTGTTTTCTGATTGCTTGAATGCTCGGTCTAGGCATTTTGCAACTGGTATCAGTTGTAATAATGATTGGGTATCGGTACGCTTGAATTGCTGTAGAGTAGGAGGGGTGAGTGGGTTGATTTTTAGCGGGAGGCCATATGTATAGTCAACGATTAGCCTTTGGGTGTGGTATCGCAGTATTCTTGGTAATAATCAGTGTATGCGCTCCAGTCTTGAGCCCGC
>CAISJL010000160.1 GCA_903885665.1 uncultured beta proteobacterium | reverse complement strand
GCTGGTTTAACTATGTATAATACAACGGTAAACTGTTTGCAATCGTGGAATGGTGGGCTTTGGGTCGATGATGGTTGCGGAAATATTCCTGTATACGCTGCAGGCACTATCTTTTGCGCATCAGGAGCCACAACAGTGGTAGCAGTAACCAACTCAAGTACAGGTAAAATTTGGATGGACAGAAACTTGGGTGCTAGCCAAGTAGCCACAAGTAGTACCGATGCAAATTCCTACGGTGATTTATACCAATGGGGTCGAGGCAGCGATGGTCACCAGTGCAGAACTTCAGCAACAACCTCTACATTGAGCAGCAGCAACCAGCCCGGACATGGTGACTTCATAAAAGGCTCAAACGACTGGCGCAGCCCAGAAAACACAAACCTTTGGCAGGGAGTAAACGGAGTAAACAATCCATGTCCAAGTAGTTACCGTTTACCAACCGAAACCGAATTAGATGCCGAACGCTCAAGTTGGACCAGTCAGGATGCTGCAGGGGCTTTTACCTCTCCGCTAAAATTGCCCATGGCGGGCTCCCGCAACTACAGCGATGGTTCGTTCCAGTTCGACATTGTTGGGTACGAAGGCCGCTATTGGAGCAGTACCTTTAGTGGCACCAGCTCAAGCGCTCTCTACTTCAACAGTGCCAGTGCCAGTGCCGCTATGTTCACCCAAGGTCGCGCGGAAGGTCACTCTGTGCGTTGCCTTAAGGATTAGCCCCTTTGCCTCTTTGGGGTTTGGGACGATGCCCAAATAAAATACAAGGGTTCTGATACATTGATATCAGAACCCTTTTTTTATGTATCCTTAGTGATTCTTCCTTTTTGGGTACTCTTCTAATAATTGGAGAAGGAAGTCTGCTGGGTAGCTATCTAGCAATGGGGCTATCATCCTAAATGGTAATTTCTTATGTGTGCTATAATTATTGACAGCTGATGCTGTAGATAATGGGGGATCAAGCTGTAAACCATACCTTTTTTGCGTTATTCCTATTCTTTTTAATAGAAATAGTAATTCACTTCCTGTTATTTGCGACATAATTCCATATAATTCAGGGTCATATTGAGATAATTTCATTGTTATAGTCCTTTTTTTATTGTGTATCTTTAATATTCTTGTGTATTATTAATTGAGATGAAATATTCTGAAACATTGTTTCATATATTTATACATTATACCTATCTACAGAGATACTATCACGTATATCTGATCTCTGATTTTGTGCTTTTATTGAGTATTTTCTTTGCATAATCATGAAAAGATGCAGTGATTGCCCTATTTCTTAGTTTAATTTCTTTAAAACAAAGCAATCATGCTTCTTATTCATAAATAATTCATTTCAAACTCTTTTATCGTCCACCGAAACCGTTAAGTAAATAATCTCCAATATCATATTGAGCTTCTATTTCTTCTTTTGTAGCGATTGTTACTAGATAATTATTTACTTGAACTGAAGCAAACCCTTTTAGCTTTGAAGCTATTTGCTCCCAATCTTTTACAGCATCTAAATCTGGCAACAGAATTACTTTCTTTTCTTTAAGTACTTGTAATTTTTTATAGACACTACTTGATTTACCGCCAGTTGCTACCCATGTATACTGATCTAACACTATAGACCCAATTATTGCTGTTTTTTCACTTTCAACTACAATTACATGGTCAGTTTTTGAACTAATTAAATGCTCACCAAATAGACATTGTCGTAAGTAGAAATTCTGTAAGCCAAGTACTTGATGCATCCACGTGATATTAACGCCTCGTTTTAAACTTGATCGATCATATTGCAGTAATTTTCCACCTCTACATTGAAGCTGTGAATCTAATTGCCAGAATATTATTTTATCATGATCAGTTTCTAGGGTTCCAAGGACATAGTTGTTGACT
>CAISJL010000159.1 GCA_903885665.1 uncultured beta proteobacterium | reverse complement strand
TAATCAGCTACATGTATCGTTGAATGACTTACTTGAACAATCACAAGAAGAGTCTGTGGCTCGACGAAGATATGAGGAGGCAAACTTAGAAGAGGCCGCGAATCGCCGCAGACAGGAAGAGGAATCCTTGCGTGAGCATCGGAAACAAGGTGAAATGTTAGACAATATTCAAAGAGGAAGAAAGCCAATATTGTAGTCATGGGCAAGAGTGCAAAACCAGAGCGCTCTAACCAGGCAATGGAGCCGACAGTTGCTACCGGGAGAAGGAAGAAGCCAGTTCCATGGTAGAGGCGCATCTGCGGCTCATTGCTACGTTGGGCATTTGAGAACCGAGTTTCAGAATCAGGTAAAGAATAAATGAAAAAAAAGACCTGGAAATCATTAAAAGTGCTTTGGACTCCAATTGCGCATCCGCCTTTTTATTCGCGCACTAAAATTGATAGAGAAATATTATTATCGCTATCATTCTTCACTACTGTCCGGCTATAAGTTGAATAAATCTAACTGGTTAGAGGTATAGGTATTCTCAATCGTGCCAGCAGAATTTGTAACTAATTGATTTATATCGACTTTCTCAAAAACACTGACACTCAAAATTTGTAGAAACGTGTAGAGAGATATATCTAAATTCATGCGTTTTTTTATTAATGCAATAAGCACATATACTGAGATTGCTGTCCAAATCTGTGTTTTAACAGCGTTTTCTGAAGTGCCATAAAACGCCTTAATTCGCAAATGTTGTTTAATCCATTTAAAGAAAAGCTCAATCTTCCACCTGCTTTTATAAAGTTGTGCAATGGCCTGAGCAGGAAGAGTAAAATTATTTGTTAAAAACACATACAGTTTACCAGTTTCGGGATCAGCATACTTGATTCTTCTCATCTTATCCGGATATTCTTTTGCTGATTTAACACTTGTAAGCTTTATGGTTTGGTCACATCGAACATTGGTAGATTCATCGACTGAATGAGAGTATTGTCGCCTAAAACTTAAATTTGATTTACCTCTTGTGACAAAGAATCCTTGAGATTGATTAATATGAAATAAGCGCTCAAAGTCAATATAACCACGATCCATAATGTAGAAAGAACCCGGCTCAATAATTAGCATATCGAGGATATTTACATCGTGAACCTTTCCATCAGTAATAGCTATAAAAGAAGGGATACTGCCTCGTAAGTCTAATAATGTGTGCATTTTAACAGCTCCTTTGTGTGTCCGAAACTTTGCCCAAGGAAACAAGGAAAGACACAAATCAATCGTTGTTGAATCTAAAGCATAAACAGTTTCTTCAAGTGTCACTCCGAATGAATCTTTACAATATAGTTCTCTTGCATGATGAATTAGGATTTGAGCAAAATCCTGGTAAATTCTCCAATCTCGTTTTTCATTTGCATCTGCTAATGTACTTCGAGCTATTGTACCTCGTATGCCCATATGATAGAGTTTATTTTGCATACCAAGTAAACAGGTTGTAATATCTCGAAGACTTTCTCGATAGGTTAATTGAGCAAAAAATAAACAGAGATATTGATCCAGGCAGGTAAACGATTGTACCTTATGATTACCTCCGTAACGTTTGACACAAAGTCGAAATTGATGAATAGGCAAATGTTCCTGGAGTTGAGCAAAAATGGTTTTTCCTGTATACATTTATCATCCCTTTTCTAAAAATTATGGAATGATAAAAATAACAAGTTTTTTTCAAGTCGGTGACGACCAAAAACGTATCATAACTTGTTTTATTATTAGGCGATAAACAGTGTTAATTTTTTCAACAACCGGACACCAGTGAGGGGTTATATAAGACTTATATGGGATTTATATATCACGCATATACGTATTGAGAACATTGCCAATAAATGATTATAAGCGGTCAAGAAGAAGACATACCGTAATCTCAAGTTGGAACAGTATGACTGTTGAGAGTCGCACCTTGCTTTTCTACGGAATTAATGTTTGATGAGC
>CAISJL010000158.1 GCA_903885665.1 uncultured beta proteobacterium | reverse complement strand
TATTATGACGGCCAATTCTACATTACCCCCAATCAAAGCTCTCCATCAGCCAACAACAACAATAATAGTGAATACAAAAATAATTTGGATCGGGGCATTAAGTCTGCTTGAGACCCATGCCGCAAGTCACACAATTCAAAGCAGACTTAACAATCGATATGTTCTATTAATGACCTATTAACGACCTATTGATGATCAATTAATAATTAATTAATGACCATGCAGTTTAAAAAAACTATCGATCATTACCTCACAATGAAGTATTTACTCACCGAACCGGCCACATGGGGACAGGCTTAAGGCGATGCATTTTCTACTAATACGCCTCGATCTTCAATTGAGATTTTTGAATAACATGTGCCCAACGCTCAGTTTCAGCACGCATAAATACTGAAAACTGTTGCGGGTTGTTAGCCACGACAACTGCCGCTTCTCGAGCAAGCTTATCAGCGACTTCGGGCGCGCGTAGCGTGCCTACTAAAGACTCATGTAGGCTTGTGACTATCGGTTGCGGCACGCCTGCCGGCATCAGCAATCCATACCAACCAGTCACTGCAAATTGCGGAATGCCAGCTTCGGCTACCGTTGGCAGGCTTAGCATAGCATTAGAGCGTTTTGCGCTAGTCACTGCCAGTGCACGCAGCCTTCCTGATTGAATAGTGGGGGCGGCGGCTAGAAAATTATTAAAAAATAAATCAACACGCCCTGCAATTAAATCTGTCATCGCCGTGGCAGCCCCCTTGTACGGGACATGCACCATTTGCAGGCCCGCACTCATTTCAAAGAGTTTCATGCCTAAATGCGGCCCACTACCATTACCTGATGAGGCGTAGGATAGGGCCTTGGGTCGCACTTTTGCAAAGCGAATCAATTCGGGCACTGTTCGCACAGGCAGCGAAGGGTGAACGGTGATCACATACGGATATTCAGCCAGCAAGGTAATCGGGGTGAAGTCTTTAGCTGAATCGTAGGGCAACTTGGCGTAGAGACTAGGGTTGATAGCGTGAATAGCCAGAGTAATTAGTGCGGTGTAGCCATCAGGTTTGGCTTTGGCAACCACATCGGTGCCAATAATGCCATTAGCGCCACTGCGGTTGTCGATAACCACGGGCTGACCAATGGTTTCGCTTAACTTTAGCGCCATGGTGCGGGCTATCGCATCAGTGCCACCACCGGCGGGGTATGGGACCACGATACGTAGTGCGCGATTTGGATATCCATCCACGGCCGCAGCGTCAACTGCGGCCGCTTGAAAGAATACTAACGACAACAAACACACCACAAATCCAATTACCCAACTACGATTGCACTGGTGTTCACTCATGATAAGCGTCTTTACAAGTTGCAGATTAAGCATCGATTAAGTGTACAATTAAATGTACGATTGAGACCCAACTTTGAAAATCAACATCAAGAATCAATGACGATTAGAATGGATGGCGCTTTAAAAATTCAAGTGTAGCCAGTGCGCATTGATCAGGCGCAGTTGCAGCAACGTGAAACGAATCGCCGGGCAGTGCCACCAATTCGGAATGCGCTACTTGTTGTTGCCACGCTTGCATTTGCGCCACACTGCCCAGCCCACTACCTTCGGTAGTTAACACCAACATCGGGCATTTAATTTTGAGAATATCTTCCGTGATATCTGAGAAGTTAATCGTACCGGCAAAACCCGCCTCAGTGCTCACCGCGGTACGCGCCATATACTGGATCCACCACTCTACACCCGCCTTCGGGAAGTCACTACCCAAGCGATCACCCATGCTTCGCCGCGCCCAGTGCTCAATACCCAGCTCTTCGATCTCGAGTACACGCTCTGCCACCGTGGCGATGTCCAGACGCACTGGCGGGGGTGAGCCGACTACAGTTAGAGAGTGCACATGCTCGGGACGCCGCGCTGCAAATACCCGTGCAATCACGCCACCGATCTTGGCCCCAACAATATGGCAACGGCTAATACCCAAGTGATGCATGAGGGCGACGTAGTCATCGACAACTGCATCGAGTGTCCATGGGTAGTCTCGCGGCATAGGAGTTGATTGACCAAAGCCACGCATGTCGGGCCGCACCACACGGTAGTGACGCGCCAAGTGCGGCACCCAACCATACCAAGCTTGGCCACTCTCATTATTGCCGTGAAGTAACATCACCGTCTCCGGTGTGGTCCAGGGGTCGGTGTAATCATCGACGACATAATGCAGGTCTACGTTACTGGATAAGTGAAGTCTGGGCATGATGGGTTGTCTAATACTGAGCTCGCTAATCCTGGGTTCACTAATAATGCGACAGATAATTAATGTGACAGATAATTTGAGACTGTTGGTTAATGTTTAATGATTAATTATTAATTATTAAATTAAAAATTTATAACTCGTATTGATGGTGTTGTGTTAAACAAATAGCTTAGCGATCGTTGTAGTGAATTAATGTTTAATCACATTTTCCATATTCAGAAAAATCGGTCGACCATCTGGGGTGTTCAGCGGTATCACCGAATCACTGGCGCCATCGTCATGTTTAATCACTGCACACAACGTGGGGCAACTACGTATTTCGCCGTTAATTTCTGCTTCAATATCGGCAATCACTAAAGTCACTTCTGTCATTAACCGCGTTACTTTCATAAACATCCTTTCAGCCTGGGTGTTGTGATTAACTTTGTAAATTTTAAATTTATTAAATTATTAAATTATTTCTATCGAATTCTATCAATATTTTAGTGCTTTATTGATTATTTATCGGTGAATGCCTTTTTATTGTCCCACCTGATTCGCCCGCTGGTCTAACTCTGCCCAGCGTTCAAATTTTTTGGTCATCAACTGCTCTAAGGTCTGCACTTGGGCACGATCTGTTTTTTGTTGCTCTACCGATTGCTTGTAATAATCCGGCGCGATCATGCGTTCGTTGAGTGCCTTTTGCTGTAACTCGATGGTTTCAAGTTCTTGCGGCAATTGCGCCAATTCCCGTTGCTCTTTAAAGCTCAACCGCGAGCGTGTGGCTGCAGCGCGCGGTGCTGGTGGTGAAATTTTGTTATTGGGAGCGCCTTCGCTAACGACCGCATCGCGCTTGGTGCAATAAGCTAGCCAGTCAGAATAGCCGCCCACATACTCTTGCCACTGACCCTCCCCTTCGGCCACAATTGTTTGGGTGACTACGTTATCCAAAAACGCGCGGTCATGACTCACCAATAACAGTGTGCCGTGATAACCCTGTAGGGTATCTTCGAGAAGCTCTAGTGATTCAATATCCAGATCATTGGTGGGCTCATCGAGCACCAATACATTTGCCGGTCGCGCAAAGAGTCGCGCTAACAGCAGGCGATTGCGTTCACCACCAGAGAGCATTTTTACCTTGGCATGCGCGCGTTGCGGTGGGAATAAAAAGTCCGCTAAATAACTCATCACATGTTTGCGACCGTCTGCTGTCTCTACCCACTCCGAGCCTGGGCTAATTGTCTCGACCAAGGTTGCATCGGGGTTCAGTTGCTCACGCATTTGATCAAAATAAGCAACTTCAATTTTAGTGCCTAAGCGCACTTCGCCCTGATCGGGCTGAAGCTGCCCGAGGATGAGTTTGATGAGCGTAGTCTTACCCGCGCCATTGGCACCAATTAAGCCGATGCGATCACCGCGCATGATGTTCATACTTAAGTTGTCGATGATGACTCGTTCACCAAAGCGGATGCTGACATCCGTGAGTTCTGCCACCAACTTACCCGAGCGCTCACCCGCATCAAGTGCTAACTTGACGTTGCCAACGCGCTCGCGCCGCGCCATGCGCTCGACGCGTAATACCTCCAGTCGCCGCACACGGCCTTCGTTACGGGTACGCCGCGCTTTAATACCTTTACGAATCCAAACTTCCTCTTGCGCCCAGAACTGATCAAACTTGCGATTGGCTTTTTCTTCGTCAGCGAGTTGATCGAGTTTGCGCGCCTCATAAGCGGCAAAGTTACCGGGGTAGGAGCGCAATAAACCACGGTCGAGTTCAATAATACGACTGGCAACCCGATCGAGAAATGCCCGATCGTGGGTAATGATAATGGCCGAGCGTACCTGACCACGCAGTAGCAAGTCCTCCAGCATCGTGATGCCACTAATATCTAAATGATTGGTGGGCTCATCCAATAGCAACAAATCCGGTTGCATCGCCAAGGCTAAGGCAAGTGCAGCACGTTTGCGCTCGCCACCAGAGGCACTTGCCGGCGAACGTCCGTCATCAATACCAAAGCGGTGCAGGTATTCAATTAAACGCGCATCAATGCGCCAGCGTTCGCGCTCGTCAGGAAAATCCTCTAAGCCGCCCCGCTCGGTCAGGCTGAGATAAAAGGTTTCAGCCGGCGGCAATACGGGCTCTTGTTCCACCATGATGATGCGAGCGCTATCGGCGAGGCGAATTTCGCCCGAGTCAAAGACCGCTTGACCCGCTATCACTTTTAGTAGTGAGGATTTGCCGGTGCCGTTGCGGCCAATGAGGCCAATACGTTCACCTTCGTGGACAATTAAATGAGCGCGGTCTAGCAGTGGGTGTAGGCCAAAAGCAAGTTCGGCTTGATCGATATTGAGTATGGACATCCCCCAAGTATAACGGCTCAGCCTGTTTACCGCCCAAACAACTCACAATCAGTCAATATGCAGGGGCAATGCTGTTCGCGCATAGGTCATGCATTTTGCATATCAAGCACTTCAAAAGTTAATTTTTAAATTATTGATTTTATTAAGTATTTTTTTAGCGTACGGTTTTAGCATCTTAGAAAAACTGATTACAATCTGGTGACTTAGCTAACTTACTGGTAGCTTACCCACACACTTATCCACAGCTTTTGTGGGCAAGTTGCTAAACCCTTCACTTTCAAGCGTTTAGCGCGGATATGTCTTGAAATTCTAGAGGACACTGCAAACGCATTGATGCATAAAACAGGATTTCACATCCTTGGCTAGCGATCGGGTGCATATTTATCTTAAAATGCAAAATCGGTTCAGTCGTATCTAAGTTGTATCTATTCACTTAACAATCCGACCAAGCGCTGATGAACGCTTACTAACGGTATCTTAAGCGGGGATACAAGACCCTTATAAACTGAATACAATCCGAGTGCTCGTTTTAGGTCATTGATGATTTGTTTTTACGCCCTATGACAACAAGCGGGATTATAGGCACTATAATTCGCCATCGTTGCCAACAAAAAATAAGCTAAGGTATTGTATTTAATTTGTAATTCGTTATTTTAATTGCTTAAAACTTCGACAAAACGATGATTAATTTCTGCATTTTGTTGCATTTTGTTTCATTAGTTCTTATTAGTTCTGATTAATTCTGATTAACCCTGATTAACCCTGATTGTGGAAGGTCTACCTTGTTATCCATTATTGACGCTGCCGGTTGGCCCATTTGGCCTCTTATTCTCTGTTCAGTTATTGCTGTCGCTATTATTGGCGAACGCTTGTGGTTGTTACGTAACGCTGTGGTATGTCCACCACTATTGCTAAACCAAGTGGTCAAAAATTATCGGCAAAGTGGGGTTACCCCGCAGATACTCACCCAACTGACTACGCACTCTCCCTTGGGGCAAATTTTCGCTGCCGGGCTGCGTAACGAAAAACATTCCGCTGAAGTTATCAAAGAGTCGATGACTGAAGCAGCTGATAACGCTGCTGTGGAACTAGAGCGCTTTCTGAACACTTTAGGCACAATTGCCTCGATTGCACCGTTGCTAGGGCTTTTTGGAACCGTGGTCGGCATGATCGAAATCTTTGGCTCACAAAGCCCTCAGGGCGCCAACCCCTTAGCCTTAGCTCATGGTATTTCAGTTGCGCTCTATAACACCGCATTTGGTTTGGTAGTGGCCGTGCCCAGCATGGTGTTTTATCGCTATTTGCGTGGGCGTGTCGATATGCTGCTATTTAACATGCAACAGCAAGCTGCCAAGTTAATTGAAATCATCCACGGCAACCGTAGCGAATAAGTAGAAATCGCATGAAATTTAGAATTCGTAGACATCAAGAAGAACCCGAGATCAATCTGATCCCGTTAATTGACGTGCTGTTGGTGATATTAATTTTCTTAATGGTCACCACCACTTATTCGCGCTTTGCTGAGTTACAAATCAACCTACCCACAGCGAATGCCGAGCAAGCGCCATCGCGTCCAGAACAAATCAATGTTGGGGTTGATGCCAAAGGTAGTTTTAGCGTCAATCAAGTCGTCATCACTACGAATAATGTGACTGCCATTAGCAATGCCATCAAACAAGCTGCTGCCCAGATGAAAGACCCAACCATTGTAATTAATGCTGATGCCAACGCAGCGCATCAAACTGTGGTACGCGTGATGGAGGCAGCACAAATGGCGGGCTACTCGAAAATCACATTTACCACCCAAGGGAATCGCTAAACCTACCCATCGCTATACCAATTTATTACTTGCCGCACAGCGCAATCGGGCGCGTTGCGGCACGCTTATCATGTCAGATTCGGCTCCCTTAACTGCAGGCTCGACTCGCGTGCTAAAACGGGCTAGGCTACGCCACTCATGAATTATCCACACTTTTGGCAGCATTGGGACTGGCGCAGCATCTTGTTGTGGCCATTATCTTTGCTGTTCCGACTCGTTATCACGCTGCGCCGCTTTTTCTGGACCAGCGGCATGTGGCGCGCTGTAGCGCTCCCTGTTCACGTGGTTGTAGTGGGCAATATTACTGTTGGTGGCACCGGCAAAACGCCTTTGGTATTGTGGCTAGTCAAAACCTTGCAAGCCTTAGGGCTACAGCCTGCCATCATCAGCCGTGGCTACGGCAGCACTCGCCGCGATTCGCGCCCAGTGACACCAAGCGATACCCCCAACTCCGTAGGCGACGAACCTTATCTGATTGCCCAACGCTGTGGCTGTCCGGTATGGGTAGGTGTCAATCGAGTCGCCAGTGTGCTCGCCCTCCATGCCGCCCATCCCGAGGTCAGTGTGGTGATTAGTGATGACGGCCTACAACATTACGCGCTAGCGCGCTGCTTCGAGATTGCGGTCATCGATGGCACCCGCGGCTTGGGCAATGCATGTTTGCTACCGGCAGGACCACTCCGGGAGCCTGCCAATCGTCTCGCCACGGTGGATGCTGTCGTCATCAATGGTGGGCAGGGTGTAGATTCCCAATATCCCAACGCGTTTCGTATGACACTTGCCGGCGCTCTCTTTCAAAATATCGTCGATCCCAGTCAAGTCGTCAGCGCCGAGCACTTTTCTGGGCAGCCACTGCACGCTGTTGCCGGCATTGGCAATCCAGAAAGATTCTTCAATCATATCAGTAACTTAGGGATTTCCTGCACAACCCATCCTTTGCCTGACCACCATCCGTTTCAAGCGGGCGACTTAGACTTTGCCGGTCATGATCCCGTCGTGATGACAGAAAAGGATGCGGTAAAATGGGCGCCGTTTGCGAGCGCTGCGCATTGGGTATTAGTGGTCGATGCCACACTCGATGCCCAACTGGGCGAACTTATCAATGCCCGACTTCTGACACTAGCGCATACCCTAGATCACACCCAAGCTCACATTAAAGATCACGCAGCCACTTAAAAGGTTTAAGCACATGGATAGTAAATTATTGAGTATTTTAGTCTGCCCCATCTGCAAAGCTCCGTTGGGCTATCAAAAAGCCGAGAACGAATTAATCTGCAAGCCTTGCCGGCTGGCTTATCCGATCCAAGAGGGTATCCCCATTATGCTAGAGGATAGCGCGCGCAAGATCCCCGATGACGTTGAGCTCTAACCGTCGATACCCTTACTATAGATATTCCTATGACCTTTACCGTTGTTATCCCCGCCCGCTACGCATCTACTCGATTACCGGGTAAGCCCTTGGCCATGATTGCCGGCAAGCCGATGGTGGTGCGTGTGGCCGAGCGCGCCGCGCGCAGTGGCGCCGCTAATGTCATTATTGCCACAGATGACACCCGAATTGCCAATGCGGTTAACGATTACGGCTATCAGGCCTTGATGACGCGTAGCGATCACGCCACAGGTACTGATCGCTTGGCAGAAGTCGCCGCCCAACTCAAACTCAAAGCCGATCATATTGTTGTCAATGTCCAAGGCGATGAGCCCTTGATCGCGCCACGCCTGATTCGCTTGGTTGCTGAAAATTTAGCTAACCATCGCCTAGCAACCATTGCCACAGCGGCTTGTCGAATAACGGACCCAAAAGAATTTAGCAACCCAAATGTAGTCAAGGTCGTGCTGGACCAACAAGACTATGCGCTCTATTTTAGTCGTGCGCCGATCCCATATCCGCGCGATCAGGCACTGCCGTGGCGGAAGCTACCCGCCACTCCGGTGTATCGTCATCTGGGCATCTATGCTTATCGCTGCAGATTTCTTAAGACCTATACCCACTTGGCGCCAAGCGCCATCGAACACACCGAAGCACTGGAGCAGTTGCGCGCCCTCGCCTATGGCTATCGAATTAGTGTCGCCCGCACTACCGCCCCCCATGCTGGCGTTGATACCCCGCAAGACTTACGACGCGTGCGGCAATGGTTTCGCCGTTGATCGAACACCTTTGCAGGTATCGAAGCGGGTCGCTATACTACCCCCCCTACCTAGCCTGTCGCACTCGAAAAATACTCTAAATACTTGAATTAATTGATTTTTTAAATATTTCACTCTCTTAACCTCTTCAGTTTTTAACCCTTAATTTTTATTACCCTCTAAGTTTTCTTAATACTTAGGTTTTCTTAACTCTTAAATTCTGTTTACCCCCATGCGCATACTTCTCCTCGGTCTACCCGGCGCCGGCAAAGGCACCCAAGCTCAGTTTTTAATGGAACACTTTCAGATTCCGCAAATCGCCACAGGGGATATGCTGCGGGCAGCAATCAAGGCGCAATCATCTCTAGGCTTAGAAGCACGCACCTATATGGATCGCGGCGCACTAGTCCCCGATGCAGTAGTCATCGGCTTAGTACAAGAGCGCATCAAAGCGCCGGACTGCAGCAAGGGCTTCATTATGGACGGCTTCCCGCGCACCCTGCCACAGGCCGAAGCCTTGGAGCAGGCGGCCGTGCATTTAGATTGCGTGATTGAAATTCGAGTCCCCGACTCTGAAATTTTGCATCGCATGAGTGGACGTCGGGTACACCCCAGTTCGGGTCGCTCCTACCATATCGAATTTAATCCCCCCAAGCAGGCGGGTCTGGATGATCTCACCGGTGAGCCCTTAGTCCAGCGGCCAGACGACAATACCGAGACCGTGAAGGCCAGAATCGCTACTTATCACGAACAAACGGCGCCGTTAGTTGATTTTTACCGGCAATTAGAGATAAAAGCCGGGAAACCACGCTATGTTTTGATCCATGGTCAAGGGCCAGTAGAACAGATTCGCCAAGAAATTCTTAGCGCCATCAATGGGATTTCTTAATTAAATCGGGCGCAATGCGGCAAAAAGCACGCTAAGCCCCTAAAAAATCAACAAAATTTGCCGATTAGCAGTGCGCGCCGCCCATAGGCAATTTATAATAGCGGTCGTTTCAGTATTGCATACCGAGCTACTCAGAGTTAATCATTGTTTTACCGATAGTTCTGGTTTCAGTATGGCTCTGAGAAAACGACGCTTGCGCAAAGCCTTGTGACAATCGCGTTGGTTAAATTTTTAATTAAAACAACAGTTTAGGAGTAATAATGATGAATGGTTTGAATTTTGCGCTGGCCTGCGCTGTTGCCGCGCTCATCTACGGTGGACTGTCGATCCGGTGGATCTTGGCGCAACCCACTGGCAATGACCGCATGCGCGAAATTGCTGCTGCCATCCAAACGGGTGCCCAGGCCTACCTCAACCGTCAATACACCGCGATCTCCATGGTCGGCGCCGTTTTGTTTATTTTGATTTGGGTAGTCTTAGGTGTTACCACTGCAGCAGCCTTTGCTGTGGGCGCAATTCTCTCCGGTTTAGCTGGCTATATTGGCATGAACGTTTCGGTTCGCGCCAACGTGCGCACTGCTGAAGCTGCTCGCCAAGGCATCAATGCCGCACTCGATGTCGCTTTCCGTGGGGGCGCGATCACTGGCATGTTGGTAGTTGGCCTCGGTCTGCTAGGCACTGTTTTATTCTACCAATACCTCAACGACCATGCGCTCGCTGGTGCTACCCAAAGCGAAATCATTAAGCCACTGATTGGCTTAGCCTTTGGCTCATCGTTGATTTCAATTTTTGCACGTCTTGGTGGCGGCATTTTCACTAAAGGTGCAGACGTAGGCGCTGACCTCGTCGGTAAAGTCGAAGCCGGTATTCCTGAAGATGACCCCCGCAACCCTGCAGTCATCGCCGACAATGTTGGTGATAACGTTGGTGACTGCGCTGGCATGGCTGCTGACTTGTTCGAAACCTATGCTGTGACCATCATCGCGACCATGGTATTAGGTGCCTTAATGATGCCTAAAGTTGAAGTGGTCATTGGTGCTGTGACCTATCCATTGGTTCTGGGTGGGTTTGCCATCATTGCCTCCATCATCGGCACTTTCTTCGTTAAAACCTCCGATGGTAAAAATATCATGGGTGCGCTCTACCGCGGCTTAGCTGTTGCCGGCGTATTGGCATTGATTGCCTTCTACCCAATTACCAACTGGATGTTGGGTAATATTTCCGAATACTACCCAGATCTCTCAGTCAATAAAATCTACGCCTCAGCAATGGTTGGCCTAGGTCTAACCGCCTTTTTAGTTTGGATCACCGAGTATTACACCGGTACTGACTACGCTCCAGTGCGTCACATTGCAGCCGCCTCTACCACAGGGCATGCAACGAATATGATCGCCGGTTTAGGCGTATCGATGCGCTCAACCGCATGGCCGGTATTGGCTGTGTGTGTGGCTATTTTCCTGTCATACAAATTCGCAGGTCTTTATGGTATTGCAGTCGCCGCGACCTCCATGTTATCGATGGCTGGCATTATCGTCGCGCTTGACGCGTACGGCCCAATCACCGACAACGCTGGTGGTATTGCGGAGATGGCTGAGTTGCCAAAGTCTGTACGCGACGTAACCGACCCCTTGGATGCGGTAGGAAACACCACCAAGGCAGTGACCAAAGGCTACGCCATCGGCTCTGCTGGCCTAGCTGCATTAGTCTTGTTTGCCGACTACACCCATAAAATTGCTGAGTCTGGCCGCGTTATAAACTTTGATCTATCCAACCCTGCAGTCATCATCGGTTTGTTTATTGGTGGCTTGATTCCTTACTTGTTCGGCGCTATGGCAATGGAAGCAGTTGGCCGTGCTGCTGGCTCAGTCGTGGTTGAAGTGCGTCGCCAGTTCAAAGAAATCCCCGGCATCATGGATGGCACTGCCAAACCTGACTACTCACTAGCAGTTGACATGCTGACCAAAGCTGCCATTAAAGAAATGATTGTGCCATCTTTGCTACCGGTGCTTGCACCTGTTGCAGTGGCATTAATCGTTGGCGCACTTATGGGTAAAGATGCCGGTGCACAAGCCTTGGGCGGTATGCTGATGGGCACTATAGTCACTGGTTTGTTTGTGGCAATTTCCATGTGTACTGGTGGTGGCGCTTGGGATAATGCCAAAAAATATATCGAAGATGGCCATCACGGTGGCAAGGGCTCTGATGCACACAAA
Organism: uncultured beta proteobacterium; assembly: GCA_903885665.1. Taxonomy (GTDB): domain Bacteria; phylum Pseudomonadota; class Gammaproteobacteria; order Burkholderiales; family SG8-41. The sequence continues at coordinate 43,250 of CAISJL010000158.1, read as the reverse complement.
GCTGCTGTCACTGGTGACACGGTTGGTGATCCTTACAAAGACACCGCAGGTCCCGCTGTGAATCCATTGATCAAGATTATCAACATTGTTGCCTTGTTGATTATTCCGCTGATCTAAACAACGCCTAGTCGTTGTAGGCACTGCACCAAAGCAAACGACCAGGATTTCCTGGTCGTTTTTTTATGTGCTATGCATGTGTAATATCTACACTTGTAATTTAAGCTTCTGAGGCATGACTACGCACTGCATCGACCGTACATCAAACTCCTTAAACCCGCTTCATCCAACCCGGCAATATCTCAATCCGTTTCACCCATGCTGCCACCGCTGGATAAGGGTCATGCGGGAAACCGCCCTCCGGCGACACCGAGGTATAGCAATAACACGCCAAGTCAGCAATCGTTAATCGGTCACAGACCAACCAATCATGGGTTTGCAAACGCCCTTCTAAAACAGCCAAACCACGCCGCGCGTATTGCGCATATTCCTCGTAATCTCCAATGCTACGAATCCCAATTTTTAGACCACGCGCCCACTGGATGCCGTAATGTAATTCGTTGTTTGATAAGGCCAACCATAATTGAATCTCAGCCAAGCCCGCAGCATCGGTTGGCAACCAAGTCTCCCCACCGTATTTGCGAGCCAGGTAGACTAGGCAAGCTGTTGAATCCCAAAACACATGCTCACCATCGACCAGAACCGGTACTTGACCACGTGGGTTGAGCTTGAGAAATTGCGGAGTCTTCTGCTCCCCAGTCGCGGGGTCAAGCGCAATTAACTCAAAAGGCACTTTGAGCATTGATAATAATAGACGTACTTTCCAAGCATTGCCCGAGGTTGAACTGATATACAGTTGCATGATCGACTCCTGAGAATTAGGTGAGAATACGAGCGCCGCATTGTAATATGAGAATGCGACCCACAACGATACTGTTTCGCCCATAACAACACATTCGCCAGCTTCGTTCAGTCAGCTGATTTAGTCAATAAAATCAGAAGGTTATATTCGTAATTCAGCACCTACCCCAGCCACAAGAAAGAGCATCACACCGCGCATTGATTCAAGCATTTGTGTATCATTGGGCAAATGGGGCACAACAGCCAATATAATGCCCCCATTAAATATAGCCGCTTATCATTATTGAGCACCGTTCCACACTGTTTCATTTAGCAAACCATCGATTTAACTCCCTACCGTTGAAAGAAATGATTATGAAAAAATATAAAATCTTGATCCTCGGCGCCTCCTACGGCTCATTACTCGCCACCAAACTGCTGCTCGCTGGTCACACGGTCAAGATGATTTGCTTGCCAGCTGAGGCTGACCTGTTCAACGCTGAAGGGGCGATTGTGCGTATGCCGATCAAAGGTCGCGAAGGCTTGGTCGAGATTCACTCCAAAAATCTACCAGGAGAACTCTCTGCAGGCGGCCCAGACTCAGCGAACCCAGCTGACTACGACCTAATCGCATTAGCGATGCAAGAGCCACAATATCGCTCACCAGGCGTGCGCGAGTTACTCGATCAAGTAGCACGCTCTAAAGTACCCTGCATGTCCATCATGAACATGCCACCGCTGCCCTACCTTAAGCGGATTCCTGGCCTCAATGCAGATGGTTGCCGTGATTGCTTTACCGATGCTTCGGTGTGGGATAGCTTCGATCCCAAGACCCTCACCTTATGCAGCCCCGACCCCCAAGCATTTCGCCCACCAGAAGAGAAAGTCAATGTGTTGCAAGTGCGCTTACCAACCAACTTCAAAGCGGCGCGCTTTGACTCAGACGCACACACCGCGATACTGCGCCAACTCGAGGCTGATATTGATGCAATCCGCTTTGATCCGGGTGATGGCCATCTGATTGAGCTTCCCGTCAAACTCAAAGTGCACGATTCAGTCTTTGTACCACTAGCCAAGTGGGCCATGCTGATTGCAGGTAACTATCGATGCGTACAAAAAGATGAGATGCGTCCAATTAAAGATGCTGTGCATAGCGACTTAGAGGCGTCGCGCGCTGTCTACAATTGGGTAGTAAAGCTCTGCACCCTTATTGGTGCCAGCGAAAAAGACATGGTGCCGTTTGAAAAATACGCAAACGCTGCACTCTCGCTCGGCAGCCCCTCTTCAGCTGCACGTGCACTAGCTGCAGGCGCACCCAATATCGAGCGTGTAGACCGCTTAGTCAAAACTGTTGCCGCACAAAAGAACATGCACTTAGATGTAGTCGATCAAACGGTAGCATTGGTCGATGGATGGCTGGAGAAGAATCGGAAAAAAGCTTAATCACAAAAGCATACTACTTGATTCGGCAATGCGTCTTATCAGTTCAAAAAAACGGCAGATCTCTCTTCCGTTTTTTTGAACAAATTCTAGTGAAAATGAATTACACAAATCAGTCAAATAACGTTAAACAATCATCTTTAACACAACACTGCGAACATTACGCTCTATAGTCGAGACGACTAGCTCAGCACTTGCACATGCTGAGGTACCACAGGACTGGGGACTTTAACTCCCGAACCTATAAAAAATCCTTGCGCATTGGCAATGCCCAGATCTCGCAAAATACAAAAATCAGCAGCAGTCTCTACACCCTCTGCAATCAAGGGCGACTCACACCCCTCAGCAATTTGCTGCAAACTGCGTAAGAAATGCCGCTTAACTGGACTCTCACTGACCCCTTGCACTAAATGCATATCGACTTTAACAAAGTCTGGGCGCAACTCAGACCACAATTGCAATGATGAAAAACCTTCTCCTAAATCATCAAGAGCGACTCGAAAACCGGCATCACGCAACGGTTGCAAACGCGTGCGAAATAATTGACGATCGAGAATCGATTGAGTTTCAGTAATTTCAATAGTGATTTGAGACAAATCAAAGCCACAACTCTTCATGAATTGCGAAGCTTTACAAAAGTCGGCATAACCTTCAATCAAGGCTTGTGGCATTAAGTTAATAAACAAGCGTTGACTCAAACCAGATTGCGCATAATATTCCGCAATCTTATGTACACAGAGCATATTAAACTCTGCCAACAGTCCAGCAGACCTTGCAACTCTCAATAATTGTTCTGGCGTGTGTAACTGCGATTGCTCTGGACCTCGGATTAACCCTTCAAATGCAACAATTGCGCCTGTGTGCATCTCGAGTATGGGTTGAAATACAGGATATACCGCACCCACTTTGAGTATCCAACACAGAACTTCAATCTCATGGAGTCGATTGTTTTGTCGGGATTGCAAACCTTTAGCAAATCGTGCCCAATGCGCGTCCACATCGCCGCCCATGGATAATGCAGAGTCATTTATCGATTGATTGTCTTTAATTACCACCGACACCCCAAATTGCTATATCTAGCTTAAAGCGAATAAAGTTCACAACACTAACACGACTCTTGCAATTCCCCAATACGAGATTACATGAAGCCAAATCACCTACCGCAGAAAAAAATGACAAGTATCGATAAAATAGTAAAAATAATATTAAAATTTAAAATAATGATACGTTAGGCAGTTTAATTTATTAAATCTAGCGTCTTATACGCTTTGATTAGCCCGCATAGCTTGGTAATAAGCCGTGCGCTGGGTTGTTCGCTCTAGATAACGGTGCAATATATCGGGCAATTCGATCGAACGACGCAAAGCGCCATTTAAACAACTAGTGAGTAGAATATCTGCGCCGCTAAAGCGTGCGCCCAAAACGTATGGCCCCAGTTGATCAAGGCGTTTTGCTGCTGCGTTCGCTTGTTTTTGGAACCCCTCGCGGGCTGTGCGAATAGCCTGCTCGGCCTCGCCATAAATATTAGATAAATCACCATGCTTACGGATCACATATAGCGTATGTGCATCGAGCTCCATCATCACAAAGAAACACCACTGATCATAGAGTGCGCGTTGCTGAGGATCGGTTGGTGGCGCTAAATCGAAAGCCTGTCCATACCGAGTTGCTACATAATTCACAATCGCCGCACTCTCACTGAGCGTGAAATAACCATCTTGAAACGTTGGAATTTTCTGACTGGGATTAATGTGCGAATATTGATCCGTACTAGTTTCTCCCGACCGCGAGGTCATCGGACGGGTCACATAATCCAGCTCTAATTCTGCCAATATCCAGTGAGCGCGCAATGTTCGCGAAGTACCCACACCCCATAAGATACGCTGACCAGACTGTTCCACTGTCACCCCCCCTAAATTTTATTTATTTAATTTATCAGTTGAATAATTACGGCTTATTGACCTTCGGACCCTATCCGCTGAGTGCATTGTTGCCGTGCGGCCCTGTGACTTAACCCCTGAGCTCTAAGCCCCTTGTTGCTTTGCCACTTAATCGCTTAATCACTTAATCAATCAATACTCAACACCCAACACGTTACTGATCACATATTGAACTTTATAGCGTTTATTTTTCATAGTAAGCAATACAGTGCGCGGAAGCTAGCGCTAGCGCATAAATGGTCGCATAATTGTTATTCTTGAGGTTAGTGCTATTTAAAAAATAAACAACCATTTCAATCAGTTAAAATAAAATCAAGGCTGAGGAGCCCTCATGTTGCTAATCTTAAAATTCGCCAGTCTATTTGGTCTGCTATTAGTCAGTCTCCTTCCACAGACCTTTACAGCTTCAGCTCAAGACAAATTTCCATCTCGCCCTATTCGCTTGGTTGTGCCTTATCCACCAGGCGGCGGAGGAGACTATACAGGGCGTGAGATCGCCAATAAACTGACCGATGCTTGGAAGCAACAAGTTGTGGTCGATAATCGACCCGGTGCAGGCACTGTGATTGCCCATGCTATTGTCGCGAAGTCGATACCGGATGGGTATACCTTAGGGATTGGGTCTGCGGCCGGAATGGTGATGCATACGGTATTAGGTACTAAGTTGACATACGTATCACCCAAAGACTTTACTAGCATCGGGCAAATTGTCAGCTTGCCTTTTATTGTAGCCACAAGTATTTCACTCCCGGCCAATAATATTCGTGAACTTATTGCATTAGCAAAAGCACAACCTGGAAAAATCAATTTCGCATCACCCGGCACAGGCACGCCCAATCATCTGGGCGGAGAGATGCTCAAAATGATGGCAAACATTAATATTGTCCATATCCCGTACAAAGGCGCAGGAATAGCGATACTCGATCTCACTAGTGGCGCAGTGCAGTTAATATTCACTACAGTCCCTGCAGTACTTCCACTGATCCGTGCTGGTCGTATCAAGGCAATTGCTGCGGCGACCGCCGAACGCTTTCGCGGTATGCCTGAGCTACCCACCATTGCAGAAGTATTACCCGGCTTTGATTGCTCCAGCTGGTATTCATTGATTGGCCCTACAGGCATGGCAAAACCCCTAGTTACCCGTATGAATACTGATTTAAATCAAATCCTTGCCAACCCTGATTTCGTACAGCACTTAATGATCGGTGGGGTAGAAGCTAAACCCAGTACCCCAGAGGCGCTACAAACCCTGATTATTACCGAACAGAAACGCTGGGAAAAAGTGATCAAAACTGCAGGCATCAGCAGCGATGTGATGCGTTAATGTGGAATGGGAGACTTAAAATTATTCACATTGTGGTTTAAATCAACACTTCAGGATTGATTGATTAATATTCATCGAATTGTCTTTTATAATCAGTGATTATGCTGTTTCAAAAACGTATACTGACCACACTGCGCACAGTATTGTTTTAAAAATTTTTTAATATTTTGATTAATTTCGCAATTGCTAAGGAGAAAAAATGCATCTCAAAGGAAAATCTGCCGTTGTCACTGGTGCGGGACGTGGCATTGGTCGCGCCATCGCTCTACTACTTGCACAAGAAGGGGCGAGCGTTATTGTTGTTGATCCTGGCGTTGGCCGCAGCGGCGAGCCCACTGAAGAGCGTCCAGCAGATGATGTGGTTTCTGAGATTGTAGCCGCAGGCGGCAAAGCGCAAGCGAACTATGATTCCGTATCTGACTATCTCAAAGCAGGCTTAATGATTAAGCAATGCGTAGACGCCTATGGCAAGATTGATATCTTAGTCAATGTCGCCGGCAACTTACGCGAGCGCATGATTTGGAATATGTCAGAAGATGACTTCGACTCCGTAGTCTCTGTGCATCTAAAAGGTCACTGGAATCTCTGCCACCACGCCGTGAAGTATATGCGTCAAGCAGGTTATGGCCGTATCATTAACTTCTCATCCGATGCCTTTAAAGGTTCAGTCGGTCAGTGTAACTACAGCGCCTCTAAGGCTGGCATCATTGCACTGACACGCTCAATTGCGAAAGAGACGTATAAAAACGGTATCACTGCAAATGCTATTTGCCCTTCTGCAGATACTCGCATGACCTTGACCGACACCGTTAAAGAGAACAGACGCAGAAAGTTTGAGGCTGGTCTGTTAACCAAGGAGCAATATGCGCTAACCCTAGTGCATCGCGGTCCTGAATACATTGCTCCTATGGTCGCTTACTTAGCAACTGACGAAGCCGACACCGTTAACGGCCAAGTGTTCCACGTTGAGCGCGGTCGCATTAATACCTATCACTTTGGCGAAGAATACAAATTCTTACATAAAGGTGATGACGGCATGTTTACTGTAGATGAACTTATTGAAACCGTACCTGCTTCTCTCATGAGTGGTATCGTGCCAGTTGCTCCAATCGTCAAAATGGCAGATGCTGTCAGCTCTAACGCCGCCAAGAAAGAAAGTGCTAATTAATAGCTACTTGCGTTCGTAAAAAAAGGGATCGGCTCACAGATCCCTTTTTTTATGATGTAGTAGATAATTGCCTAGTAGATCAAACAAATTTCAAAACTACATTGATCTACAAGCTAATACACTAGTTTTATATTTGCAGCCTTCACCACCTTAGAAAACTTATCCATATCTGATTTAATATGAGCAGAAAACTGATCCGAATCACCTGTCCATGGCTCTATACCCTGTGCATTTAACTTCTCTTTTACATCGGGCAATGTTTGTAATCGAGCAATCTCAGTAGACCATTTGGTAACAATTGATTTAGGTGTTCCCGCAGGTGCCAACAATCCAAACCAATTAGTAGACTCAAAGTTAGGCATCCCTAATTCGGCAAATGTAGCTACATCAGGCAATCCATGAAAACGATTTTTACCCGAGATCGCAATGCCTTTTAATTTTCCCGACTTAATATGCGACTGCACATTAGTGGGGTGAATAAAGCTGAACTGAACTTCACCAGAAATTAGTGCAACTACTGAGGGTGCTCCACCCTTAAATGGCACATGCGTAGTTTTAATGCCAGTTTGCAAATTAAATAGTTCAGCTGATAAATGACCCAGACCACCAGCACCAGAAGTCGAATAGTTTAAAGCATTAGGCTTAGACTTTGCATAAGCAATAAATTCTTTTAAATTATTCGCAGGCACTTCAGCATTAATCGCCAACATATACTCGCCGATACCTAGACTTGCAACTGGCACAAAATCTTTTAACGTGTCATAGGGCAACTTGGTTAATAAGGGATTGATTGCGTGAGTATTTAAAATCAATAAAAAAGTGTAGCCATCTGGAGCGGCACGCACCAGGGCCTCAGAGGCAATAATCGTGTTACCACCCGGCTTAAAATCATAAATGATTTGATGCCCCCACTTTTCAACTATTTTCTGACCATAGATGCGCGCCACAATATCACTGCTCGCACCGGGTGCATACGCCAAAATAACTCGAATCGCCCTGTTGGGGTAATCCTGCTGTGCAAAAGCTGACTGCGGAAACAGAGCGCATTGACTGTAAACAACGCAAGCTAAAAAGAATTTACAGATTAAATACAGAGTGGATTTCATAAAGAGTCCTTAAGGGGTGCCTGATAACGACTACCACCAGAATCTACTATTGGAAAAAACCACTGGAAATAGTTAAAAAAGAGATCCTATTTCCTCAACAGTTCAATTAAATTGAATAATTACAATGAATAAGGACAATGAATAAGCACAATACAAAGTAAAAGATCTGAGTGCAAAAAGTCTACACTCGTTTTTTCGCACTCAGATCAAAACCACTACTACAATGTTGATTACTCCTCTGCGGGCAAATACCCACTAGGCACTAGGCATGAGCCGCCACCCACAGCAGTGGTGTCACCTTTTTGATTGGTTCCGGTCACTTCAACAGTCACCCGACAACCATTCGCCTCTTTCGACATGCCAGTAATTTTTCCACTAAAAGTGACGCTATCACCTGGGCGCACTGGCCGCAAAAAACGCATATCAACCGTACCGCCTCGATTATAAATTTCCGCACCAAAAAAACGACGAAGTAATTCGGTCGTAAAGGTTAAGGACATCCGACCAGAAGCAACAGTACCCTTTGTGCCTAAAGTCGAACGTGCAGTCTCAACATCTGTGAATTGACTAGGCCCTTTGGCGCCACCGCTGCTCTCAAAGTGATTAATTGCTTCCTGCGTCATATGCTTAGTGAGCGGAGCGAGCTCATCACCAATCTTATACATACGTTTCTCTATTGCCATTTTTTACCAACCTCCGAAGGCTGTTTCAATTCATGCGTAATCACTCGATCCAATAAGCGACCATCCTCATCTACCGATACTGCTTCAGTAACGATATAGTTCTTGCCGCGACGCGCATACTTATCTGCAATCCACGCATGAACCACAATTCGCTTACCCGCAACAGGTGGGTTATAAAAATGAAATGAGCAACGCGCATTAACTGAACCATCATCACGATAAACCAAATGATATGGTCTGACATCAACCTTTTGAGAAATGGTCGGGAAAGCGGCTTCCGGATCCATGACACCAAGACGAAACTCGTCCATCATCTCTTGTGTTAAAACATAATCGAGCGTGGGTAGCTGCTCCCCAATAACAAGCTCATCCCAATTTAGCAACTTACGGTGATCTGGCCCCTCTGCATGCGACATATAAATCTCCTATTGTGGAACTAATGCGATCTACAAACACTTTCTAAATAATACACTATTCGACGCTACTTGGTGATTGACTCTGAACCTGACACCCCAAATAATGGAATTATAAAAAAATAAAAATCAGAATCCATTTAGAAATCTCGGTAAAATCATCATAAACGAGGCTGAAATCTCATATAGCGAAACTCGCAATCTCATAGCGCTATTTAACCTTATCGAACGCTTCTACAAAAAGGCCTGGCATCGACATGAATAAAACACTGACCGAGCAACTCACTGACCATATCTTAAATATTGAATATGCCCAATTACCTGAGCAGGCTATTGAGATGGCCAAGCAAGTAGCCCTAGATGGGTTTGCGGTCATGCTTGCTGGCGCTACAGAACCCTTAGGTGTTGGCCGAATTTCCATTGAATACACGCGCGAAATGGGTGGACATCCACAATCCACAGTGATTGCCGGTGGCTTCAAAACATCTATGCAAAATGCGGCCTATGTCAACGGTACTATGGCGCATGCACTCGATTACGATAACACTTGGTATCCACTTAATCATCCCACCTCACCAACACTACCTGCAATTTTAGCAATTGCCGAGCATTATCAATTAGATGGCAAAGCCATTATTGAAGCTATAGTCACAGCATTCGAGGTCCAAGGTCGCCTCAGATTGGCTGCTACTGGCATGACTACCGGATCGGGCTTTCATAAACCAGGCATGACCGGCACTTTTGGCGCCGTTGCGGCAGCCATCAAACTATTAAAACTAGACTCGACACAAGCATTAATGGCATTGGGTATCGCAGGCTCTAGGGCCGGTAGCATTTCAATTAACACCGGTTCAATGACCAAATCCTCTCACTCAGGTCACGCTGCTCGTATGGGCGTTGAATGCGGAATCCTAGCCAGCAAAGGCTGGACCGCCAGTGCAGACGTCTTTGGGAGCAAAGGATTTTTTGACACATTCATGGGCGATAATCAAAAACCACATCTATTAGTCGAAAACTTTGCCAATCCACTACGAATGATTGACCCTGGCGTAGGCTTTAAAAAACATCCGAGCAATTATTTCACGCACCGCCCAATTGATGGCGCATTAGCACTCCGGCAAGCCCATCAGATTACACTCCAGAACATCGAACAGGTTGAAATCATTTTCCCGCGCTTTGAATATGTTAATCGACAATTTCCGAAAACAGGTCTGGATGGCAAATTTAGCGTTCAATACACAACTTTGATCGCGCTGCTAGATGGTGAAATTACCATCGACTCTTTCAACAATGAGCGACGCTATGCAAGCGATGTCAGCGCCTTGCTACCCCATGTGCATCTAATCTTTGATGATGCTATACCTACTGATTTTGATGCTATGCATTGCACAATAACTGTGACTTTAAAAAACGGTGAGAAGCATAGTCAAAAAATTGATAAACTATCAGGATGGATTGGTTCGCCACTGAGTCGGGATCAACGCATTAAAAAATTTAATCTTTGCGCTCACCGGGTACTCAGCCAATCAAATGCCAATCAAATGATTAGTTATATTGAACGTCTAGATACACTGGACAATATTAATGATTTAATGGCTTTAGCACGCAACTAACTATTCGGCACGGGCTCCAGAACTACGAATAATTTTTCCCCATTTTTCGATTTCATTTCTGATTCGTCGGTCAAGATCAGCTGCAGAGCCCGACTGTAATTCCGCGCCTTGTGTCAGTAACTTCTCTCTGACCTCCGGGCTATTGAGTATGCGCCGAACATCAACATTGAGCTTAGCAATAATCTGCTCTGCAGTTTTAGTGGGGGCTAACAGGGCAAACCAAGCAGCAGACTCGTAGCCTGGCATCCCAGACTCATCAATAGTCGGTAACTCAGGTACGATCTTAGAGCGTTGCGCACTAGTTACTGCCAAGGCTTTGAGACGATTTGTCTTAATATAAGGCAATGTAGATGGGATGACGCCGATCATTAAAGAGACATGGCCGCTCACAATATCCACTAACGCTGGTGAAGTGCCTTTATAAGGGATATGCGTAAATCGCGTACCCGATAAATGGGCTAATAACTCTACTGCCAAATGCGAAGCACTACCAATGCCTGCAGAGGAGTAAGTCAAAGGCTGATCTCGGTAGCGCTTCGACAATGCTAAGAGCTCTTTGATAGAACTCACCGGTACAGCAGGATGCACAACAACAATACTCGGAATCACTGCAATCAAACTGATTGAAGCAAAATCATTCACTGTATCGTAGGGCATTTTTTGATACAAACTCGGATTAGTCACATGCGAGGTGAAGGCCATCAACAAGGTATAACCATCTGGTGCAGATCTAGCAACATAATCACTACCAATAATACCGCCGCCGCCAGCCCGATTCTCTACAATGACTTGCTGAGAATAAGTATCGGTTAATTTAACCGAAATCTGCCGCGCTAATAAATCAGTACCGCCGCCGGGTGTTGCTGGAACAATAATTCGAATCCCCCGAGAAGGATAAGACTGAGCGCAACAGTAAGTAACAATCAACAATAAAAATACACCAACCCATCCACGAGCTATATTCATACCTCCTCCTAGTGCTCATATTTTTATAGTCACCACAAAGTTAATCAGGGCGAATCCCTGCTTTTTTTAATATTTTTCCCCATTTAGCAATCTCATGAATGACATATTGATTAAATTCACGACTACCACTGCCAATAGCATCGGCACCTTCACGTGAAAATAAATCCTTGACCTCTTGTGAAGCGACAGCTTGATTCACCGCAACATTTAATCGATTAATCGTAGCTTGCGTTAACTGAGATGGCCCCATGACCCCAATCCAAGAGCTCATTTCAAATCCTGGCAAACCCGACTCAGCAACTGTCGGAAGGTCCGGAGCAGCTCTTGATCTAAATTGACTTGTCACACCCAAGGCCCGTAATTTGTTCACACGCACCTGTGGTAATGCCGTAGGCAGCGATGCAAACATCAGTTGCACCTCTCCAGATAACAAAGCAGTCATTGCTAAGGCTGCGCCGCGATAAGGAATATGAACGAGTTCAATATTTGCTAAATTTTTAAATAATTCAGCAGCTAAATGCGTAGATGAACCATTACCAGCAGATCCATACTGCAGCGGTTTAGCCCGCTCCTTAGACTGCGCGATAAGTTCAGTAACCGAATAAATAGGAACTGCGGGATTTACAACTAAGGCATTCGCCAGCACTGCCACTTGCGAGATACCGGAAAAGTCACTGACCGGATTAAACGAAAGTTTCTCGGTCATTACAGGACTTACAGCAAAGGCGATATTATTTATCAATAAAGTATGGCCATCAGGAATTGACTTTGCAACAATCTCAGAAGCAATATTGGTAGCAGCACCTGGTCGATTATCAACAATACACTGCTGACCTAATACTGCACTCATTTTACCCGCAATCGCTCTAGCAAAAAAATCTACACCGCCACCAGCTGGATAACCAACAACCAAACGAATCGGCCGCCCATTGACTGGCACAGCCGAAGAAGCCCCATATAAGGGAGCGCATAAGATGAAATGAAGGATGCTTAACGTTCCCAGCAATTTGATTAAATATTGTTTATTGAACGAAGCGAACATATCGACCTTTTTAAGAGTTTGATAAGGGTTTCGAATACTTTTAATAATACTACTACGCTTCAATTACAATATCATGATTCCAGACAAAACATCTATCAGATATTTGCGATGGTATTGCTCATCACCTAATGCCATTTTTTTACATACACTGTAAGGGTTTACACTCAGCACCCTATGATGACACCTCAACATAACAGCACAACACCGCGTTTGACCACTTTATGGGCGCTACTGGCTCGCGCTGCACAGCAACACCCCGAAGCAATCGCATTCATTGAAAACGATCAACAACTCAGCTATCAAGCACTTCTCCAATGGAGCTTGCAACTGAGCGCTGGACTGCAGACCTGCGGCTTACAACGTGGCGATCGAGTCGCAATTTGGTTGCCTAATATTACATTGTGGATTGCCCTGCAATTTGCCTGCGCCAGAATAGGCGTGGCTGTAGTTGCAATTAACACCCGTTTAAAAGCCGCAGAGTTGGGTGACCTCTTAGCACGCTCAGGTGCGCAGGTACTGGTCTGCTGGCCACAATTTAAAAATATTGATGTAATGGGCATACTCAATGAAATAGAGCCCTCATGCTTAATTGATTTAAAAACAATTGTCATGCATCAATATGCAAGTCTAAGCCCTAGGGTGCTATCTAAACAATATACAAATATCAACATTATTGATATTGAGCAACTTCTTAGACTTGGCACAGAGAGCAATGCTTCAGGAGAAGCCCAAGACGGTTGCGTCATGTTCACGACTTCAGGCACGACCAGTCGACCCAAATTAGTACTGCATACCCAATCGTCAATTGCAATCCATGCGCAAGATACTATTGAAACACTCGAATACAATGCTCTAGATACCGTAATACAAGTTGTGACACCACTATCTGGTGTTTCTGGGCATGGCATGCCAATAGCCGCAATAGCCGCACAACGAACTTGCGTATTATTACCAACATTTGATGCCGAACAGAGCATACAACTCATTAATAGCTATGCTGTTACTCATATTCACGCAAACCATGAAATCATTAGGCGATGGGCAAGTCTGCTCTCTCAAAATCAGGGCTTGTCATCATTACGGCGGGTAAACTGTGGCTCAGGTATTGCCCAAGTCAGACCTTTAGCACAAGCACATGACATTACCTTGCAGTCGATTTATGGCTCGAGCGAGATGCAAGCCAAATTTTCTAGGCAATTCCCTTACGATGACCCATTACATATGAATGACGCAGGCGGCGTACCCATTTCTCAAAGGGCACAAGCGCGATGTGTTGATTTTAATACCGGTGAAATTACGCCTCAGGGTGAAATTGGCGAATTACAATTTCAAGGACCTAGTCAAATGCTTGAATATTTTGGTGACAAAGCCGCTACACAAAACGCTTTTACACCTGATGGATTCATCCGCAGCGGAGACTGTGGATTCATGCGTGAGAATGGCGGGTTTGTTTTTAAATCTCGTATGGGCGACATACTAAAGATATCGGGCTACATGACCAGCCCTGCCGAAATTGAAGCACTGATCATGACTACCCCCCTAATTACGCAATGTCAGGTGGTTGGCGTAGACACCGAAAAAGGTATGCGCACATTTGCGTTTGTGACTAGCACAGGTCCATTAGATGAAGCAAAATTAATTCATCATTGTAAACAACGCATGGCTAGCTACAAAGTGCCGGTGCGTATTATCGTGATTAATGAATTCCCCATGACTGTTGGTGCTAATGCTCCTAAAGTGCAGAAAGTTAAATTACGTGAAATAGCGCAAACAATAATGACGACTAGCAAAATCAATAATCATTAATCATTAATGCTGAAAGTTATACTAGCCTATCTTAAAAAAATTACTTCACACACAAAATAAAAATTAAATGAAAATTTATCGCACATTCTTAACAAAAATAATCACACTCATTGTAGTGAGTATTTTTTTCTGGGATATCAAATCGTATATGCTCAAGACAAAACTACCGCAGACCAATATCCGAATCGCCCGATTCGCTTTATTGTGCCTTACGCACCGGGAGGGCCTACTGATGTATTGGCAAGACTCATCGCACAAAAGCTCAGTGAACGTTGGGGCCAAGTCGTTGTAGTTGATAACAGACCAGGGGCAAATGGCAGCATTGCAGCAGAAATCATTAGCAAATCATCTGGTGACGGTCATCTATTATTTTTAGGCAACACCAGCATCTTAACCATTAACCCTGCGTTATATAAAAAATTGCCTTACGATCCCGACCGTCACTTCCAGCCAGTTAATCTCACGGTAACTGCACCATTGATTTTAGTGGTCCACCCCTCTACTGGTTTACGTACGATTCGTGATCTGGTGCAATTGGCAAGGACTAATCGTGGAACCCTGACCTACGCTTCATCTGGCACTGGCGGGGTGGCCCATTTATCTGGAGCATTACTCGAGTATCTAGGGAAAATTCGCCTCATCCATGTTCCTTATAAGGGCGCTGCACCTGGCACTACAGATTTAATTGCAGGTCATGTTGCCATGGCGTTCGCCAGCGCAGTATCAGTCACGTCCTATGTAAAATCGAATCGACTACGGGCAATTGCAGTCGCAACACCCAAGCGCATTCAATCACTTGCCGATATTCCATCTATCGCTGAGACCATACCGGGATATGATGTCAGCCCGTGGTATGGGGTGATGGTTCCCGCCAATACTCCAATGGCTATTGTTCAGAAACTGCATGCCGAAATTGACCGGATTGTCACCACGCCTGAAATCTCACAACGCCTAGCTCAGGATGGTGGCACAGTAGTCAGCCTGGGGCCTGATGAATTTTCAAAAGTGATCACTGCTGAACGTACCAAGTGGTTGCGCGTAGTGAAAGCCGCTGATATCAAAGCGGATTGATTACTATCTATAGTACTTTATAGCATTTACAAGTAATATTACCTTGAAATATTTACTCAAGCTGAATTTTAATTTCTTTTTGCACCTGAAAAAATCGCTTAGACTCTTGCTGAATTAAATCTTGCAACGCTTCAGGTGTGCCAAATACAAGCTCATATCCTAAAGCCTCTAACCGCTCTCGAGTATCCGGCGTTTTTAATACTGTCACGATTTCCTGATTGAGTCGGTGAATAATGGGCCTTGCAGTTCTAGAACGCGTAACCACACTAAACCAAGTGCCCGATCTAAACCCAGGAAAACCTGCTTCAGCCACTGTAGGTATATCTGGATAGGCAATCATTCGACGGTCAGCGGCAAAAGCGATTAACTTTAATTTCCCATTTTTAACAAACGGCGCTACTGACGATAATCCAGTAAACGTAAAATGAACCTGTCCTGACATCAAATCAACAATAGTAGGCGCGTTCCCTTTGTACGGAACATGGGTCATTTTTACTCCTGCCATCAACCCTAATAACGCACCTCCAAAATGTGCAGTAGAGCCATTTCCTGTAGAGGCATATGATAATTGATTAGGCTTTACGCGTGCTAATGCAATTAATTCTTGGACAGTATTTGCAGCAAGGCTAGCACCAGCTACTAAAAAGTATGAGTGCGCGCTAATTTGTGTAACAGGCGCGAAGTCGCGCGCAACATCGTAAGGGAGCTGTCGATATAGATGAGGGTTTATTGATAGTGTCGATGATGTTCCCAGTAACATGGTGTATCCATCAGCGGCCGCACGCGCTGCAAGCTCACTACCAACAATGGTGTTCGCACCTGGTCGATTATCAACCACTACCGGTTTACCAATATTTTCACTCATGCGTTGAGCAACGATTCTAGCAATAATATCCGTTGTGCCGCCTGGTGGATACGGCACAATAAACCGAATCGGTCGACTCGGGTAAGATTGTGCTACCACTTCAACCCTAAAATTAGCTTGTAGTGTGAATAGGCCCATCACAACATATAACAATGATTTGCGAAACATATCCCTCCTCACAATACCTTTATTTTCATTTATGTACATTTATTTAAATGTATTTAATTATTGATTTAATTTTGACAGCTCATGCATTGCTAAGCTACGGAGCAATAGGCCGAACCAATCGTTGCTCTAAATTGGAATGAACTCATAGGGCGCATGCAAATCTACCATGAATTACCTATTGGCAACATAATATCAGGATTACTGAGCTAACCAGTTTATTTGGAAGTCATACGAGCATGCTATGATTACCCAAAAAATTGAGGGGAGTTCAATGCAATATCAATACATCAAAGTTGAAGTGAACGAGTACGTGGCGATCGTCACTATGGATCGTCCACCCGTTAACGCTCAAAATACCCAATTTCGTCAAGAAATCATGCATATTTTTGATGGATTCAATGATCGTGATGATGTCCGTGTTGCAATCCTCACTGGCGCTGGCCGGACCTTTTCAGCTGGTGCGGATATTAAGGAGCGCATTGGCATTGTGACGCAACCCGGAGACTATTGGCGTCACAATAGAACTGCGCGTGAATATACCAACTGTATCCGCGAATGCCAGATTCCGGTCATTGCTGCAGTCAATGGCGCGGCACTGGGTGCTGGATTCGGATTAATGGCGGCTTGCGATATGATGATGGCCTCAGATCGCGCAGTATTTGGCATGCCCGAAATTGATGTTGGTCTTGCTGGCGGTGCAGCAATGCTTCATAAACTTTTAGGTAAATCCAGAGGTCGACGTATTGTATTTACTGGCGATCGATTTTCAGCCCAGGAAATGTATAGACTTGGCGTGATTGAATGCTGCGTTCCACAAGATCAATTAATGCCTGAAGCCATGCAAATTGCATGTAAGATTGCTGCTAAAAGCCCCACAGCTATCCGCCTAGCCAAGCAAGCATATAATGTGGTTGAGCACATGCCACAACGTGATGGCTATCGCTACGAACAGAATATTACTGAGCAACTCTCGCATACTGAGGACGCAAAAGAAGCACAACTGGCTTTTGCTGAAAAACGTAAACCTATATTCAAAGGTCGCTAAGATTGAACACTCATCGCCCCGTATACACACACGCTCAACTTAAGCGCTTATTTGATCCACAAAGTGTGGCGATTTTTGGTGCATCTCCCAACACACAATCCTTTGGGGCAAGAACAATAGCCAATATGGCGCATTATCGTGGTCAAATTTTTCGCATTAATCCCAATTATCAACAAATTGGCGAGGATACTTACTACCCTAATTTAGCATCATTACCGGTAACACCCGATTGTGCGGTATTTGCAATTCCTCGCGCTGGGATTGAGCCTGCATTACTGGAATGCGTAAAAGCAGGTATTGGCGGTGCAGTGATCTTTGCCTCGGGCTACACAGAAACAGGGGATGCTGAGCACACTAAAAGCCAGCAGCGTATCAGCGCGATCGCCAGAGAAAGCGGTATAAAAATAATTGGCCCTAATAGCTTAGGTTTTATTAACTTCATATCCGGGGCAATGACTTCTTTTGCATCCGGTGAAATGATCATGAACCAGCCGCGAGGCCCAGGTATTGGTGTGGTCAGTCAGTCTGGCGCATTAGGTTTTTCATTGGGTCAGGCCGAACGTCGCGGCATAAATCTTAGTCACGTACTTACTTTCGGCAATGGCGCTGATGTCAACATTGCAGACGAAATTGCTTTTCTAGCTGGGGATCCAAACTGTGCCGCAATTGCTTGTCTATTTGAAGGTATGCAAAATCCCAAACAGTTACTTGAGGCCGGTGAGTTAGCTTGGAAAGCGAATAAACCTGTGGTCATCTGTAAACTTGGTATTGGCAAAGATGCAGCAACCGCAGCACTCTCGCACACTGGGTCTCTTGCTGGATCAACTGAGGCTTACTGGGCACTATTTGAGCGAGCGGGATTCATTGTCGTTCCCCATATTGAAAACTTACTAGAAACTGCATCCTTCTTTGCCAAAGTGGGCACACTTAAATCTACCGGTGTTGCTGCAATTGGTGGATCTGGTGGTGCACTTATAGCAGCAACCGATGCTGCCGAAAAATATGGCGTGCCAATGCCGCAACCCACAGAAGCAACCAAAGTTAAACTCAGACCATTTGTGCCTGAGTATGGCGCACTACGTAATCCCTGCGACTTAACGGCAATGCTAACAAAAGACAATAGTATTGCGGGTAATGCTATAGAAGCAATGATCACTGGTGACACTTACGGTGCGATTGTAGTACCACATACCAGCTTAAGCCAAGGTAGCATCAAACGAGCACAGGGCATGAGTGCTGCTGGACAGCGCCTAGGTAAACCCGTGTGCTTAACCTACTCAGGCGGATGGATCAATGGTCCGGGCGTCACAGAAGCAGAACTAGATCCAAATTTACAATGCTTTCAATCCATTGACCGGTGCTATGCAACATTGGCGGCATGGCATAAACGCGAAGCACGTAGAAGCGCTGAGCAATCTGCAAAGCCACGCCCACATCATCGCATCTCATCAATCGATGCAGCCACTGATGCCAGCCAACGGATTAAAGCATCATTGACAACATCTATCGGCGAGCGAAAAGCAAAAAGTATACTAGCCCTTTATGGAATACCGGTTACGGAAGATTGTCTCACCCACTCTGCAGATGAAGCGGCAATTGCCGCACAGGCATGCGGTTTCCCAGTAGTATTGAAAATCGAATCATCGGATATTCAACATAAAACTGAGGTGGGCGGTATCCGACTGAATTTAAACTCCACCGATGCAGTCAAGACTGCTTATGCTGAAATGATGGTACAAGTCAAATCAGCCGCACCGAATGCCAAAATTGATGGTGTTCTAGTGCAAGCCATGCAGAAGCCTGGACTTGAAATCATGGTTGGCGTTCGTATTGACCCGCTCTTTGGACCTTTGGTGATAGTCGGTCTCGGCGGCATCTTTGTTGAGCTGCTCAAAGATACCGCACTGGAACTCGCGCCAGTTACCACTGAACAGGCGCTTAACATGCTCAACACCCTCAAAGGTCATACCTTGTTCAAGGGGTATAGAGGGGCTGATTCTGTAGACTTAAGTGCCCTTGCCGATATTATTGTGAGATTATCTGAGTTTGCAAACGATCAACAGCAAATAATTAGCGAACTGGATGTTAATCCAATTATCTGCAGCGCAGATGGGCTCATTGCAGTCGATGCACTCATTGTGCGTCATTGATCATTTAAAGACATTAAGGTCGCTAAGCGCTTTTATAACGACTCATCCGGATCAATACAATAGTAAGCATAGGGAGCATGAGTCCGATTAGTGTTGCGCTAATCAATAATATCCCCAACTGACTGTAGTCAGCCGGGGTAATGACCAAACCAGTCGCCTGATCTCTCACTTCACGAGTCACCGTATATAAATTATTCATATACTTTGTTCCTAATTGCGAAGCGGAAAGCGCTAAATTCGTGAATGAGGCCATCACCGCAAAAAAAGTTGCCTTTAGTTTCTCTGGAGCTGAATTAGCAATCCATGCCAGCATCGGTATCATCGCAATTTGGCCTAGCGGTGATTCTAACGCAGTATCAATTACCGCAATAAAGTGGGCGTTAACAATCCCATTCGTATGAGCGGAAGTCCATTCGTGTAAGCCATAAAACATACCTAAGGTTGGCAAAGACAAGATAGAACCCACAATTGTTAAAAAACCAACAATATAAGCAATCGATCGCTCAGCCATAAAACGTCTAAAAATAAACATACCCAATAAGGTTAAGGCACTAGAGATCAAAGATAATGAGGCAAGAAATTGCTGATCAAATTGTAAATGATCAATCATCCACCAGGTTGAACCTGAACCCGGGCCAGGCATCGCACGAAACACAAAGATTACAATAGCAGTACCCACTAATACATTCCGAGCGTCAGGGTCTAATTCTTTGGTGATACGAGAGATTAAAAAAACAACAATTGTCATTGATATCGCAAAAACCCACTCCTGGGCGTATGGAATTTCACTCAGTCCAAGTGCCACTGAGACCAATGCAAATATCACCCCACCCCCAAGAATGAACCAATTAATGTCCGGTCTTTGGGCATAGTGTAGCGTGAGTGCATTAACTTCTTCCTGAGAGTAGCCCTGGATAATCAAGCGCTTACGCTCGCGATAAAATAAAATACTAGCCAACACCACACCTGCCACAGACAACGCTGGAATAATCAAAGCAAGTTCATAAATCCCTTGATAAGCACGCGCTTTTTCCAACTCAGACAACTGCGACACACCAGCCAGTAAGAATACATTAACACCCGAGACCAATAAACTACCCCCTATAATGGCAACTCGACCTAGGGTTTGCATCGTGGTGTGCATCAAGCGCCGAGCTTCCTCACCGAGTAGCAATCCAGCCTCATCATGACGAGGCACAGCCTCTACTGTCATAGCATCAGCAACAACATCTTGGACCACGTAGCCAATCGGGCTCAATAATGTAGTTAATACAAACCAAGCTTCAACAGACATAACTGCGGTCATTTGACGCTGATAGCCCAACAAACCAATCATAATTAATAGACTAACAGCAATTAAAAATGCGCCTATATAAACCAATATCGACTTCCAGCGCCACATCAAATCAACTAAATGACCCAACGGCATTTTGAGCACCCAAGGCAGTCCAGCCCAAAAACCAAGACCCGCCAAGAACTCTGCAGAAAGCCCAAGGCGCTCTTTCACAAAAAACATACCAACAATACTGGTAAGGCCGGCAACACCCGCAGCCACATAGACCATCAAAGGCGGCAAATAGGACAGACGCATCTGCCGACCCAATTCAAAAATATTACGATCTAACCAATCTATCACAGCATGCATTGGCGTCCTCACTCGGTTAGTAAATCCATTGGCATGCTAATCCCAAAATCGTGGACTCAAAACCACTAAGAAGGTAAACAACTCGAGCCGGCCAAGTAACATCGAAAAAGTACAAACCCAAGTTTGAAAGTCTGTCAGAACAGCAAAAGTGGTCGCAGGCCCCACTAAATTGAGGCCAGGCCCCATATTGTTAATACTCGCTACCACAGCGGTAACGCCAGTAACAACATCACAACCTGATAACAACATCAGCAAAGTGAAGAAAATAATGGTGACCACATATAAGAAAAAAAACGTAGAAATTGAATATAAAATTTTAGTTTGAATCGGCTGATTATTATGCTTTACCACAATCTCCGCATGAGGGTGTATCAATCGTAATATCTCGCCCTGACTCTTCTTCAACAATAATTGAGCTCTTATCATTTTGATACCACCGCCGGTAGAGCCTGCGCAGGTTGCGAAACAAGATAATAAGATCATAAATATTGGTGCAAAAATTGGCCACAAATTATAGTCAACTGTTACAAGCCCTGTTGTGGTGGCAATAGAGACCACATTAAACGCCGCATGCCGTAGGGCTGTTAAATAATCATCATAGAACTGATGCACCCACAACACGATAGATACGAGAATAATACTGAAAACCATTAGAATCAGAAAAGCATGCGCTTCTATATCAGCAATGTAGGGCTTGACACTTTTTTTGGAAAATGAAACAAAATGTGTTGCAAAATTCACTCCCGCAATTAACATAAAAACAATAGCCACACTCTCCATAGCGGGCGACTTGAAAAAACCAAAACTATCGTCATGCGAAGAAAATCCACCCAAACCCATAATTGAAAAAGTATGCATAATCGAGTCCATGGTAGGCATGCCTGCCAAACATAGCGATACAATACAAGCTACAGTAATAATAGAATAGACAATCCACAATCCTTTGGCGGTCTGGGTAATGCGTGGCGTTATTTTTTCATCCTTCATAGGCCCTGGTGTTTCAGCCTTAAAAGCCTGATGCCCGCCCACTCCCAATAACGGCATTAATGCAACAGCCAACACAACAACACCCATGCCCCCTAACCAGACCAAAAACGTTCGCCAGAAGTTAATCGATACTGCCAAATGATCAAGACCCGTTAAAACCGTTGCCCCAGTTGTAGTCAAACCAGACATAGTTTCGAAATAGGCATCCGTGAAGGATAACCCAGGGATTGCCAACAACAAGGGGATCGCAGATAAAGCAGGTATAACTAACCACGACAACAAAGCCAATAAGAAACCCTCTCTAATCTGGATTTCTTGGCCCTTAGACAAACGCATAGTTATTGCCCACGTTAGCAATCCTACCACCATGGTGAGGATAAATGACTCCAGAAAAGCAAAGCTGACACCGTCTTGGTAATAAACTGATATTGAGTATGGTATCAACATTAATACTGCAATAATGACAATCACAATACTCAACAAATTTAGAACTGAAGCAAATCGAATCATTATGAATAATCCCTATATATGAAATTTACTGACTTGCAATAATTTTTCAACCATAGGAACCATCTTCTTATTAGCTACAAAAATAATCAGATGATCATCAGACTCAATCACCGTATCATGATGTGCCATTAATACTTCTTGATTTCTAATAATGGAGCCTAATTGCGTATTTTCAGGCCAATCAATATCCTGCACCTTACGCCCTACACATTTACTGGTAGAGCTATTGCCATGGGCAATAATCTCCAACGCTTCGGCAGCACCTTTTCTTAAGCTATGATCCCGCGTTACATCACCTTGCCTGATATGTGACAATACAGAACCAATCGTCGCTTCGGCTAAGCCAATAACAATATCAATATTACTTTCCTCTAACAGATCTACGTAAGCGCTTTCATGGATCAGTGCAATGACTTTACGCACCTTCAAGCGCTTTGCCAACAACGACGAAATAATATTGCGTTCATCATTATTAGAGGCCGCAATAAATAAATCAACACCCTCTACGCGCTCCTCGTTTAACAAATTCTTATCAGTTTCATTACCTCGAATAACCAAAGCGCTCTTCAAATTATTTGCAAGATACTTAGCTCTCACTTCACTCGGCTCTATAATTTTTATTTTTCGGTCAGCCTCTAGCGTGCTTGCCAAGCGATAGCCAATATCAGAGCCTCCTGCAATCATAATTTGTTTAATAGGCCTATCCATTTTGCGCATTTCGTACATGACGTTACGCATGTCTTGAGTTTTTGCTAAGAAAAACACCTCATCACCAGACTCTATGAGCGTACCGCCATCAGGGACAACAGATTGATTATTCCTAAATATAGCGACGATGCGTGATTCGGTCTCTTTTAGGTGAACATTTAAATTTGAAATCGGCTGACCAACTAAGAACCCGCCCTCTAATGCTTTAATACTCACCATGCTCAGCGCACCATTGGCAAACTCTAAAACCTGCAATGCCTCTGGGTATTCAACTAATTTACAAATGTAGTCGGTTATTATTTGCTCTGGGCAAATTACATGATTAATATCAAACATTTCTTGCACAGAGAGTCTGGTGTCTTTCAAATATTCGTTCGATCTAATTCGAGCAACCCGATCTGGCACCGAAAAAACTTTAGAAGCAATCTGACAAGCCAGCATATTGATTTCATCTTTTTCGGTGACGGCAACCAATAGTTCACAATCCTCAATTCCCGCCTCCTGCAAGATTGCAGGATGACCAGCGTTACCAACAACCACTCTTAAATCGAGTCGCTCTGAAAGCTTTTGTAATTTCTCTGAATTTAAGTCTACAACTGTAATATCTGTCTTTTCACTAACCAGATTGGCAGCCACTATGCCACCCACTTGACCAGCACCTAAAATAATTACCTTTTTCATTGCCGTCTACCTTTAATTAAATTCAGAACTAGTCCTCGCTCGCTGAACGTTCTGAGGATACCATTTTAGCAAGGTCACTTAAAAGCAAATTATCAGTTATCAATCACCATCAACATTCCGGGTTTTTAATAAATAATGCAACAGGCAGGCACTGAACTCATGCGCTATCATGTAAAATTCCTACAATTTGGAATTAATCACTCTATCAACCATTCCAACTGGTTCACACAGAGAAAGTTGACGACATGAATATTGCCATTATTGGCGGCGGTATTGGCGGACTGGCAAGTGCACTAGCCTTGATTCAAGAAGGTTTTAAAGTCACCGTTTATGAACGCTCCCCCCAGCTAGTCGATCTTGGAGCTGGCATCACCCTCGCACCCAATGCGACACGAGTACTCTATCACATTGGCCTGGGCACACAATTAGAGCAAACCTCTGTCACACCAGCTAAAACTGAATTTCTTCATTACAAAAATGGCGAAGTGATTATGCAGGTGACGCCTAAGAATTATCGTGAGCTTTTTGGGTCTCCTTACATGCGACTCCATCGCTGGGATTTGCAACATGCTATGCTCCTTCGTCTAGCTGAGATTGCGCCAAACACACTGCAACTTAACGCAGATATTAAAGGCCTGGAATCTCTGAGTAATCATGTAGATATTCACTTTACAGATGGTCGGGTTGCGCGCGCGGATATTGTGATCGCAGCTGATGGCATTCGCTCTTCAATACGAGAGACTTTATTCAATCCAGCACCACCGGTTTTTGCTGGCTTTGTAGCCTGGCGTGGACTTGTAAACACCTCAGATCTACCACCACATTTACATGAGTCTGTCGTTGCCTTTGGACAAGGACGACACATTAATCGTTACTTAGTGCGTCGAGGTGAGTTACTTAATTTTATTGCCGTCGCTCATCGCGATCATTGGGAAGCAGAGGGTTGGAATATACCTGCACCTATGGGTGAATTTCTCAATGAATTTTCTAGTTTTGATGCAGACACTCGGGAAATCATCTCACGCCCCGCACTGGGACAAGTGTTTAAGTGGGGATTGTTTGGTCGTCCGTGGCTAGAGCAGTGGCATTCTGGCAGAGTAGTCTTATTGGGGGATGCTGCGCATCCAATGTTACCCTTTATTGGTCAGGGTGCAGCCAACGCCCTAGAAGATGCAATGATTTTAACCCGTTGCTTAGTGGCCGAATCGGACCCACAGCAGGCATTCACTCTCTACCAAGACACTCGTGCCTCTCGTGTACGCAGCGCTACCGAACAATCAGCAAAACGGGGAGATCGATACCTTGGCGAGCCCAATAAAGACAGCTTAAAAGGTGATGATGCAGAGAGTCGATACGGGTATAACGCGGTAACCGATCCTTTAGGAAGGTAGGTTTGGGGGTTATTTTGAAGACTCTTTAAGTATTGATCGCCTTGCTATCCTACTTACCATCCTAATTTCTATCCTACTTAATAACCAATTTACAGATCGCCTTTATTGTGCAAATCGTTTGCACTCAAGAATCGCTTAATAATTAACTGTAGCGGTTTAATCTTCAGGCTTAATATTGGCAAGCTTAACAACGTTTTGCCATTTCAAGATTTCTCTGCGGGTAATGTCACGTAAGCGATCTGCCGATCCACCAACTGGCTCAATACCCAGTGAAGCAATGCGATCTTTGATGTCGGACAATTGCAAAATACGATTAATCTCACCATTCCACCGCTGGGCGATATCTGCAGACAGCCCCTTCGGTCCATATATTGCGAACCAACTGATGGCTTCATAACCAGGAACAGTATCTGCCACCGTTGGCAAATCAGGCAGGGAAATCGAACGCTTAGTTGTAGTCACGGCCAACCCACGAATGCGATTTGCTTTAATTTGTGGCAACGCTAATGGCATACCAACAGTAACCAACTGCACTTGACCACCGATTAACTCATTCAAAGCCGGACCTGACCCTTTATAAGGGACATGTAGCATACGCGTGCCCGCCATTTGATTAAATAGTTCTGTTGCGAGATGCGTAGTACTACCAGCGCCACCACTACCATAGATCAATTTACCTGGATTATTCTTTTCATAGGCAATCAGCTCTTTAATGCTCTTTACAGGGACTGTGGGATGTACCGAAATAACAAACCCAGTTTCCCCCAAGAAAATAATCGGAGTTACATCTTTTACTGGATCATATGGTAATTTATGGAGCGCAGCATTCGCCGCGTAGGTGCTTGCAACCAAAAGTATTGTATAGCCATCGGGGTTAGCCTTTACTGCGATTTCAGTGCCAACTGAACCACCGGCACCTGTTCGGTTCTCAACTACGAGTGGTTGTTTAAATGTTTCAGAGAGCCGCTGCGCAAGCAACCTAGCTATAACATCAGTTTGACCACCCGCAGCAATAGGCACGATTACCCGAATAGGCTTATTAGGATATGCAGGATCAGCGGCTATTGCAACCGCCACCACCATGACACTGCACACCTGAACAACCATAAAAAACAATAATCGAATCACAGGAAACCTTTCAATACAAATCTATTAAACCACCCGCAATGACACCACTAACGACATAACAAACTTTGCACTGTTGGCACCGGTGCGGAACCTGCTGGACGTTGCGCATTATCATAGGTTGTTTGAGTGACCACTTTATAGGTGACACTACAATTGGCCTTATTGGGCAACGCAACACTGCTGATCGCCTTCCAATTCTCAGGTGTGGGCGCGCTAAAGCGTTCATTCATGACTGCACCAGTTGGTCCCGGATGCATAAATGTAGTTCTGCCACGCGGGTCAATCGCAAACACAGTCACTTTGCCACTCGCTTCTTTGCAATCAAAACTATTCTTTTCAGAATTAACAGCTGTCAGTTGGCACATCATTATCGATTGCGCAAAAGCAACATTTCCAAAGAGCGATGCGCTCAGAATAAAACCTACCAGCGCTATACTTTTTTTCATGATTATTCCTGAATAGATGAATACAATTTGAATATACTTTTAGCACAAAGATCTGAAATCAGCCATGTTGTTCATCTTGCAAGAATACAAAGCATATTTCGAATACAAAAAATTCATTTCATGCATTTAGCACGCCACCATTTAACTCGTAGCTTACACCTTTAATTAACACTCAAAGAGTAGACGCAACTCTCCTTCACTTTACTACCGCAAATAAACTACTGTAATCATCAGTCCACGGCACAAATCCTGCTCGCCCCTCCAAGGCTTTGGCCTCCTTTAGAGGCCCTTGCTCAAACCATTTTGCATCTTTAGCCAAAACAGCCCAACGTGAGGCATACACTAATCTATCCTGATCACCAACACTTTCAACGAGTCTGGCAGTAAATCCAAACTGATCTGCTGCAGTTTGAATAACAGGTTGCAGCTCTAGAAATCGATTAGTCATGTGAACCGCCAAAACACCATTAGGTTTGAGATGTCGCTCATACTGTGCAAATGCCTCACGGGTCAGCAAATGCACAGGAACAGAATCACCAGAGAACGCATCTACTACTAGCACATCGAATTGTTGAGCAGGTTCGGCCTCAAGCTGTAGCCTTGCATCACCTAGCACCAATTTTGTTTTAGCTTTAGTCAGCGATAGAAAATTGAAGTTTTTTTGCGCCATATTCATCACTAGCGGATCAATTTCATAGAATCGATAAGTATCACCTAATCGACCATAAGCCGCCAAAGTTCCTACACCCAGTCCAATAACACCTACACGAACAGGTCCGCGGGTCATTTGCGTAGTGATTGCCATACCCGCACCTGCATCTGCATTGTAATAAGTGGTCGGCTGCATCTCACGCTCTGGCGACATAAACTGTTTACCATGCACAATCTGACCATGTAGCATGCTACGAAAACCGTCCTCTGGAAATGCAAAAACTCTCAAACTGCCATAGAAATTCCGCCCAGCCATCTCTACACCATCAGCCTCCTCCATTTGATCATTTACGCTTACCGCGGCAAGCACAGCAAGAAACACCGTAATACTCATTACAAATGATAACCGTAACATTTGCGCTGACAAAATAGGCCAGGATCGCCATAGCGAAGCGCTGACCACAAGCCCACTCAATACTACTGCCACTGATAATTCGTAATGCCCATTAAAAGCATAAGGGGCAATCACGCCCACAAAAAATCCTCCTAAAAAACCACCAATAGATAACATCAAAAAGAACAATGTCAAATGCTGTGTGGGTGGTTTTTGAGACGCCAGTTCGCCATGACAAACCATACATACAACAAAGAATGAAAGTAAATTTATACTCATAGCCCAAAATAGCGGAACCTCAGACAATCCTAATGTCGGTAAATACGTGAGCGCACCTAAACTTAGCACCATTAGCGGTAAAAATATGCGCCGCTGATACCAACCCTGGCGCTCAAAACATAAAATAAACGTTAGTAAATATAATGCTAGAGGGGCAATCCACAACAATGGTATTGGTGCAATATTTTGCGTGAGGTAACTCGTGTCAGCCACCATCAAAATCGAGGGACACGCCGCGAGTGCTATCCAAAGTAGCAATTGACTCCACGAAATCGTTGAGAGTGCGCCGTCTCTAATTGCAGGATTATCGCCATTAGCAGGTAATACATGCTGCTGCGCATGTCGCCCCCGCCACGCCAAACTGCCACATGCCAATACAAACAGAATAAACAAACCCGACCATGCCAAGGACTGCCAACGAGTCGGCAACAAGGGTTCGATTACAAAAGGATATGCCAACAGCGCTAACATCGAACCAAAATTTGATAACGCAAATAGCCGATAGGTCACTGCGCCACTTTGCTCCCGTGCGAACCAGGCTTGAACCAGCGGACCAGTTGTCGAGAGTAATAAGTACGGCAAACCAATTGAAGCGCTCAGTAGGCCTAAAATACGCAATGTGGGATTCTCAGCTCCGGTCGGCTTCCACAGCTCACTGGGTGTAATTGGCAATAACAGCACACAACAAAATAACAAGAACATGTGCAGAACGCTCTGACGCCAAGGTGATAAATGATTCACTACCCAATGCGTATACAGGTAGCCCAGTAATAACAATGCCTGAAAAAATAACATGCACGTCGTCCACACTGACGCAGATCCACCAAACCATGGCAAGATCAACTTACCCATGATCGGCTGCACTTGAAACAGCAAAAAAGCACTCAGAAAAATAGTCAGGCCATATAAAAATACAGCTTTCAGATCAGTAGTGTTTTGCATACAAACCGATTAAAAAGTTATTTAAAATCAAATATTTACATAAATTCAAAGGATTCAATTCCAATGAAACCAACTCCAAACCAATCTGTAACTGACCATTAATCACAAAAACCAATCGAGTAACTTTCGTGATTGCTTATCCATCTGCGCTAATTCGCGAATCAAAAACTGCACGCCATAGCCATCGGTGACCAACAATGCCTTACCGGACAGCCGACGAATATCCTCTTCGCCATTGAGCAGCAATGTCGTATTGCCACGGTCGGTTTCTATTTGCCAAACGCAGGGTGTAACGACGCTGCTTACACTGAGCAGTCTCAAAATACACGGCATGAACTCACGTTGCCTCAAAGCCTGTTCGATTTTATTACGCAATTCGACCGATAGCTGTTCTAAGTAAGCTATCCATAACAACTCATGCCCTTCAGCATCGAGCAAAGCCACGCCCTCATTAGGGGCGACTACTGGGAACGCCCTCACTACACTAACTTGCTCATGGCGCACGCCTTGACTAGAAACATAGAACCAGTGACCCAGTGCGTCACAATCGAAAACGAACTCTTGTATGCTCATCATCTATCCTTCGCAGGAGATTGCGCCATTGTAGACTCCCCTTTCGAATCTACAGGCATGGAAGGCGACTCTCGCAGCACGGCGCCCTCGATTTGCGCCTGACGCTGTTGCGCCTCATACAAACGCCAATAAGCACCCTGCGCCGCAATCAACGCGTCATGCGGTCCCACCTCAACAATCTGCCCCTTATCCATCACCACTAAGCGGTCTGCTTTGCGCAAAGTGGATAAGCGGTGTGCAATGGCAATCGTGGTGCGGCCGCGAACCAAATTATCCAAAGCATTTTGAATCTCTTTTTCTGTTTCAGTATCGACCGAAGAGGTAGCCTCATCGAGTATTAATATATGCGGATTAATCAATAATGCTCTCGCAATCGAGATGCGCTGACGCTCGCCACCAGACAAGCCCTGACCACGCTCACCAACCAAAGAGTCATAGCCTTGCGGCATGCGCAAAATAAATTCGTGCGCATGAGCCGCACGTGCAGCAGCTACGATCTCATCCCTTGTCGCATGTGGTTTACCATAGGCAATATTATCCGAGACCGTGCCAAAAAACAAAAAAGGCTCCTGCAAAACCAAACCAATATTTCTTCGATAATCACTCACACTAAATTGTCGAATATCAACACCATCTAGCGCAATGCTACCTTCAGAAACATCATAAAAACGACAAATTAAATTCACCAAAGTGCTTTTGCCAGAGCCGCTATGGCCGACCAAACCAATCATCTCTCCAGGTTGAATATCCAGATTTAATTGTCGAATGACCGACCGATTACCGTACCTGAAATCAGCATTGCTTAATGTCAGACGGCCTTGCACCGTATGGATCGGCAGCGGATTGCTTGGCTCAGGAACACTGGAGACATGATCGAGTATTTCAAAAATGCGCTTAGCG
Organism: uncultured beta proteobacterium; assembly: GCA_903885665.1. Lineage (GTDB taxonomy): Bacteria > Pseudomonadota > Gammaproteobacteria > Burkholderiales > SG8-41. The sequence continues at coordinate 12,378 of CAISJL010000158.1, read as the reverse complement.
CCAGCAGCAGCCTTTTGCGTACTTGAGACAATGCGGCTCATGGAGTCAAGGCGCGTATAAAAACGCCCGATATAAGCTAAAAATGCAGTCAATACACCTACGGTAATTTTGTCTTTAGACACCAACCAAATTCCAAAAGCCCAAACCACCAATAACCCGATTTCAGTCATTAAGGTCACAGTAGGGCCAAACAATGACCAGATCCGATTCAAGCGATCATTCACAGATAAATTATGCTTATTTGCATCATTGAAACGTTGCGCTTCGCGATGCTCTTGAGCAAACGCTTTCACTACACGAATACCTGGAATAGTATCCGCTAAAATATTTGTTACCTCAGACCAAACACGATCAATTTTTTCAAAACCAGTACGTAGACGCTCTCGCACAATATGAATTAGCCAAGCAATAAAAGGCAGTGGTAGTAGCGTAACGATTGCCAGCGCAGGATTAATTGAGATTAAGATAACAGCCGTCATCAAAATCATTAGTACATCTGTAGCAAAATCGAGCAAATGCAGCGATAAAAAGACATTGATTCGGTCTGTCTCGTTACCTATTCTAGAGATCAAATCTCCAGTACGTCGCCCCCCAAAATACTCCAGAGATAATTGCATCAAATGTTCATAGGTGGCAGTACGTAAATCTGCACCAATACGCTCAGAGACTAATGACAAAATATAGGTTTTGATCCAGCCCAAACCCCAAGCTAAAAAAGCCGCGCCAAACAGCCCCAACAGATACCAAGAGACTATGACAGGATCAATGTGTACCCCATTCTGATAAGGAATTAACACATCATCCATCAACGGCATTGTTAAATATGGCGGCACTAAAGTTGCTGCAGTAGCCGCCAAAGTTAAAATAAAGCCCAGCAATAACTGCCCGTGGTATGGCCGTGCAAAACGCCACAATTTGAACAACGTTAATGTTGAAGTCGGAATAGATTCTTTTTCAGAGCACACTGGGCACTCATCAATATCAACACTAATTGGACTCTGACAATCCTGGCAAACAAAATCTGACGAATATGAGGATATCGATTCATCTGCATCCGAACCTGCAATGACTTTGTTTTGCTGACGTTCAAACTGATTTTTAAAACGCAATGCCGCAGCCAGTCGACCTAAAGTAAAGCGCCAAACTGCAACACGCTCACCATCCACATACAGAGAAAGCGAACCTACCCCAGCGTGATCCGTCAAAATCAAGGTGTTTTTAGGAGAAGTTGGCCAAAAATCCCAGTTTTCTGAAGTGTCGACACCTAACGTGATCCGCTGGTCCGATAAAATCAGTAATGATTTAGTGAAATTTAAATTGTCATCCAAGTCAACTTCTAGACTAGCTGATACGTTATCAGTTGGATGAAAATTAAAAACACAGCGTTCGCGCCATTCGATAGGCAACCCAAACAAATTATTGGGGGGGGCATTGAGGGTCATATAGGTTTAAGCAACAAGAGTGAAGATATGTTGGCGGACAGTATAAAGCCCTTGCACCTTAATGATCAGAAAGATTCTGCCAGTGCCGAACGCAACAATTGATTGTAACACGTCACCCCTATGGCCACTGAGTTAAAGCACAGAAATGAGCGCTAAAGACATTCAATTCCTGCGCATGACGCATTTGCGTGGTCCGAATATTTGGACCTATCGTCCAGTTATTGAAGCTTGGATTGACATTGGCGACCTAGAAAACTCTCCATCCAACACCCTACCGGGGTTTAATCAACGGCTCCAAGCGCTACTACCGGGATTAACCCAGCACCGATGTAGCATAGGTCAATCAGGTGGCTTTATAAAACGCCTCGAAGAAGGCACTTGGGTTGGCCATATTATGGAGCACGTAGCCTTGGAGCTACAAAATCTTGCTGGCATGCAAACCGGTTTTGGTAAAGCCCGAGAAGCGGGTCCACGCGGCATCTATAAAGTCGTGATCCGCACTCGACATGAAACGGTCAGTCGTGCAGCCCTACAGGCTGCTCGAGATGTAGTCATGGCCGCCATCAAAGGCGACGACTATTCAATTTCCAAAGTAATCGATGAACTGACTCAAATGGTCGATCGTCTGTGTATCGGGCCAAGCACCGCTTGCATTGTTGGTGCTGCAGCTGAGCGCAGCATTCCTGCAATTCGTTTGAACGATGGCAATTTAGTTCAACTAGGCTATGGCTCAAATCAGCGTCGCATTTGGACTGCAGAAACCGATCAAACTAGCGCCATCGCTGAAGGTATCTCTAAAGATAAAGTACTCACCAAGCGCTTACTCGCCAATTGTGGCGTGCCTATCCCTGAGGGTCGCAACGTTGAGTCTTCAGAAGAAGCATGGTCAGCAGCACAAGAAATTGGATTGCCGGTTTGTATTAAGCCCGTAGATGGCAACCATGCCCGCGGGGTGACCCTAGAGTTGTATTCACAAACTGAAATTGAGGCTGCCTATCATTTAGCTGAAGCTGAGGGCAGTGAAGTTTTAGTCGAGCGTCATATTTTTGGCGACGAATATCGACTATTAGTTGTCGGCGGTAAGGTTGTGGCCGCCAATAAAGGAGAGGCCGCCTGTATTGTTGGCGATGGCGTTAATACCGTCACAGATCTGATCGAAATCCAAATCAACTCCGACCCAAGACGCGGCGAAGAGGAAGACTTTCCGCTAGACACCATCAGACTGCATGAGCACCATACTGCAGTCATGGAGTTAAAGCGACAAGGATTAACCGGCGAGAGCGTTCCTGATAAAGGTCGTAAAGTTGTAGTCATGCGCACCAGTAATATGGCAACGGACGTTACAGATTTAGTACACCAAGACGTTGCAGAACTCGCAGCCTTGGCTGCACGCATTGTTGGTCTTGATATTGCGGGAGTTGATTTAGTTGCGCAAGATATTTCCAAGCCCATGAAAGCACAAGGCGCAGCTATTGTTGAAGTCAACGCTGGGCCAGGTTTAATTATGCACCTCAAGCCTGCAGATGGCCCTGCACGTCCAGTTGGCGAAGCAATTGTTGAACATTTGTTCCCTCAAAAACAAAATGCACGAATACCGGTCGTTGGCTTGATCGGCCATCAAAATACCACTGTCATTAGTCACCTCATAGGTTGGCTACTACACTTACAAGGTCTACGCACAGGAATATCATCTGCAAAAGGTTTGTTTGTTGTTCAGCGCTGCTTACAAAACCATGAAGGTATGACCATAGATGTTGCACAACGCTTACTAATCAACCGCGCGGTTGATGCTGCAGTGTTTGAAACTACGGCCAGACACATTTTGACCGAGGGACTACCCTACGATCGCTGTCAAGTTGGCATCGTCACCATTATGCCGACGGCTGAAGGTTTAGATGACTTATATATCTATAACAACGCACAAATGCCCAGTATAGTGCGTACCCAAATTGACGTAATACTACCCAACGGTGTAGCCATATTAAATGCCGAAGATGAGGCTGTTGCTGCGTTAGCGCAATACTGTGACGGCGAGGTCATGTTTTATGCCGATTCAGAAAAAAATCATCATGTCGCCAAACATCGCGAAGATGGTGGACGAGTGGTATTCTGGCGTGACGGTCACTTGATTTTATCTAAAAGATCACAAGAGGTTGATGTGCTAAACCGTTCCCTACCAATGATCGATAACTTATTTAAAAAACAAATCGTCAAATCCGACGAGCTACTAGTGGCGGCAGCTGCTTCATGGGCTTTGAATATACCCTTTGATTTAATTCGCGCAGGTGCGAAAAGCTTTGATCAAAGTCCTGCTGCACATTAATAATTAATTCAACATTAGGAAAACCTTTTCATGGAAGTATCTAGAATTAGAGCATTGAGAGGGCCCAATTTGTGGAGCCGCCATACCAGCATTGAGGCCATTGTCTCCTGCACACCTACTGAATGCGCTCTCCCAGCCAACAGTATCTTCGAAAAGAATTTACGCCAAATTTTTCCAGCACTTGGCCCATTAGTTGGCCCGCATCCAGGCCAACCCATCAGCATGGCGCACACGCTAGAGAAAATCACTCTTGACTTGCAAGCGCATGCCGGTTGCCCAGTGACCTTTAGTCGCACTACAGCTACTGAAGACCCGGGTGTCTATCAAGTTGTAGTGCAATATACCGAAGAGGCAGTTGGGCGGTTAGCGATTAGTTGGGCTGAAAAAATGTTCCTTGCCGCGCAAAACAATAGCTCATTTGATCTTAAAAAAGCATTATCTGAGTTACATGAACTAGATGAAGATATACGCATGGGCCCCTCAACCAGTGCAATTGTTGATGCAGCGATTGCTCGTGGCATACCATTTCAGCGTTTAACAGAAGGTAGTATGGTACAGTTTGGCTGGGGATCCAAGCAACGACGGATTCAAGCCGCAGAAACAGATAGCACCAGCGCTATTTCTGAAACGATCGCACAAGATAAAAATTTAACAAAATCATTATTACAAGCGGTAGGCGTGCCTGTCCCCATGGGGCGACCCGCTACAGACCTAGAGGATGCATGGCGCATAGCTCAGAGCATTGGCTTACCGGTCGTCGTTAAACCGCTCGATGGCAATCAGGGTAAAGGCGTTACCGTTAATATTACTGAGCGCCATGTATTCGATCAGGCTTATGCAGCTTCTGCGCGCTTTGGCGAAGTATTGGTTGAAAAATACCTACCAGGCAATGACTACCGATTATTAGTTGTTGGAGATCAATTAGTTGCAGCGGCCAGACGCGACCCCCCCTTAGTGGTGGGAGATGGCGTTTCTACTGTTCGACAACTCCTAGATAAAGTGAATGCTGATCCACGCCGTGGCGATGGTCACGCCACGTCTTTAAGTAAAATAAAGTTCGATAACATCGTCATCGCCTGCTTAAAACTGCAAGATCTCGACCCGGACACCATACCTGAAAAGGGTCGACGTGTTGTATTACGTAACAATGCAAATCTATCTACTGGCGGTACCGCAACCGACGTCACAGACGATGTCCATCCCGATGTGGCGGCGCGAGTAGTTGCTGCTGCACAAATGGTTGGTGTGCATATCTGCGGAGTTGATGTCGTGTGTGAGTCAGTATTAAGCCCCCTAGAAGAACAAAATGGCGGTATCGTAGAAGTGAATGCTGCACCTGGTCTACGCATGCATATTAGCCCCTCCTTCGGTAAGGGGCGCGGCGTAGGTCAAGCGATTATCGACCAAATGTATCCTAAGGGTGAAAATGGTCGAATCCCCATCATTGCAGTAACCGGCACTAATGGTAAAACAACTACAGTGCGCTTAACAGCACACTTACTCAAGGCGCACAAAATGCGTGTTGGTATTACCAACACCGATGGCGTTTATGTAAATGGCAGACAAATTGACGATGGCGACTGCAGCGGGCCGCGAAGTGCTCGTAACGTACTCATGCACCCTGATGTCGATGCAGCGGTATTTGAAACAGCCCGCGGCGGCATGCTGCGTGAAGGCTTAGCATTCGACCGATGCCAAGTCGCAATTGTGACTAACCTGGGCGCTGGTGACCACTTAGGTTTAAATTACATTACCACCTTAGAGGACTTATCTGTACTGAAGCGTGTAGTCGTCTTAAACGTTGCTACGGATGGTATGGCTGTATTGAATGCAGCCGATCCCGCCGTAGCCATGATGGCAAAACATTGCCCCGGAAAAGTGACCTTTTTTGCAATTGACTCGCACCTGTCTGTGCTAGCAACGCATCGCGCGCAAGGCAAACGTGTGGTCTATACCGAAAATGGTCACCTCGTTGCTCAAGAGGGTAAAAAAGTGTTCCGCTTCTCGCTCGCAGATGTACCGTTAACTGGTCAAGGTAAAATTGAATTTCAAACTGAAAATGTACTTGCTGCAGTCGCTGCGGCATGGGCTATCAATATTCCCTGGGAAACAATCGCTGTAGGCCTATCCACCTTTATTAATGACATCGAAGGTGTACCTGGACGATTCAACGTATTTGACTACCGCGGTTCCACATTAATTGCTGACTATGGTCACAACCCAGACGCGATACAAGCCTTGGTAAAAGCTGTAGAAAATATGCCTGCCACAAAGCGTGTTGTAGTCATTAGCGGCGCCGGCGATCGACGCGATGAAGATATTCGCAATCAAACCAAGATTCTTGGTAAAGCTTTTGACGAAATTGTGCTCTATGAAGACGCGTGCCAACGGGGACGCAATGACGGTGAAGTTATTCAATTACTCAGACAAGGCCTCAACGGCGCTAAACGTGCACGCTTTGTACAAGAGATTCGGGGCGAGTTTAAAGCAATCGATACCGCCTTAGCTCGCTTATCACCGGGCAGTCTATGTCTAATTTTGGTTGACCAAGTTGAAGCAGCACTCGATTATATTCAACAACAAGTCACCGACAGTCGACATCTGAGCGCAAAACTAACCAGCTAATTTGCCAACTATTGGATAACAGTTGATTACCTCTAGAATGCGCAATTCGATTAATTCAAACGCACTTGTCGACCGTTATCCAATCATTGATATTCTTAAAGCTTTAGCCGCACAACTGATTGTCCTTCATCACTTCTGCGTCTATGGTCCAATTTCAGATGCAATACACACTCACTGGCCGGTTATCAGCGACTTACTCTTCTACTATGGACGTATGGCAGTGCAAATTTTTCTGGTGGTCGCTGGCTATTTAGCTGCACGAACTCTAGCGGGCAGATCAATAACTTGGCGCTCATCCCTGTACTTGATATACAAACGATATACTCGATTAGCTATCCCCTATTTCATAGCAATTGCTGCAGCAGTACTATGCACCGCATTAGTTAACCCCTGGCTATCCTCAGATCTGCGCGCTGCGTTACCGAGCTGGCAACAATGGCTATCACATCTAGCCATGATGCAAAGCCTTTTTAATATTGATTCTATATCTGCTGGGATATGGTATGTCGCTATAGATCTACAATTATTTATTCTGCTGACTTTGATTGTTTGGCTAAACACTCATAATACATATCGGGCACAAATTACTATTGCCGTGTTGTGCATTGCTTCACTGATGGTGTTTAATCGTCACCCTGAGCTGGATGATTGGGCAATCTATTTTATTGGTGCTTACGGTTTAGGCGTGTTGGCATGGTGGGCACGCCTAAAAAGTAATGCAGAAACACCGACTAATTCCACGCTACACGCCCGCATATTGTTTTCAATCACGCTACTATTTGGAATCATTGCATTAATCATTCAATTTCGATTACGAATTGCACTAGCAATAAGCATTTCGCTAATGTTAGCGCTTTGGGGAGAACGCTCCAGTCTGCTAGACGTGCATCCTAAAATAAAAATAATTTTTATAACATTAAGTTTGCAATCCTATGCACTATTCCTAATTCACTTTCCAATATTAATACTCATCAATGCAATTTTTACTGGCCTGGGATTCTCGCCAAGTACTACGTCTGCTACAACAGCGACTACCTATCTAGTCGCGGGATGGACCGTTAGTCTCTGGACTGCTAACATCTTCTATAATTGGGCAGATTCTCCTAGAGCAGCATGGCGCACCACAATACACCTGCATTAAACTAAAATAAGCTTCAATAATAAATCTGCAAAAAATTTTTTTCTAAATCCTAATTATGAACGAATACGGATCACCCACTGCCTCACAACAGAACATACATGGTATCCAGATACGGGTTACCAATCAGCATGAATCCGATGTGGCGCGACAAACCATCAAAAGCACACTGCAAACACTACGCTTAGAAAATGATGTGAAGGATTCCAACGGCACCATATTTGAGGGCTATATGCAATGGACCCTTAAACAAGACTATATTCAATCAGTAATGCCTGAGCTAAACACGATTGATCTGAGTGAGCGCCTAGGATTGCAACCACACAGCAACCCAAGCGATTTGTATCGAGAGATCTGGCTTGCCATGTTGGCAAACCCGACACCATGGATCTACCCCAGCGTTGATGAGATAATCTCTGCGATACGCATACGTACATTTATTGTAGATGCTGCTAGCAAAACCGTCCTAAATTTCAACGCTAGCGAAGCTGAGCGTCCAAACGACTGCTGGACTTACCACGAAAACACCAGCTTTACCGTACTGCCAGGCTCACCTTTGATTGAAGCCCTGATTAAAGCAACTCAACCTGGTCCAGATGGCACGGTCTACTCGTTTTCTTGTTACCGAGCAACCGAGTACGTCCTATTATTAGCGTTAGCGCAAGAGGCTCAAATCTCTAATCCTGCGCTACTGGCGGCCATGCAACAACAGTGGGAAACTCGTGCAGTCATATCCGGAAAATTTCATGATGTTTTCTTAAAGGAAGCAGGCACCATGGAAGACCCTCTACCCATACGGTATTACATTCCAGGTGACCGCATATGGTTTCGCAACCCAGATGATTCGTCATCTGATGTGGCAGGCTTTGAGGGCTCCTGGGTTCTGTATTTAGGTGGCGGACTATTTCCAAATTTCTGGAGACGCAACAAACCCTTTACGATTGAATCAAAATGTGTTGATGTATACCACTGGCGAAACAGTACTTTTCGCGATACTAATGGCGAGCTCCAAATGGATGAGAGTAGAGTCTCAGAGCTGCTTGACCAAACCATGACTCAACCAGCAGAAGTTGCAAAAATTATGCGGCGCATGTATCGACTACGCGACCCCAAAGGCGTTTACGAAAATGGTGGCTGTATGGATACTTCTCGCGAGTTCTTACGCTGGGTTCGGCCTAGCACGTGCGACATTATAATGCCAGGGTATTACTAATCACGCATCTTAAGTGCCGCCTTCAATCATCACTCTGCGACAGATTGTTCATGTAATCCATACAATACAAATTCAATCGCTGTATTTTGCTACATATTTAGCAACATATTGCGCAATACATACTTCACATAATCCTACGAAAAACTAAAAAAAACTAACATGCCTAATCAAAGCACTACCAAGAAACCTATTATCCTGCTGTTTGCATTAACTATTTTCTGCAGTGCATTTCTACTGTTTCAAGTGCAACCGATGATTAGCAAGTTTATATTGCCATGGTTTGGCGGTAGCCCTGCAGTATGGACAACTGCGATGCTATTTTTTCAATGCATATTGTGTGCAGGTTATATCTATGCACACGCTCTGACACGCCTACCCTCACGTCAGTTACAGGCGGGTATTCACGTCATATTGTTATTATGTGGCGGCTTATTGGCGGGCTCTATTCTGCCTAGCGCAAGCTGGAAACCAATGGGTGATGAAATACCAGCATTACAGGTCTTGCTCATTCTGGCCACGAGCATAGGGTTACCCTATTTTTGCCTAGCCACTACCGGACCATTGGTTCAACACTGGTTCTCACACACCACGGCCACAGGCTCCGTCTATCGCCTTTATGCCCTATCGAATATAGGATCATTTGCTGCCCTGTTATCTTTCCCCTATTTACTGGAGCCTTGGTTTGAATTACAACAAATGAGTCGTTGGTGGACTTGGGGATTTATTTTATTTGTCATACTATGCCTACCCATTGCTTTAGGTTGGAAGCAACAATCAAATACTAATTCGACTACGTCAGCACCACACCAACACGACCAAGACAGCAGCACGATTACGGGTTGGATGCGCTTACGTTGGCTCTCCCTTCCAGCGCTGGCGTCACTCATCTTTATCGCAGCTACTGACCAAGTCAGCCATAACATTGCACCAGAACCCAGTCTATGGATTGCAACTCTAGGTCTGTATTTACTGACTTTTGTACTGACCTTTGACCACCCACGCTGGTATCGACCCGCACTCACTGCAGTGGCCGCCATGGTTGGCTTGTTTGTTACGGTTGGCCGCAAAGAAATCCCATCTTGGTTTAATTTTGAATGGGAATATGGTGTCTCAGAAATGCGACTGATGCACTATGCAGTATTGTTTTTGGTGTGCATGATGTGTCATGGCGAACTGTATCGGCAACGCCCTCGCAATACACGCTATTTAACTGAATTTTATCTGTGGATGTCAGTGGGTGGTGCATGCGGTGGTTTATTTGTGACCTTATTTGCCACGCATTTTTTCAATGAATACCATGAGTGGCCCATTGCGCTCATACTATCGATCTTATTAGCTTTCAGCATCTTACGTCGCGAATGGGCTGGCACATCATCGCTGATTGAATATTCGTCAACGTCGCCAATGTCGCATACAGCACCGATATGGATAGCTAATCCAACTAAACAACGCTATATCGGTATCGCCTGTATCGCAACACTCAGCTTATACCTCTTTATTGAGGACCCTCTAGAATGGCGCCCCGGCTCACCCACTGATTATGTCAGTATTCCCTTGGAACAATCACGTAATTTTTATGGCACAGTAGCCGTTACTGAGCGTCAATATCCAAAGCATCCAGAGCTTAACTACCGAGTTTTTTTTAGCGGGCAAATCACGCACGGACTACAATTCCAAAGCCCAGAATTACGCCACCAACCAGCCACTTACTACAGTCAGCAAAGTGGTGTAGGTGAAACATTTTCTTATCTACATCAAAATGACAAGCCCTTACATGTAGGGCTAATAGGCTTAGGCGCTGGCACGCTAGCTAATTATGCAAGGTCACAAGATCGCTTTGATTTCTATGAAATCAATCCCGAAGTAGTACGTGTTGCCCAAAAGTGGTTCGATAATTTATCGACAATTAAAACCCATGATCTCAGCATCATCTTAGGCGACGCCCGACTACAAATGGAGCGCCTACCCGCTACTACGCTGTACGATGTCATTGTGCTTGATGCCTTCACAGGCGGATCAGTACCGATTCATTTACTGACGCAGGAAGCATTTCAGATCTACAAATCACATCTCAAACCAAATGGCTTTATTGCTATTAACATCACCAATGCCTACCTAAATTTGTATCCGGTGGTTAAGGCACAAGCCCAAGCACTTGGTCTTGGTTATCGCAATAAATTTCAAGACATTGATCGGGATCATTTAATCAGACGTAATCAATATTTCATCATGACCAATGATCAGCTCTATCTCAAAAACTACCCATCAGTTAATCGTATACTGCGCAACGAGCAAGGGCAAGTCATCGGCATAGAAAATCGTGATCGGCCCGGGCTACGATTATGGACTGATCAATTTAGCAGCATGCACCAGATACAATGGTGATATAAATCATTTTACAAAGTGTAATTAGGCATACGCACGGCGATTGCTGCTTACAAATGGGTTTGATCAAGGTGGACTATGCTTAGTAGCTGGTGACGATGAAACTGTTGTAAGCAATCCATCCCTAGAAATTAGATGTTGCTAATTTATTGATAAGATTTGTTGATGAAATTAATTCGTGACAGTTTATTGCATTGCATATATTTGCATTAGGTTGACAATTCCAACTCCTTACCTTTCAGCAAAGAGCTTGAGCGTAGTCAACTCAAGGCTAGCTTGGATACTTCAAAGCTCACCGCCGATCAGCAGTGCATACGTGAGTTAGAACGAGAGTTAGCCATAGCAAAGATAGAACTCGACATCTAAAAAAAGGCAGCATTCTTCTCGAAGGAGTCGAATTGAGATACGCCATGATTGATCAACTCCGAAATCAACATCCTGTCTGGCATCTGTGCGCCTTGCTAAATGTCGCCTAGAGCTTCTACCAGGCATGGAGTGCCGGCAAAGTCGTGCCGCAGCGCATCAACGGAGCCGTGCCTACGGCCCGAAGAAGATTCTCGACGAACTGGCTGACCAAGGTATCGTTGCAGGTTTAAACCCCATCAGGTGCCTAAGCATGCTGCACGGCATTTGGTGCACGCACAAGAAAAAGTTCAGAATCAATACCGACTCCAAACATAATTTTTCGGTAGTACATAACTTGGTGGATCGGCAGTTTGTTCGTAGCGCACCTAATCAAGTCTGAGTGACTGATATCACTTACATTCCCGCCGACGAAGGTTGGCGCTTTCTGGCGGCGGTTAAGGATTTACACACCTGTGAAATTGTCGGCTGGACGATGGACAGCCGCATGACAAAAACGCTGGTCGCGGATGCTTTGCGTACAGCGTTTTGGCGCAAAAAACCAAAGCCCGGGTTGACCCACTACTCTGACCGTGGCAGCCCGTATTGCAGCAGCACCTACCGCGCACAACGAGCCAGCTACGGAATGACGACCTCGATGAGTCGCCATGGAAACTGCTGGGACAATGCGCCAATGGAGAGTTTCTTTGGCACGCACAAAACGGAACGCCTGCATCATTACTGCTTCGCTACTCGTGAACAGGCCGAGCAGTGAACTGACCTAATTTTTAGTACCACTCCAAAAGCGAGGATTTTTTGATAATCTATCTTTAAAGGAGTTAAAAATGCCCAAAGGTCATCGAATCAAACCCGAACAAATTGTGATGCTGTTGCGCCAAATTGACGTGCT
>CAISJL010000157.1 GCA_903885665.1 uncultured beta proteobacterium | reverse complement strand
CATGTTTGGTTGGACCATGCAAGCTGGGTGCAGACTAGCTCGGGTCATGGCAGGCCACCTGTTGGTTAGCACGGCGCTCGTGAAGCGCCGGCGCTTCCGTCCAACACCGCGCACTCGCGCGCGGGCAACGGGGCGCAAAACCACAGCCCTGCATAGATGCCACGGCTGCAGGCACTTCACCGGTCAGCAATAAGGGCTCCAGACGTGCGCCCGCCGTCCACCGCGGCACTGCCGCCAACAACGCTTGGGTGTAGGGATGGCTGGCTTGAGCGAACAGCGTAGCGGTATCGGCTAGTTCAACAATCCGACCCAAATACATCACTGCCACTCGATTGGCGACCTGTCGCACCACGGCCAAATCATGCGCAATAAATAAGCTAGTGAGCCCTAACTCTTTCTGTAAGTTTTTGATTAGATTGATAATTTGCGCCTGAACTGAGACATCCAAGGCGGACACCGCCTCGTCCCATATCAACAATTCGGGGGCGAGCGCTAGGGCGCGCGCGATGCCAGCACGTTGGCGCTGGCCACCAGATAGGGCATGCGGATAACGTGCCGCCATGGCACTAGAGAGCCCTACTTGGGCTAACAGTTCGGCCACCCGTGGCGCAATCTGAGCGGTTGGTCGTAGGCGATGTACTGCTATCGGCTCGGCAATCATCGCGCCAATGGTCTGGCGCGGATTGAGCGCGCCATAGGGGTCTTGAAATACCACTTGTACCTGCCGCCGATAGCGCATCAGCGCAGCACCACTCACCGTGGTGACATCCGTGGCGGCATAGCGCATCCGCCCACCGCTCAAGGGCAATAGCCGTAACAGGCCCCGCCCCAAGGTGGTTTTACCGCAACCCGACTCGCCAACCAAGCCTAAGGTCTCGCCCCGATAAACTGCCAGACTGACGCCATCTACCGCCCGATTCAGACGCGCACCCGCATTAAAATAGATTTTAAGATCCGACACTTGCAACAATATTTCCGGTTCAGGGGCTAAACCAGCCGCCATCGGGGTCGGCGGTGCAATATCCTCTGGACTATCTACACTGGGTGCAGGCCCGGCTTGATAACAAGCAACCTGATGGCTCTCATCGGGTATGGTTAGCGTTGCACCGGCTGATATGGCATCCGCTGTCTTTACACCAGCGGTCAATACACCACTTAACGTTAAACCACCTGACGTTAGACTACCTGTCGTTAAATCACCGAACGCTGAACCAGCCGATGCCAAATCCGACACCCTAGTGGCCGCCGTTTTGGCCACTGTGATGACCGGCCCGAGTGTTGGTGACTGGCTCGCGCACTGGGCCACCGCTTGCGCACAACGCGGGGCAAACCGACAACCCGCAATCGTTTGGCGCAAGTCTGGCGCTAAACCCTCTATGGTTGCCATGCGCGCGGGCAGTGGACCATCAATCCGCGGCACTGCCCGCAATAATCCTTGGGTATAGGGGTGTTGCGCTTGTGCTAATACTGCAGACACCGTGCCCACTTCGACCATTTGTCCGGCATACATCACCCCGACTCGATCGGCATACTGGGCGACCACTCCAAAATTATGGGTGATCAACACTAAACCAATACCGTGCTCGCGCACCACCTCCAACAACAAATCGAGCACTTGCGCCTGCAGCGTCACATCCAGTGCCGTGGTGGCCTCATCGGCAATAATCAGTCGCGGTGAACAAGCTAGCGCAATGGCAATCATCACCCGTTGCCGCATGCCGCCAGAGAATTCATACGGGTATTGGGTGAGGCGTCGCGCTCCATCGGCAATACCCACCCGGTCGAGTAACTCAAGGCTGCGACTACGCGCGGCCTCGGCACTCAAGCCGAGATGTAAGCGTAAAGATTCCGCCATCTGCGTACCAATGGTCAAGACTGGATTGAGCGCGGTCATCGGGTCTTGAAAAATCATCGCCATCTCACGCCCGCGCAGCGCCCGCCGCGCGGCACTTGGCAGTCCGATCAGGGCTTGGCCCGCGAAATAGATTTGACCACTGACGCGAGTAGTCTCTGGCGCTAACAATCCCATAATGGCTAAAGCCGTCACCGACTTACCACTACCGGACTCACCCACAATCGCCATCACCTCGCCGGCCGCAACTTGCCAAGACACGCCGCTCACCGCCGGCACCTCGCCCTGCGTCGTGCGGAACGCAACGGCGAGCTGTTTAAGCTCGAGCACAGCTGGGGTCATGGCATGGGCCTTAGTCTCACTTCAATGTAGTCGTGCATCAATACTGTCGCGCTTGAATACAGTCGCACTTGAATATGATCATGCTTCAATTGAATCACGCATCAAGCCAATGCCGCCGCCAACACGCGTGCCACATGCTGCGCTTCGCGCGCTACACCATCACGAATCTGATGTCGGCAACTCGTGCCATCGGCCACAATCAAGGTGCTGGGGCTAGACTCGCGCAGCTTGGGCAACAGCGACAACTCAGCCATTTGCATAGACACTGCATAGTGACTATCTTCATAGCCAAAACTACCGGCCATGCCGCAACAACTCGATTCAATAAACTCCACATTTAAATTCGGAATTAAAGCCAATACTTGCGCTACCGCCGGCATTGCAGCAAACGCTTTTTGATGGCAATGGCCGTGCACCAAGGCTTTGCTCTGCGGTAACGCCTTGAGTAGCAAATGCCAGCGTCCCGCAGTCAGTTCTTGTGCAATAAACTCTTCAAACAACACCGCTTCGGCAGCCAAGGCTTTGGCATCTGCGCCCGGTAACAACGATAAAAATTCATCGCGCAACGTCAACAAGCAGGAAGGCTCTAGTCCCACAATGGGTACACCACGCGCCACAAACGGCTGCACAGCAGCGAGCAGGCGTTGCGCCTCAGCGCGCGCTTGCTCAACCAAGCCACCCGCCAAAAACGTGCGTCCACAACACAGTGGGCGCTGCTCGCCATCGGCTACCGGCAGATGCACGGTATAGCCAGCAGCGGTGAGCACAAGATGTGCGGCGCGCACATTTTCCGGATCAAAATAAGTACTAAACGTATCAACAAACAACACCACTTCGCGCGCAGCCGTTACGGTGGCCGCTGTAGCAGTGGGTCGCTCACTGGCACGCCAAAAATCCGTGCGCCACTGGGGCATCGAGCGCAAGGCGGCAAACCCCAGCAAGGGTTTAACCCACTCTTGCACCACATTCAGTAGGGGTGCGGCCTGTGCCGCCCAGTGGGCGTAATGCGGCAGATACGCAATCAGTCGCTCTTTTAAGCTGATCCCATGGTGACGATGATGATGGTGCAGATACTCAATCTTCATCTTGGCCATATCAATACCGGTCGGACATTCGCGTCTACAGCCTTTGCACGACACGCACAAATCCATTGCCTCTGTGACCGCGCTCGAGGTCAGCGCATCGGGCCCGAGCTGTCCGGATAATGCCAAGCGCAAGGTGTTGGCACGACCGCGCGTTAAGTGCTGCTCGTCACGTGTGACCCGATACGACGGACACATGGTGCCCGCATCAAATTTACGGCAATGGCCGTTGTTGTTACACATCTCGACGGCTTTATCAAAACCGCCCCACTCCCGCCAGTCCAATACTGTGGTTAAGGGCTGCACTTGATAACCGGGTTTATAGCGAAACAGGCTGCGATCGTCTTGACGTGTTGGCCGAATAATCTTGCCCGGATTGAGTAGACCCTTGGGGTCTAGCACATCTTTAATTTCAGTAAACGCAGCGACCAATTGCTGACCAAAAAATGGCTCAATCCACTCCGAGCGCACCAAACCATCGCCATGTTCGCCAGAATACGAGCCTTTATATTTTTGCACCAATACGGCGGCCTCTTCAGCAATCGCGCGCATCTGACTCGCGCCCTCGCGCCGCATATCGAGTATCGGTCGCACATGCAAACAACCCACAGATGCATGGGCATACCAAGTGCCCTCCGTGTGATATTTGGCAAAGACTTGGGTCAGCTGATCGGTGTATTCAGCCAAGTGCTCTAGCGGCACTGCGCAATCTTCAATAAACGACACTGGCTTACCATCGCCCTTCATTGACATCATGATATTGAGACCCGCCTTACGCACCTCCCAAAAATCTCGCTGTAACGCCGGTTCAACCACCTCAACCACGCCCTCGGGAAAGCCTAATTCACCCATTAAATCAACAAGTTGCTTTAGTCCTCGGCGTTGCGTGTCGAGGTCTTCTCCAGCAAATTCCACCAACAGAATCGCCGCTGGCTCACCACGCACACATTGATCAACAATCGGTCGGAACGCCGGATTACTTCGTGCCAAATCGATCATGGTGCGATCGACCAACTCCACTGCAGCTGGCTTTAGTTTAACGATATGCTGAGGCGCAACCATGGACTGATAAAAGGTTGGGAAATGACACACACCCAAGACCTTATGCCGGGGCAAAGTGGAGAGCTTGAGTTCTAAGCGGCGTGAAAACGCCAACGTGCCCTCAGAGCCCACCAATAAATGTGCTAAGTTCGCCCCAGCGGGTAACAACATATCTAAGTTATAGCCCCCAACACGGCGTAACAACTTGGGATAGCGCAGTTCAATTTCAGCCGCCTCGCGCTGTGCAATGCCCACCAAGCGCGTGACTAACGCTTGATAATCGGGCAAGCCATCCAGAGTTGCCCAGTTCGACGGAATCACCCCAAACGCATGCTGTGTGCCATCAGCTAATACAGCATCAATACCCAATACGTTATGCACCATATTGCCATAGGCAAGCGAGCGCGAACCGCAGGAGTTATTGCCGGCCATGCCGCCAATCGTGGCCTGCGCACTGGTCGAAACATCCACTGGAAACCATAACCCATGCGGCTTGAGATAAGCGTTCAGGTGATCGAGCACCATGCCCGGTTGCACGGTAACCGTTCGCGCATCGCGGTCAAACCCCATTAAGCCATTTAAATGCTTAGAGACATCGATAATTAAAGCCTCACCCACGGTCTGACCGCACTGCGAAGTACCACCCCCACGAGGTAATACCGGAACCCCGCTGTCGATCGCAATCTGCAAGGCCAGCAACGCATCTGCCTCATCTACCGGCACCACCACCCCAACCGGCTCGATCTGATAAATCGATGCATCCGTGGCATAGCGCCCACGCGAAGCACGATCAAACATCACGGCCCCGCGTAACTGTTGGCGCAAGCGCCGCTCCAGCGCGCTATGCGCGGCACTTTGGGTGTGGGCGTTTATGTGAGCACTGCGGGCGGGCGCGTTCATCGTGCCACCGCTTGCTGGGGTTGTTCGGTGTGCTGAGCAGACGCCAAAGCCTCCATCACCAATACCAACTTCTGTGCTAAGTGATCGCGCAACAACATCGCCAATCGCGCACGATCGCGCGCCTCTAGTGCCGCGAGAATCGCCTCGTGCTCTTGCACCGCTTGGTCCCAACGTGCAGGGGATAAATTTGCACTATAGCGGGCGCGCCGCACATGGGCATTCAGACTTTGATACAACTGTGAGAGCACCGGATTGCCCGCACACGCCACTAATTGACTATGAATCTGTTGATTGTATTTAAAGTAAGCCGCCAATTCGCCACGGGCGTGATGCGCGCGCATATGAAAATGCAGGGCGCGAATCTCGGCTATTTGCGCCGCACTCGCAGCACGACACGCCAGATCACCGGCCAAGGCCTCGAGTGTGCCTAACACCACAAACACTTGATTGATTTTTTCGGGATCGAGCGGCGCCACCAAGGCGCCGCGATTCGGTAATAGTTCAACCAAGCCCTCTGCCGCCAGCATCTTAATGGCTTCGCGAAGCGGCGTGCGAGAGGTGCCTAGGCGCGCTGCCAGCAGCCGCTCATTGAGCTTGGTGCCCGGGGCGAGCTCGCCTTGGACAATTAAATCGCGCAATTGATCAATCACGGTTTCGTGTAATAGACGCTGTGGTACGAGCGGCGTCACAGTCGCCGAATGGGGCTCGGCGCGGCTTAAGGTAGGGCTTAACAAAGCAGGCAAGATCGCACTCCAATTTCAAAAATTAACCAACACGCTGAGGCGGTCTAAGCCCCACTCGCCACACATCTATACGCTACAATCACCAGGAGTTTAACATTTGTATGCATAATATAACGCCCCGACAACCGGGGCAATAAAAAATAATCAATAAAATCAAATAGTTATAATTTTAATTAGTGCAGGCTTACGATTTAGCCTACTTTGCATACAAAATGAGTTGCCGCAACCCCTGCGCCAGCGCTAACATCCATGCTTACTTTGATTCCCCCTCCGGAGCAACCCATGAGCTATCACGCTGGCCGCCACTTCCTACAAATCCCAGGACCCTCGAACGTACCAGACCGCGTATTGCGGGCGATCGACCAGCCCACGATAGACCACCGCGGCCCTGATTTTGCAGTCTTGGGTAAAGCCGTCCTAAGCGGCATGCAGCGGCTATTCCAAACCAGCCACCCCGTTGTCATTTACCCCGCCTCAGGCACTGGCGCGTGGGAAGCGGCTTTGGTGAACACCCTCTCACCCGGCGACACGGTATTGATGTATGAGACGGGCCAGTTCGCCACGCTGTGGCAACACCTAGCCAAGCGTATTGGATTAGTGCCCGAATTTATCAGCAGCAACTGGCGCCATGGTGCAGACCCGACTGCGATTGCGCAACGTCTGAGCGCCGACGTAGAACACCGCATTAAAGCCGTGTGCGTGGTGCATAGCGAAACCTCTACCGGCGCCTGCTCACCGATTGCCGCCGTGCGCCAAGCGATCAGCAGCACCGGACACCCGGCCTTGCTATTAGTCGATGTGGTGTCCTCTCTGGGCTCGATTGACTATCAACACGAAGCATGGGGTGTGGATGTCTCGATTGCCAGTTCGCAAAAAGGTCTCATGTTACCGGCAGGGCTGTCATTTAATGCCCTCTCACCCAAGGCCTTAGCTGCCAGTGAAACCGCAGGACTCACCCGCTCGTATTGGTCGTGGGCCGAGATGCTGGGGCCCAATAAAAATGGTTACTTTCCGTTTACCCCTTCGACCAACTTACTCTATGGCTTGCGCGAGGCGCTACACATGTTACTCGAAGAAGAAGGACTGCCCCAAGTGTTCGCCCGCCACGCAAGACTAGCAGCGGCAACTCGCGCAGCAGTCCAAGCCTGGGGCCTAGAGCTCTGCTGCGAAATACCCGAGCACTACTCCAACGTAGTGACTGCGGTGCGCATGCCTGCCGGTCACAGCGAAGTGGCTTTGCGTAAAATCATCCTCGAACGTTTTAATATGTCGCTCGGCAGTGGTTTAGGTAAATTAAGCGACACCGTATTTCGGATCGGCCATGTCGGTGACTTTAACGACCTCAGTCTGATGGGCACACTGGCTGGCGTTGAAATGGGCTTAAGCTTGGCGCAAGTACCCCACCGTGCCGGCGGCGTTGCTGCTGCAATGACTGTTTTAAGCCAGGCAGGTTGATGCGCAAAGACACGAGCAAAGCAAGTTTAAAAACAACAAACAATCAAACAATAATCAAACAACAAAATTGAAATAAACATAAACATCTAAATATCTAAATATCTAAAAAATCAGAAACTTGCCGCTCACAAGATTCATCTCACCAATCGATTACCCACACCTATGCAAACCGATCTGCTGGTCAGTCGCGACGCTGCAATCGCCACCGTCACTCTTAACCGCCCCACAAAACGCAACGCCTTAACCCGCGCGATGTGGGCAGATTTAGGCACCACACTGACCACGCTATCTGCGGATGAAGATTTGCGCTGCGTAGTCTTGCGCGGTGCCGGCGGCGAGGCATTTGCCGCGGGCGCCGACATTGCTGAGTTCGCCACTACCCGCAACAGTCACGAGCAAGCCCGCGAATACGGCGCACTCATCGAAGCAGCGATGCATGCAGTGGCGCACTGTCGCCATCCAACTATCGCCCTAATCGAAGGGCTGTGTGTGGGTGGCGGTTTAGAAATTGCAGCAATGTGTGACTTACGTATTTGTGGCACATCGAGTCGCTTTGGTATCCCCATCAATGCTTTGGGGCTCACCATGGCTTATGGTGAATTAGCGGGCTTACTCGGTTTAGTCGGGCGTGCTGTGGCCTTAGAGTTGTTGCTCGAGGGACGCATCATCAATGCCAGCGAAGCCTACAGCAAAGGCTTGGTGAATCGAGTGGTGGCCGATGGCGCTGTCGCCAGCGAGAGCTACGCCACTGCACAACGCATTGCCGCCGGCGCCCCATTAGTGGCGCGTTGGCACAAACAATATATTGAACGGCTCACCGTGCAAGCCAACATCAGCGCCACTGAACGCGATGCTGCGTACGCTTGTTTTGATACCGCCGATTATCAAGCGGGTGTTGCCGCCTTTGTAGAGAAGAAGAAACCGGTGTTTACTGGACGCTAAGCCGATAAAACTCTGACCACGTTGCATTTTCATCATAGCGTCATGTTTATGGCTTAAAATTCGCACTGTTTTTTTATACTGTGCGAGCACCTCTCTGTTTCAATATAACCTATCAATCACTTATACCCGTCTCCACCTCATTATGCCGCCTCGTCTCCAGCTCATCTTGAATTTCAAGCGGAATCATTTGCTCAACAATATGGCCTTCAGCTTACTCACCTCACTGCGCACAGTCAGTATTAGTGGGGCCATCATCAGCATGCTGTTCAGTGCGTCACTAGCGCAAGCGGCTCGGCCCATGATGACCGACGATGCGCGCACGGTTGACGCCTACGCTTGTCAGGTTGAATCGTGGGTCAGAAATAATCGCGGTAGTCGTGAGTATTGGTCACTACCTGCGTGTAACTTTACGGGTAACCTCGAATTAACCCTGGGTGGTGCAATCACCAATAGCGCGGGCGTGAGCGATCACAGCGATATGCTGATTCAAGGCAAAAGTATTTTTAAACCCTTAGCGTCGAATGGCTACGGCTATGGCCTGGCTGTTGGTTATGTTGCACATCCGGCGCACTATAAAGATCATGATATGGTGGGCGACCCGTATGCCTATATCCCTGCAAGTTTTTCGTTTCGTGATGATCAAATCGTCATGCACACTAACACCGGCATTATTCACAATCGCGATAACTCACGCAATTACGGCACTTGGGGCTTAGGCTCCGAGATTCGACTCAATCCGCAAAACGTTCTGATTGTAGAAACCTTCGGCGATAGCATCAGCAGCCCGTGGTTACAAGTTGGCCTGCGGCATTGGGTGGTGCCGAATCGCGTCCAAGTCGATGCCACATACGGCACGCGCAGCAACGGCGAGAGCCCCTGGATCTCGATCGGCTTACGCTTGTTGTCTGTGCCGTTTCTGCAGTAATCGTTACGCCCACTGAGACGCTAGGTGATTGGCGTAGTCAACGCCACTGTAGTCGCATCATAACCATAGACCCACGCCGGATCAGTCTGGCCGCGCAACCACGTATTCGCACTAGAATTCGATTGAATCGCCGACGCTCGCGGTTTACGTACCGCCTCATACAAAGCAAATGCCGCTTGCACGCCATCTTGTTCAACACCTTGCAAACATCGCGCCAAGATTGCGGCATCCTCTAGCGCAGAGGCCGCCCCTTGTGCCATGTAAGGCGTCATCGGGTGACAGGCGTCACCCAGTAAAACCACTCGCGCCTCTGACCACCGCGCCAATGGTTCACGCTCAAACAAGGCCCACTTATATACCTCGGGGCAGGCTTGTAGGATCGCTTGCACATCCGGATGAAAACCAGCATAGGCGGCACGTAATTCATCTAAATCGCCTTTGGCAGACCACGACTCTGGCGTGAGCCACTCCGCAGGTTCAGGCACACTGGTCACAAAATATAAGGTATCGCGATTACGCGTTACAAAATACACCACCATATGCCGATCTGGCCCCCACCATTTGGTGCGCACCCGCGATACATCTAAACCTTGCACCCGATCTGCAGGGAATGTGGTGCGATAAGCAATCTTGCCAGTAAAGCGCGGCCGCTCAGGCCCCAATAAGGTCTCGCGTACTAGCGAGTGCACACCATCAGCACCAATCACCATGTCTGCTGCCACCACATGACCATTAGCAAAGTGTAGCTTCACCCCATGCGCAGATTGGTCGAGTACGGTGAGCTTATGGTTGAGATGTATGACTGAGCTCGGCACTAATTGAGCAATCGCTTCATGCAAATCGGCACGATGTAAAAATAAATACGGCGCGCCAAATTGCGCTGCGACGGTATCCCCCAACGTTAAGGTGCTGGTCACCTCACCACTATCCCAGCTGCGACTAATCGCTTGCTCGGCTTGAAACGCTGTAGCCACCAGATGCTGTTCAACACCTAAATGGCGCAATACCTTCATGGCATTGGGCGCCATCTGAATACCCGAGCCCACACGCGTAAACTGAGTGGCTTGCTCATAGACCGCGACCTGATGGCCATCGCGCCGTAGTAATGCAGCTACTGCCAGACCGCCAATACCGGCGCCAACAATTGCAATTGATAATGGTTTCATCATAGCCTCACAGTGCTGGAATTTTGGCGGTAGTTACCACTTTGCGCCATTTTGGAATTTCGCGGCGAATTAAATCGGCAAACCCTTCGGGACTGGTAGGGGTGAGATCAACCGTGTTAAATCGCTCGCGCATCGTTTTTTGATTCAATACCCGACCAATCTCTTGCGATAGTCGCGTCACAATCGTTGCCGGCGTTGCTGCAGGTGCTAACAGACCAAACCAAATCGTCGCCTCATAACCCGGCACACCTGCTTCTTGCAAGGTTGGTAACTCAGGCGCCACTGAGGAGCGTTGGGCCGAACTTACCGCCAACACTTTCACCCGACCGGCACGCGCCTCGGCTAACCCTGCCCCACCCAACATCAAATCCACATGGCCGGCCATCACATCGACCATCGCTGGGCCAGCACCCTTATAGGGCACATGTAATAAATCGACCCCCGCCAATAATTTGAATAACTCACCGGCCAAATGATTCGATGAACCGTTACCCCCAGAAGCAAAACTTAAGCGCCCCGGTTGTAGTTTGGCGAGCGCAATCAAATCACGCACAGTCTTTACCGGTACCGAGGGATGAATCACTAAAAATAATGGTGTGGTCATGCACAAGGACACCGGGGCAAAATCTTTCACCGGGTCATAAGGTAAATCTTTAGTCACTGCTGGATTAATCGCCAAGCTGGTCACGCTACCAAACACCAGGGTATACCCATCCGGTGCTGACTTTGCCGCCGCCTGCATCCCAATGACTTGCGAGGCCCCTGGTCGATTCTCCACAATTACCGGCTGGCCTAAGGCATCGGCAAGACCCATTGCCACACCACGCGGCACAGTGTCACCTAAGCCACCGGGCGAGTAAGGCGAAATAATCTTTAGTGGGCGATTCGGAAAAGTCTGGGCATAAACTGCACATGCGAACAGCAACGCTAAGGCGAAACTACGAGCAATACGAGCTACCCCTAGCTGGAAAAATACACTAACTATTTGATTTTTAAGCATAATTAATTTTATATTCACAAGTCGCCTCATCATGCGTCGCTGACTAGCCTTTATTGAATGACATGACTGAATCATTTTTCTGTATCACTTTTCTGAATCACCTTACTGAATCACCTTACTTAAAAACAACGCTGAATAACAACACTCACTAGCATCCGTGACCAGCAAGACTGCGTAATCTTTCTGACTACCGTCTATCACCAACCCGATGCCGATTCACTCGCTCCCAGTGTACGACAGGACAGTCATTGTCGCGCTGTAAAAATCCCCTAGTCCACACAAACTGGGCTAGACTCCAGCGATCGCATAAGCACCAGGCCACACGCCAATTGTGCTTTGCGCAGATCCGACTGGATTAGCGCCACGCTCTTGACTCGAAAGACGCCTGTGCCTGGCTATGCCGTCCACACCATTGATTACCATATCGGCAATCACGACTTACACATTCGCAGTCTCAGCAATTGTCAGCAGTATGCTGACCCAGAAGGCACAGCGGCCCGAGCCGGTGTCTCGCCCGCCTCATGGCCTTTGTTTGGCGTGGTATGGCCCGCAGGCCTCGCCCTCGCCACCACCATGAGCACCTATCCGATTGCCGGCAAACGTATCTTAGAGCTCGGTTGTGGTATTGGTTTGAGTAGCTTGATACTCGCGCAACGCCACGCCAACATTACCGCCAGCGATCAACACCCATTGGCTGAAGAGTTTCTACGCCAGAACACCGCACTCAACGACCTCACACCCATACATTTTTTACAAGCCAGCTGGGCGGCAAACAACCCCCATGCCGCTTGCTATGATTTAATTATTGGTAGCGACTTGCTCTACGAACGTGATCACGCAGTGATGCTCGCGCACTGCATCGCCAGCCATGCCCAGACCCAAGCAGAAGTGCTCATCGCCGACCCAGGACGCGGCTATAGCGCGGCGTTTAGTAGACTCATGATTGCCCAAGGCTTTAGTCGCCATGCTCAACCCCTGCTCATGCACAACTCGATCGGCATGCCTGACTCGCGCGGTCAGCTCTTTAGTTTCAGGCGCAGTGCATTAAACGCGTGTACACCGCGCCTGAACTAAATATCGGGACTAAATTCCAGACCTAATCAACTGAACTTAGCAACTGAACTTAGTAACTAAAATCAGCACCCGACGGAAACATTTATACTAAGCCCTTATACTTCATTTGGCCCCTGCGCAAACAGCGCTACTGCATCACGCTGTAATAGCACAAGTCACCGCTTGCGTGTGTGCAGACACCGGCACAAATACCGAATGTGATCCAGTGCCGCCCGCCACAATCACACCAATATCTTCGGGCACTACGGTGATCGGTAGCAAAGTCTCCGGACCAATCTGACCCAGCTCTGCTTGGCGGGCTGTCACGGTGCGTTCAAACTCACTACCACGCGAGCGTCCTGCAGGCATTTTAGACGCAGCCCACAAGCGTTGTTTAAACTCCGCTTTACTCCAACCAGCTGCAGCGAAAATCTTTGCATGCTGCGGCGAGAGCAAAATAAACGGATGGCCGCCAAACACATAATCACTGCTGGCGGGATATTGCATGGTCTCGGCAATCATGAATAGCACATCCTCAGCAGCAGAGGCGGTCATATTCATACTCCAAGTACCCAGCGCCCCCACCACAGTAACGGTGCTCTCAGTCGCTGCAAACCCACGCTCCACATGCAAGGGCTCCCACGGGCTCGCTGCTTCATTCTCGGCGCAGCAAAATAAGTATTTGCCGGGCTGACCTTGGGTTGAGCGGTCCATCTCACCGGGTAGTGCACGCCCAATATTTTGCAACATTAAACGCAATGCACGCCCTAGCGTTGCATTCGCCCATACGCCCTGACCCAAACAGTTGCTGCCGGCATTCACACCGAGCGTCTTGGCGATCGGACCATTCACCACTAACCATACAGCCGCCGGATTGGTGGTAGCTTGAATCGCTTGCAAATGAAATGTAGTGGTCGCGACTGCTCGTGCCGCAGCAATCAGCACGGGTAAATACTGTGGCAAGCAACCCGCCATCACCGCATTAATCGCTATATATTCCACAGTGGCCACACCAAAACCAGGCGCAATCGTGGCCACTACTGTATCGCGCGCCAACGTGGTGTGTTGCAACATCTCGTCAACTGCAGCAACAGTCGGTGGCACAATCGGCAAGCCATCACCCCAGCGCCGTTCAATATAGAATTGATTCAGAGCACCGAGCGCTAATGGTGCTTCTACTAACAAGGCGCGCGGCACCGCCGCTACTGCACTCGCAGCAGCTACGGGTTCATCACTACCAATATCACATAAATGCTGGGCAATTTGCGCAGCACAATCGCGTGCAATCTCTGTCAAAGCCTCCCGCGCTTGAGTGCCAAAGGGATGTGGCACGACAGCAATCGCCAGTCCCGGAAAACCCAAGGCTTTTTGTTGTGCCCGACCTAACCCAATGAACTGCTCTGAACACACAGTCATTGCAACCAAACCCCGTTTCACTAACTCTACAGTATCGTGGACACTCCACGATGTGCAGGAGCCTCAGTCACCCGAGCCCGTAATGACGGCATCACACTGATCTGCAAGCTCTTGCAACATCGCCTCGGGTGCGCCTTGCGATGCACTGCGTTTACGTCGCTTTACAACCCGCGCCACCTGATAATCACGCACTAATATCTCTGCTAGATCATCGACTAAATGATTGAAGTTTGGTTTTGCATTATCTAGAAATCCAACCACCTTACCACTGAGTTGCTCCAAGAACCGATGGGGAGCCGCTGTCGCGGTGAGGCATGGTGCAACCGGGTCATAGACCTGTTGTGTAGTCATCTTCTCTATCCTTCCTATGTGTACACGTTTGTTTGCTAGTTGATTTGCCAATGTATTCAAAAATTTATTGAATACATTGATTTGACAGTTCGTTGACTACTTTGTTTTCTACTTAAAATACTATACTGTTCAATCACATCATCAGCGATACCAGGCAATCAACGCCCGGTATGCCAAGCATGATTTTCAATGCTTATCTTTGAATTCATGTATCTCAATTCATCTTTCTCAACTCATCTATCTCAATTCATGTATCTCAATTCATCACTAGTGACTCACGACTCTCTAATCACATAATCGGGCTTGGCAGTGCCGTATTTGTTTTGTAATTGCTCCTCGAGCAAAAACATCGATTCTAAATCAGCAATATGGGCATAGCCCATCAAGCTAGTAATTTCTTCCATGCCGTAGATTAAATCGGGACGATCACGCACTTCGCCACTACTGAGGCTCTCATTCAATACCTCTAATGCTTTGTGCATGCCCATTAATGCAGCCGCTGGCAACATCCGAGCTGCAGACACCCGCGCCACACCCAGCTCGGCGAGTCGTTTCACTGAAATCAGGGGCGTTGTTGGTCGCGACCGAATCGCAAATCCCATATTAATGCTGACGGGGACGGATACGGCGTCAACAAAGCGTCGGATGTCATCTTCAGTATGCACTGCGTCCGGAAACACCATATCAGCACCTGCTGAAACATAGAGTTGAGCACGGCGTATCGCACTGTCTAAGCCCTCTACAGCAATCGCATCGGTGCGCGCATTAATAATAAAATCTGGATCTTTCTTGGCTTTAACAGCAGCTTCAATTTTTTTGGCCATCTCACGCGGACTAATTAATTCTTTGCCTTGCATATGACCACAGCGCTTCGGGCTTAATTGATCTTCGATATTCATGCCCACCACTCCAGCTTCTTCAAAATACTGTACGGCGTGATAAACCGTGACCGGATTACCATAACCGGTTTCGGCATCCGCCATAATCGGGATAGATACCGAGCGTACTAAATGTCGGCAAGCATCGACGTTCTCGGTCATCGACAACAAACCAATATCAGGCTGCCCCATTAACGCATTCGAAAAACCACTACCGCCCGTTGCGGCCGCCTTAAACCCTGCGCGCTCAACCATCCGCGCACTCAAACCATCATAAATGCCTGGTGAGACTACAATACCTTCGCGCAGTAAAGCGCGCATTATGGCTGCTTTAGTTTGCATATTTTTGGTTTGCATACTTTTGACTCCTATTCTGATCTACCGTCGCTCACCAACATACAGTTGGTATGGCGTATTAAGTATTGGGCCGAATATTGGCTTGCTTAATCACCTTGGTCCAGATCTCAATCTCGTTTTTAAAAAAATGTCGCAATTCATCTGGGCTATTCGGCATTGGCTCTGCACCTTGGGCAATTAATTGTTCTGCCACTGCTGGTGTGCGCAATACTTGGGTCAAGGCTAGGTGTAAGGTTTTAATAATCGGTTCTGGTGTTTTGGCAGGTGCTAGTAATGCATACCAAGTCGTTGCTTGAAAACCGGGAAGCCCGGACTCTGCCACTGTCGGGATCTCGGGTGCAGCGCGCGAGCGTGTACGTGTAGTGACTGCAATACCTTTCAGTTTGCCTGTGCGAACATGGGGTAAGGACGGCACTGTGCTGGTACACAGCATCTGAATCTGGCCACCGAGCAAATCAATCAAGGCCTGACCTGCGCCCTTATAGGGCACATGTATCATTTGAATACCCGCACGCAACTTTAAGAGTTCGGTCGCCAAATGACCACTCGTGCCTTGCCCAGCTGAGCCATAACTCATACTACCGGGCTTAGCTTTCGCTGTTGCAATTAATTCACCTATGGTATTGACCCCCAAATTAGGCGGCACCAAAAAGATTAATGGTGACTCAACCACCATCGATATCGGCGAGAAATCAGTAATGGCATCATAAGGCAACCTAGCGAGCAAACCCGTATTCAATACATGTGCTGTGGCCACCAGCACAATGGTATATCCATCAGGACTGGCTTTAGCGCCAATGTCCGTGCCCAACACGCTGCCAGCACCCGGGCGAATATCCATCACGATTTGCTGACCTAATTTCTCGGTCAATTTAGATCCTAGAATTCGAGCCACGACATCGGTAGCCCCACCGGGCGCAAATGGAATAATCAAGCGGATCGGTCGATTAGGGTATCCATCTGCACTCACGCCAGGCTTAGGCCATAACACCAGTATTGCACACACTACGGAGCACAGTGCAGTGCACAGCACACTCCATATTATTTTGAATTGTTTCATTACGTCCTCTCTGTGCGACCCTATGTTTGCATACTCAAGGGTTATCTTTGATATCCATCATCGAACGTAACGAAGATCATGAATAAAATCAATGCACAGACCAGTACGCGGACCTCAAAGCGCAATTTAACTCTGCTTTAGGTTGCGCAGTACTCGATTTTTTAATCAGCAATGCGCCGCAAAATGACAATTCGATTGCTATTTGTGCCTTGCGTATTATTGTCCACGCCCCAGCAATTAGCAGTCTTAGAAAAAGTTTGTTGATTAATCATCACGGCGATGCGTTCTAGGGGCAAGCCCTCGGCTGCTGCCCACACTTGTTGTTCTAACATCACCTGCCCATGACGCACTTCACCAACTTCAAACGCAATATGTCCGCCAACCGCCACTACCCTTGTTAACTCTTGCAAGGTTGCAGCAACCATGTGTTGCCAATCACTAGCATGTCGGTGATGCGCGATAGCTAAGCTTTGGGTATCAATGCCAGAAAACCAATTGCGTAACCAATTATCATCAGCATATTGCACAATATCCAGAAACGGTGGCGAGGTGATGACCAACTGCACTGAAGCTGCACGCAGTTGCGCATTACGCTCAGCAGGCCCTGTGGTTAAGCAACTATAGGGCTGCCCGACTGCAGCATTCACTATCGCCGCGTCTCGTAGCAAAGACCGCGTCTTTTTTAATATGATCTTTTGAATATCACGATCGACTGGAGTTTGATTTCTTTTGGCATTGATTTTTCGTTGTGATGCGATCGACACCGCCTGATTAGGTGGCAAGGTATAGACTGAGAAAAAACCACTCGAATGACCTGTGAGTCGATTAATCGCTACCATGCGTATCCAATCATCGACCGGGTCGACTACTCGATCAATCGGTGCACGCGCTAACAACCACTGACGCAGAGCATATATGTGGCGTAGGGTTTGTGGACTATAAAAAACCAGTAATTCTTCATTTTCAATTTCGCCACATTGCCAATCCACTTGTTGAAGTCGCTGTGCTACTGCCTCTAGTGTTGGTGGACGCAGTCGCGGCCGTGTGAACAATATACTTAATGGATTAATATCGTTGCCCACTGCGCACCGACCCATCAACGCCGCTTGCAGTGGGGTAGTGCCGCGACCCATAAAGGGGTCGTAGACCGTATCGCCCGGCTGGGTGAGGCGCGCGATAAAGAACTCGGGGAGTTGTGGTTTAAAACATGCGCGATAACTAATCTCGTGCAAGCTATGGGCTTGCCGTTGACGTGCTGTCCAAAAGGCATTAGTCACATAAGGAATGCCTTCACTGCTCGATTGCGATGAAGCTTGACCTTGATCGTCAAATTTTAGAATCTGCTCTAAAAATGAATCTTCATGAGCAATCATGGTCGCCAGTGTAAGGGGCTGCATTGTGTCATTGTGAGTACATTCATCTGTAAACCGTTTTATTTTATAGCGCAGTGCATGCGGTTTTTAGATTGAGGGGCAACCATTTCAGTTGTTGTGGTTGTTGCAGATCTTGCGTTTGTTGCATTTCTTGCATTGATTGAATTGATTGAATTTCTTACATTTTTTAAATTTTTTAAATTTTTTGCAGCTTACCCACTGGGCATTGCCTAAGCATCTACAATTAACAGATCTATGTTTTTTGCCGGCGTTTCTCAATCATCTCACTGTCCACTGCCTTTGAAACACATAGACCTGCCAACCGTCAGAATAAAAACTATTGTCTAGCGTTTAGCGTGATGGCCCCACCAATGATGCGCCACCGTCCAGACAGATGCTCTGGCCAGTCATAAATTTAGACTGCTCAGACAATAAGAATCGCGCCAAATGACCAGTATCCCAACCACTGCCTTCACGCTTCATCAAAGAGGCTTCTGCCCGCAAGCGTCTACGCTCAGGCGTGAGATTGCGATTAATGTTTGGCGTAAATACAGGGCCAAGAATAATACAATTAGCGCGTATGCCTTGTGCGCCATGATCGGCGGCCAAGGTTGCAGTAAGCGCGACCACTGCACCCTTGGTCACCGAATACACTGTGGAGTTTTGGGGTCGAATACTGCGTAGAGAACCAATATTCACAATCGACCCGCCGCCACCTGCGACCATGGCGGGAATCGCATACTTACACATCAACATCATGCTATCGACATTCAAGGCAAACATATTGCGCCACTCTTCAAGACTCATCTCAACCACATCGCCTGGCGCACTACGTCCGACATTATTATCCAGACAATCCACCCGGCCATAACGTGCCATCGTAGCCTCCACAACCGCCTTACATTCCGCCTCTTTGGTAACGTCAGCAACATGTGCAAACGCTTCACCACCTTCTTGTTGAATAATATTCACTGTATGTTGAGCAAGCTCTAGTGTGCGGCCTACTACACACACTTTTGCACCGGCGCGCGCCAGCAAAATGGCTGTAGCACGACCATTAGTCACACCCTCTTCTAAACCATCTCCAATGGGACCACCTGCACCAGACACTATCGCGACTTTACCCATCAAACCATAATCATTAGCAATGTGTTCGAAACTCATTCAGATCTCCTGTGCGCGTTTATCGATACTTAATCATATGCAGATTCACCGAGCTTATCATAATCATAGCGTCATCTAATCGGCGTAAATACTACACTGAGCATGCTCAACAGACCACCACAACTCAGCACTACAAGTCACGCCTTACATTGTGTAGTCTGTGTCCTTTGCTTCCTGTCCTTTGCTTCCTATCCTTTCTTCTTATCGCTCATCACTTGCGAGTGTTTGTTGTAGCCAGCGATTACCCATAACAGTATTGATCCTACACAATAACCACATCATAAACATGCCACCACATGCATTGACTTACAGCACACGAGCATTCATGTATTCGCAAAAATGACGATCCCCAATGGTGCACTTGAGCACCAGCTAATCCGCGAACTTAGCCCGTTACGATTGGAAAACTCTAGGTTTATCAGTGGCGCTCAGATATAGAAACACTAGGCTTGTTCAGTCTTAAGGTCTTGGATGTAGACACGCATCACGCGATTGACATGCAATAGAAGTTTATCACTATATTGATATGCATTTTCCAGAATTATGCATTTAATATTGACATGACAATGCATTTTTACCGTTTTTAATTTCATTAAAACGACTAATTTGTTTATTCCTGAATATATACAATGTTTTATCAAAACATTCACTGATGTCTCATTGGTTCATCACATCATCACATCATCACATCATCACTAGCTTATGATCCACTGATGTCATGCCATGCAATAGATTAAATTCAATACCATTAAATAAAATTAATAACCACTACTCCATGAATCACAGCCATAATAACAACCACATAATAACAACCATAAAGATAACCATAAATTCATCACAAAGGGCGCACCATGCACTCGACTACAGACACTACATTTGACTTCGCTCCCCTATTAGCACCTGGTCTTCCTCCTGCGGCAATGCGTTGGACTGGCCGACCAAAGTTTGATTTTACTGGTGGCAATAATGATCCGGATCAGTTACCGCTCCAAGATTTAATAGTAGCAACTGAAACTGTGTTAAAACGCGAAGGTCGTTCGCTTTCAACATATAGTTTAAACAGCGGCCCGCAAGGGTATCGCCCTTTACGTGAATTTTTGGTCAAAAAATTACTCGCCGATGCCGCCATTCAGTGCACAGTCAACGACATTTTAATCACCTCGGGCTCATTGCAAGCCATCGATTTGATTAATCACACCCTACTCACACGGGGCGACACGGTCATCATTGAAGAGGATTGCTATCAAGGCTCGATTAATCGCTTATTACGCATGGGCGTCAATCCGATTGGCATACCCCTCAATGAACAGGGTATGCGTATAGATGTATTAGCATCCGTGCTTAATGCGCTTTCATCCAAAGGTGTTCGGCCGAAATATATTTATACAATCCCAACGGTTCAAAATCCAAGCAGCACCATCATGCCAACATCGCACCGCGAACGCTTGCTCCAACTCGCGCATACGCATGGCGTTCCCATTTTTGAAGACGATTGCTACGCTGATCTCACATGGTCTGGAGAGCGCCCGCCGGCGCTATATGCGATGAGTCCATACAATAATGTTATTCATATTGGCTCGTTTTCTAAATCTATTGCACCTGCTCTACGCGTTGGATTTATTGTTGCCTCTTGGAATGTTTTGTCACATATTTTGTCGCTTAAAACAGATGCTGGGTCTGGCGCTTTAGAGCAGATGGTTCTCGCTGAGTATTGCCAAAGTCACTTTGGCAAACATATCGTTGCACTACGCAAAGGCTTGCATAATAAATTCATCACCCTAAAAGAAGCACTGCACACCCATTTTGGTGATGCTGTATCTTTTGATGATGTACAA
The DNA here is from genome assembly GCA_903885665.1 of uncultured beta proteobacterium. Taxonomy (GTDB): domain Bacteria; phylum Pseudomonadota; class Gammaproteobacteria; order Burkholderiales; family SG8-41. Next base: position 68,026 of record CAISJL010000157.1, on the reverse strand, counting down.
GGTGGGATATTTTTATGGGTCACACTTCCAGAGCATATTGACACCCTAGCGCTGTTTCAGCAGGCACAAGCAGCCGGTGTAGCGATTAACCCTGGCCCAGAATGGTCTGTGAATAAACCACACGCTCGCAATCGTATGCGTTTATGTTTTGCGAGTCTAAGCCACGAAGAAATTCATCAGGGAGTAGCTACTTTAGCGCAGGTCTATCGTTCGCTGTAAGCGCATTTAAACCCTCATCACTGATTGCAACTCTCGACTACTACGCCCACCACACCTGTCACTTATTTTGAATTCTTTATTTTATTTTTTATATTTATGAATATCTTATTTGTGCATCAAAATTTTCCGGGTCAGTTTAAACACTTAGCGCCCGAACTGGTGCGGCGCGGTCACACAGTCGTTGCGTTAGCGCTTCGTGCATACAATACTCATGTCTGGCAAGGCGTATCATTAGTCAGCTATTCTGTCGAACGTCGCTCGTCAGCAAACATACACCCGTGGCTTGCCGACTTTGAATCTAAAACAATCCGTGGTGAGGCTTGCTTTAGAGCAGCCCACCGCCTTAAGTCTGAAGGGTTTACCCCAGATGTCATCATTGCTCATCCGGCGTGGGGAGATTCACTCTTTCTGAAGCATATTTGGCCACTAACGCGTCTCGGCACTTATGGTGAGTATTACTATAAATTAGCGGGTGGCGATATGAATTTTGATCCTGAATTTGGGCTTCGCAATGACATTACCGAGCCGTGCCGCTTAAGCTTAAAAAATCTGAATAATCATCTCCATTTTAATCTCTCTGATGCGTGGATTTCCCCTACTCACTGGCAAGCCAGCACGTTTCCAGAAAATTTTCGAGCTAAAATGCAGGTGATCCATGATGGTATTCATACGAATATTGCCAAACCTAATCTCTTGGCAACTTATCAACCCCTTCAAAATAGACCATTCACTCGTAACGACGAAATCATTACTTTTATTAATCGCAATCTAGAGCCTTACCGTGGCTATCATATTTTCATGCGTGCGCTGCCCGAGTTACTGAAAAGTCGCCCCAATGCACACATACTGATCGTGGGCGGGAATGGCGTTAGCTATGGATCAAAACCTAAAGCGGGCAAAAACTGGAAAGATATTTTTATTGATGAAGTTCGTCCAAAAATTTCAGACGCTGACTGGGTGCGGGTTCATTTCCTAGGTAATATTCCTTATCAAGATTATCTGAGTTTACTCCAAGTCTCAACAGTGCACGTTTACCTGACTTATCCATTTGTATTATCTTGGAGCTTATTAGAGGCCATGAGTATTGGATGCGCTATTGTCGCTAGCAATACCCAACCACTACACGAAGTTATTCAACATAATGTGACGGGTCGCTTAGTTGATTTTTTTGATGTTGCCGCCCTTACCACTGAAGTCATTAATTTACTAGATCAACCAGACCGTCGAGAACACTTAGGCCGTACCGCACGCACCTTTGCTAAAAAGCACTACGACCTTGAAACCATCTGTCTTCCCCAACAAGTACAATGGGTTGAGCGGTTAGCGACACTTTAATCTCAGTATTATTCAGCCAACCTATCTTCAGCCATCATTTTCTCTTACAATATGGGCTTAATGTATCGGGAGAGACCGCAGGCGTTTGCATCTGCGGCGCCGAAGGAGCAACCGCCCCGGAAACTCTCAGGCCTCAGGACCGACCATTGATGACAATCTGAAGAGTTGTCTGTGTTTAGACACACCGAAAGAGCAACCTGTAAATATACTTAGGTATTTTGCGGAGAATCTCTCAGGTTCCTAACAGATGGGGCTCGCATTGAGATGTAATTCATCTTAATCGACCCTATAACCCTGTTATTTACTGTTAGGAACAACATGAAATCCATCGCAATTATTGGTGCGGGTATAACCGGTATCACCACAGCCTATTGTTTACTCAAACAGGGTTACCAGGTCACTATTTTCGACAAAAACCGATACCCAGCAATGGAGACCTCGTATGCCAATGGCGGTCAGCTCTCAGCCTCTAATGCCGAGGTTTGGAATCAAGCTTCAACCATCCTTAAAGGGATTCGGTGGCTGTTTAACAGTCAAGCCCCTCTGTTGTTTAACATGAAGCCCTCGTGGCATAAACTATCTTGGATCACTGAGTTTATTTCTCATATTCCGCATTACGAAGAAAACACCATTCAAACTGTTCAATTGGCTATTCGTGCAAGGCAGTCTCTCATTGATTGGGCACGCATCGAGCAGATTGATTTTGATTATCGCAATCAAGGTATTCTTCATATCTACCGAAACGCTACTGATTTTGCCCACGCATCTCGGGTAACTCGATTGCTGGCGCGAGGTGGGTTAATTCGACAGCCCGTCACTGCGCAAGATATCCGTCGCATTGAGCCTACCTTGAGTGGCAATTTTTATGGTGGTTTTTTTACTGATAGCGACTCCACTGGAGATATCCATAAATATACTTCTGGTCTCGCTGCCGCATGCGAACGTCTTGGTGCTACATTGATCTTTAACCAGCAAGTACAACAATTAACTTGCCATCCGCAACAAGTTACGATTTCTTCTTCGGATCAGTACAATGCCTTTGAGCATCACTTTGATCAATTAGTCATTTGCGCGGGTGTTGCGAGCCGTCACTTAGCTGCTCAAGTGGGTGATCGCATCAATATTTACCCCGTGAAAGGCTATTCCATTACCATTCCTTTACTAGATACACTCAGCTAGTCTGCTGCCCCTTCAGTGAGCCTTCTCGATGACAGTGCAAAGATTGTGACTAGTCGGCTTGGCATAGACAGACTACGTGTTGCAGGGACCGCTGAATTTAATGGTTTTAATACAGATATTCGAACCGACCGAGTGCTTCCACTGATCAAATGGGTTGAAGATTTATTCCCTAATGTGAATACCCGCCAAACGATTCCATGGACCGGCCTCAGACCTATGATGCCTAACATGATGCCTAAGGTTGGTCATGGCCATAATCCGCATATTTTTTATAACACTGGCCACGGTCATTTAGGCTGGACCTTAGCACCTGCTACTGCAGAGTGGATTACTCAAATTATTAATACTGCAAACCAACATTAAACGCTTGCTACATCTGCGCTAAGGTCTGCACAAATGGGCGCGGTTTTCGTTGATCGTTAGATCTCCAGCAACCCACCCTTACGCCAAAACTTGAATTGCACGACACCACAGTTTCCCTGCTCGTGTTTGGTATACGACTCACAACACACACCCTTCTCGCCTGTAGCTGCTTCACTTACATCGGACTCCCGTAGCACTTATATGGTGTATGGTGTATGGTGTATGGTGTATGGTGTATGGTGTATGGTGTATGGTGTATGGTGTATGGTGTATGGTGTAGTTTTTACAACATACAATACTAATAACATACAATACTAATAATCTAACTGTTGTTATCCTTAACAGCTGTCTTTCAATATCATATCCTTTTTGTATTGCTTTGAAATGCTCAATATTGAACGATTCGATATATTTAACATCATATGCTTTATATGCTTTATTAGTGTACACCATCATTTATGAGTAATATTTTTCATGTAATCGGCAATCTTGAACAAAGCCTGCATGCTGCGGTTGCACTCACTCAAACTAAAGTGAGTCCGCCTACGCTAACGTCCGCGATTGAATATGCCGTATTTCCTGGCGGCGCTCGTGTTCGTCCACAACTTTGTTTATCGGTATCTCATGCCTGTGGCAATGATGACCCACAATTATCAATGCGGGTTGCCACTGCAATAGAACTATTACATTGCGCATCTCTCGCCCATGACGACTTACCCTGTTTCGATAACGCCGCAACGCGGCGCGGCATGCCTTCATTGCACGCACGTTTTGGTGAGCGTATTGCCATACTTACAGGTGATGCACTCATCATCCTCGCCTTTCAATATCTGGCACAATCCGACACCCGTTACCTTGATCGACTCACACTGCTTATTCAAACGCTCACTACAAGTGTTGGCAGTCCTTATGGTTTGATTGCAGGTCAAGCTTGGGAAAGTGAATCAGATATCTCTTTAAAACAATACCACCATGCTAAAACTGGCGCCTTATTTGTTGCTGCCAGTGTGGCTGGAGCCCAGGCAGCTGGCTTTGATCCAACACCGTGGCGCGTAGTCGGTGAACACCTTGGTTCAGCGTATCAAATTGCCGATGATATTCGTGATGTGATTGGCAATGCTGACGATCTAGGCAAGCCTATATCACAAGACCAAAAACATCAGCGCCCAAATGCCGTTCATTCCACTCAGCTCACCGATGCAATAGATTGCTTTAATACACTCATTATCAAGACTGTTGAGTCCATCCCAAACTGTAGTCATCAGCAGTTTTTAAAAGAATTAGTGTTGCAACAAGCAGACCGACTGATTCCTAAAGCGGCAATCTAGAAATTGCACCACCAACCATAGCTGTATCACCCATTTTGAATTTCTCCTTTCTTTGTCATGACGATTCAAGGACCTGGAGCAGCATCGAAATGCCCTGTAAAACGGCGGCAATCGCAGCTGAATAGGCCGCCTGGCAGCTCCACTCCCCCCCTGCTTCTTCACAGTCTCCATGAAGTCATCATCCCCATCTGAAACTCCGGACGGATAACAACCATCTTCATTTGGCTTGGGGTCATAGGACACTCTGGCACGTGCAGCGATGACCCACAGAGTCGCGGACACAAACGCGCTAACCGCAGATCTAATTGAAATATAAGCGCCTAAGGTCATGCCATTCCACGCTCCCCTTCGTCAACTGCGAGCAAATGCAATCAAATCGTTGAGCTGACCCTGATCTGCTGCACGTAAGGCAGCAAGGTATTGATCGCGAAGCTCCCCCACCGTGGTGATGGATGCCTCGCCGCCGCCCCACGTCAGTCGGGGACGGTCAAGACGCATTGCCAACAAATGTGTTGCTGGGCATTACCGTTGCTCCCAAATGCGATCTCGACCACCTGCAGGGCAACCGTTTCGGGGGCATGTATGACAGCCAAAAACCACTGGCTGTTCACCATCCCCTGAAATGAATGGCAGGCCCGAACGCATCAACACTAATAACAAACGATCGGGTTATATGCAGTCAGAAAAGTCCATACACGATGCAACGGAACAACCTAGCAACGTCAAAGCAGCCGAGTACGTTCGGATGCTCACTGAACATCAACAGTACTCAACAGACAATCAGGCAGACAAGATCCGTGAATATGCGGCCCAGCGCAATATTAAGATTAAGTTCGTGCGCACTTATGCCAACGAAGAAAAGTGTGACCTGAACATTGGTGGGCGACTGGCATTACAGCTGCTCATCCATGATGTCGAGTCGGATTAGCTACGGTAGACACAACCTGTTAAACGACACCTAAATCTATATAACTATCTGATTTTATTGGTTATTTTATCTTGCTTCAAGGCGTAAACCAGCATCGCTGCACCAGCCAACACCATTGGCAACGATAACCACTGACCCATCGACCAACCAAAAGCCAATAGGCCTAAAAACCAATCAGGTTCACGGGTGTATTCCATAATAAAACGCAAGCTGCCGTAGCCGATTAAAAATGCTGCCGAAGCGACGCCACGGGCTAAGGGTCTGCGGGTCAGCCACCATAACACCGCAAATAATAAAACGCCTTCTAGGGCAAATTGGTACAGTTGCGAGGGGTGGCGGGGCAGGGCGTCAACACTGGGGAACACCATTGCCCAAGCCACATCGGTGGGTCGGCCCCACAGCTCGCCATTAATAAAATTACCCATGCGACCAGCCGCTAAGCCAAGCGGCACCAAGGGCGCGATAAAGTCGGTGACTCGCATCCAGTCCTTTTGTTTGTGTATAGCGAGCAGCGCCATCGCGATCACCACCCCCAGAAAACCGCCGTGGAAGGACATGCCGCCCTCCCACACATAAAAGGCTTTCCAAGGCACACTGATGTAGTCCTCCAGCTTGTAGAACAATACATAGCCCAAGCGACCGCCAACAATGGTACCGAGCATGCCGTAGAACAACACATCGTCTAGATCGTTAAATTTGATCTCGCCCACAGGGTGTTGTTGGATACGATACCGTCCCAGCAGCCAAATCAGGCTAAAACCCAATAAATACATCAACCCATACCAACGAAACGCCAACGGGCCGAGTTGGAGGGCAACGGGGTCAAATTGTGGGTGGACAAACATAAGGGTAGGGTAGTCCAGTCAGTAGAATATTAATTATGTTGGTTCAAGTTACGCTAAAATTCAGCCGCTATTATACGTGTCTGGGCAAAGTTTCACCCTTGATGATTTTTCTGTGAATGAATCAGAACACTAATTTAGACCCAGCCCGCGCATTACTTTAATCCACCATCATTTTAATTCGGAGATTCGTCATGTCCCTCAATAAGCGTAGTCATCTGATCACTGCAGGTGTTGCCCGCGCCCCCAATCGTGCCATGCTGCGCGCTGTCGGCTTTGGGGATGGCGATTTTGAGAAGCCCATTGTCGGGGTGGCTAACGGTCATTCCACCATGAACCCTTGTAATGCTGGCATCCAGCCTTTAGTTGATCGGGCGATAGTGGCATTGCAAGCGGCAGGCGCCATGCCGCAAGTCTTTGGCGTGCCCACTATTACCGACGGCATCGGCATGGGCACCGAGGCCATGAAATATTCATTAGTGTCGCGCGAGGTCATTGCGGACTGCATCGAAACCGCGGTCAATGGTCAGGCGATGGATGGGGTCTTGGTGTGCGGCGGCTGCGATAAGAATATGCCTGGCGGTATGATCGCCATGTTGCGGATGAATGTGCCCGCCATCTACGTTTATGGCGGCACCATTAAACCGGGCAAGTGGAAAGGTCAGGACCTGACCATTGTCAGCGCGTTTGAGGCGGTAGGTAGTTTCTCCGCCGGCAAAATGAGCCAAGAAGATTTCGTCGGTATTGAAAAAAATGCTTGCCCGTCTGTTGGTGCCTGTGGCGGCATGTATACGGCAAACACCATGTCATCATCATTTGAGGCCCTAGGGATGAGTCTGTTGGGTTCTAGCCAAATGGCCTCGCCCGACCCCGAAAAAGCCGACTCGGCAGCAACATCGGCTAAGGTATTGGTCAATGCGATTCGCCACAACATTAAGCCGCGCGACATTGTGACCCGCAAGTCGATTGAAAATGCAGTCGCTTTAATTATGGCCACCGGCGGCTCCACCAATGCGGTGCTACATTTTCTAGCCATTGCCCATGCGGCAGGCGTGAAGTGGTCGATTGATGATTTTGAACGTATGCGTAAGAAAGTACCGGTGCTTTGCGACCTCAAACCGTCTGGCCGCTATGTTGCTGTTGATTTTCATCGTGCTGGTGGTGTGCCGCAAGTGCTCAAAATGTTGCTCGCCCACGGTCTGCTGCATGGCGACTGCATGACGATTACGGGTCGCACTATGGCGCAAGAGCTCAAATCCATACCCACCAATCCACGCAAAGACCAAGACGTGATTCGCCAGTGGAAACATCCGATATACCCACATGGCCATCTGGCGATTTTAAAAGGCAATCTCTCGCCCGAAGGCTGTGTTGCCAAAATTACCGGCTTAAAATCACCCAAAATCACCGGCCCTGCACGGGTATTTGATTCCGAAAGCGCGTGTATGAAGGCGATTATGGCCAAGAAAATTAAAGCCGGCGAGGTTGTGGTCATTCGCTACGAAGGTCCTAAAGGCGGCCCTGGTATGCAAGAGATGCTCGCCCCTACGGGCGCGTTAACCGGTCAAGGCTTGGGCGAATCGGTGGGCTTAATTACCGACGGTCGATTCTCGGGAGGCACTTGGGGTATGGTCGTTGGTCATGTCGCCCCCGAAGCGTTTGAAGGCGGACCTATCGCCTTAGTAAAAGAGGGCGACTCCATTACCATCGATGCCCACAAGCGCCTGATTCAACTGAATGTATCGGCCAAAGAACTGGCTGCCCGCAAAAAACTGTGGCGCCAACCTAAACCACGCTATACCCGTGGCGCCCTGGCCAAGTTCGCGCGTCTTGTCTCTAGTGCGAGCAAAGGGGCAGTCACCGACTGATATATATGCCCCAGACTACGCTTTATCTACAGGACTGGGGCATTTATATAAAATGTTTAATGCAATTAAATACTTATTGATTTTTTAGGTTATGAATTGTACCTTACCATGCATTGAATCTTATTTACCTGTCACCATACCGATCGCATTTTAAATAAAATTTAAAATCAACCATTTTAAATTCCATTAAAAATCCCATCACCATCTTGATTCACCCACTGATCAGGAGTCTTCATGAAAATTGCTGTTACTGCAATTCTATTTGCTAGTAGCCTTGCCAGTAGTTACACCCTCGCCACTGAAAAGCTCGCTCAGTCTAGCGGCTGCATGGGCTGTCACAGTATCGAGCGTAAGATTGTAGGTCCAGGATTTAAGGAAGTTTCACAAAAGTATCAAAGTAATAAAACTGCTGCATCCAATTTAATCAATAAAGTGAAATCTGGCGGGTCTGGCGTGTGGGGTCCGGTGCCAATGCCGCCAAACCCTCACGTCAAAGACGAGGACGTTAAAGCCATTGTGCAATGGATTTTAGCCCTCAAGTAATTTGACCTTACCATTTAAAAACCGGCTGATGCCGGTTTTTTTTAACATCATGCTGAAGCAATAACCTAGGGTGATTTTTTCTTATAACCAATAAACATCGCCCTATACAAATTGAGCATTATCCCACCCTAGCGTTGTGTTAACTTAGCCGCCACTCATCACTGATAGATTGGTATGCTTTAGAGGTAGGCAATAGATGCTATATGCGGTAATCTATTCGATATGGCTGAGTTTTATTCGCACTAATGTAATCACTGGCATTTACGACTCTGCTTCTACTACTCTGTCTACTCTGTTATTAATCAACCATTTTCTTTTTTATTTTATTCTTTAAAGAGACTGTTATGACCTTGCATTCAAAACCCATTATGATTCGAACTATTATGTCTAGCCTAGTGCTCAGTGTTGGCCTACTCGGTTGCGGTAAAGAGCAGCCGCCCGCAAAAGTAGAGGCGCCAGCGCCGCAACCCTTAATCATTAAAATTGGATCTGCCTCACCGCTGACTGGCCCGCAAGCGCATATCGGCATCGATATTCGCAATGGCGTTCAATTAGCAATTGAGGATCTGAATGCCGCAGGCATTATGATTGGTGATCAGAAAGCTACTTTTGAGCTAGTTGCCGAAGATGACGAAGCCAATCCAACTAAAGCCACCACAGTGGCCCAAAAATTAGTCGATGCCAAAGTTGCCGCCGTAGTCGGTCACTTTAATTCAGGGGCCTCGATTCCAGCTTCCAAAATTTACGCCGATGCCGGTATCCCTCAGATCTCTCCGGGATCCACCAATCCTGATTACACCCTCAAAGGTTATCCCACCACCTTTCGGGTTGTCGCTCATGATGGTCAACAAGGCCCAACATTAGCACGGTTTGCCATCAACACCCTCAAATCCCGCAGCATTGCCGTGATTGACGACAGCACGGCCTATGGTCAAGGTCTGGCAGACAATTTTGAAGCTACTGCTAAAGAACTCGGTGCAAAAATCGTGGCGCATGAACATACCACCGATAAAGATACCGACTTTAAAGCGATACTCACCAAAATCAAGGGTAAAAAACCTGATCTGATTTTTTTTGGTGGTATTGACCCACAAGCAGGTCCGATGATTAAACAAATGCAGGACTTGCGCATTAAAGCCCGCTTCATGGGTGGCGATGGCGTGCAAACACCTAACTTTATTAAGCTCGGGGGTGCGGCATCTGAAGGTGCGATGGCTTCAATCCCCGGCCTACCCAAAGACAAAATGCCTGGTGGCAATGAGTTCTTAGCCAAGTTTAAAACACGCTTTAACCAAGACGTTGAACTGTTCGCACCCATGGGCTATGACGCGGTACAGGTTTTAGTTGCAGCCATGAAACGTGCGGGTTCTGCAGATCCTGCCAAGTATCTACCTGAACTGAAAAACACCCAACACCAAGGGGTAATTGGTCCGATTGCTTTTGATGAAAAAGGTGATCTTAAAAATGCCCCAATCACTATCTATGTAGTAAAAGCTGGACAATGGGAACCCCTAGAAGTGATTCAACCAGAGCCCGTAGCTGCAGCGGCTGAATCAAGCCCCGCACCAGCTGCTCCGGGCGCTACTGCTCCAACTGCAGTCAAGAAATAAATTGCATAGATTAACGGCATCCCTAGGGTGCCGTTAATCTATCGATATCTATCTATGGATATCTTTGTTCAGCAGCTCATCAATGGCCTAGTGCTAGGCAGTATCTATGCTCTAGTGGCTCTGGGTTACACCATGGTCTATGGCATTTTAGGGCTGATTAATTTTGCGCACGGTGATGTCACCATGATCGGCGCGTTAGTCAGCGCAACCCTCATTCAATTACTACATGCCGCAGGGCTACCTGTGCCAGTGAGTTTGTTGCTCGCTGGCGGGGGTGCGGTTATTGTCTGTGCAAGCTTAGGCTTCAGCATTGAACGCATTGCTTACCGACCACTGCGCAATGCACCACGACTCGCACCGCTGATCACTGCTATTGGTGTCTCGATTCTGATTCAATATTCCGCAGCATTAATATGGGGTAAGCAATACATTGCACTACCAGCGATCATCACACCGCCCTCGATTGAATTTGCTGGTGCCCAAATCAACCACTTACAAATTGCGATTGTGATATTAGCCGCTTGCATCATGGGTGGTTTAATTTGGTTTATTCACCATAGCCGTATGGGTCGAGCAATGCGCGCTACCGAACAAAACCCTGCAGTTGCTAGTCTCATGGGCGTTGATACCCATGCTGTCATTGCTATGACCTTCCTATTGGGTTCGGCCATTGGTGCGATTGCCGGTTTAATGGTCATACTCTACTACGGCATTGGTCACTACTTTATGGGCTTTATGTTAGGGCTGAAAGCATTTACCGCTGCGGTCTTAGGTGGTATCGGTAATGTTGGCGGGGCAGTGATTGGTGGTCTGTTGCTGGGCATCATCGAGAGTCTTGCCGCGGGTTATATCGAACAACTCAGCGGCGGGCTGTTCGGCAGCAATTACCGCGACATTTTTGCGTTCCTCGTTCTAATTTTGGTATTGTTACTTCGCCCCCAAGGTTTGCTCGGGCAACGCAGTGGTGATCGCGCATGACAGGCCTTCGCTATGCGTCATGGTCTCGTCAATTGCTGATCATCAGTGCGCTCATTGTTGCACCCTTTGCCATTGAGATGCTGTTGGGGCGGAGTTGGTTGCGCATCACCGATGTGGCTTTACTCTATGTCATGCTCGCCCTCGGTTTAAACATTGTAGTTGGCTTTGCTGGCTTACTAGACTTAGGCTATATCGCTTTTTTTGCCGTTGGTGCTTATAGCTATGCCTTACTTGCTTCACCACAACTGGCTATACATGCGCCAGTATTGGTCATTATTCCAGTGGGCGCTGCCTTAGCTGCATTATTCGGAATCGCACTGGGCGCACCAACTTTGCGACTACGCGGTGATTATTTAGCAATTGTTACGCTGGGCTTTGGTGAAATTATTCGCGTGCTACTCAATAATTTAAATCGTCCTATAAATATCACCAATGGTCCACAAGGGATTACCCGCATTGATCCACTACATATCAGTCAGTTCTCATTTGGCCACAGTCACAGCCTTGGCGGCATTACTTTTACGCCATTACATCAATATTATTTGATATTTTTAGCGTTTGTCTTAATCACTATTTTAATTTCGGTACGCTTAGAACATTCTCGTATTGGGCGGGCATGGCGCGCGATTCGCGATGATGAACTAGCCGCTCAAGCAATGGGGATTCACACCCGTAATTTAAAACTATTAGCCTTTGCCATGGGGGCAAGTTTTGGTGGTGTTGCAGGGTGCTTATTCGCTTCGTTCCAAGGGTTTATTAGCCCCGAGAGTTTTCAATTGATCGATTCTGTGATGATTCTGTGTATGGTGGTATTAGGTGGTATCGGTCATATCGGTGGGGTGATACTAGGCGCACTGTTACTCACGATATTGCCAGAAACGCTGCGCTACATTGGACCATTGCAACAACAAATCTTTGGCACAGTTTATATTGACCCTGCCGACCTGCGCATGTTGTTGTTTGGTTTGGCGCTCGTGTTGATGATGTTGCTACGGCCCCGTGGTTTATGGCCCAAACGCCAGCTGACTGGCCAGCTCACTAACCGTGGCGGTTAATATGACTCGCATTACGCATTCCACACCACTTTTGGAGGCCTCCACGCTTTGCAAACGCTTTGGTGGACTCACTGCGCTCGATGGAGTGTCGTTCACAGTGTATCAGGGTGAAATTTGCGGCTTAATCGGCCCCAATGGCGCAGGTAAAACAACCTTGTTTAATGTCATCACTGGTCTGTATACCGCAGATAGCGGCCGCTTATTATTTGCAGGTCAAGCGATCCATCATGCGCAACCCTATCAAATTGCACAGCACGGTATTGCGCGGACATTTCAAAATATTCGATTATTTGGGACCATGACTGCTCTTGAAAATGTCATGGTCGGGCATCATGCGCGAGCACAGTCTGGAGTCTTAGGTGCAATCTTTAACACTACTGCCACCCGCCAAGAAGAACAACAGATTCGTGAGACCTCGCAAGGATTGCTCACGTACTGCGGACTAGGCAATCAAGCGCAAACAGTAGCCTCCCAACTGCCTTATGGCGATCAGCGACGCTTGGAGATCGCGCGCGCGCTGGCCGCTCAACCACGATTACTGGCCCTAGACGAGCCTGCTGCTGGCATGAATGCCACCGAGACCAATACCTTGCGTGCACTACTAGAGCGCATTACCTCTGATGGCATCACCATACTACTGATTGAGCACGATATGTCGTTAGTGATGCAGGTTTGTCATCGGGTCGTGGTGCTCGATCAAGGTCGTCATCTTGCAGCAGGCACACCACAAGAGATTCAAAAAAACCCTGCAGTGATTGCAGCCTATCTTGGGAGCAGTGTGTAACGTGATGCTCGATATTCAAAGTCTACAAATTCACTATGGCGGCATTGCCGCTGTTAAAGGGATCAATCTCTCGATCGCACGCGGTGAACAAGTCGCTTTAATTGGTGCCAATGGCGCTGGTAAATCCAGCACCTTAAACGCTATTGCCGGATTATTAAAACCTCACGCTGGACAGATTAGCTATAACAACCAAGACATCACTACACTTGCTGCTCATCGTCGCGTGACCTTGGGCATGGCCTTAGTACCCGAAGGTCGGGGTATATTTCCACGACTCACGGTTGCCGAGAACCTCGCAATGGGTGCTTATTGCCGCAATGACACCCAAGTCATTGCCCAAGATATTCAAAAAACCTTTGCTCAATTTCCTCGGCTCGCCGAGCGCCGCTTACAACTGGCTGGCACGTTATCAGGTGGTGAACAGCAATTGTTAGCGATTGCGCGAGCCTTATTGAGTAAACCACAGTTACTGTTACTCGACGAACCCAGTATGGGCTTAGCACCGTTAATGATTCAAACGATTTTTGAGGCAATCAAAACCGTCGCGCAGTCTGGGGTTACGTTATTACTGGTAGAGCAGAATGCCCGCTTGGCATTAGAGACTTGCTCACGCGCCTACGTGATGGAGAGCGGACAAATTGTGTTGGCCGATACTGCTCAGGTCTTGCTCGATCATCCGCGCGTGCGCCAAGCGTATTTAGGCGAAATGGGTGAGCCCACCTAATGCATGACGCCTAGTGCACCACCGCTAAATCGCCACGCTTTATTCCAACAACCAATCTTTCGCAATTAAAAATTCGCTATACAGTTGCGCTTCAGCAGAGCCAGCCTCGGGTTGCCATTGATAACGCCAATGCACCACGGGTGGCATCGACATTAAAATAGATTCTGTGCGCCCACCCGATTGCAAACCAAATAAGGTGCCGCGATCATAGACTAAATTAAATTCAACATAACGACCCCGACGATAGGCTTGGAAATCACGTTCACGCTCGCCATAGGGTAGCAGATGACGTCTTTCTACAATCGGAAGGTATGCTGGAATAAAATGATCGCCCACGCTACGCATTAATCCAAAGCAATGGGCAAAGTCTGGCGTATTTAAGTCATCAAAGAATATACCGCCAATGCCACGCGGTTCAGCGCGATGCTTCAAATAAAAATAACGATCACACCACGCTTTATATTGTGGGTAATAATCCGCACCAAAGGGGGTTAATGCGTCCTTACAAGTCTGATGAAAATGTTGAGCATCTTGAACATCTCCATAATAGGGCGTTAAGTCCATACCACCACCAAACCACCAGACCGCTGGCTCTGTTTGATGTTGTGCCACAAAGAAGCGCACATTCAAATGCACGGTTGGTGCACGTGGATTACGCGGATGCAAGACCAACGACACGCCCATTGCTTGAAAAGATCTGCCCGCTAACTCCGGGCGTGCCGCTGAGGCTGACGGTGGTAAGTGATCACCAAACACATGAGAGAAGCCAACACCTGCGCGCTCAAACACCGTACTGTTTTCTAAAATGCAAGAGATACCTCCACCGCCTTGGTCGCGACTCCATGCATCACGACTAAAACGACCGCCATCCAAGGCCTCTAGTCGGGCAATCATTTGTGATTGCAACTGCGTCAAATACTGTTGCACCGCTGCAATGTCTGCATCACCCACCAATTGTGTATCCTCTACACGCATTTAGTCTCGGTGCTGCGTGCGCCTATGCCGCGGTGACCAATATCGTGACGATATTGCTGACCGTCGAATTGGATTTGGGCAGCGACTTCGTAGGCGCGCCGTTGTGCGGTTCTGGTATTGTGACCTAATGCAGTCACGCACAAGACACGACCACCATGAGTCACCACTTGCGCACCAACTTGAGCAGTGCCGGCATGAAACACATGACAGTCATCTAAGGCACCCGGCAAACCAGTAATCACATCGCCGCGCCTTGGGTCAGCTGGATATCCGGCAGCAGCCATTACAACGCCTAAGGCCACACGCGGATCCCAGAGCGCCTCAACCTGATCGAGCCGACCATCGACTGCGGCCTCCAGCAAGCTCACTAAATCAGATTTGAGTCGCATCATAATCGGTTGTGTTTCAGGGTCACCCATCCGACAATTAAACTCTAATACCTTGAGCTCACCATCCGGTTTGATCATTAAGCCAGCATATAAAAATCCGGTATACGGTATGCCATCTGCTAACATGCCATTCATGGTTGGCATAATGACTTCGCGCATTACTCGGGCGTGTATCTCTGGTGTAACTACGGGGGCTGGAGAATACGCACCCATACCACCCGTGTTGGGACCTACATCACCATCGCATAAACGCTTATGGTCTTGGCTACTCGCTAGCGCCAACGCATGATGACCATCAGCGAGCACAATAAAACTGGCTTCCTCACCCGTTAAAAACTCTTCAATCACCACCCGCGCACCTGCTGTACCCATCGTGTTAGAGACCAACATCATATCGACGGCAGCATGTGCCTCAACCAAGTCCATAGCCACGACTACACCCTTGCCGGCGGCCAAACCATCGGCTTTAATCACGATCGGCGCACCCTGTTGATCCAAGTAGCGATGCGCTGCAGCAGCGTCGGTAAAGGTCGCATGATGCGCTGTTGGTATGCCATGGCGCACCATAAAGCGTTTGGCGTAATCCTTTGAACTCTCGAGCTGCGCGGCTTGCTGAGTCGGGCCAAAAATCCGTCGCCCCGCAGCCTGCACCGCATCAACCAAACCTGCAGCTAGCGGTGCTTCTGGTCCAACCACAGTTAGGTGAATATCGTGGTGTTGTATAAATTCAACAATCTGTGCATTGTCATGCACATCAGCACGATAGACACCAGACTCGGCGAGGGCTCCGGGGTTGCCAGGCGCTATATAGACCCGTGATACACGCTCGGATTGTGCTAACTTCCACGCTAGCGCATGTTCACGTCCACCACCACCAACCACTAAAATTTTCATTGCTCTATCCTTGCTTTGCTAATCTGCTTTAATCTTTCTACTCATTGTTCTCACTACCCATTGCTGTCACAACCCATTCATCTCTCAAATTATTCAACTCTCAACTCATTTATATATCTACTCATTAAATATCTACTCATTAACTACCTTGCTGATGAGCTAACTTGCACATTAACGACTATTGATGCACGAACCAACAATATCAATGTCGGAAATGACGCGCCCCAGTAAACACCATCGCCACATTTTGCTCGTCAGCAGCGGCAATCACTTCGGCATCGCGCACGCTACCACCAGGTTGAATAATCGCCACTGCACCGGCTTGCACCACCACATCAACCCCATCACGAAACGGGAAAAACGCATCGGACGCTACCACCGATTGCGCTAACTTTAGATTTGCATGTTCTGCTTTAATCGATGCAATGCGCGCCGAATCTACACGGCTCATCTGACCGGCACCTACGCCCAAGGTTTGACCAGCACGACAAAACACTATGGCATTTGATTTCACATACTTCGCAACTCTCGAGGCAAACAATAAATCTGTTAACTCTGCGGGTGTAGGTTGACGACGGGTCACCACTTTCAATTGATCAGCAGTGATATTCAATAGATCTGGAGTTTGCACTAATAGCCCCCCACCAATTCGCTTCAAGTCATAGCGATTGTGACCCGCAGCCAGTGGGACTTCCAATACGCGTAAATTGGTTTTCTTTGCAAACACTGCAACAGCTTCAGGTAATATTTCAGGCGCAATAATCACTTCTGCAAATTGTTGACTAATAGCCTCAGCCGCAGCGGCATCTAGTGGTCGATTCACTGCAATAATCCCACCAAAAGCGGAGGTGGGATCAGTGGCAAATGCGAGGTGATAGGCAGTCGCCACGTCGTTGGCAATAGCGACACCACAAGGGTTTGCGTGTTTAACAATCACACAAGCAGTATCCGCAAAGGTCTTAACACACTCCCATGCAGCATCAGCGTCAGCAATATTGTTATATGACAACTCCTTGCCTTGAATTTGACGATACGCCGCAAGCCCGCCAGGCACGGCTCGACTGTCGCGATAAAAAGCTGCACTTTGATGTGGATTCTCACCGTAGCGCAAACTTTGCACCTGTTCCCATTGTTCCGTAAGCCGGGACGGGAAGGGCGCTGTAGTACCATCATCTTGCAATGCCGTGAGGTAATTACTAATTGCACCATCATAAGCTGCCGTATGGCTGTAGGCTCTACAAGCCAGACGAAACCGCGTGCGCTCCGTTAAATGACCACCTTGGGCGCTCATTTCAGCAATTAATGCGGGGTAGTCTGCGGGATCGGTGACGACACCAACGTGCGCATAATTTTTAGCGGCGCTACGCACCATAGCCGGTCCACCAATATCGATATTTTCTATGGCTTCCTCTAGAGTACAGCCTGCTTTTTGAATAGTTTGCACAAATGGATACAAATTCACTACCACCAAATCGATGCCTTGAAATCCTGCACGATCCATTGCGGCTTGATGTTCGGGCAGATCACGTCTAGCCAGCAAACCAGCATGAATACGTGGATGCAACGTTTTAACCCGACCATCGAGCATTTCTGGAAAACCGGTGTAATCAGCGACTTCTATCACCGCTAAACCGCCATCACGTAATAACTGCGCTGTGCCTCCGGTAGAGAGCAAACGTACACCGCGTTGTGATAATTCACGGGCAAACTCTAGGATTCCACTTTTATCTGAAACACTCAGTAATGCTTGTTTGATCATGCGACTTATTTCTCTCTGATTGAACGATCTGGATGGGTATCTTCGCGCGATACTAATTGATGGGTGCGCATTTTTTTGTACAAGGTGTTGCGGTTAATGCCCAACAAGGTAGCGGCTTGCGATTGATTGCCGCCAACTTTTTCTAATACAACTTCTAACAAAGGCTTCTCGACACTGCGTATTACCATGTCATAGATACCACTGGCTTTCTCGCCTTCTAAATCAGCAAAATAGTCGCTGATTGCACGACGCACGAATTGCGCCATTTCTGTTTCATTGATCATGCTGCAATGTCCTCGGTGTAGGTCAGACGATCGCCCAAACCTGAGTGTTCGTTAAAGAATAGGTCGATCGCTTCGATTTGTTCGGCACAGCTTTGTAGCTGATTCATACCATGTCGAAACGCTGCAGAGCCCACTAATCCTTTGGTATACCAAGAGATATGTTTGCGGGCGACGCGCACCCCGCGCTGTTCGCCATAGAACTGATATAAATCTTGTAAGTGCGCGCTCAGCACCCGATGAATTTCACCCACTGCCGGCGGCGGCAAATGCTCACCCGTCGCAAGAAAATGACTAATCTCTCTAAACATCCACGGCCGCCCTTGCGCGGCTCGGCCAATCATCACTGCATCTGCACCGGTATACGCTAAAACATGACGCACACGCTCTGGTGTTGTAATGTCACCATTGGCAATCACTGGAATTTTAATCGCGGCTTTCACTGCCGCAATTGTGTCGTACTCAGCCTCTCCGGTGTAGCCACAAGCGCGAGTGCGGCCATGAATTGCTAAAGCTTGGATACCTGCACTTTCTGCAATGCGCGCTACGATCAAGGCGTTACGATGGTCGCGATCCCAGCCTGTGCGAATTTTCAAGGTGACCGGTACTGACACCGCACCCACCACCGCTTCCAATATTCTAGCCACCAAGGGCTCGTCTTTTAATAAGGCAGAGCCCGCCATAACGTTGCAGACTTTTTTTGCCGGACAGCCCATGTTGATATCAATAATTTGCGCACCATGATCGACGTTATAGCGCGCTGCCTGCGCCAACATCTGCGGATCAGCACCCGCAATCTGCACAGATATAGGATCAACTTCGCCCTCATGATTAGCGCGGCGCAAGGTTTTCTCCGATCCCCACAACAATGAGTTACTCGAGACCATTTCCGAGACCGCCATGCCGGCGCCCATGGTCTTACACAATTGGCGGAACGGTCTGTCCGTGACCCCCGCCATCGGTGCCACAATCAAATTATTTTTCAGTTGGTAGGAGCCAATACGCATCGGGGAATTTCGAATGGAGGGCGCGGGCGCGCGAAGGGCAACATTGTAATCACCTGAGCCCATGCTGCAAAGGATTTTTTGCCTATTTTTTAAGCAATTTTAGAAGCCCCCTACATCTTTCAGCGGCAAGCGCGTCCCACACCAATTGTGCGGCCTAGAATTTAGCGCTGCCCAAAACTGAGTTTGCGCATCCAGTGGCGCTTCAATGGCGGCAACATGCCCAATATTTGCAAACCCAAACCGCGGGCTTGGCGTACTGCAAACTGATCAATCCCAAACCATTGCACCAAGCTGTGGGTCATATCTAAAGAGGCGCGACGGTCGGCTTGGCGCTGCTCCAGATAGGCTTGAATCCACGCCGAACTGCCCAACCTCAAAGTGCTGGTCGCACCATGTTGGGCTAAGAACCAGGCATCTCGCAATCCCAAGTTAAAGCCCTGACCAGCAACAGGATGCAAGGTCTGTGCAGCATTACCAATCCGCAATACCGGTGTGGGCGCAGAATCAAATTCACGTCGACGTAAAGGGTAGGCCGCTCGATCGCTCACTGCGGTAAATTCACCCACCCGTGAGCCGAACTCAATGTGTAGTGAAGCTAAGAACTCAGCATCGCTGACGGCACTTAATTCGGCAGCTCGCCCCTCTGAAGTGGTCCAGACCAAAGCCCAACCCGTGCCAAAGGGTAGCAACGCGAGTGGCCCGTCGACAGTAAATCGCTCAAACGCGCGGGCCTGATGTGGATACCGACTCACAACCCGGGCGGTGATTGCAACTTGTTGATATTTAAATGTTTTTACATGCCCTTCTGATTCATTGCTGCCACCATCAGCAAGCACTAACATGCGCGCACTAAGGCTCTGGGCTTGATCAGCGAAGCTGTACTCGACTTGGGCAACTTCGCCTGCTTTCCAGTGCGTCATCTGAGCCGCTAAGATGTTTGCATTATTATCCGCTAACGTTAAGGTTATAGCCGAGAGCAGCGTTTGATAGGGCACAACATAACCGAGCTCTGGCACTCCGATTTCGGCGGCACGCATATTCACGCGACCAAAACCCCCACGCTGCGACACATGTATGGTTTGAATAGCCGTGACATCAGGCGCTAAGTGCGACCACACCCCCAAACGCTCTAAGATCAAACGACTGCCATATGACAGTGCGAGTGGCCGTAGATCCGGCGCACCTGGTGCTGGCGGGTTGAGGAGAGTCACCGTATAGCCCTGCGGCGCTAGCGCCAGGGCCAATGCCGAACCTACGGGGCCACCACCAGCAATAGCAATATCTACTTTTAAATCAGAGAGTTGACTCATTTTTTTCACGGCTCAACGCTTCCAACTCAGCAATCGCCTTGGGCGCTGCCACGGTCAGTATGTCCGCACCTTGCGTGGTCACACAGACATCGTCCTCTATCCGTATCCCAATATTAAAGAAGGCCTCAGGCACGCCTGGCGCTGGACGAATATAGCAACCCGGCTCAACCGTCAGCACCATGCCAGGGACTAAGGTTCGCCACTGGCCACCCACGCTGTATGCACCCGCGTCATGCACATCCAGCCCCAACCAGTGACCGGTGCGATGCATATAAAACTGCTTATAAGTTTCTTGCTCCAACACCGCGTCAACACTGCCTTGAAGTAGCCCTAAATCCACCATACCTTGGGCGAGAACGGCTACTGCGGCATCGTGTGGTGCATTCCAAGCGGCTCCCGCTCGCACAGTGGCAATCGCTGCCGCTTGCGCCGCCAGTACCACGTCGTAGACTGCCCGCTGAGGACCGCTAAAGCACCCATTGACTGGAAAAGTGCGTGTGATATCAGCAGCATAGCCATCGAGCTCGCAACCGGCATCAATCAATAATAAGTCGCCATCGAGTAATGGCGCGTTATTCTCGATGTAATGCAGCACACAAGCATTGGCACCACCTGCCACAATCGAGGTATAGGCAGGGGCTTGCGCGCCGTGGCGGCGAAATTCATGTAACAGGGTAGCCTCTATTTCATACTCATAACGTCCCGGACGGGTCGCTTGCAGGGCTAAGCGATGAGCCCCGGCTGAAATCTCCCCGGCACGGCGCATCAGCGCCAACTCTGCCGGTGCTTTAATCAAGCGCATCTCATCGACTAGAGGCCGAATATCGCGTAAGTCCGCTGGCGCTACAACGCCACTACGCACCCGCGCTCGCACCGCGTTTAGCCATCCAATCACGCGCTGATCCCACAGCTTATCCTCACCCAAATGCACATAGAGAGCGGCACGATTAGCCATTAATTCAGGCATCTGCTGGTCTAACTCGGTCTCAGCCCACGCTACATCTAGGCCAAAAACTTCGCGGGCTAGCGCCGGGCCATAACGAAAACCATCCCAAATTTCACGTTCCAGATTTTTTTCGCGACAAAATAAGATACTTTGCGGGTGCTCACCACCAATCAACACTAGCACGGCTTCGGGCTCGCGAAAGCCGGTAAGATAGTAAAAGTAGCTGTCAAAACGATAAGGATAGTGACTGTCGCGATTACGCACGCGCTCAGGCGCGGTCGGAATCACCGCAATCCCATCACCAATTTGCGCGATCAGCGCCGCTCGGCGTGCTGCATACACTGCACAATCCACACTGGTCGAGATGCTCATGACACCATCCTTAACAAAAAATATCCATAAAATCAATTAGATAGCTTAATCTGGCCATGTTTATCTGCTGACTAGCATCATGCTCGCCACAGCACTCTAGGGTATTCGATGCATTATAGACCCAAGTCTATAACTTGCTGAGCCGTACTAGCTTGCCGCGACTGGGTTCAAAGCTGCCAAGCGCTCGGGCGTGCCTACATCTTCCCAGGTGCCACGATGGAGCTGGCCGCGGATCTGCCCCGCCGGCATGTGCGCCCGCAACACATCGGCTAAGCGGGTGGGCACCCCAAGCTGCAAGCCGGTAAACAAACGGGGGTGATACGCACCCATACCACTAAACGTATAACGAGTTGCACTAGTCACCAACACTTGACTGCCCATCAAACCAAAATCACCCATTGGGTGATGCGCAGGATTAGGCACCAAGACCAATTCAGCCAAGGCGTGCGGGGGATGCAAAAGCTGTGCCGCCACCATCAATCGACGCATCTGAAAATCAGAATAGACATCCGCATTCACCGCGATAAATGGCGCATCACCGAGTAGCGGCAACGCTTGCACAATGCCGCCCGCCGTCTCTAAAGCGGTTGTTTCGGGGGAATATCGAATCGACACGCCCCACGTGCGACCATCGCCCACAGCGCGCTCAATCTGTTTGCCTAAGTGCGCATGATTAATCACCAGTGACTCAACCCCCGCTCGCACCAATGCCTCAATAACATTTACAATCAAATACTTACCCTTGATTTTTAGTAAAGCCTTCGGCGTGTGGTCAGTGAGCGGACGCATCCGCTCACCACGCCCTGCAGCCAGAATCATTGCTACTGGCGGCGAGAATTGCACTGTCATGGTCAAAAGGTATAACCAACTTGGGGCGCACGCGCCTCAAACGCATCAAACAACTGCGCGAGGGGGGCAAGTGCGTTATATCGAGCGCATACCGCACGCACATAGGCAATAAAACGCGGTGCATCTTCAATGTAGTGGGGCTTGCCATCGCGGTGCTTAATCCGCGCAAAAATCCCCAATACTTTAAGGTGACGCTGCAAACCCATCCATTCCAGGTCGCGGTAAAACGTCCCAAAATCAGGGTTTACGGGAATCTGCGCGCTACGCGCTTGCTCCCAGTAACGCACTATCCAATCGAGCGCGCGCGCTTCCGGCCAACTGATAAAAGCATCACGAAATAAAGAGGCTACGTCATAAGTAACCGGACCATAGACCGCGTCTTGAAAATCTAAAACCCCAGGGTTAGGTGTAGAAATCATTAAATTACGCGGCATAAAGTCACGATGGACATAGACGTGTGGTTGCGCCAAAGCACTATCGATCAATAAAGTATTGATGCGGGTTAATACCGCCTGCTCTGCAGGACTCAAGGTATAACCTAAGTGGCGATCAACGTACCACTGCGGAAATAAATCCAACTCGCGAGCGAGCAGCGCACGATCATAGGGTGGCAACACGCCTGGACGACTCGCCTGCTGCCAACTCACCAAAGCCGTGATGGCGTCTGCGAACAGGCGATCGGCGTTGGTATCATCGAGCACATTCAAATACGTCTGATTGCCCAGATCAGACAACAACAAAAAGCCATGCGCCACATCCTGCGCCACAATCTGCGGCACGTGCAGACCGGCGCTGCGCATTAATTGAGCAACCGCAACAAACGGGCGACAATCTTCTTGTGGTGGTGGCGCATCCATCACAATCTGCGTGCCCGCGGCTGTTGTGACCCGAAAATAACGACGAAAACTGGCATCTGCAGAGGCTGGCTCTAGCTGATAAGTCACTCCCGCTAAGATTTTAGCTAGCCAATCGTGCAGAATGTCAAGGCGTGTATCTATTAGCGTCATAGTAATGTGTGCAAGCGTTGCTTCAAACGGTGAATTATGAGATTTTAGCACCTCTGCAAAAAACCCCCCACCGCTCAATGCCCCATCTTCCCCAATCACGGATTGCTCTTGTACTGCTTTGCACACTGCCTTTGGGCGCGGTGGCTGAGGGCTTGGGTCTTCAATTAAGCCACGATCTTGCAACGATCACGCCCGACCCCGCGCAGCCGACGCCGCTGTTTATGGCTGCGGATCGTATAGAAGGGCGCCACGATCAGGCCACTGAAGCCTTTGGCAAGGTCGAGCTGCGAAAGCAAAATCAACTCTTTTATGCCGACTGGATGCGCTACGACATGCCCACCGAAACGGTGTCGGCCAAAGACCAGGTACGGATGGAGCAACCTCTAGAGATCGTCGAAGGCACCAGTTTAGAATATGGGTTGAAGAGCGCGCTTGGGGTCATGACCCAACCGCGCTATCAACTCATGGCGAAACCCCAAGACCGCAAACCCAAACGCGGGCTCAGCAACACCTTTCTGAACCCGATATCTAATGCCGGCACCGCACTGGCCAGCCCGACGACAGCACACACCACTCAAGAAAGTAGTAGCTACGAGATCCCTCAAGCACCAATTGCTGCAGGCCCAGCCGTGCGCTTTGCCGAAATCGATGGTCGGGGCGAGGCCGAACGCTTATTGTTCCAAGGCCCTGGCCGCTACCATTTAGAAACTGCAAACTACACAACGTGCAGCCCGCAACACCCCGCATGGATTCTGCACGCTAAGACCTTAGATATTGACCGCAATCGGGATGAGGGCATCGCGCGCAATGCCAGCGTATATTTTTATGATGTGCCGATTTTTTATACGCCATATTTGTCCTTTCCCCTACATCAGGAACGTAAATCTGGTTTTCTCGCACCGCATTACCGCACCTCAAACACCACAGGCTTTGAGTTTTCAGTGCCCTATTACTGGAATATTGCGCCCAATATGGATGCCACCATTACACCACGTGAGATGACTAATCGTGGCTTACAACTAGGTGGAGAATTTCGCTACTTAGGCCAACAGTGGAATGGGCAAACCCGTGCGGAACTATTAGCGGGCGATTTGATGACCAACAAAGATCGCTGGGCCATCAATAGCAAGCACCAACAAGCATTGAGCAATAACTGGATTGCTAATTTTAATTTTAGTCGGGTGTCGGATAGTAAATACTTTACCGATTTATCCCCACTGTTAGCTTTTACCTCGCAATCAACCCTAGCCAGTGACATCACCTTAATGCATGGAGGCACTTGGGGAGATGGTATGGCTTACAATTTTTCAGCGCTCACTCAGCACTGGCAAACTCTGCAAACCGACCCTTTATCACCCATTACGCCGCCATACAATCGCTTGCCGCAATTAACGCTCACCTCCCAACGCACGGCAACCCTGATTGGTGACTTTGACATGATCAGCTCTGCCGTAGCATTTGATCATCCGACTTTAGTTAATGCCCGTAGATTCATGGTTAACCCCAGTCTGAGCATGCCATTACAAAATGCCTATTCTTATATTACCCCCAAAGTTGGGCTCCACTACACCAGCTATAACATAGGCGCAAACAACACCTCGCAACTTGGTGACGCCACGCGTAGCGTGCCTTTCATTAGCCTAGATAGCGGCTTAAATTTTGAGCGCACAACCAGCATCGGCACGTTTCCTTTAGTAAACACCTTAGAGCCTAAAATTTATTATTTATACGTGCCCTATCACGACCAAAGTCATCTACCCAATTTTGACAGCGCATTACTGGATATCAATTTTGCCACCATCTTTGCCGATAACCAATTTAGCGGGCACGATCGGGTCAATAATGCGAATCAACTGACCTATGGTGCAACCTCGCGCTATATCGATGCCAATAGCGGGGTAGAGCTATTTCGTTATGCCCTCGCCCAACGCTATTACTTTAACTCGCAATTGGTCACCTTACCCGGAGTGACCACCAGCAGTACCAATAACAAATCAGACTTACTGGGCCTAGCGCGGGGTAATATTGCAAAAAACTGGGTGGCTGAGACCGGTTGGCAATACAACACCGATCTACAACGTACTGAACGCTTTAATATGACCACGCGCTACCAGCCCCAGGCCGGTAAAGTAGTGAATGTCACGTACCGCGAGAACAGTGATAATTTACGCCAAGCTGAGCTCTCCAGTCAGTGGCAGATTAATGCAGAATGGGGCTTTGTAGGGCGCCTTAGCCGATCGTTAATTGACCATCGTAACCTTGAAACACTGGGCGGCTTAGAATATCGCGATCCCTGTTGGAGTCTGAGGCTGGTGGCGCACCGCTTTGCAACAACCTCAACGACTGCGAACACCTCGTTATTTTTACAGTTTGAATTAAGCGGATTATCGCGCTCTAGCGCGCCGCTAGATGTGCTACGGCGAAATATTACCGGCTATAAACAACTCGATCCACGTGCCCCTAACCCTGTCGAATACAATATGCCCGGTATATTCTAAACTTTGCGTTATCATTACCCAGATGCCTTACTTTTTCTATTTAATATTTGTTGATGAACCACACTGGATGAACCATGGCTATGACTTCTGACCGTACCCGTCACACTCTTTATAACGTGCTGCTGACAACCGCGTTACTGAGTCCACTGAGTGCAGTCTTCGCTCAGGCCACCAGTCCACGGCAAATTATTTTACTTGATCGAATTGTAGCGGTTATCAACGACGAGGTAATTACTCAAAAAGAATTAGACGCCCGAATTGAATTTGCTTTCAAACAACTCAAACAACAAGGCACTACCGCACCACCTCGCCCAGTCATTGCTAAACAGTTACTCGAACGCTTAATTAATGATCGGGTGCAACTGCAACTATCCAAAGAGTTCGGTGTGCGTATTGATGATGCAGAGCTCGACAAAGCAATTGCACGCATTGCAGAACAAAATAAAATATCTGTGCCGGAGTTACGAGATGCGATTCAAAAAGATGGTATTCCGTTTGCTAAATTTCGTGATGATATTCGTAATGAAATCACCCTGACACGTTTGCGCGATCGGGAAGTCGGCCAAAAAATTGTCATCACTGAGAGCGAAATCGACCAATATCTGCAGCTCGAGAAAAATCAAGCCCATCAACGCAATGAATACAACGTCTCGCATATTTTAGTGTCCGTGCCAGAGAACGCATCCCCGGCACAATTGCAAGCGCGTCGCCAAAAAGCAGAAAAAGCACTCGCTGACATTAATAATGGCGTTGATTTTCGGCAGGTAGCAGCAGCCACTTCAGATGGCCCAGAAGCACTTCAAGGCGGTGTGATTGGGTGGCGTGAAGGCGGACGCTTGCCCACCTTATTCCTAGAGGCCCTCAAAAATCTGAAAGTGGGTGGTGTGAGTGAAATAGTACGCAGCCCCAATGGCTTTCATATTTTAAAGCTCAACGAAGAGCGTGGCGGCACACCACCCATCATTGTGCAACAAACTCGCGCCCGCCATATATTAATTAAAACCAACGAACTCACTTCAGAGTCCGAAGCCAAAAACCGTATTTTAAGTATTAAAGAGCGCTTAGATAATAAAGTTGATTTCGCCGAACTGGCACGCACTCGCTCGGAAGACACCAGCGCATCGCGTGGCGGTGAACTCGGTTGGTTATCTCCTAACGATACCGTTATCGAATTTGAAGCCGCGATGAATAATCTCAAACTCAACGAAATCAGCGAGCCGGTGCGTAGCCCCTTTGGTTGGCATTTAATTGAAGTTCTCGAGCGGCGCAATCAAGACATGACCAAAGAAGGGCAGCGACTCAATGCACGCAACGCCTTGCGTGAACGTAAAACCGATGAAGCCTATCAGGAGTGGGTGCGCCAATTACGAGATCGCGCTTATATAGAGCAACGTCTTGATAATCCCAATTAATCAGCAGCTTTAATGTTCCACTTGAATCACCAAGGCGAGAATCAAGCGCTCGCGCCTCTGGCAATCACTGTAGGTGAGCCTGCAGGCATTGGCCCTGATATTTGCGTCACCCTAGCACAGCAGTTGCCATTGACCCCATTAGTCTTGGTTGGTGATCGCACGCTGTTACAAGCACGCGCACAGCAACTCGGTCTTAGCCAACACACGTGGCCAGCCTACCAGCCCGACCAACCCATCACCCCGATCTCGATCTACCATGTGCCGCTTGCAGCACAGGTGATCACTGGGCAATTAAATCCCGCCAATAGCCCGGCAGTGGTGCAAACACTCGCGATTGCTGCTGATGGCTGCGAACAAGGTCATTTTTCAGCTATGGTTACCGCACCACTGCACAAAGGGGTCATCAATGATGCGGGCATTGCATTCACCGGTCATACCGAATACTTAGCAGAGCGCCTTGGCGTGGCCCAAGTCGTCATGATGCTTGCCGGTGGTGGCTTACGCGTAGCCTTAGCCACCACGCACTTACCGCTATCCTCTGTGGCGGCAGCGATTACCAGCGAATCCTTAGAGCGCACCCTACGCATTCTGCGTCACGACTTAATCAAGCACTTTGGTATTCGCCAACCGCATATTGTAGTTGCCGGCTTAAACCCACATGCCGGCGAATCGGGGCACTTGGGTCGCGAAGAAATAGACATCATCACGCCGCTTCTCGAGCGCTTACGCCACGAAGGCTGGCATCTCACAGGCCCATTACCCGCTGATACTTTATTTCAACCCCAACATTTAAAGACTGCTGATTGTGTGTTAGCGATGTATCACGATCAAGGTCTGCCCGTATTAAAGTATGCAAGCTTTGGGCGCGGCATCAATATCACCTTGGGCTTGCCGATTATTCGCACCTCTGTCGATCACGGCACTGCGCTCGACATTGCTGGCACGGGACACGCTAATACTGAGAGCATGCAAGCCGCTATCGATCTTGCCATACATCTCGGAGAACAACGTATGCAACGGCATAGAGCACAACCGTCGTGAACTACCGAGGTAGCAAGCCGCCACAACGCGATTCCCACATTGCGCGCAAACGCTTTGGTCAACACTTTCTCATCGATGAAGGCATCATCACGAGTATTGTGCAAGCCATTGCCCCACAAACGAATGATGCCATGGTGGAAATCGGTCCAGGCCTTGGTGCGCTCACTCGTCCGTTGTTATCACGCCTCGCACATTTGCACGTCATTGAAATCGATCGTGATCTGAGCGCCAGACTACGCACTGAATACTCGCCTACCGTAATGAGCGTTCACGAAGGCGATGCTCTACTTATTGATTTGAGCACTATTGGCAGTAATTTACGAATCACTGGTAATTTGCCCTATAACATTTCAACACCAATTTTATTTCGCTTAGCGCAAGCCGCCCACCTGATTCAAGATATTCACGTAATGCTACAGCGCGAAGTGGTCGAACGCATGAGCGCGGGCGCGGGTGACTCTTCCTACAGTCGTCTCTCGGTGATGTTGCAATATCGCTATCACATTGAATATTTATTTGATGTGCCGCCAGCCGCTTTTGACCCTATTCCACGAGTAGACTCTGCAGTAGTGCGACTCATTCCGCGGCGCCCGCTAGCGCCTGCTGCACTAGACGAAAAACTGTTTGCACACGTAGTGGCGCGCGCTTTTGCCCAACGCCGTAAGACGCTACGCAATACCCTGCGTGGAGTACTCACTGCTACTGAATTAGAAACGCTAGGGGTTAGCCCGAATGCACGTGCGCAAGAATTAACGGTCGCTGATTTTGTGCGTCTCGCTGACTATTTATCACAACATCAACCCCACGCCCTAGCGGACTCTCTGCCACCTAATGATGTTGATGTTGATGATGCTTAAGCGAGCACCTCTACGCTTAGGCCATTAAGCTTGCGCCACTTTGCGTTGCACAAACTCAATTTTATAACCGTCTGGATCCTCAACAAAAGCAATCACCGTAGTGCCATGCCGCATGGGGCCCGGTTCACGGGTCACCCGTCCACCACGCGCGCTCACGGCGGCACAGGTTGTATACGCATCTTCGACTTCAATCGCCACATGACCGTAGCCTGTACCTAAATCATAGGACTGCGTATCCCAATTGTGCGTGAGTTCGATCACAGCTGCAGTTGATTCTTCTTCGTAGCCAACAAACGCATTGGTAAAACGGCCGCTGGGATAATCGGTTTTGCGCAATAAGCGCATGCCCAAAACGGTAGTATAAAATTCAATAGAACGATCTAAATCACCAACCCGAATCATGGTATGTAACAAACGCATGACAACCTCTTATCGTGGGGGACCCACGGTCCGATGTTTAGACCAGGATCATTTCAAAATCTTCTTTGCGAGCGCCGCACTCGGAGCAGGTCCAGTTCACTGGCACATCCGCCCACAGCGTGCCTGGGGCAATACCCTCTTCAGGGGCGCCCGCTGCTTCGTCATAAATATAGCCGCAAATCAAGCACATCCATTTTTGATACGTTACGTTTTCTGTGGACATCGTGTGGTCTTCTAAATTGGTCTTCTGAAGGTTCTAAGGATAAATGCGCTACAATCCAGGTGATATCTTAGCTATTTTAGCTGATACCATCCGAATAGCCCATAAACTGAAGTGTAAACTCACAGTTTAACCGTTTCACTGACCGATGTTAACGCCCGTCTACACTGTTGCTTTGCTGCTCAACTGGATCTCATGAACGACTCACCACCTATCGTAATGGTTTTTGCTGCCACCGACCCCACCAGCGGTGCTGGTCTACAAGCCGACATCATGACGCTTGTGAGCATGGGCTGTCATCCGGTCTCCGTAGTCACCGCCATTACCGTCCAAGACACCACTGGTGTCGATACCCTTTTGCCGATCGATCCTGAATGGATTGCTGACCAAGCCCGGTGCATTCTCGAAGATATGCCCGTCTCCGCCTTCAAAGTCGGCGTGCTGGGGAGTATAGAAGCGGTTGCAGCAGTAGCAGAAGTGGTTGCCGACTATCCTGAAATACCCTTAATCCTAGATCCTGTATTGGCCTCTGGTCGCGGTGATGAGCTCGCCACTGAAGACATTCTGTCCGCAATTCACGATTTATTACTGCCGCAAGCCACGATTGTCACGCCCAATAGTATTGAGGCGCATCGATTGGCAGTCACCGATGAGGATGAAACCCCGCCTGATCTAGCCGAATGCGCTCGCCGTATTCTCGACACCGGTTGTGAATACGTATTAATCACTGGCACCCATGTCCAAAAGGATGAGGTGATCAACACCTTATACAGTTTTACCGGCGTAGAGCGCACTGACGCTTGGCCACGACTGCCTGGTAGCTATCACGGCTCAGGCTGCACCTTGGCCTCGGCGATTGCGGCCACCATTGCCAATGGTGTCGAAATTCAAGAAGCGGTGCGCGACGCCCAAGAATTTACTTGGCAGACCCTCAAGCATGCGTTTCACCCTGGCATGGGCCAATACATACCCGATCGCTTGTTCTGGGCGCGCGATGAGGACAACGATACTGAAACGGCTACCGAACCGGCTGACCCCGATCCAAGTTCTGCAGCCTAGCCCTTTATCCAATTAACCGTATTGATCAATCTTTATTCATGAACGTCAGCATTTCTGGCCTCTATGCCATTACCCCCGACCTCACAGACACCGAGCAACTGTTAAGTCTTGTGGAGTCAGCACTACGCGGGGGCGCTGGGGTGATTCAATATCGCAATAAAATCGCGACACCCACCCAGCGGCTGGCCCAAGCGCACGCCCTCCAAGCGTTGTGCCAATCGTATCGCAAGCCCCTCATCATCAATGATCACCTGGATCTGGCTGTAGCCGTGAATGCTGCAGGCTTGCACCTGGGCGGTGATGATGGCTCGTTGAGCGAGGCGCGCCGCCAACTCAAACCGCATCAGTGTCTGGGCGCGTCTTGTTACGACCGACTTGAGTTAGCGCAAACCGCTGTGGCGGCAGGGGCTGATCACATTGCGTTTGGCAGTTTTTTCCCCTCCTCGGTTAAGCCCTTTGCACCACGACCTCCGCTGTCTTTAATTCGCTCAGCACGCCAATTACTGCCCGTGCCTATCGTGGCAATTGGTGGTATTACCCTTGACAACGCCCCTTCACTGATCGACGCTGGGGTATCGGCAATCGCCCTAATTTCTAATTTGTTTGCTGCGCCTGATGTCTACGCGAGGGCTCGTCAATTTCACAATTTATTTGTTCCACCCACTTCCTCTCATCAGAATTGATTGCTTGACCATGAAAAAAAGTCAAAAACTCTTTAACCATGCGCAACTGACCATTCCCGGTGGCGTGAACTCACCTGTGCGCGCTTTTAAATCCGTCGGTGGCACACCCTTGTTTTTCCAGCGCGGCAAAGGCTCAACCGTATGGGACGTTGATGGCCATGCTTTTATTGATTATGTCTGCTCATGGGGGCCATTAATTTGCGGTCACGCTCATCCGGCCGTGGTTAAAGCGGTGCAACAGGCGGCAGAGCGCGGACTCTCGTTTGGCGCGCCCACCGAAATCGAAGTGACTATGGCAGATGTCCTGCGGCAACTCATGCCATCTTTAGAACAAGTGCGTTTGGTCAGCTCTGGCACTGAGGCGACTATGAGTGCTATTCGCCTAGCGCGTGGCTTCACCGAACGCAATCTGATTATTAAGTTTGAAGGCTGCTACCACGGCCACGCTGATGCCCTCTTGGTTAAAGCGGGCTCTGGCGCGCTTACCCTGGGACAGCCCTCATCAGCCGGAGTGCCGGCAGAAACTGCCGCCCATACCTTAGTGCTTGAATACAATAATCCGGCGGCGCTAGAACTAGCCTTCGCCCAACATGGCGAGCAGATTGCGGCCGTCATTGTCGAGCCGGTTGCCGGCAATATGAACCTGATCGTGCCACAGCCCAGTTTTCTAGAGCTGCTTCGCAAGCTGTGTACCCAACATGGCAGTGTCTTGATATTTGATGAAGTGATGACTGGCTTTCGGGTTGCTTTGGGTGGCGCCCAAGCGCTCTATGGCATTAAACCCGACCTCACCACTCTGGGCAAAGTGATCGGTGGTGGCTTGCCTGTAGGCGCTTTTGGTGGACGGCGTGACATCATGCAATGCCTCGCGCCACAAGGCCCGGTCTACCAAGCGGGCACACTTTCCGGAAACCCGGTGGCCTTGGCCGCAGGCTTGGCTACACTCACCTTAATTCAAGCGCCAGGCTTCTACGAGCAGCTATCTAGCCAGACAGCCAAATTGTGTACTGGCCTGAGCGCTGCGGCAGCCGCAGCCCACGTACCCTTTTCGGCGCGCCATGTCGGCGGCATGTTTGGTCTGTATTTCTTGGCCGAAGTGCCCACCAGTTACAGCGAAGTGATGCGTGCCGACCAAGCACGCTTTAACCAATTCTTCCACGCCATGCTCGGTGCCGGCATCTACCTTGCCCCCTCGGCATTTGAAGCAGGCTTCGTCTCTAGCGCCCATGGCACCGAAGATATAGACCGCACCATTGAGTCAGCGGCTAAAATTTTCAGCACCTTGGCCGGCTGAGTGTAGGCGCTAACTATTTTAAAAAGTATATAATAATCAAATAGTTATTAAAAATCTACTTGATAACTCCGATCAGCTCATGGAAAAAATTCGACTCTCTAAATTAATGTCGGCACAGGGTTTGTGCTCGCGCCGCGAGGCAGATACGTACATCGAACGCGGTTGGGTATTGGTCGATGGCATCGCCATTACCGAGCTGGGCACCCGCATCCTCCCGCACCAAACTATTACCCTGACTCGTGCCGCTCATCAGCAACAAGACGCACGCCTGACCATCCTGCTGAATAAGCCTATTGGCTATGTCTCGGCGCAACCCGAGAAAGATTACAAGCCGGCAATTGATTTAATCAACGCTGAAAATCACTACAGCGAGGACCGCTCGCAGCTGCGCTTTGACCCGCGCCAACTGCGCGGCTTAGCGCCAGCAGGGCGCTTGGACATTGATTCCACCGGCCTATTAGTGCTGACTCAAGATGGTCGCATCGCCAAGCACTTGATCGGTGAACACTCCACGGTAGAAAAAGAATACCTAGTTCGTGTCACCGGCAAACTCAGCAAGCAGGGCTTGGCTTTACTCAATCATGGTTTAAGTCTTGACGATGAGCCGCTACGGCCGGCTGAAGTATCGTGGCTAAACCGTGACCAACTGCGGTTTGTACTGCGCCAAGGCAAAAAGCGCCAAATCCGTCGTATGTGCGAATTAGTCGGCTTGTTGGCAGTAGGACTCAAACGCGTGCGTATTGGCAAAGTCATGCTGAGCGATTTACCCATAGGCCAATGGCGCTATCTACACCCCGACGAGCAGTTCTAGCGGCGCGGTCGGGCCTGCGTTGGAACCGCAGTGGGCGGTGCGGCTAGCGGCAATACCTCCGCATAGCGCTCTGTCAATCGCAACAAATCTTCGCGCAACGCGGGTGAGGCTTGAAGTTGCGCTAATTGCGCATCGCGGGCAGTGCTAGGCAAGCGATCAAAGCCACTTAAATACAGCAATAAATCCTCGGTGGTGTAGTAAGACTCACCAGCAACACGCGGGAACTGTGGCGGAAACTGTGGGTAATCCAAGCGCTGACCCGGAAACAATAACTGCGACACCAAGGCCATACAGCTCATACAGACCCCTGGCCGCTCGCCATTGAGCGGGCAATAGGGGATGCGCCGACCGACAATTACCGCAACCCGACGCAGCAAACTTTGGCGAAACACTTGTAAGGCTTGCGGACTCAACAAAGGGGCAAGGCCATAACGATAACGCAATTGAAAGCGCTGCCCCTCTAAGGCGAGTACGCCGTTGGCCATAAACGGTGTCACACGCACGCCCAAACCCGGTAATGACCACACAATCCGTTGATCTTGCAACGCCATACCGACTTGGGTTTCAAGCTCGCCGTTAGCGAGGGTCATTTCCCAAAAGTGCACATAGCCCGCTTGATTGGCGTGCATCGCACTGACCATGGGCTGCGGCGCTGCACATAGGTTCGGGCCTAAGGCCGCCAAGCACACGAGCGCCAAACATTTAAACGCTAATTTAAACGCCAATTCAAACACAATCAGGCCCCGACGCCAGCGATGTCGCATCAACATCCAACACAGTCACTTACATTAAAATTAACTCTACCGCTAACACGAGCTCTAAGATCCACACTTATATTCCGATCGGAATATCCGCCGATTGAATTGTGCGCCGCCATTTCTCAACCTCGTGGCGGAGATAATCTGCAAATTGTTGCGGCGTGCCGCCGGCTGGTGTGGCCCCATCGCTTGCCAATCGCTCACGCATCTCTGAGGTGCGCAAAATCTGATTTAAATCACGATTAATTTTCTCTACAACTGGAGCTGGCAGTCCCGCAGGGCCGGCTACGCCATACCACGACTCGACTAAATAACCAGGCACTCCAGCCTCTTGCATGGTGGGAGTCTGCGGGATGGCTGACGAACGGCTAGCGCTGGTCACCGCCAATAGACGCAACTTACCGGCATCAATAAAGGTTTTAGATTGATTCAAACTGGTGAACATCAAATCAACCCGACCGGCGATCACATCCATCATTGCCAAAGCGCCGCCTTTATAGGGAATATGCTGCATTTTTAAATTTGCCAACGATACCAATAATTCACCCGATAAATGTACCAGACCACCGACACCCGAAGAACCAAAGGTGATTGCACCAGGCTTTGCTTGAATGAGTCCGATCAACTCTTTCACACTACGGGCTTCTAAATCGGGGCGCACCACTAACACATAGGGTTGTACCGCCACATGAATAATCGGCGTGAAGTCTTTCAATAAATCATAGGGCTGCTTAATACCCTGCAAAGTCACATTCACCGTATGACTGGTGGTGAATAAACACAAGTGATGACCATCCGCTGGGGACTTCGCAATCATCGTGGCGCCAATCGTACCATTAGCACCAGCCGGGTTTTCAACCCTGACCCCTTGGCCCCATTGCTCACTGAGTTTTTGCGCCAGCAAACGACCGACAATATCCGTACCACCACCCGGTGCAAACGGAATCACCAAGCGCACGGGTCGCACCGGAAAGGCTGGGCTTTGGGCATTGCTCAGTGCGGTGCAAGCGAACACCGTCGCAGCTAGTGCTAGGCCACTGAACACGCGACGCGCACCTTGCGTGGCGTTGCGATGAGTGAGACTGCGACCCAGTCGACGTTTAACACCAACAGTACCGTCAACCTCTACCATTGAATTATGCATTTCTGAACTGTGCATCTGCATGGTCTGCTCCTTCGTATTGAGTCGTGGCTGGATCTTCGGATCTTGGTCTTATTGGCTTAGTCTTATTGTTGACGCAAACTGTGCATGATCGTATCCATTTGATCTTGTGACTGTAATTGCTGCAAAGCACTGACCGCGCGATCGGTTTGTGCGGCACTCAATCCGGCATGTGCTGCACAATCACGGAACTTATGTGCCAACTCATCCCAGCTTAATTCACGAGATGGATGACCTGGCGCCTTGGCAACACGCACGGTCTCGGTCTGACCATTGTGTAACACAAAATCAACTTCAACAAAACCACGACTGCCCGAACTACGCGTCTCAAACAGAGGATCATCACCGCGACAAGACGGATCTTCATAGGCTTTCACACGTTGCAATAGATCACGAATCGCGGGTCGATTCACAGCCTCATCACTAAATGACCACAAAGAATACGCGCCGTCTAACAATCCAGCAGCGAGTGCATATTGCAAACTGAATTTGCCCTCCAAACCAGTGGTCGGCGTGGGATAAGTCAATACTTGCATACCACCCTCAGGCATCCGGCACTCCAGTCGCGCTACCGCATCGGCAGTCACACCCATACGCTCACGCAACACCAAGACTGCATCCATACCACGATGCGACGCATAACAACACGGGAATTTTTTCAGCGCAATTCCTGGATCCGTCATCACCCACGGTTGACCCAAGCCTTGCAAAGCCACCACTGGGTCAGATTGCGCTACACCGTAAGTGCTAAAGAACCCTGACTTTGCCTCAAAAATATCAGGCGCTGCTGTAAAGCCACTCATGGCTAAGCGCACTGCGGTGAGCGCACTGCGCGCAGCCCAACCTGTATGTAGCGGTTTAGTCATGGTGCCAAAGTTACGCCGTATACCACTGGCCATAGAGCCCGCAATACCAAACGCCATCTCACTGATCGCGGGCGCTAGTCGATAGGCTCTGGCCAAGGCTGCAACCCCGCAAAAAATACCCAAGGTGCCGGTGCCATGGAAGCCGCGATGATAATGCTCGGTGGTCATCCCTAAACCAATTTTTGCACCGACTTCCACACCCATAATATGCGCATCAATAAACGCACGGCCCGATAACGGATAGTGTTGTAAGTCCGCACACAACACCGCCACAATCACCGCACTCGGATGCGCTGGCATCATCGACAATACATCGTCAAAATCAAGCGCATGGCCATAAGTGCCGTTCACCAATGCTGCCATCTCCGCACTGGTCTGCCGCGCAGTGCCCATAATTGGGCTAGTACCACTCTCGCCAGACAATGCCATGTATTGATCCAGCGGATGCGCTACTTCGCTACCCGCGCCCGACAAAATTGCGGCAAACGTATCCATAATGACTTTGGTAGACTTTTCAATCGCCAACGCCGGATACGCATCGGGCGCAGTCTCTACCAACATCTTTGCAATCGCAGCGGTGAGTGCAACTTGACTCATTGATATTCTCCAAAATCTATAAATTGATTATTGATTAACGGTCATCAACCATCGATCATCGACTATTCATCATTAATCTGATTTAGCCTGCCTGCACAGCAAGCCACCCTCAAACCGCCATCATATAAGATCACTGTGACTTCAGCGCTCAATCGCCCACAATATGTTAGGCGTATTTGGCAATCTATCCTAGCATCTGTCATTACAGAACAGATGAGCGTACAATCTACACAATTCTTGAGTTTTCATATTAATCATCTCTAACCATATCCTCACCCAACACCATGCCTTCCACTGTATTCAACACTTTCATACGCTGTGCCACGTTTCTCAGCGCTTGCGGGCTCACGCCTGCCATCAGTCTCGCCGCAGATAGCAAGCCGCCACATTATCCAACGCGTCCGATTCGCTTTATTGTGCCGCTAGCCCCGGGTGGCAGCGTGGATATCGCTGCGCGTAATATTGCACCCGACTTATCCGCTATCCTCGGTCAGCAAGTGGTGATTGATAATCGCGCCGGGGCAGGTGGCAATATCGGTGCTGATCTAGCAGCGCATGCACCAGCCGATGGCTACACTTGGGTGATGGGAAGCTCTAGCACTTTTGGCGTGAACCCTACGCTTTATCGCAACCTCAACTATAATGCGGTGCGTGATTTCGCGCCCATTAGTTTGGTCTCGCTCGCGCCTAACGTGATGGTGGTGCATCCTGCGTTACCCACGGCTAATGTTAAAGAGTTTGTTGCGTACGCCAAAGCTCGCCCGGGTAAGGTTAACTTTGCCTCCTCTGGCACTGGTGGCTCGCCGCATTTAGCAGGTGAGTTGTTTAAATTAGTCACCGGTGTAGACATTGTGCATATCCCCTACAAAAGCACTGGTCAGTCGCTTACCGACTTAATTGGCGGCCAAGTGCAAGTCTCCTTTGGCACGGTGTTGGCATTGCTGCCCCAAATTCAAGCTGGCAGACTACGCGCGCTGGCGGTCACCACCAGCCATCGGGTTGATGCCTTGCCACAAGTGCCCACCATGGGCGAGGTGGGTTATCCCGCCATTATCATCACCGCCTGGAATGGTGTGCTGGTGCCCGCCAAAACGCC
Source organism: uncultured beta proteobacterium (assembly GCA_903885665.1). Taxonomy (GTDB): domain Bacteria; phylum Pseudomonadota; class Gammaproteobacteria; order Burkholderiales; family SG8-41. The sequence goes on along the minus strand of CAISJL010000157.1, from coordinate 29,707 downwards.
ACGCCCGATTATTCAATACTTACATGCAAGCTTGGTGCAGGTGCTACAAAAACCCGAGGTTGTTCGCCAATTTAATTCAACCGGCGCTGAAGTCGCGCCCAACAGTCCCGAAGCCTTTGGCGCCTATATCAAACATGAAATCGATCGTTGGGGTAAAGTGGTACGTAATGCTAATCTGCAAGCTCAGTAAACAGATGCCCATTCAAACACTAACTATTACTAAACTATTACTAACTATTTGATTATTTTACATATTATGAACATTATAAAATCGTTCGGCAGCAGCCACAAGCTTCTAGGCCTGAGTGTATTAGCGCTACTGTGCACCAACGTCAGCGCAGCAGCCCCTACTTATCCCACGCGCCCCGTGCGCATTGTGGTGGGGTTTCCACCAGGCGGCGGTGTAGATACCGTAGCGCGCTTGGTGAGCCCCAAGCTGATCGAGATGTGGGGACAGCAGGTGGTCATCGACAACCGGCCGGGTGCAGGCACGATTATTGGCACTGACTTAGTGGCGAAATCAGTACCCGATGGTTATACCTTGTTGATGTCCTCCAGTAGCTACGGTGTTAACCCCGGACTCCATGCCAAGCTGCCCTATGATCCGCTCAAAGACTTGGTGCAAATCAGCCAGATGGCGATTCAGCCCTATGTGTTTGCCGTGCATCCAGGGCTACCCGCAACCAATGTGCGCGAATTTATCGCTTATGCCCGCACTCGCCCTGGTAAGTTAAATTTTTGTTCCCCGGGTAATGGTAGTGGGGGTCATTTGGCCTCCGAGCTATTTTCATTGATGACTAAAATCGAAATGGTGCATGTGCCTTATCGCGGTGCCGCTCCGGCAATTGTTGATTTAGTCGCAGGCCAAGTGCAACTGATGTTTAGCACTATTCTGCCTTCACTGCCCCATGTGAAGTCGGGTCGGTTGCGCGCCATTGCGGTCAGCACGGCAAAGCGCTCTATCGCACTGCCCGAAGTCCCCACCATTGCTGAGTCTGGAGTCGCAGGCTACGATGCGTCGTCTTGGACCGGTGTCATGGCGCCAACCGGGGTTGCACCCGCCTTATTGGCAAAACTGCATCAAGACTTAGCCACGGCAGTGACTTCTCCCGATGTGCGCGCCAAAATTCTCGTCGATGGGGCAGAGCCCGTGGGCAGTAGCCCGCAAGAGTTCGCCCGTATGGTGCGCGCAGAAATCCCGAAGTGGACTAAAGTGATTAAAGCGGCAAAGGTGACAGCGAACTAGGGCAAGAGGCAATGCGCATTTCGTAGAGATCGGTAGCGATCTAATTTAAAACCACATTAGGATACATTATAAATATTGCATAAACCCACTCGATTAGCGATCGCAAGGGATGGAGTGACTACAGCAGTCACTGTGCTGAGCAGTTTTATGACTGCTACAAAAATAAAATACGCTGTGTTGGGTAGAGCGGATTCGACATCCATGCGCTGATTTTGCCTGCACTGATCAATTAACTGGCTCGAATATTCAAGCGCTTGAGTAGCTCGCCCCATTTTTTACGTTCATTGGTTAAGAACACTTTAAATTGCTCTGGAGTGCTGCCTAGCAAGTAAATGCCTTGGTCTTGTAACTGTTTTTTGAGCACGGCATCTTGCAACACTTTCAAAGTATCGCGATTAATCTGATTCACAATCGCTACTGGCGTATTCACTGGCACCAGCAAACCATAGGCGAGGGTGGCTTCGAATCCTGGCAATCCGCTCTCGTTGAGCGTGGGTAAATCGGGCAAAGTCGGTAGGCGCTGTAGACTCGAGATCGCTAAACCACGCACCCGCCCACCACTCATTTGCGCCATAGCTGAAAACGTGCCGTCAAAATGCAATTGAATTTCATTAACCAGTAGCGCGGTGGCTGCAGGGCCTGTGCCGCGATAGGGGATATGGGTGAGTTGAATACCTGCTGCTGCTTTAAAACTCTCTGCCGTTAAGTGCTGGGTTGTACCTAGGCCACCTGAGCCAAAATTTAGACTGCCCGGTTTGTCTTTAGCCGCGCGAATCAGATCGCTCACTTGGCGATAGGGCGAGCTGGCATTGACCAACAATACGTTGTGGCTATCACTTAATTTAATGACTGGTAGAAAATCTTTTTCAGGGTCGTAACTTAATTTTTCATAGATAAACGGATTGACCGCCAGCACCGGATGCGTCACAAAAAAAATGGTATAGCCATCGGCTTTCGCGCGCGCCACAGTGCTGGCCGCTACACCACTACCGGCACCTGAAATATTCTCTACCACCACCGGTTGCCCCCAAATTTTACTCAGTTTGTCGGCAAATAAACGGCCTTGTAGATCGGAACTGCCGCCTGGCGGGAAGCCAATAATCCAGCGCACGGGACGCGCTGGAAACTCTTCAGCCGATACGCGGTTTAATAAGGTGCACAACGTCAGCACGGTCAGCAGAGTTAAAAAGTAACTGCCGCCAAACAACAGACGTAAACCTAGTGTCAATATTATGTTCATAGCTGCATTCTTTTAAGTCATTTTCAATCAACTTCAGTGAAGAAAGGATTTATAGACTAGCCTTATACATAGCAACCCACTTCATTCACACTTCATTCAATGGGTAATCATCGGCCTCACGCGGATACACCATTACCAATGCTTCTAAGCCTTTGGGGCCTGCTACCAGTGGCAGCGCCGCCTCATTGCGCTCAACCACAATCATCGACCATAAACCAAACTCTGCACCATCGTGAACCATGCTGCCATTGGCCACAAACACGTAATAGCCGCCTGCGGCACTGGGGTCGGGGCATAGCGTCGTCTGACCCGCGCCCATGCGCACCATGTGCGCGTCCATACAATCAGCCACCGGATTTTGTACAAATATCGGTTCCCAAGTGACCGTGTTTCGATGTTGTAAGACTGGCTCAATAGATAACCCCAATGGCGCAGAAATTAGGTTACGGCGCGGGCTGGGTTGTAACTGATCACGGTAACCGGGTCGATCTAAATACACGGGTGCGGAATTTCCGGTTTTGATGCGCAAGGCAAAAAAAGTTAAACCCTGCGCTCCCGCCACCACTGGGCCGTAGGCGGTATGATGGTCTTTATATTGCAGTGTCAAGGGTTGCAAGGGCGCGGCATTTTTACCAATCGTGCCTGAACCTGCGGCAAATATTTGAAATTGAGTAATGCCATGAAAATGCGGCACTATGGTTTCATTGGCCGCCATTTCCGTCATGGTGGTCTGCGGGCCGGGGGCCACACTGGTCGATGAGCGTGGCCCAAAATACACCGTGCCCCAATGCGGCAGACCGGTTCCTGGTGACTCAATCACCGTACGCCGACCTAGGGCAGCACTACCTTGCATGGTATAAATCATGGCGCGATCTTTCTTGAAAAATTTTAAATGTGTGATTTGGGTCAGTCGTCATGCGCAACTGTAGCACTGGCGAGGGCGCTCACCGATAACGTATCCTCTCAATCACTGCACAAAGCGGCGACACTTAACAATTATTTAAAACTACTAACTATATGATTTATTTGTATTTTTTATATTTTCTTTGGCCTACAGCTTACGATAAAAAGCAGCGCTGATCAAGAAACGGATCCATGACCTGAAACAAGCTGCTGTGCACACGCAGCCTTAACCAAGGACTGATTAAAGAGATCCATTCAGCTCATGAGACCAGATCGTTCGCAATGCGGGGATACGCCCCGAATAAATAGGGCCTAGCGCGTGTCCACAATCTCGCCGCAAGCCTAACTTTTTACACCGACGGGATTAGAATGCAACGGTTGGACAGTGTCCGCGCCCTAGAATGGCCACAGACAATTGTGTTAACCGTTTTTTATAACGCACGACCAGGAATAAATGACCATGAATAACACCGCAACCGCAAGCCCCAACCGCGCCGGCCCCTTAGCTGGAATTCGCATTCTTGAACTCGGTCATACCGTGATGGGGCCATCTTGTAGCATGGTCTTAGCTGACTTAGGTGCAGATGTGATCAAAGTCGAACCGCTAGAAGGCGATCGCACCCGCGCTAATGTGGGGTTTGGTTCAGCATTATTCCCCGTATTTAATCGCAACAAACGCAGCGTCTCGATTGATCTTAAAAATCCAACCGGTAAAGCGGTTGTGCTTAAAATGATTGCTGGTGCTGATGCTTTAATTGAGAACTTTGCGTATGGGGCGATGGATCGCTTGGGTTTAGGCTATAGCCAACTGGCGAGTCAATTTCCGCGTCTCGTCTATTGCAGCTTAAAAGGCTTTTTGAGTGGCCCCTATGAAAAACGTGCGGCCCTGGATGAAATTGTGCAATACATGGGCGGCTTAGCCTATATGACTGGGCCGCCCGGTATGCCGCTACGGGCGGGCGCTTCTGTCGTCGATATCATGGGCGGTATGTTTGGCGCACTCGGCATCATGGCGGCCTTGCGCGAACGTGACCTCACAGGTCGCGGACAGTTGGTGCAAAGCGCGCTGTTTGAATCAACCGCATTTTTGGTGGCCCAACACATGGGGCAACACGCACTCACCGGCAAAGCTCCCCCACCCATGCCAGCGAAAGCCAGTTCGTGGGCAGTCTATGATCCATTCCAAACTGCAGATGGCCAAACCGTATTTGTCGGCATTACCAGCGACAACCATTGGCGCAGTTTTTGTCAGGAGTTCGGTGTTGCTGAACTGCTCGATAACCCTGCACTCAAAACGAACCCTCAGCGCGCCCAACAACGGGCCATCATCATGCCGATAGTCACTGCCAAATTTGCTGCGGAAACGCTGGCGAGTTTAGTTGAAAAACTCGAACGCTTAAGCATTCCGTTCGGACCACTGGCAAAACCGGGTGACTTATTCGATGATGTACATCTCAATGCTGCAGGTGGTTTGCTTGACGTACATTTACCTACAGGCACGCACGCCAAAATCCCGGGTATACCGCTCGAGATGAATGGCCATAAACCAGGGCTTGCGCGCCAACCCCCACACATGGGCGAGCATACTCGAGAAGTATTAATGGAGGCCGGTTTTAGTACCAGCGATATTGATGCATTAATCACCGACCACGTGATTATTCATACCCCACGCAGCACGCCATAAGTATTTAACTGCGTCCCCTGGCCAGTATGGGCGGAGCGTAGTCGTTTTTTAGTTTTTATATTTTTTATATTTTTTATATTTTTTCATTATTCGTTTTTCATGTGTAGTATTCATCGATAGAAAGACCAACGCAATGCCCGTATTACAACGTCCAGGACAACCTGATTTACATTATGTGATTGATGACTTTACCGACCCTTGGCAACACGCACCCTATATCTTGTTACAACACGGCTATGGCCGCTCGGGTGAATTTTGGTATCGCTGGGTGCCCTATCTATCGCGCTTCTACAAAGTGATTCGTCCCGACTTGCGGGGACTCGGTCAGTCTGGACGCAACTTTGACTACACCACGCAATTAAATGCAGAGGCTTATGTTGGTGATTTGAATGCGCTACTCGATGCCATTGGGGCCGAGTCTGTGCATTATTGTGGCGAATCACTCGGTGGCATTATCGGCATGATCTTTGCCGGCGAAGCACCACATCGCATACGCACACTCAATTTGGTTTCAACACCTGTATTTTTAAATTCTGATTTTCAAGAGCGCTCAAAATTTGGTTACGCGTCTTGGGAAGAAGCGCTACGCAACATGGGTTCTGCCGGTTATGCCAAAGCCAAAAATAGTGGCGATCGCTTTGCCCCCGGCACTGATGCTAACTTAATGCAATGGTTTGCCGACGGCCAAGGCAAATCAGATGTTGAAGTGTTAATCGCTATGCAAAAACTCGCCGGACGCGTCAACGCCACCGCGCATCTGCCTCGCATCACAGCACCCGTATTATCAATCTACCCCTCACATGGCCCGATCACCTCGCCCGAACAAATTCAGTTAATGCGAGAAGGCATTCGCAACTTAACGCTCGTGCAATTACCCTCAGCTCATCACAATCTACACTGCACACAAGCAGCGGCTTGTGCTGATCATGTTTTACATTTTGCCGCTCAGCATGACGGAATACCATGTCGCGAATAAACTATCTACGCTGGCAGATGCCGGCAATCCTCACATCTGTCTCATCTCTGCTCTGTGCGTTCTGTATCCCCGCTGTGATCCTCAGTGTTGTTTCTACTAGTCAGGCGGCGAGCAACGTCAGCTATCCGACTCGCCCCATCCGACTCATCTCGCCATTCGCCCCCGGCGGCGGCAATGATTTTATTGCCCGCACCTTAGGATTAGCGCTTACTAGCGACTTGGGTCAAACGGTAGTCGTTGATAATCGACCGGGTGCCAATACCATCATCGGTATGGATCTGGTTGCAAAAGCCCAGGCCGATGGTTATACCTTAATTTTAACCAGTAGCACCTTACCGATTAACGCCACGCTCTATCGCCAACTGCCCTATGATTCGCGGCGTGATTTTGCAGCGATTTCTTTGGTAGGCACTAGCCCCTTGATTGTAGCCACACCGACCACATCGGCCATCACCACCATCAATCAACTCATAGCAGCCGCTAAGGCCAAGCCCGGTGAATTAGCCTATCCTTCTGCGGGCACGGGCAACTCGACGCATTTGGCCGGTGAGCTGTTCGCCGTCATGGCCCATGTCAAACTCTTACATGTGCCCTACAAAGGTAGCGGCCCCGGTATTACTGATTTAATCGCAGGTCGGCTTGCAGTGGTATTTAGCACTTCGGGCTCAGTCATTCCACACATTAAATCCGGTAAGTTGCGCGCGCTCGGTGTCACCAGTGCGCAGCGCTCAGCGGTCATGCCTGAGTTGGTTACCGTCGCTGAGGCCGGTGTCCCCGGTTACGAAGCCAGTAGCTGGTATGGCATTGTGGCGCCGAGCAAAACGCCTACTGCTATTGTGACGCGTCTGCATCAATCGATTAGCCATGCTTTGGCAATACCCGAAGTGCATGCTCGCCTCACCAGTCAAGCGATTGACCCTGCAGCCTCAACGCCCAGCCAATTTGCCACATATATTCAAGCTGAAATCATTAAATGGGCTGGTGTTTTAAAAGCCGCCGGTGTCAGTCCACAATAATCTTCAGGTCTAGCCCACGGGCTTAACTCATTTTGTGTTGAGAGGAGTTTGTATGTCATCCAAAGTTGCCTTATACAGCGCCGTAGGTTCTGCACTCACTCACTTTGAAGTCGATGTTCAACGCGCCACGCTCACCCAGCGTGCCACTATTCAAACACCCGCCAATGTGCAATATGCCTGGCCGCACCCATCGCGGCGCTATTTATATGTGGCCACTAGCAATCGTGGCCCTGGCTTAAAGTCTGACTACAATCACCTGAGTGCTTTTAAGATCGATCCGCACACTGGTGCCTTAAGCCCGCATGGCGAGTCTCAGACACACTATGCGCGGGCCGTGCATATTTGTGTCGAACCGCAAGGGCAGTATGTTTTAAGCGGTCATAACTTACCGCGCCCCGGTTTAACCATTAACCCCATCGCCGCCGATGGTCGCTTAGCGCCGGCAGTCGCTCAGCGACATGCGGATCTAGACTTTGGGATCTATCCGCACCAAGTCATGAGCACACCTAGCGGTCGCGCGGCGATCATCATCGACCGCGGTAATGACGCTGCCAAGGGCAAACCCGAAGACCCTGGTGCGCTACGCTTTTATCATCTGGATCGTGGTCAACTCAGTCCATTTTGCGCAGTCGCCCCGAATTGGGGTTATGGTTTTGGCCCCAGACACTTGGATTTTCACCCTACCCAACCTTGGCTCTATGTATCATTGGAGCGCCAAAACCAGCTCTACATGTATCACATGGTTGGCGACGTCTGCGCAACTGATGCCAGTTTTGTGAGATCTACGCTGGCCAATCCGCACCAAGTGATGCCCCGACAATTAGCTGGCACTATCCATGCTCATCCCAATGGTCGCTTTGTCTACGTCATGAATCGCGCCGACTCTAGCGTCGACTTTCACGGTCAGCACGTGTTTAACGGCGGCGAGAATAGCATTGCGGTATTCGCCCTAGACCCGCATACCGGGGAGCCTACTTTAATTCAACACGCCCAGATTCAAAATATCCATGTCCGCACGTTTTCGATAGACCCCAGCGGTCAGCTGTTAATCACCGGCAGCATTGAGCCGCACAAAATGCGTAACCCCGATGGCGGATCCACCGCGATCATAGACATGCCGGCAGCCTTATCTTTAATGCGGATTGGTGCAGACGGCAGACTCACCTTCCTTAGCCGGGTGGATATCCCGACTGGCGACCAGCAACAATATTGGACCGGTATGGTGGGTTTACCTCAGACCGCCTAGGCCGCGTGAACAGCCTGAGCGTTTAAAATAACTACTTGATTATATTGGTTTTTATTATTAGCACTTCTGCAATGTTAGCGCTTACTTATTTTATTGACGACTTATTGACGACTCACTATCGATCGTATGACAGGAGCTTTTATGCGTTATAGATCTTGCTTACTTCCCCTATTCAGCCTCTGGATAGGTTTGCACTGGGCGCTCAGTCAGGCTGCCAGCCCGGCGCCTCATTTCCCCAATCGACCGGTGCGCTTAATCGTGCCTTACCCCCCGGGCGGTGGCAACGACGCGATTGCACGGATTATTGCCGCTAAGCTCACCGAGCTGTGGTCGCAGCAAATCATCATCGATAATCGTTCCGGTGCAAACGGTATTATTGCCTGCCAAATTGTCGCCAGCGCCGCCCCCGATGGCTACACCTTGTTAGTGGCCAATATTGGTAGCAATGCCATCAACGCTGCACTCTACAAAAACTTGCCCTACGAACCCGTCAAATCCTACGCGCCAATTTCACTGTTAGGCACCACTGCCAATTTTCTGGTTGTGCCCATGGCCACCCCTGTCACTACACTCAATGACTTTATTGCCTACGCCAAAAAGCAGCCCGGTAAACTGAGTTACGGTTCTAATGGCGTTGGCAGTTCTCAGCATTTAGCAGGGGTGTTGTTTAATAGCACTTTCGGGATAGATGCTGTACATGTGCCGTATAAAGGCACGGGGCCCGCCATTGTAGCCTTGGTCGCCAATGAGGTCTCTATGAGTTTTGCCAACGCGCTCGCCGCGGTGCCGCAAGTCAAAGCCAACCGCCTCAAAGCGCTAGCTGTCACTAGCCTGAAACGCTCTAGCGCGATGCCCGAACTGCCCGCTATAGCTGAGCTCTCGCCCGGTTTTAGTGCGAATTCATGGTGGGGCATTGTGGCACCAGCAGGCACACCCAGCGTGCTCACCACCCAAATTAGCCAAGCGATTCGCCAAGGTCTCAGTAGCACTAATGTCTCCGACCAGCTCCATTCACTCGGTGTCGAGTCGCGCCCGATGACGCCTGCCGAGTTTCAGCAATTTATGAACGAAGAGCTGATTAAATGGACCAAGGTTGCCAAAGCCGCTGGTGCCACCGCGCAATAAGCGATCCATGCCAACATCACGCTTAAGCGGCCCTGATTTTATTACTGCCCACCTGGGCAGTGGCCTCATCAATTGGGATGACACGGTTGATGTCATCGTACTGGGTGGCGGCTTAGCTGGCTTGAGTGCAGCACTGGCTGCAGCCGCCGCGGGCGCCCAAGTGTTGCTACTCGAAAAACAAGCAAATACGGGTGGCACCAGCGCCTTAAGCGGTGGCGCCATCGCATTTGCTGGCACGCCCATCCAGGCTCGCGCTGGCATTCAGGATAGTGCTGCACAATTACTCCGTGATCTGGAACGCAGTAGTGGTGGTGCTGGCAGCACCGTCTTACGCACCCTTTATGCCGAACAGCAGCTCGCGTGCTATCAGTGGTTATGCGCACTTGGTGTTGAATTTAGTTCGGTGCAAATGGGCAGTGCACAATCGGTGGCACGCTCAAATCGCGTCAATGCCCAAGCCATGATGGACACCTTAGCCGAGCGTGCACGGGAACATCCTTTAATAAAAATCCGCACCCAGCATTGTGCAGTACGGCTCGTACGCACGCGCACACAGTCGCGCGTCTGTGGTGTAGTGGTTGAACACGACTCGCGGTATCTGGCGCTGCAAGCACGCACTGGTGTGGTCCTCGCCACTGGCGGCTTTGCTCGCAATCGATCTCTAATCCACACCTTCGCACCAGAGCTCGATCATGCTTGCGGTGCGGGTGCAGCTGGTAGTCACGGCGATGGCTTATATCTGGCCACCGCATTGGGTGCAGGTCTGGCAGAAATGGGTTATCTCAATAGCACTTTTGGTTGGTTTCCCAAGGCTGCGCCCGAGGCTTGCGCGCTGCTGCATCCCATTTACAAAGGTGCCATTGCCATTAATCAACAAGGCCTGCGCTTTTGCGATGAATCGGCCTCCTATAAAACCTTGGGTATTGCTTGCTTAGCCCAAAGTAACGGCATGGCATACCAAATATTTGATGAGCGGATCATGGATTTATCAGTGGCGGACGCCGCTACGTCCAATTTTCAAGGCGCACTCACGCGAGGTGAAGTCATTGCAGCCCAAAGTCTTGCACAATTAGCGGCGCGCATTGGCGTTGAGCCCGACACCCTACAAACCACAGTCGATACTTACAACCATCACATCAACCATCAGCTGAGCGACCCCCTCGGTCGGAGCAGCCTAGCCAATGGTAGTGGAGCACTGCAAACCTTGAACGGGCCAGTGTTCTACGCGTATCCCAGTACAGCGGCCATTCTTGGTACTTATGGTGGCATCTCAGTCGATCCGCAAGCACGAGTGCTCGATGTCTTTGGCCAACCGATTGCCCAATTGTTTGCTGCAGGAGAGCTAACAGGTGGCTTTCATGGTGCAGGTTATATGACCGGTAGCGCATTAGGCCAAGCCGTCATCTACGGCCGCATCGCCGGACAACAGGCTGCACAGCAACAGTTATCATAAACTAACTATTTGATTATTATATATTTTTAATCTCTTTTTCTAGGCCGCCGCCCATGCCCGATCTTACTGACCACCGTAGACTGCTACGCACCGTGCTTCTGGGGTGTTGTAGCGCCATGCTGAGCACGGCCACACTGACGCTCGCGCAAACTTACCCCTCGCGACCGATTCGTTTTGTTGTGCCTTATGTGCCGGGCGGTGGTGTTGATTTTGTTGGACGCACCGTAGCGCAAAAGCTCACTGAAATTTGGAGTCATCCGGTGATAGTCGATAATCGACCCGGCGCAGGCACTAACATTGGTTCTGAATATGTAGCGCGAGCAGTCGCTGATGGTCACACCTTATTAGTTGGTGGTGTACCCAACGCTGTGAATATGACCTTATATCGTAAGCCCCCATATGACGTGATTCGTGATTTTGCTGCCATCACCCAACTCTCCACCGCACCGAATGTATTGGTCGTCCATGCCTCAGTGCCCGTGCGCTCGGTCAAAGAACTAATTGCATTGGCTAAACTACGCCGCGGTGAGTTGCTCTACGCCTCTGCCGGTATTGGCAGTTCAAACCATTTATCTGGCGCTTTATTTAATGTGATGGCGAATGTGAACATTATTCACGTGCCGTATAAAGGCGGGGGTGCAGCAGTTACTGATTTGGTTGCTGGTAATATTTCTATGTATTTTGGAACCACCCCCAGCACAGTGCCGTTTGTGCGCAATGGTCGCTTACGCGCCTTGGGCGTGACCAGTGCCAAACGTTCTGCGGCCGTACCCGACATCCCCACGATTGCAGAGTCTGGTCTGCCTGGCTATGAACAATCTGCTTGGCATGGTTTATTCGCACCCGCTGCCACACCCCAAACCATACTGAGTAAATTGCAAAACGAGGTCGTGCGCATCATCAGTCTACCCGATATGGTAGAACGATTTACCGCACAAGGCGTCAATGTAGTGGGTAGTAGCAGTGAAGAGTTTGCCCTCTATCTGAAAAATGATGTGGCCAAATATGCCAAGTTAGTGAAAGCCGCCAATATTCCGATCGAATAAGGACGATTCAATAGGTTTTGCGTGGTTCCGTCCCACGGACCATACCCTATTCAACACAGTAGCCACTTTTTTATCAATTATTTTTTACGCTAAATCATCACCTGGATTGTAAGGACCTCAAATGACCACACCCACTATGCAAGATAGTTTAAAGCACTTACTCACCCTAGCAAAAATTCCACTAGATGCCGCCGCCAACGTTGAAATCACAGGCTCTGATCCCGTGTTCCCAACTCGGTATCGGGCAGTGACGCCCGGTGCCGCGGCCATAGCCGCCGCAGGACTTGCGGCAAGCCGGCTCTGGGCATTAAAGACTGGACGCCAACAACAAGTCCGCGTAAGTGCAGAAGCGGCGGCGGCGGCACTGCGCAGCACCCGTTATCTCAAAATTAATGGTGAAAAACCACCCGAAGACCCGACCAATCTCACCGGTTTCTATCCACTCAAAGATCAGCGTTGGATGTATTTACACTGCAACTTTTTTAATTTACGCGATCAAAATGTAAACGTCTTAGGTTGCGCGCCGACCCGGGAATCTGTGGCCGCAGCCGTTGCCCAACGTGAAGGCTTAGCGCTTGAAGCCGCACTGGTGGCGCATGGCGGCGTGGGTAGTCTTGTACGTAGCGAAGCAGAGTGGCTTGCACTACCGCAAAGTCAAGCTGTGGCGCAATTGCCTGTGTTAGAAATTACCAAAATTGGCGATGCCCCACCACGCCCCTTACCACCAGGTCCGCGTCCCTTATCGGGTGTACGGGTGCTCGATCTCACCCGAGTACTTGCAGGCCCAGTCTGCGCACGTACGCTTGCCGAGCATGGTGCTGATGTGTTGCGGGTGACTCGTGAAGACTTAGCTGACTTTGGCTACAGTGATTTTGATACCAACATTGGGAAGCTGGCCACCCACATTGATTTACGCCAACCCGAGCAAGCCGCTATCATGCGCAAACTCATTAGCACTTGTGATGTATTCTCACAATCATATCGCCCAGGGACCTTAGCGCGTCGCGGTCTATCACCGCAAGCATTAGCTGAGATGCGTCCGGGCATTGTCTATGTCACATTAAACGCTTGGGGTCACGAAGGCCCATGGCACGAGCGGCGCGGATACGATACGGTCGTGCAATCAGCCAACGGTTTTGCTTGGCAAGGGGAGGGCAAGCCACCTGCATTCATGCCCTATGCTGCACAAGATTACGTTGTGGGTTATCTACTCGCATTTGGCGCCTTGGTCGCGCTTGAACGGCGCGCCACTGAAGGGGGAAGCTGGATGGTGCGCACATCGCTTGCCAGTGCCGGTCACTGGATACGTCAGCATGGTCTCATGCAGCCTGCAGACTATGCGCATCTACCCACTGAATTTAATGCCGAGCAATTACAATCCTTAATCATGCAACATGACTCACCGCGTGGACGAGTCACCCATCTCGCGCCAGCAGTGCATTTGTCAGAGACCCCAACCCACTGGACTCGTCCCGCAGTAGCTCGTGGTTCGCATGCAGCAGAGTGGCCTGAGCGTGAGGGTTAATCAACGAATCACGCAACAGTCTATTTAGCAAGCAATCCCAAGCGCTCAATTAAGGCGCGCTCATGCTTAAAGGTCTCGGCTGCCCACTTGGTATAGTCCTCGCTGGATTTATACCAATAGACCTGATTGATTTGCTCAAGTAACTTCAGGTGCTCAGGATCATCCATGGCTTTTTTAAATGCATCATGGAGAATCTTGACCACCTTAGGATCCATGCCTGCAGGAGCGACAATGCCATAGGGCGAATACGTCACGACATCAATACCCAACTCACGGGCAGTCGGAGTGTTCCATTTCGGATTCATCCGCTTCTCACCAAAGCTTGCAAGCAAACGCACCTGACCGGCTTCGACTAACGCTGCAAATGAACCCGTGCTATTACACGAAGCCATCACATGCCCACCTAATAACGCCGGTAAAGTGCCAGAGGTGCCTTTATACGGTACATGTAATAGCTGAATACCCGCTTTGATCGCCATATCTTCCATCAACAAGTGGGTTGAGGTGCCGGCACCAACTGAAGCATACGAAATACGTCCTGGATTTGCTTTACCGTAATCCATAAAATCTTTGAGCGTTTTAAACGGCGAGTCTGCACGCACAATGACTGCGAACTCATATCCAGTCAAACCAATAATATAAGTAAAGTCTTTCAATGGGTGCCAATCTACAGGCTCCATATGCGGAATCCGATAGGCACCTACGGACAATTGCGACAAGGTATAGCCATCTGGTTTAGCTGTTTTAGCCATAGATACTGGCCCCAGCATGCCACCTGCGCCGGGCTTACTCACAATAGCAATCGGCTGGCCTAAGTGGCGACTTGTAATTTCTGCAAGTTTTCGCAACTGCGTATCGGTAGGGCCTGCTTGGAACGGATTAATCAATGTGATCGGACGGCTTGGAAATTGTTGCGCCCAAGCGCTCATTACACCGCACAGAACACCAGTCATTACGCTGATGATGACAGGCTTAATCCATAAACACCGCACCCACATTCGCCCTGTATTACTCGTCTGTTGATTCATTTTTTGCGTCCTCCACATCATCTACGCTGATTCAATCACTAAACGATAGGCCCGGACCGCAGTGCCATAAAATAAATCATGTTGCTCGCTATCGCTATATGGTGCCGCCACGCGCTTCAAAGCATTCCAGGTCACGGCATACGAGGCGGCTGCGCGGTCGGGCGGAAAGTTGCTCTCAAACATGCAGCGATTCGGGCCAAACTGTTCAATACAATATTGATAAAAAGGTCCCCACACTGCAGCTAATTCTGTTGAAGGTGCAGGCGTTGATCGTTGTTCAAAACCCAACCCTAAATATGACATTCCTAGACCACCGAGTTTGATATAGACATTGGGACATTGTGCTATTACCGTTAACGCTTGGCGCCACTGATCTATAGCCTCATCTTTGCGCGAGAGGTAGGTGGGGGTATAAGCAATCAAGCCACCAATATGATTGAGAATAATCGTAGTCTCTGGAAATGTACGCGCCAAATCAGCTAATTCTACAAGTTGTGGGTGATAAACCATCGCATCAAAACTTAATTGTCGTGGCCCTAGCTGTGCAAAACCTGCACGAAAATCAGCATCGTACATAAAGCCTTGAGGAATGATATATCGTCCTGTGTTTAAAGATTCATCGGCATCCCATTTGGTGATCAATCGTATGCCACGAAAGCGACTACTGGCGGCCATCTGTGCATCAAGTAAAGCGGCAACAGACGCACCTACGCTGATATCTGCAGTACCGACAATACCTGCACACACTTGCGTGTTTCCATATCGACCACTTGCCGCCATTGCAGCAATTCCATTGGCGAACTCCACCTCGCCCAGCGGCGCCATTAATTGATTAGCCACCTTGCGATAAAAAGACCCGCAATCAATATATACCGATGCGCAGATGTGATGTCCACTTGCGGTTTCTGCTAAAAATTCGGGTAATAAGTATTGATTATGCGGTCTATCCCATAAGTGATGATGAGCGTCTACAATCGGTCGCTGGGGATCAATGATGGGCTCACTGGCAGCTGAACTTAACCATGCGTTCGTCTCGACAGATGTACGTCTCGAATGGCTAGCCATTTCACTGCGACGACGCGTAAGCAACTGAGTCATTTTCTTCCTCGATCATGTGTTGATGTTCTTGGCGTAACAGCGTATCAGGGGGATTTAAATTCGGCAATTCCCCACACAACAAGGTCCATGATTTAATTAAGATACTTACTCTTAACTTATGATATTAGAACAGCGCAGTGTTGGTGTTTTTGTTCGCCGTCTCATTGTGTTATTGTGTCATTATTCTATAGACAAAACAAAAATACTTTAGGAGAATATATGGACGCTAAACTCTTTACGCCGATCAAGCTGCGTGACATTACGCTACGCAATCGTATTGTTTTGTCGCCCATGCTGACCTATGCCGCTGATGGTGGTCACCTCAATGATACGCACTTAATTCACTTAGGAAAATTCGCCGCTGGCGGCTCTGGTTTGGTATTTGTGGAATCCACAAAAGTGGATCCTCGTGGTTGCACTACGCCTCGCGATCTCGGACTATGGAAAGATGAATACATCGAACCGATGAAACGCATTGCACAAACCATTAAGCACTATGGCTCGGTTGCGGGTATTCAGCTCAGTCACTCAGGACGTAAAGCACGGCGCTCAGTTCCGTGGGAAGGTCGTGCACCACTAGACCATTGCCCAGGGGTCGACCATGGCGAAGAGTGGGAACTAATTGGTCCTAGTGCGATTGCCCATTCTGCTAAATTTGCGCCTCCTCGTGCCATGACACAAACCGATATTGACTTTGTAGTTAACGCTTGGGCGCAAGCCGCGCGCCGCGCTGATGCGGCCGGTTTTGATGTCGTAGAAATTCATGGTGGCCATGGTTATCTCATTCATCAATTTTTATCAACCACTTCTAATCATCGCACAGATCAATACGGTGGCTCGCGCGAGAATCGTATGCGCTTCGCTCAAGAAGTCGCTACTGCAGTGCGTGCAGCATGGCCTGCTTCTAAGCCTTTGTTTTTCCGGCTCTCTGCGGTAGACGAAACCGATTGGAATATTGAAGATAGCATTGCCTTAGGCAAAGTATTAAAGGCCTGTGGTGTCGATGTGATCGATTGCAGTTCTGGTGGCATTTCTGACGAGTCTATCAATGAGCGACCACGTGGATATGGCTACCAAGTGGAATTCGCTAGCCGCATCCGAGCCGAATCCGAGGTGATGACCATGGCGGTTGGCTTAATTGTGCACTCCGATCAAGCCGAAGAAATTCTCACGAGTGGTGATGCTGATCTGGTTGCCATCGGTCGAGAGCTGTTACATAACCCCAATTGGCCAATCGATGCTGCGCAGAAACTGGGCATTGCATCACCGTTTTCGCATGTCCCTGCTGTTTACGGTTATTGGCTAGAGAAACGCGCCAGCACTAAATTTGGTCAGCCCTCTACTTGGCAACAGGGTATACACACCGACAAAAAATAAGCAATCGCATCATTCATATCGATATGTATAACCCCAATATTGGCTCACCATTAATAACTGGTGGGCCAATTTTTTAGCCGATGCTCCCCAACCCCATTGTGCATGCCTTGACGGTGAATCTCTAGCGTTCGCTTGAGCCATTCACGCGTATCTCTCGGATCAAGGACATGCTGTGCTTCATAGAGCTCAGCAAGCGCCCATGCTGAAGTGTCTCGCTCGACCTCGCTTTTGAGTTGCGCAAATCGCTCTGGATCATCTGATTGTTTAACCCCGTACAATACATTAACGGATACTGCAGGATCCATAAATCCTAAATCTGCGCTAGGCCATACCGCAACTTCGTCTGCATTCTTACCACCAGCCATGTTGATGTAGGCTTGGCCATAGTCTTTACGCATTATGATTGTAATTTTTGGTACGGTGACTTGAGTCATCGCGTTCATCCAGTTAATCACTTTGCCAGGCATGCCGCGAATTTCACCTTCGATACCAATTAAAAATCCCGGTACATCCACCATAAATATCAAAGGTACGTTAAACGAATCACACAGGACCATAAAACTGATGACTTTTTGAACGGCATCTGCGTCCAAAGCACCACCTTTATACAAAGGATTGTTAGCAATAAAACCTACACTTTTACCATCGATACGGGCCAATACTGTAGATATTGATTTGCCAAACCGCTCCTTTAATTCAAAACATGAATCTTGATCAGCGATCACTTTTAGAATTTTACGAACGTCGTACACCTGATTTCTGGATTCTGGCAGTATATCTAGAATGGTTTGTGTAATGGCATCAGATCCTTCAGGCACTGGATGCTCTGGCGGCGCCTCTAAATGATTGCTGGGTAAATAACTTAAAAACTGCTTAATCGCATCTAAGGCTTGCTCATCGGTATCCACAGCCATATCTGCTAAACCAGAAACGCCTGTCAACAACTTCCAACCACCAAGCTCTTCTGCCGTAATCGGTTTGTTAATTGCAATGGATGTGACTTTAGGGCTTGCAATCGCCATGATTGCCCCCTTACGCATCACTACAAAATCAGACATTGCAGAATACCAGGTCGATGAACCGTAACATTGCCCCAGCAAAGCAGAACACCACGGGGACTCACGTAAGCGCTGATATTCAGTGGGGTCTTGCGCCACAATGCCGCGCCCGGCAGAGCCCATACGATCCGGCATACGCGCACCCGAAGATTCACCTAAAAATACCAGTGGCATACCTTTCTTGGTCGCAATTTGTTTGACATGTTTAATCTTTTTCATATTAATTACAGCAGAGGAGGCGCCCAATACCGTAAAGTCATTTGAGATTAAACCAATATCTCGATTTGCAATCCGGGCAAATCCAGCAACTTTGCCGTCTGCTGGCGTTTTGTGTTTAACCTCAGGCCGATTACTACGCGCAAACCGACCTGATTCAATAAATGAACCTTCATCAATTAAATAATCAATTCGCTCACGCGCATTCAGATGACCTTCGGTGCGACGCTGCGCTAACTTTTCGGGACCACCCATGCCCAACACTTCTGCAGTCTTTTCAGCCAACTCTTTAATTTGTTGTTCAAATGCCATATGTATGACCTGTATCTTTCTGATGTAAGTAAATTAAGAAACTCAATACATAAGCTACATTAACAAAAGACCTCATGATCTAAAGCTTATGCTTGTTTCAATAGATGACGTGCAATCAGGAGCTGCTGAATTTGACTCGTACCTTCAAACAATCGAAACAAGCGTACATCGCGATACAGACGTTCCACAACGCTGGCTTGCATATAACCCGCACCCCCATGAATTTGTACTGCACGATCGGCCACCCGGCCCACCATTTCGGCAGCAAATAGTTTTGCACAAGAGGCTTCCATCGTAATTGATGTGCCTTGATCTTTTTTACGTGCGGCCTCTAAAACCATACTGCGTGCCGCAAAAATATCCGTTTTAGAATCTGCTAACATGGCTTGAATTAATTGAAACTCAGCAATAGCACGACCAAACTGCTGTCTTTGCTTTGCAAAATTTAGTGCTTCATCGAGTAAGCGCTCGGCCGCGCCAACGCATACTGCCGCAATATTAAGTCTTGCTTTATCTAAGACCTTCATTGCTGTTTTAAATCCTTGCTCTGAAATGCCGCCAATAATCTGATGGGCAGGCACTCGTACTTCATCAAAAATAACATCTGCTGTATGTGACCCACGCTGCCCCATTTTTTGATCAGGCGGCCCCACACTTAATCCAGGGCTGTTTCTCTCTACAATAAATGCAGACACGCCCTTAGCATCCCTAGACTGTAAATCGGTGCGTGCCATCACTGTAAAAATATCTGCTTCGGGGGCGTTGGTAATATATCGCTTACTGCCATTGAGTATATACACATCACCTTCACGTCTTGCGCTCGTGCGTAAGCTGCCGGCATCAGAGCCCGAGTCTGGCTCGGTCAAGGCAAAAGACCCTGTGATTTCACCGCTGGCCAAGCGCGGTAAGTATTGTTTTTTTTGTGCTTCAGTACCATCTATCACAATACCTTGTGCACCAATACCAGTATTAGTACCAATCCGCGAACGAAATACTGGCGATGCATAAGATAACGCCATCGACGTCAACACTTCTTCTTCCGTAGTCAATCCTGAACCACCATAGGCCTCTGGTATTGTTAAACCAAACAAACCCATAGTGCGCATTTCTTGCAATATATCCTCTGGGATCGCATCAGTTTCAGTGACTTCTGCTTCGCGTGGAATCAGTTTTTCACGAACTAAGCGTTCTATTGCAGACAATATCATATTAAAAGAATCAGGATCGCGGATCATTATTAAGTCTCAATTCACTGAATGGTTATTGCAATTCAATAGTGGCATTTTTAATCACTTTAGACCTTTTTGTAATGTCTGCAGCAATAATTGCTTTCAATTGACTTGGCGCACTCGCAACTGGTTCTGCACCTAATTCGGAAATTGTGCACGCAATGCTGACGTTCTAGTTTATAGTTTTTTATTAGCGTTTAAACAGCTCACGTGGCTGGATACCCCTGTAATGATTTCGACGTTTGAACATCGCAATCATTACAGGTACTAATTTATAAATAATATTATATACATTGCTACTTTATTTTTCTAAGGACGACTGATACTGACCGATACTGGCCAAGCTATTCATATGTGAACGGTGGGCTAGTGCTGCCTGCGCGGTAGTCACGTTCTCTGGCTTGCCATGCCACGCTTTGAGGGCCGCTTGTTGCAAAGCACGACCATAAGAAAAGGATACCGGCCACGGCAATGGTCCTAATTGATTCATTGCATTTAAATGCTCTGTAGCTAGCGTATCGCTTTGACCGCCAGATAAAAATACAACGCCAGCAACTGCTGCAGGCACTGTACGTTTTAAGATTCGCACTGTACGCTCAGCTACTTCTGCAACGTTTGCTTGTTTAGCACATTTTTTACCAGAAATTACCATAGAAGGTTTTAAAACCGTATGCTCTAACACGACTTTATGTATTCTCAAGGCATCGTAGACTGCACTGAGTGTAGCCTCAGTCACCTCTTCACAACGATCAATATCATGATCACCGTCCATCAAGACTTCTGGCTCTACAATAGGCACCAGTCCTGACTGTTGACATATAGCAGCATAACGGGCTAACGCATGGGCATTCGCTACAACACAAGTTGCACTCGGTATATTTTTTGCAATATCAATCACCGCACGCCATTTTGCAAATTTAGCGCCCAATTGTACATATTCATCACAACGTATTGCGAGGTTATCTAAGCCCTCTGTAATTGTCTCACCAGGACATAGCGCTAAATTTTTAGCACCCATATCCACTTTTATACCGGGTAAGATCCCTTGACGGGACAGCAAGTCTACAAATGATGTGCTATCTGCCGAACGCTGCCTAAGCGTTTCATCGTATAAAATAACGCCACTAATATAGGAGTTTAATGCTTTGGTTTGAAATAATAGATCACGATAATTTCTGCGTTCAATCTCATTATTTTCGACTTGAATACTATCAAAGCGTTTACCAATAGTGCCAGTGCTCTCGTCGGCAGCTAAGATACCTTTGCCTGTTGCTACCATTGCCTGCGCTATTGCGCCCAAATCATTTCTTGCCATAAATTCTCCTATTTTTTAAATCTAAGTGCGTTTTTTACTACGTCAAAAACTTAAGAAATTTTTAAGTTTGAAGGTCCTCTCTAACAAACCTTGCCCGCTATTCTTTAAGCTTTTCGATGTTCTCCAACTTTAACAATTTTCATGGTATTCGTACCGCCAGCGCGTCCAAATGGCTCACCAATAGTGAGCATCATCAAATCTCCATTTTTAACTGCTCCGCGTTTTAGTAATTCTTTTTCTGCCATTAATAATGCTTGCTCTGGTTTGCGAGTGCCTTTGAACTTTACCGGATAAACGCCACGAAACAATGTGACTCGGCGACGCGTCTCAACCACAGAGCTCATAGCATAAATCGGCACGTCGGTTGACATCCGCGACATCATTAAGGCTGTTCTACCACTTTGCGTCATTGCCGCTATCGCTTTGATATTGAGCCCACGTGTAGTGTTCGCCACTGCTCTTGCTATTGCTTGCTCAACATCATCACTATTCAGTGAAACAGTCGGCAGCGGATTTGATAATGCCTCTTTTTCTGCCTCTATACACACTCTCACCATCGCCGCTATTGTTTCGGCGGGATATAAACCGGTTGCTGACTCAGCAGACAACATTACCGCATCGGTTCCGTCTAGCACTGCATTCGCAACATCTGAGACCTCTGCTCTGGTTGGAATAGGGCTACTAATCATCGACTCCATCATTTGCGTGGCTGTAATTGTTAACTTTTGTTTCGCTTGCGCCATACGAATCATGCGTTTCTGTAAAGCAGGTACGATTGCATCGCCTACCTCTACAGCTAAGTCACCACGAGCGACCATAATTGCATCTGAAGCATCTACGATTTCTTCTAATGCAGGTATTGCTTCGGCGCGCTCAATTTTTGCAACAATCATGCTATGACCACCTGCTTTTTTAAGCAAGTCACGCGCCCACTTTACATCTGCGCCGCTACGCGGAAAAGACACTGCTAAAAAATCTGCGCGTAACTCAGCCGCTAACTTAATATCTTGTTGGTCTTTGACCGTTAGTGCTGGTGCAGTTAATCCACCACCTTTACGATTAATTCCTTTGTTATTTGATAACACACCACCTAATTCAACCTCTGTTGTAATTTTATGTCCTCTGACATTTTTTACAGCCAATACAATTCGCCCATCATCGAGCAATAACGTATCACCTGCACGTACATCTTTAGGTAAATTTTTGTAATCTAATCCAACCACATGCTGATCCCCCAAGCTGCATTCAGCATCTAATATAAATTTAGCACCTACAACCAGTTCAATTTTACCGTCTTTGAATTTTCCAACTCTGATCTTAGGCCCCTGTAAATCGACCAATACACCTACCGCACGACCAGCTTTGGCAGCCAATTTACGGATGAGCGCAACCCGAGCGCGATGCTCATCGGGTGTACCGTGCGAAAAATTAATCCGTACTACATCTAAACCCGCCTCAATCATTCTCGTTAAAGTATGCGCATCACTGGATGCCGGGCCTAAGGTTGCCACTACTTTAGTTTTACGTATCATGGTATTCCTATAAAAAGCTGATTTACTGATTACTACTACGTTTCACTTACAATTATTGATTTGCGCGCTGCTCTAATACGGCTACCGCAGGCAAGGTTTTTCCTTCTAAAAATTCTAAAAACGCTCCACCACCCGTAGATATATATGAAATGCGATCAGCTATCCCATACTTGGCTACGGCAGCAAGCGTATCACCACCACCCGCTATTGAGTATGCATTTGCTGCTGCAATTGCTTCCGCAATGGTTTTGGTTCCACCTGCGAACTGTTCATACTCAAAAACGCCGACCGGTCCGTTCCATAAAATTGTTCCTGCGGCTGCTATTCGACGCGCAAAATCCTGACTGGTTTTGATACCAACATCTAAAATTAAATCTGTCGGTCTGACTTGATCTGCAGATATTGGGTTGGCACGCGCCAGAATCGATAACTCGTCTGCGACCACCACATCAACAGGTAGCGGTACTTCTGCACCTCGTTCTTTCATCATATCGGTGATTGCCTGCGCTTCTCCTACCAAATCCGGCTCTGCCAATGATTTACCAATACGCATACCTGCTGCCAACATAAAAGTATTGGCAATACCACCTCCTACAATCAATTGATCTACTTTACTCGCTAAAGATTTCAAAATTGTTAATTTTGTAGAGACTTTTGATCCTGCAACAATAGCTAATAACGGTCGCGCTGGATTTTCTAGCACCCGTCCTAATGCATCTAGTTCAGCAGCCATTAACGGCCCAGCGCAAGCGATCGGGGCATATTTGGCAACACCGTGAGTTGTTGCCTCAGCACGATGCGCCGATCCAAAGGCATCATTTACATATACATCGCACAGGCTCGCAATTTTACGCGCCAAGCTATCATCATTTTTTTTCTCGCCTAAATTCAAGCGGCAATTTTCTAATAACACAACCTCGCCAGGCTGCACTGTAAACTCTGTATCTATCCAATTAGAGATCAAGCGTACCGGTTGCCCTAAGATTTCTGCTAAACGTTTCGCAATTGGTGCCAATGAATCTTCAGGCTTCATTGCGCCTTCTACTGGCCTACCTAGATGTGAAGTCACCATGACTGCAGCCCCAGCATCTAGTGCGTAGCGAATGCCTGGCACTGTGCTGCGTATCCGCGTATCTTCAGTTATTTGTCCTGTCGCATCTTGCGGCACATTTAAATCAGCGCGTATAAATACGCGCTGATTAGTCAATGGAAGCTCTGTTAGACGTAAAAATTTCACAACTGCTACCCTTTTCTCTTCCGATCTACTCTACAAGTATTTGACTTGATCTTTACTTAGAAATAACTCTTGCCATTTCTAACACTTTGCTTGAATAACCCCATTCATTGTCATACCAAGACACTACTTTCACGAACGTGCTATCTAGTGCTATACCTGCTTCTGCATCAAACACCGAGGTGCAGGTCTCATCGCGAAAATCTGTGGATACAACTTTCTCTTCGGTATATCCCAAGACCCCTTTCATTGCACCCTGAGATGCAGCTTTCATTGCTGCGCATATTTCAGCGTAACTAGCTGGTTTTTCTAGTTCAACAGTGAGATCAACTACTGATACATCGGACGTTGGAACTCTAAAAGCCATACCGGTGAGTTTCTTGTTGAGTTCAGGAATCACTACACCAACTGCTTTTGCAGCACCTGTAGAGGAGGGGATTATATTTTCTAAAATGCCACGCCCGCCTCGCCAATCTTTACTGGATGGGCCATCTACCGTTTTTTGCGTAGCTGTTGCTGCATGAACTGTTGTCATTAATCCGCGCTTAATTCCCCAGGTGTCGTTAAGAACTTTTGCCACTGGGGCTAAGCAGTTTGTAGTGCATGAGGCATTGGAGATAATGGCTTGTCCTGCGTAACTTTGGTGATTTACACCATAAACAAACATTGGCGTGTCATCTTTAGAGGGTGCTGACATAATAACTTTCTTGGCGCCTGCTACTAAATGTTTTTCTGCCGTGGCTTTATCTAAGAATAAACCAGTAGCTTCAATAACAATATCTGCACCTACGTCTTGCCATTTTAATTCAGCAGGGTCTCGGAGCGCTGTGAAGCGAATCGTGTTGCCATTTACAATTAAATTGCTACCTGAAACCGAAATGTCACCCTTGAAGCGACCATGCACAGAATCATGGCGCAACATGTATGCTAAATAATCAGGTTCTAATAAATCGTTAATCGCTACAATTTGTATATCTGGAAAATCTTGAATTGCTGCACGGAAAACCATACGACCGATACGTCCAAATCCATTAATACCAATTTTAATTGTCATGATTAAATCCCCTTAAATTTTTTTATAGCTTCAATAAGACTGTTCTTACTGCTGCAGCGACATGACCCTCTGTAATCCCAAAATAAGTATACAGATCGTTAGCTGGTGCAGATTCACCATAGGTGTCTATACCTATCACATCGCCTTCTAGACCCACATACTTTCTCCAATAGTCGCGTACTCCAGCCTCTACCGCTACTCTTGGTACATTAGGCAATAACACACTATCACGATAACTTTTTTCTTGTTGATCAAACACTGACGTACATGGCATTGATACCACACGCACTGCAATATTCTCTTGCGCTAACAGTTGTTGTGCCGACAATGCAATCGACACTTCAGAACCTGTGGCAATAATTACAGCTTGAGGTGTAGCGTTTTCTGGCTCGGATAATATGTATCCACCATATTTAATCGCAGCAAGCTGCGCTTCGGTTCTTTTTTGAAATGCTAAATTCTGGCGTGATAGTAGCAAACTACTAGGTCCTGTCTTATGTTCAATCGCAGATGACCACGCCACTGTGGTTTCCACCGTATCACAAGGCCGCCATACCGTCATATTTGGCATCATCCGCAATGTTGCAGCATGCTCTACTGGTTGATGCGTAGGCCCATCTTCTCCTAAGCCAATAGAATCATGAGTAAATACGCAAATGATTCGTTGTTTCATTAATGCCGCCATGCGCAATGCATTTCTTGCATAGTCGGAAAATACTAAAAATGTTGCACAATACGGTATTAGTCCTCCATATAGTGCCATGCCGTTACTAATAGCAACCATCCCAAATTCACGTACACCATAATAGAGATAGTTTCCTCCAGCTTCACCGACACCCTTAGACCCAGACCAAAGTGTTAAGTTGGAGCCCGCTAAATCCGCAGATCCGCCAACTAACTCTGGCAGTGCCGGTGCGAAATATTCAATCGCATTTTGCGAAGCTTTACGCGTTGCAATTGTTTCAGCTGCAGAATTTACCTTTGACATCACCTCGTCCTTATGTGAGGTCCACGATGCTGGTAGTTCGCCGGACATCCTCTGCTTGAACTCTTGCGCCAGTTCTGGATATTGATTGGTATAAACAGCAAACTGGGTATTCCAGGTGTCTTCTAACACTGCTCCCTTTTGCCGTGCATTCCAAGCTTGACGAATATCTTCTGGAATTTCAAATGGCGGATAAGGCCATCCTATTGCTTCGCGAGTTGCTGCAATTTCTTCCGCACCTAATGGTGCGCCATGTACGCTACCTGTATTTTGTTTGTTGGGGGCGCCTTTACCAATCCAAGTTTTACAGCAAATCAGAGTGGGTTGGGTTGACTCCTCTTGGGCCTGTGCAATCGCTTGTGCCACTGCCTCTACGTCATGGCCATCAATACCATAAATGACACGCCATCCATATGCTGCAAAACGCTGTGGTGTATTATCTGTAAACCATTGCTTCATTTTTGCTTTTTCTGAATCAATGGAGATTCCATTATCATCGTATATAGCAATTAATTTATTAAGCTTTAAAGTTCCCGCTAAAGAACAGACCTCATGTGAAATACCTTCCATTAGACAACCATCACCCAAAAATACGTAAGTGCGATGATCAA
The DNA here is from genome assembly GCA_903885665.1 of uncultured beta proteobacterium. GTDB lineage: Bacteria > Pseudomonadota > Gammaproteobacteria > Burkholderiales > SG8-41. The sequence goes on along the minus strand of CAISJL010000157.1, from coordinate 3,198 downwards.
TAATAGAATGAGCTTCACGATTAAAATGGTTAGCTAGCAACCTTTCAGCAATTGCCATTCCAACGGCATTGGCCAATCCTTGACCCAGAGGTCCAGTTGTAGTTTCTACCCCCGGAGCAAGTCCATGCTCTGGATGACCTGCAGTTTTCGAATGTAATTGACGAAATCGCCACAACTCTTCTATCGGTAAATCATAACCCGTCAAATGTAGCAATCCATATAGCAACATTGAACCATGGCCATTGGATAATACAAAACGATCTCGATTGGGCCAATTTGGATTTGCTGGGTTATGACGTAGGTTACGGTGCCATACGGCTTCGGCAATTTCTGCCATTCCCATTGGCATACCTGGGTGACCTGAGTTTGCTTGCTGCACAGCATCCATAGCCAAAGCACGCAAAGCGTTAGCAAGTGCTGGACGATTACTCATTCTTACAATCCTAAGGTTAGTGGTTTCTGACAACAATCCTTCTATTGCCCACAGTCAAACCGTCATTATAGCGGTAGCTTATAGGGTAGGGGGAGTATCTAAATATTAGAATATTAGTGTTTTCTAAATTTATTAGTCATTTTTCCGTGTGCTAGTAATGCCCAATTGCTTCAATTTTCGGTAAAGATGGGTGCGCTCTAGCCCGGCGACTTCGGCGACGCGACTAATATTGCCGTTTTCACGCGCTAAATGATGTTCAAAATAAGCACGTTCAAATGCATCACGAGTATCTCGTAACGGTCCTTCTAATGAAAATACCGTACCATTTGTAAAGACCTCCTCTTTAGGTATTGCACCTTGCACCTCTTCTGCTGAAATCAATTCACCCTGAGCAATGTTTGCTAGGCTTAATACCACATTTGAGAGTTCTGTAAAGTTTCCGGGCCAGGTATGTAATCTCAACGCATTTAACGCAGCAGTACTAAATTGACGGGGTGTTAATTTTTTCTGAATAATAAACTCTTGTAACATCACTGCGGCTATTTCTGGTATGTCGTCTTGTTGATCTCTGAGCTTTGGTAATTGAATAGTATGACCTCCCAAAATTTGATAAATTCGGTCATCAAAAACACCCTCTGATACTAAACTTGCAATACGCGTAACACTGCCACAAATAATCCGGACATTATGTCGCTCTGCCTGACTTAGTAAGATGTATAAAGCACGCTGTTCAGTTTTATCCAATTCTGCAATATTTCTAATGAATAATGTTCCACCTCGATGTGCTTGCAATATATCTAAAGGCGCATCTAATCCCTGCATTTCATGATCAATTATTTTCCATGCACTGTTTGGTGAGTGCAGTAGGCGAGCGCAGGCTTCATAACCACAACCAGGCGCCCCCTCCAGCAATACTGGCGCTCGAAAATTCGCGATTCGTTCTAATCGCTGCTTGAGTTCTTGCACTACATTGCTACGTCCTATAACCACCGGGCCCTCTAAAAAATGGGGGCGCTGTTCGCTGCGCGAAATAGCACGATTAACTGTTAGCAATAGTTTTTGTAACGCAATGGGCTTTTCTAAAAAATCATGGGCGCCTATTCTTGTGGCCTCTACCGCAGTATCTATAGTACCGTGACCCGACATCATTACAACCGGCATAGTCAGTAATCCTGAGCTCACCCATTCTTTTAATAAGGTAATCCCATCGGTATCCGGCATCCAAATATCTAATAACACCAAATCTGGTCTTGTATGATTTCGATATGCACGTGCTGCTGCCGCATTTTCAGCGAGTTCTACTGTATAACCTTCATCAATGAGTATTTCTGAGAGAAGCTCTCGGATTCCAATCTCGTCGTCTACAACTAAAATTTTTCGCATTTTACTTAAGCCTTATTTATACCCTGACTACCTTGACTAACTTCTGATGGTGCGAATGGAAATGCTATTGAAACACAAGCACCATTAGGAATTACATTTGAAACGTTTACTGAGCCATGATGCTCTTCAATTATTTTTCTAACAATTGACAATCCTAAACCTGTCCCTTTAGGTTTGGTAGTGACATACGGTTCAAAAACACGATGCAGTAAATTTTCAGGAAATCCAATACCGGTGTCTGTTACTGAAAACTCTACACTTGAATTTTTAATAATAGTTTTAATATTTATTTTAGGGTTTGTAACCGTGCTGACTGCATCCTTTGCATTACGTAATAAATTATGAATTACCTGACGTAATTGCATGGCGTCACCCAGTATCCAAGTTACATTCGATGTTAGATTTCGTTCAATTACAGAACCCCATGACTCATAAAGTGCTAAAACTTCATTTACGAGCTCGTTTAAATCCAGTTGTCGTAATACTGGTTCTGGTGTTTTTGCGTATTGCCCAAATGCATCAACCATTCTTTTTAATGCTGCAACTTGATTTACTATAGTCGTTGTTGATCGCGTCAACATTGCTGCATCTATATCTGATAATTTTGATGATAATTTTAACTGCATGCGTTCAGCTGAAAGCTGTATCGGCGTTAACGGATTTTTAATTTCATGGGCTAACCTTCTGGCGACTTCTGACCATGCAGCATCACGCTGAGCTTGCATTAATTGTGTTACATCATCGAACACTACGACTAAGCCAATATCATCTGCGCTATCAAATCGTGTGCCACGCACTAATAATACTTGAATGCTTCCTTTATATTCACGCTCGACTTGTTGTTGCCATTCAGCACTATGTGTTGCAAATCCTTCACTAATAGTTTGTCCTAATGTACTTAAACTTTTATCCACATCCGACCATTGGTTAATAACACTACCTAACAATAGTGCACTTGAAGTGCCTAAAATCTGGCCAGCACTTGGATTCGCAGAACGCAATCCCAAGTCTCGGTCAAAAGTTAATACCCCAGCAGATAGGTGACCTAAAACACTTTCTAAGTAAGCTTTAGCTTGGGCTACCTGCGCTCTATTTCGGTCCACGCGAATTTGCGCTTCTGCTAACTGCAACGTCATGCTATTAAAAGATTGGGTTAGCTGCCCCAATTCATCAAGCGTGTCTACAGCTACACGCCGACTAAAGTCACCTTGTGCTACAGCACGTGTTCCTTCAGCGAGAGCGCTTAATGGTGCTGATAATTTATGTGATAGTAAAAATGCAATACCTAGCGCAGACAATAGGGCCAGCAGTAGCGTTAATGTTAGTGTTAATGCATAAAGTCTTTTGATGCCATTACGTGATAATTGCAATTCTTGATATTG